>JANYHK010000099.1 GCA_025359105.1 Myxococcales bacterium | reverse complement strand
GGAGGGGACCAAGATGGTCATGCCGGGGGACAACATCACGATGTCGATCGAGCTCATCACGCCGGTCGGTCTCGAGGAGCAAATGCGCTTCGCGATCCGCGAAGGCGGCCGCACCGTCGGCGCCGGCATCGTCACCAAGGTCATCGAGTAAGACGGCACGTCTTCGGTCTTCCGAAGCGTGGTCCACACCAGGAGTTTCAGATATGGCTTCCGCCACCAAAATTCGCATCCGCCTGAAGGCGTTCGATCACACGCTGCTCGACAAGTCCGCCTCGGACATCGTCGAGACGGCGAAGCGCACGGGCGCGCGCGTGGCGGGGCCTATCCCCCTCCCGACGCACATCTCGCGCTACACCGTCCTGCGCGGACCGCACGTCGACAAGAAGTCGCGTGAGCAGTTCGAGATCAGGACGCACAAGCGCCTTCTCGACATCCTCGAGCCGACCCAGCAGACGCTGGACGCGCTCATGAAGTTGGACCTTTCGGCGGGCGTAGACGTCGAGATCAAGAGCTGAAGTAAGGATTTGTCATGGCAAAGATCGACGTCTTCAACATGAAGCGCGAGAAGGTGGGCTCAGTCGAGCTCGCCGACGAGGTCTTCGCGACCGAAGTGAAAGAGCATCTCTTTTACGAGGTCGTCAAAGCCCAGCTCGCTTCCCGCCGTCAGGGCACGCAGTGCGCGAAGAACCGCTCGGCGGTCTCCGGCAGCACCAAGAAGGTCAACAAGCAGAAGGGCACGGGGCGCGCGCGCCACGGCTCGATCCGCGCGCCGATTTACGTTGGTGGCGGTCGCGCCCACCCGCCGCGTCCGCGCGACTGGAGCTACCGTCCCCCGCGCGAAGTGCGCGTCGGCGCGCTCCGCAGCGCCCTGTCGAAGTTCGTCGCCGAGGGCCGCATGGTCGTCGTCGACCGCTTCGACCTCGCGGAGATCAAGACCAAGGCCCTCGTGGGTGCCCTCTCGACGCTCCAGGCCAAGAAGAAGGCCCTCGTCGTCGACAGCAACACCAACGAGAAGCTCAAGCTCTCGATCCGCAACAGCAAGGATCACGCGTTCCTCCCCCCCGAGGGGCTGAACGTGTACGACCTCCTTCGCCACGACACGCTCGTCCTCTCGCAGGACGCCGCCAAGGCGCTCGAGCAACGCTGCATGAAGAACGCCGGAGGCGAGAAATGACCCCCGAAAGCATCATCCGCCGTCCGATCGCCCTGACCGAGAAGGCGAACCGTCTTCGCGAGAAGAACATCGTCGTCTTCGAGGTCCTGCGGGACGCGAACAAGATCCAGATCAAGGAAGCCGTCCAGAAGCTTTTCAAGGTGACGGTCACCAACGTGAACACCCTCGTCATGCGCGGCAAAGACCGCCGCATGGGCCGCGGGTACGCCAAGATGCAGAACTGGAAGAAGGCGATGGTCACCCTCAAGGCCGGTGACAACATCGACTTCTTCGCCGACACGACCGCGAGCGAGAGCTGACCATGGGTATCAAGACTTTCAGGCCGACTTCCCCGGCGCGGCGCTTCTACTCGGTCTCCGACTTCAAGGAGATCACCCGAGGCGTCAAGGCGCTCAAGAAGCTCACCGAGCACCAGACGTCCACGGGCGGTCGTAACAACAACGGTCGCATCACCAGCCGCTTCCGCGGCGGCGGTCACAAGCAGCGCTACCGCATCCTCGACTGGCGCCGCGAGAAGGTGGGCATCCCCGCCGTCGTCGCGACGATCGAGTACGATCCCAACCGCACCGCGCGCATCGCGCTGCTCAACTACGTGGACGGCGAGAAGCGCTACATCCTCTGCCCCGACGGGCTCAACGTCGGTGACAAGATCATCTCGAGCCGCCACGCCGACATCAAGCCCGGCAACTCGCTCGAGCTGCAGTACATCCCGCTCGGAACCACGATCCACAACATCGAGATGAAGCGTGGCAAGGGCGGACAGCTCGTTCGCTCCGCCGGCTCCGGTGGCGTGCTCATGGCGAAGGACGGGGCGTGGGCCCAGGTTCGCCTCCCGTCCGGCGAGGTTCGCCAGATCCACCAGCGCTGCCACGCGACGGTGGGTCAGGTGTCGAACGCCGACCACGCGAACATCACGATCGGCAAGGCCGGTCGTTCGCGCTGGCTCGGTCGCCGCCCCCACAACCGCGGCGTCACCATGAACCCGGTCGACCACCCGATGGGCGGCGGCGAGGGTCGTTCGAGCGGCGGTCGTCACCCGTGCTCGCCGTGGGGCCAGCTATCGAAGGGCCTCAAGACGCGCAACAACAAGCGGACTGACGGCATGATCATCAAGCGCCGCGGACAGAAGGGTTAACGGAGAGTCACCATGCCGCGTTCAATCAAGAAGGGTGCATTCGTCGACGGCCACTTGGCCGAGAAGATCGCCGCCGCCGGTGCGACCCAGAGCAAGAAGGTCATCAAGACCTGGTCGCGCCGCAGCACGATCACCCCGGACGCCGTCGGGCTCACCTTCGCCGTTCACAACGGACGCAAGTTCGTTCCGGTGTTCGTCACGGAGAACATGGTCGGGCACAAGCTCGGCGAGTTCGCCCCGACGCGCACGTTCCATGGCCACTCGGGCGACAAGAAGGCCAAGGTCGCCAAGGGCGGCTCCGCCGCTCCGCCGCCGGCCAAGTAAGCCACCGCCACCAGAAGCTCGGGCGTCTCACGACGCCCGGGCGCTTCCTCGAAGGCCCGTGCGATCCGTCGCGCGGGCTTTCCCGTATTTGCAGCCTGAAAACTTGGCCTGCCGATGGGCCGCACGCTGTCCTACCGAAGACGATGCGCCTGCGTGCCGTGATCGCACTGCTGCCGCTGGCCGCGATGGGCTGCGGAGGCGACGACACATGCCTCACGTGCGACGACGCAGGCTCGGTCGTCGCGGACGCGAGCGACGCGACCGCCGCGACCGACGCCGACGCGACCACCCACGACGCGAGCGACGGCGGCAGGGGCGACGCAGGCGGAGACGCTGCGCGTGACGGCGCGGTCGACGGGGGCGACGCAGGCCCCCTCGGCTTCGGCAAGCCGGGCGGCGCGCTGGTTTCCGGCGGCACGGTGTGCGCGAGCCCAAAGTACCGGATGGTCGTGTCGCTCGGGCAGGGACCGGGCGGCAATGCGTCGAGCGCATCCCCCAAGTACCGACTCAAGGGGGGCGTCGCCGGCGCGACGCAGCTGCGATGAACGAGGCGAGCGCGCGCGGTTTGGCGGCGAGGATGCAGGAGCTTTCGACATGACAGGAACGGCCAAGGCGTTGAGGGCGGCGGGGGCGGTGATCCTGGCGGGCGTCACGTACGCGTCGCACGCCGCGGCGGTGCCGATGTCGCTCGACGAGCAGGGGCGGCTGTTCGACGCGACGGGCAACCCGATCGTCGGCGCGACGTCTTTCGTCTTCGCGCTCTACGACGCTCCCACCGCGGGCAACGTGCTCTGGACCGAGACGCAGTCGATCACCATCGACGGGGGCTACTTCTCCGCACGCCTCGGCGAGGTGACGCCTTTGCCGGCCGGCGTGTTCGACGGGACGAAGCGCTACCTGGGCGTGTCGGTCAACGGCGACACCGAGATGACGCCGCGCCAGGCGCTCGTGAGCGTTCCGTACGCGCTCGTGAGCGACAACGTGACCGGCGACATCTCCCCGAAGACGGTGAGCGTCGGCGGCGGCGTCGTCATCGACGCCGCGGGAAACTGGGTCGGGCCGAAGACCGGGCTCATCGGACCGGCAGGACCGCCAGGGCCGGCGGGGCCGGCGGGACCGGCAGGCGTTCAGGGGCCCGCGGGCGCGACCGGCCCGCAAGGCATCCCCGGTGTCGCCGGAGCGACGGGGCCCGCCGGACCGGCCGGGCCCATCGGCCCGCGCGGACCCGTTGGCCCGACGGGTGCGACCGGCGCGCAAGGGCCGGTCGGACCGCCAGGACCGCAGGGCTCGTCGTACCCTCGGGTCACCGCGGTCTTCGGGGCAGGTCCGATCACGCTCTACACCGGCACCAACTTCGTCCTCGAGGCGACGAACGCGTCGACCCTCCGGCTTCGCACGACGAACGCCACCTTCGTCGACTACGGCATGATCGTGCCGACGACGTGCGCCGCCAACACCGCGGCGACGACGCAGACATTTCGCTTCTCGACGCTCCCCGGCGAGACGCTCACGGGGACGCTCTGCGCCCAGGGCAGCACGGCGGTGGTGACGGTCAACGACGCGGTCAGCCAGCAGATGACCTCGTACACCTGCCAGCGCTACACCGGCAACGCGATCGCCTGCACGCGCATCTTCTGACTCCCAAACGTCGGGGCATCGGCGATACTCGCGCGCGTGAAGCACCCCGCCGTCCTGTCTCCCTGCTCTGCCTCTGCCTTCGCCGCGCTGCTCGTCGCCGCGCTCGTCCCGGCGTGCGCGCCGTCGCGTCCAGCGGCGAGCGGCTCGCGTTACGAGCCCATCGCGCCGACGCGTGAGGTCGCGCCGCCCGTCGCTGCGTCGCTCCCCACGCCTATCCGCGAGCGTCCGGTCGCGATCGGCCGCAAGGTCATCGTCCGCGCTGCGCGCCTCCTCGACGTGCGCACAGGCAAGGTGCTCACCGATCAGTCGATCGCGATCCTCGACGGCACGATCGTAAAGGTCGCCCCGTCGCCGCAGCTCGTCGCCGCCCCCGGCACCGAGGTCATCGAGCTCAAGACCGGCACGGTGATGCCCGGCCTCATCGACCTGCACGTCCACCTCACCTATGAGCCCGAATCGGCCACCTGGAGCCACCTCGGCCATTCGATCGCGCGCGACACCGTGATCGGCGTGAAGAACGCGCGCGCGACGCTCATCGCCGGCTTCACCACAGTCCGCAACCTGCACGCCCACGCCTACGAGGACGTGGCGCTACGCGACGGCATCAACGCCGGGGAGATCGAGGGTCCCCGAGTCGTGGCTGGCGGCATGGCGATGGGCATCACCGGAGGCCACTGCGACGAGAACATGCCCGCGTACGACTGGCGCTCGTCGGCACCGACCGGTGTAGCCGACGGGGCCGCCGAGGTGCAGAAGAAGGTGCGCGAGCAGATCAAGTTCGGTGCCGACGTCATCAAGATCTGCGCGACCGGCGGCGTGCTCTCTGCGGGCGACGATCCCAAGACCTCGCAGTACACGCCCGAAGAGCTCCGCCTGATCGTCGCCGACGCGCACCGTCTGGGGCGCCGCGTCGCCGCGCACGCGCATGGCGGCGAGGGGATCCGCTTCGCCGTGGAGGCGGGCGTCGACACGATCGAGCACGGCACCTACGTCGACGATCTGGCGATCGCCGCCATGAAGGCGCGGGGCACCTGGCTCATCCCGACCCTCGCGGTCGGCCACGACCTCCTCGAGAACGGCGAGAAACGGCACATCCCTGCCGAGCTCATCGCGAAGATGAGGACGATCGACGCGCAGGGGACGGTGGCGCGCGCCAAGGCGTTCAAGGCCGGGGTCCGCTTCGCGTTCGGCACCGACGCGGGCGTCTTCCCGCACGGCGAGAACGCGCAGGAGTTCGCCGCGCTCGTGAAGATGGGCATGACGCCGCTCCAGGCGCTCCAGAGCGCCACCCTCAACGCCGCCGACGCGCTCGGCTGGTCCGACAAGGTCGGCGCGATCGAACCGGGGAAGTGGGCGGACATCATCGCCGTCGATGGCGACCCGCTCGCCGACATCACCGCCACCGAGCGGGTCCGCTTCGTGATGAAATCCGGCGACGTCTACCTGGAGGACGGCGGGCGCGAGGTCCTCCCCGCGCGGTCCCGACCCGGCAGCCCTCCGCTCCACCTCGACGACGACAAGACGCCCGCGCCCGCGCCGCCGCCGACGACGCCCAAGGCGGACCCGAAAAAGCAGCCTCCCCCTTCGGATCGGATGTGATGTACGTAGCGCCCGCAACCTTTTGCCTGGCTCAGCCATCGGAGCGCCCATGACGACGACGGAAAGCACCAAGCAGCTCGAAGGAAAGACCGTCCTCGTCACCGGAGGCAACTCTGGCATCGGTCTCGAGGCCGCGGTCGGCCTCGCGCGCCTCGGGGCGGAGGTCGTCATCGTCGCGCGCGACCCCAAGAAGGGAGACGCCGCAGCCATCGACATCCGCAAACGCTCGGGCGCAGACAGGGTTTCGCTCCTCACGTGCGACTTCTCCTCGCAGGCGAGCATCCGCAAGCTGGCAGAGGACTACCGCGCCGCGCACGCGCGCCTCGACATCCTCGTGAACAACGCCGGCGGCGTGAACAAGGACCGCAAGGTCACGGTCGACGGCATCGAGCAGACGTTCGCGGTGAACCACCTCGGCTACTTCCTCCTCACGAACCTCCTCCTCGACCTTGTCGAGAAATCTGCCCCGTCGCGCATCGTCAACGTCGCGAGCACCGGCCACTACGGCGGCGATCTCGACTTCGACGACATGGGCTACGAGAAGGGCGGCTACTCGATCATGCGCGCGTACCGCCGGTCGAAGCTCGGCAACGTTCTTTTCACACGCTCGCTCGCGAAACGCCTGAGGGGCAAGGATGTCACCGTCACCTCGCTCCACCCGGGCGGCGTGGCGACGAACATCTGGGCGGGCGCGCCGGGCTGGGCCCAGCCGATCCTCACCGTCGCCAAGGGCCTCTTCATGATCAGCGCCGAGGAGGCCGCGACGCGCGTGGTCTACCTGGCCACGAGCCCCGACGTCGTCGGCAAGTCGGGCGGGTACTTCGACGCCAACGTCGAACGCGCGCCCGCGAAGCTCGCCCAGGACGAGGGCCTGGCCGAGCGCCTCTGGAAAGAGAGCGCGCGGATGACGGGACTAGCTGCCTCGTAGCCCCCGACTCACTCTTTTCGCTTGCGATTCCGCGCGTCGCACGTAAAGTACGCCTCCCCGCTGGCCCCTTGCCCTCGGGACTGCCTCGATTCACTTCTAGTTTCGCGTAGTTTCATTCAGTTGGCGGCCGTAACGGCTCGCGCGGTTCCCCGACGAACCTCTGGGTTTCGGGCCCGCGAGTACGACGGCGCCAGCGAAGTCGGGCTCTTCGGAGCACGGCGCTCTTTTCAGGAGAAGGTCTACTCATGGTGTCCAAGGCGATTGCCCGCTTTTCGCGGATCAGCCCGCGCAAAGCTCGGGTCATGGTCGATCTGGTTCGCGGCCGTCAGGCCGGCGAGGCGCTCCAGCTTCTGGAGTTCACCAAGAAATCCGGCGCGCCGATCCTGAAGAAGATCATCGAGAGCGCCGTCGCGAACGCGCGCACGACGAGCCCGGGGGTCGACGTCGACGCCCTGTTCGTCGAGACCGCGTTCGTCGACAAGGCGCCGAACAAGCACATGCGCCGCAGGCGCCCCCGCGCCATGGGCCGCGCGACCCGCATTCAGAAGGGCCTGAGCCACATCACCGTCATCCTCGGAGAGCGCGCGTAATGGGACAGAAAGTTCATCCGTACGGCTTCCGCCTCGGCATCATCAAGACCTGGAACTCGAAGTGGTTCGAGGACAAGGCCTACGCCAAGTGGCTGCACGAGGACATCCGCATCAAGCGCGCGGTGAAGGAATACCTGATGAACGCGAACATCGCGGGCGTCGAGGTCGAGCGCGCCGCGAACAAGTGCAAGGTGATCGTCTTCACCGCGCGCCCCGGCATGGTCATCGGCAAGGGCGGCAAGGGCATCGAGACCCTGAAGATCGGAAACCTGAAGACGGCCGCCAAGGGTGAGCCGCTCTTCGCCGGCGTGCAGAGCTTCACGGACAACGAGGTCTTCATCGACGTCCAGGAGATCCGCAAGGCCGAGACGAGCGCGCAGCTCGTTGCCGAGAACGTCGCGACCCAGCTCGAGCGCCGTGTCGCGTTCCGCCGCGCCATGAAGAAGGCGGTCTCGACCGCGATGAAGTTCGGCGCCAAGGGCATCCGCATCCGCTGCTCCGGTCGCCTCGGCGGCAGCGAGATGAGCCGCGTCGAGACCTACCGCGAAGGCCGCGTCCCGCTCCACACGCTCCGCGCGGACATCGAGTTCGGCACCGCGGAAGCACGCACCAAGTACGGCATCATCGGCTGCAAGTGCTGGATCTTCAAGGGTGAGGTCCTCCAGCGCCGCGTTCGCCGCCCCCAGACGGGCATCGGCTCGGGCACCGGCCCGGCAGCCACCTGATCTGACGGCCCCAGGATCTTTTAGAGGAAGACGGACATGCTTTCCCCCAAGCGCACCAAGTTCAGGAAGATGCAGAAGGGCCACAATCGTGGCCTCGCGCGCCGCGGTTCGGACGTGGACTTCGGCGATTTCGGCATGCAGGCGACCGAGCCCGGCCGTCTCACGTCGCGCCAGATCGAAGCCGCTCGTATGGCGATCACCCGCCACGTGAAGCGCCTCGGCAAGCTCTGGATCCGCGTGTTCCCGCACCGCCCCGTCACCAAGAAGCCCCTCGAAGTTCGAATGGGCGGAGGCAAGGGCAGCGTCGAGGAATGGGCCGCCGAGGTTCAGCCGGGTCGCGTCATGTACGAGATCTCCGGCGTCGACGAAGTGACCGCGCGCGAGGCGTTCCGCCTGGCCGGCCACAAGCTTCCGGTTGGCTACAAGTTTCTCGCTCGAGGAGTGGTCTGATGAAGTCCAAGGATCTGCGTGAGCGCACCCCGGAGGACCTCGCCGAGCTCGAGAAGAGCCTGGCGAAGGACGTCTTCGAGAACCGCCTCAAGAACTTCACCAACCGCCTCGACGACACGAGCTCGATGAAGAAGGCCCGCCGCGACCTCGCGCGCGTGAAGACCATCCTCATCCAGCGCAAGCTCGGAACCACTCCGGTCGCGGTACCGAAGGCAGAGAAGGCGGCGAAGGCCCCCAAGCCCGCGAAGGCGCCGAAGGCGGCTCTCAAGAGCAGCCCTGCAGTCGCTGCGCCGAAGGCTGCCGCGAGCAAGCCTGCCGCGAAGAAGACGTCCAAGAAGAGTGAGGCGAAGTAGTCATGACCACGCAAGCATCGCCCGACATCATCGCGCATGGCTTCCGTCGCAAGATCGTGGGCAAGGTCGTCCGCGACAAGATGAACAAGACGGTCGTCGTCGAGTGCATCAACGCCCGCAAAGATCCGCTCTACGGCAAGTACGTCCGCTCCCGCGTCCGCTTCAAGGCGCACGACGAGACGAACCAGTACAAGATCGGCGACCAGGTCGAGATCCAGGAGCACCGCCCGATCTCGAAAGACAAGCGTTTCATCGTGGTCCGTCTCGTCAAGAAGTTCGTGGAGGAGTGATCACATGATTCAGGCAAAAACCACCCTGGACGTCGCCGACAACTCCGGCGCGAAGCTCGTCCAGTGCATCAAGGTGCTCGGCGGCTCCCGCCGTCGCTACGCCACGATCGGCGACGTCATCGTCGTCGCGATCAAGGAAGCCCTCCCGGGCACCAAGGCGAAGAAGGGCGAGACCGCCAAGGCCGTCGTCGTCCGCACCCGCCGCGAGCAGTCGCGCGCCGACGGCAGCTACATCAAGTTCGACGCGAACAGCGCCGTCCTCATCAACGATCAGATGGAGCCCATCGGAACCCGCATCTTCGGACCGGTCGCCCGCGAGCTCCGCAGCAAGAAGTTCATGAAGATCATTTCGCTCGCTCCCGAGGTGCTGTGATGGCTGCGCGTCTTCGCAAGGGCGACCTCGTCGTCGTCATCAGCGGCAAGGACAAGGGCAAGACCGGCAAGATCTCCCGCATCATGGCGGAGGACGACAAGGTCCTCGTCGAGGGGATCAACCTCGTCAAGCGCCACATGCGTCCGACCCAGAAGAACCCCCAGGGCGGCATCCTCGAGCGCGAGCAGCCGATGTTCGCCAGCAAGGTGATGCCGGTGGACCCGAAGACGGGCAAGGGCACGCGCGTGCGCTTCAAGACCGATGAGAAGGGCCACAAGGTCCGCGTCGCCGTGAAGAGCGGCGAGGTCATCCAGAACGCAAAGGCTGAGGAATAGGCCATGGCTGACGAGAAACAAGAGAAGAAGCCGCGCGCCGCGAAGGGCTCCAAGAAGGGCGGGGGCGAAGAGGCCCCCAAGGCGAAGGTCGTAAGCAACACGACCGCGATCGCCCCCCGCTTCATCGCGAAGTACAAGGAGACGGTCGTCCCGGCCCTCGTCAAGCAGTTCAGCTACACGAACCCGAACCAGGTTCCGACGCTGAAGAAGATCGTCATCAACATGGGCCTCGGCGCCGCGGTGACGAACCCCAAGATCGTCGACGCCGCCGTCGAGGAGCTCCGCGCGATCACCGGCCAGAAGCCGATCGTCACGCGCTCCAAGAAGGCGATCGCGAGCTTCAAGCTCCGCGCGGGCATCCCCATCGGCGCGATGGTGACCCTGCGCCGCGCGCGCATGTGGGAGTTTCTGGACCGCCTCATCTCGCTGGCGCTCCCGCGCACGCGCGACTTCCGTGGCGTGTCGCGCAAGGCCTTCGACGGGAAGGGCAACTACACGCTCGGCCTCCGCGAGCAGATCATCTTCCCGGAGATCAACTACGACCGCATCGACGTCATCAAGGGGCTCAACATCTCCCTGGTGACCTCGGCGAACAACGACGAAGAGGGGCGTGCGCTCTTGCAGCACCTTGGAATGCCCTTCCGGGCTGCCTGAAAGAGCCCAGAGGAAACCGATCATGGCGCGTGCATGTCAGTTCGCAAAGTTGAACCGAGCCCCGAAGTTTCCCGTGCGTCACCGCAGCCGTTGCAAGGTCTGCGGGCGCGCGCGCAGCTACTACCGGAAGTTCGAGCTTTGCCGCATTTGTCTTCGTTTGCTCTCGCTCCGTGGGGAAGTCCCGGGCGTGATCAAGGCTAGCTGGTAGGAGAGAACGAAATGCTTACCGATCCGATCTCCGACATGCTGGCACGCCTCCGCAATGGCGCCCTCGCGCGCCATGACCGCGTGGAGATGCCGCACTCGTTCCTGAAGCAGCACATCGCCGAAGTCCTCAAGGGCGAAGGCTTCGTGGACGACGTCCGCACCAGTGAGGGCGAAGGCCCCAAGATGCTGACCGTCGTTCTCCGTTACGGCCGCGGCAAGGAGAGCGCCATCGACGGCGTTCGCCGCGTCTCGACCCCGGGCCGCCGCGTGTACGTCCGCTTCGATCGCATCCCCAAGGTCCGCTCGGGCATGGGCGTGTCGGTCTTGTCGACGAGCAAGGGCGTCATGACCGACAAAGAAGCGAAGAAGCAGCGCATCGGCGGCGAGCTTCTCTGCGAGATCTGGTGATCCCATGACCGCTCAGACATCCCAAGCCACCAACGCACCGGCGAATCTCCGCCAGTCCCGGACCGGCAAGAAGCCGATCCCGCTCCCCAAGGGCGTCACCGCGACGATCGCCAACGGCAAGATCGACGTCAAGGGCCCCAAGGGCAACCTGTCGCGCACCATCACGCCGAACGTCGACGTGAAGATCGCCAACGGCGAAATCACGGTGGCCCCCACGGTCGGAGGGCGCGACGGCGCGCGCTTCCAGGGCCTCGCCCGCGCGCTCATCAACGGCATGGTCGAAGGCGCCGGCACCGGCTACGTGAAGACCCTGCAGCTCGTCGGCACGGGTTACCGCGCCGAGCTCAAGGGCACGACGCTCAACATGGCGCTCGGCTTCTCGCACCCGATCAACTTCCCGGTCCCGCAAGGCATCAAGATCGAGATCCCCGGCGACAGCAAGGGCACGCTCATCATCCTCTCCGGTGCGGACAAGGAGAAGATGGGTCAGACGGCCGCCAAGCTTCGCGGCTACCGGCCGCCGGAGCCTTACGGTGGCAAGGGCGTTCGTTATCAGGGTGAGAAGATCCGCGAGAAGGCTGGCAAGGCCGGCAAGGGCGGTAAGTAGTCATGGCGATGCAAATTGTCGGTCGCGAGCGACGCAAGCTCCGTATCCGACGGAAGATCAGCGGGACGGCCGTGAAGCCGCGCCTCACCGTGTTTCGCAGCGCGAAGCACATCTACGCCCAGGTCGTGGACGACGTGACGGGCAACACCGTCGCGCACGCCTCGACGCTCACGAAGGAAGTCCGTACCACCATCGACGACGCGACGAAGAGCGACGCGGCGAAGAAGGTCGGAACGGCCATCGCGAAGCTCCTGCTCGCCAAGGGCATCAGCAGCATCGTCTTCGATCGCAACGGCTACCTCTACCACGGGCGCGTCCGCGCTCTGGCCGACGCCGCGCGCGAAGCGGGATTGAAATTCTAGGTCAGGGGGAGCGGATGCCGCTCCCCCCGACACCCCCCAGCAGGAACCGAGAACGAGTAAAGCCATGGCGTTCGACCAGATCGACGAAGAGAAGCTCAAGGAGCGGATCATCCACATCAACCGAGTCGCGAAGGTCGTCAAAGGCGGCCGTCGTTTCTCGTTCGCGGCGCTCGTCGTCGTGGGCGACGAGTCGGGCCACGTGGGTGTCGGCCTCGGCAAGGCCAACGAGGTCCCCGAGGCGATCCGCAAGGGCAACGACCAGGCGCGCAAGAACCTCTTCAAGGTTCCGCTGAGCGGCGTCACGATCCCGCACGAGGTGCTCGGTCACTTCGGCGCCGGCCGTGTGTTCCTCCGTCCGGCCTCGCAGGGAACGGGCGTCATCGCCGGCGGCGCCGTCCGCGCCGTCGTCGAGAGCGCCGGCATCCACGACATCCTGACCAAGTGCATCGGCTCGTCGAACCCGCACAACATCGTCCGCGCGACGATCACGGCGCTCAAGGAGCTGAAGAGCCTGGAGCAGGTCGCCGCAAAACGCGGGAAGGAAGTGGGCGACCTGATCGCTCAGGACCGTAAGAGCTCCGCGAAGCTTCCGGAGGCGACGCCGTGAGCAAGAAACTCAAGGTCAAGCAGACGAAGAGCCTCATCGGTCAGAGCCACCCGATGCGCCTCACCATCCAGGGTCTCGGTCTCGGTCGTCCGGGATCCGAGGTCGTTGTGGCGAATACGCCCAGTTTCCGCGGTGCGATCAAGAAGGTCATGCACCTCGTGAAGGTCGAGGAAGTCAATGGCTGACACGCTCTCCAATCTGAAGAAGCCCGAAGGCGCCACCAAGAAGAAGACCCGTCGCGGTCGTGGTGTCGGCTCGGGCCTCGGCAAGACCGCTGGCCGTGGCCAGAAGGGTCAGTACGCGCGCTCGCGCGGCTTCAAGCCGCACTTCGAGGGCGGTCAGACGCCGATGCAGCGCCGCCTGCCGAAGCGCGGATTCAACCCGCCGTTCCCGTCGAAGATCGCCGAGATCAACGTCGGCGACCTCGAGATCTTCGCCGCGGGCGCCAAGGTCGACGAGAAGGCTCTCCGGGCCAAGGGCCTCGTGAAGGGCTCGTTCGACGTCCTCAAGGTCCTCGGCGACGGCGAGCTGACCAAGAGCGTCATCGTCACCGCAGACGCGTTCTCCAAGACCGCGGCCGCGAAGATCCAGAAGGCCGGCGGCAAGGCCGTGCTTTCGTCGGCCCAGGCCTGAACGCCTGACCCCGAAGACCTGAGGCAGTAGAAAGGACCGCATGGCGTCGCTCGCCGGTTTCGCGAACATCGGGAAGGTGCCGGAGCTCCGTAAGCGGGTGCTCTTCACCCTCGGCATGCTCGCCGTCTACCGGATCGGCGTCTTCGTCACGATCCCCGGCGTCGACCGGAACGTGATGCAGGCGGTCGTGAGCAAGCAGGGAGGGGGCCTGCTCGGCCTCTTCAACATGTTCTCGGGGGGCGCCCTCTCGAACCTGTCGATCTTCGCGCTCGGCATCATGCCGTACGTCAGCGCGAGCATCATCCTCCAGCTCCTCACGATGGTCTTCAAACCGCTCGACGAGCTCCGCAAGGAGGGCGAGCAGGGCACGCGCAAGATCAACCAGTACACCCGCTACGGCACCATCGTTCTGTCGACGGTCCAGTCCTTCGGCATCGCCATGACGCTCGAGGGGATGAACAACGGCGATCTCTCGGACACGGGCCGCGTGGGCGACGTCGTGATTCACGCCGGCTGGGGCTTCCGCCTCATGACGATGATCACGCTGACGACCGGCACCGCGTTCATGATGTGGGTCGGCGAGCAGATCACCGAGCGCGGCATCGGCAACGGCATCTCGCTCATCATCTTCGCCGGCATCGTCGACGGGATACCTGCGGGCGTCTTCAACTACTTCGCGACGAACAAGGGCAACATCCAGCCGCTGAACCTCGCGGCCGTCACGGCGGTCGTCCTCGCGACGGTCGCCACGATCGTGTTCTTCGAGCGCGGGCAAAGGCGGATACCCATTTACTACGCGCGCAGAACCGTTGGCAGACGCGTGTACGGCGGGCAGACCGCGCACCTCCCACTCCGCGTGAACACGAGCGGCACCATCCCGCCCATCTTCGCGTCGTCCCTCCTGATGTTCCCGGCGACGCTGGCGAACTTCAAGATCCCGGGCATGGGCGCGCTCCAGGCTGCGCTTCAGCGCGGCGACTGGCTGTTCAACACCTTCTACGTCGCCCTGATCGTCTTCTTTTGTTACTTCTACACGGCCGTCACCTTCCAGGCCGTCGACGTCGCCGACAACCTGAAGAAGCAGCAGGCGTTCATCCCGAGCATCCGCCAGGGCAAGCAGACGGCGGAGTACATCGACCACGTGCTGACGCGCATCACCTTGGGTGGCGCGATCTACGTGTCGGTCGTGTGCATCGTGCCGTCGGTGATCAGCCAGGCGTTCCGCGTTCCCTTCCAGTGGGGCGGCACGTCCATCATGATCGTCGTCGGCGTCGCGCTCGACACCGTCAGCCAGATCGAGGCGCACCTCATCACGCGCAACTACGAAGGCCTGAGCGGGGGTGGCGGTCGCGCCACGCGCATCCGCGGGAGGCGTGACGTATGAGGCTGGTCTTCCTCGGACCGCCCGGTGCCGGCAAGGGCACGCAGGCGAAGGTCATCTGCGAGAAGCGAAGTATTCCGCAGGTTTCCACGGGCGACATGCTCCGTGCCGCGAAGGCCGAGGGTCGTCTGCCGGCGGAGCTCGTCGAGGCCATGGCCAAGGGCGCGCTCGTGCCCGACGACGTGGTCATCGGCCTCATCGCCGAGCGCACCCTCGCGCCCGACGCCGCGAACGGCTTTCTCCTCGACGGTTTCCCCCGCACCGCTCCGCAGGCCGACTCGCTCGGAAAGATGCTGGCGGGCCGCAACGTCAAGCTCGACTGCGCCCTCGCGCTCGAGGTCCCGCGCGAGCTCCTGGTCGAGCGGGCCGTCCTCCGCCGCACGGATAAGAGGACTGGACAGATCTACCACTTGAAGTATAAGCCTCCGCCCCCGGATGCCGTTCTCGAGCACCGGGCGGATGACCACGAAGACATTGTGAAAAACCGGCTCGATACGTACGAGAAGATGACGAGCGAGCTCCTGCCCTACTACGCCAAGCTCGGAATGCTGAAGCGGGTCGACGGACAGGGAACGGTCGAAGAAGTCACGCAGCGTGTGCTGCAGGCGATCAGCTGAAGAGAAGAAGTCCGAGGAGAGCCTGAATTCCTTATGAGTGAACGTCGCGAGAGAAAAGAGCCGAAGGGCGACAAGCTTGAGTTCGACGGTGTCGTCCAAGAGGCGCTGCCGAACGCGATGTTCCGCGTGAAGTGTGACAACGGCCTCGTCGTACTGGCCACCATCAGCGGCAGGATGCGTCAGTTCTACATTCGTATTCTCCCCGGCGATCGCGTGACCGTCGAAGTCAGCCCCTACGATCCCAGCCGCGGTCGCATCACCTACCGGCACAAGTAGTTCAGAGCCTCGCAACTAGCCTCCCGTAACGAGAGAGTCCGTCATGAAGGTCCGTCCGAGCGTCAAAAAGATTTGTGACAAGTGCAAGGTCGTGCGCCGCAAGGGCGTCGTCCGCATCATCTGTGAGAACCCGCGCCACAAGCAGCGCCAGGGTTAAGGGTTAAAGGAACACACCATGGCTCGTATTGCAGGCGTCGACCTTCCCCGACACAAGCACGTCGCGTATTCGCTCCCGTACCTCTACGGCATCGGCAAGGCCACGGCCTTCGAGATCTGCAAGAAGGCCGGCATCGCGCCGACCAAGAAGACCGAAGAGCTGACCGAGACCGACATCAAGAAGATCCGCGAGCTCCTCGAGACCGAATACAAGGTCGAGGGCGATCTTCGCCGCGAAGTGCAGATGAACATCAAGCGCCTGATGGACCTCGGTTGCTACCGCGGCCTCCGTCACCGCCGCGGCTTGCCGGTCAACGGCCAGCGCACGCACACCAACGCGCGCACCCGCAAGGGCCCCCGCAAGGGCCTCGTCTCGCGCGCGGTCCGCAAGCCGACTCCGTAACAAAATCCCCACGACTCGTTGAACGTCACGAAAGAGATTTGAGCCATGTCGACTGCAGGTAAGACGAGTGGCGGACCGGCTTCGGCCGCGCCGACCAGCAAGAAGCCCGCGAAGAAGAAGGTCAAGAAGAACATCTCGACCGGGATCGCGCACATCCAGTCGACGTTCAACAACACCGTCGTCACGATCACCGACGTGAACGGCAACTCCGTCGCGTGGTCTTCGGCCGGCTCGCGCGGCTTCAAGGGCTCACGCAAGTCGACGCCGTTCGCCGCCCAGCTCGCCGCCGAAGAGGCCGCGCGCAAGGCGATGGAGCACGGGATGCGCAGCATCGCCGTCTTCGTGAAGGGCCCCGGCGCCGGCCGCGAGAGCGCGCTCCGTGCGCTCCAGACGGCGGGCTTCAAGGTCACGCTCATCCGCGACGTCACGCCGGTGCCGCACAACGGCTGCCGTCCGCCGAAGCGCCGCCGCGTCTGACGACACTTCGAGCCCGCATTTCCAGCGGGGTCACGAAAGCGCGATGGGCTGTCCCGTCGCGCTTCGTTCATTTTGTGTCTCAGAGCAGGGAACCGGGGCTCGGGTTCTCGCCACCTGACGAAGTGATGCTAGACCCGCCACCATGACCAACGATTCGCCTCGCAATCGCGCGGGGCGTCGGATGGGCCTGCTTGTCGGCATGGCTGCATCTTCGACGTTCCTGCTGTCCGCCGGGTGCTCGTCCCCCGGGACGCCCGAATCCGCCTCGAGCGCCACGGCGCAGGCGGTCGGAAGCGGAGGCCTGGTCATCAGCGGCGTGTACGGCGGCGGCGGAAACGTGAACGCGACGTTCACGAACGATTTCATCGAGATCTTCAACCGCGGCACGACCGGCGTTTCGCTCGGCGGGATGAGCCTGCAGTACGCCAGCTTCAATGGCGATTTCGGCAGCCCCGTCGCGCTTCCCAACGTGACGATCGCACCGGGCAAGTACTTCCTCGTGCAGGGCAACAGCGCCGGCGCCGTCGGCGTCGCGTTGCCGGCCCCCGACCTGACGGCGACCACGAACCTCTCCGCGACGAACGGCAAGATGGCGCTCGCGAGCGTCGCGACGGCCCTCGCGTGCGGCGGCGCCACGAGGTGCAACTCCGCGAACATCGTCGACATGGTCGGCTATGGAACGGCGACCGACTACGAGGGGCCCACGGGCTCGGCCGTCGGTGTGCTCAGCGCGACGGCGGGGGCCTACCGAAAAGCCCTGGGATGCACGGACACCGACGTCAACAGCGCGGACTTCTCCGTCGTCACGCCGGTGACCGCACCGCGCAACCAGGCGACGACGGCGGCGCCGTGCGGCGGCGGAACGGACGCGGGCGTCGACGCGGACGACGGCGCGACGGCCACCGACAGCGCGGTGGCCGACACTGGACCCGGCGGACCTGGCGGCGGCACCGGCATCGTGCTCAGTCAGGTCTTCGGCGGCGGCGGCGCCGCGCGCGGCTTCGTGGAGATCTTCAACCGCACGAAGGGCGAGATCTCGACGCTCGGCCTCTCTCTCCAGATCGCCCCGAGCAGCGGAGACTTCGGCGGGCGGGCGGTCGACATCTACGCCCTGCCCGACATCACGGTGCCCGTCGGCGCGTACATCCTCGTGGGCCTCGGCGCCGTCGGCGATGCGGGCGGCGGACTTTCGACCGATCTCGAAGCGCCGACCTTGGCGCTCGACCCGAGCAACGGCAAGATCGCGCTCGCGCGGATCGCGACCGGGCTCGGTTGCGGCGGCACGACGCGCTGCCCGGCGACGAACGTGGTCGACCTCGTCGGGTACGGCTCGGCGACGGACTTCGAGGGGAGCGCGACGGGCGCCCTCAGCGCGTCGTCGAGCGCGAGCCGGAAGGGCGGCGGCTGCACCGACTCGAACAACAACAAGGCGGACTTCGATCTCGGCGCGCCGGCGCCGCGCAACACCGGATCGAGGCGGACGCCGTGCGGAGGCACAGGCGGCGGCCCGCCCCCCGCGGACGACGCAGGTGGCTCGAGCCTCCCGCCGATCGGCGGTAGCAGCGGCAGCAGCGGTGGCAGCGGTAGCAGCGGTAGCAGCAGCGGGGCCGGTACCAATCCCGCCCCCGACAGCGGCACCGCGGACACCAGCGGCTGCAGCGCTGCGGGCGTCGGCAGCTCGCGTGACGGCTACCTCGGGCTCGCCGTCGGCCTGCTCGGCCTCGCCGTGTCCCGCCGCCGCCGCCGCCGGGTCTGATAGGACCCAGGCTCGGCACCCCTCACACCGAGGGCTGAAAATCGAACACCCTTGCGCAATTGTGCGGCGTTTTGTCACGGCGCCGACAAAATCGGGTGCTACGAACGCGGTTCATGACTACCTCCCCTTACATACGCGTGGCGCGACGCATCGGCGCCCTCTTCTGCCTCGCGGCCTTTCCTGCGCTCGGCGCGGCGGTCGGCTGCTCCTCTCCCGACGCCGCCAACACCGGCAGCTCGGCGCAGGCCGTCGGCAGCGTCGGGCTCGTCATCAGCGCCGTCTACGGCGGCGGCGGCAACAGCGGCGCGCTCTTCAACTCCGACTTCGTCGAGCTCTTCAACCGAGGCACGTCGTCGATCTCGCTCCAGGGCATGAGCCTCCAGTACGGCAGCCCGACGGGCGACTTCCAGGTCGTCGCGACGCTCCCGAACGTGACGATCGCGCCGGGCCGCTACTTCCTGGTCGGCGCGAACCCGCCCGACAGCGGCACGCCGCTACCGACCCCCGACTTCGTGGCGGCCGGGCTCGCGCTCGGCGCGACGAACGGGAAGGTCGCGCTCGCGAGCGTGGCGACCCCGCTCGGATGTGGCGCGGTGCGCTGCGCGACCTCGAACGTGGTCGACATGGTCGGCTACGGGACGGCCAACGACTTCGAAGGACCGGCGGGATCGGCGATCGCCGCGCTGAGCGCGACGCTCGGCGGCGCTCGAAAAGGTGCGGGTTGCACGGATAGCGACGTCAACAAGGACGACTTCGACGTCGCCACCGTCACCGCTCCGCGCAACCAGGCGACGACGGCCGCGACGTGCGGCGCGAACACCGACGGTGGCCTCGACGCCGCCGACGACGGCAGCGCGAACACCGATGGTGGCACGGACGCCAGCGACGACGGCGCGACCAGCGACGGCGCGACCAGCGACGGCGCGGCCGACGACGGCGCGACCAGCGACGGCGCGGCCGACGACGGCGCGGCCAGCGACGGCGCTACGAACGACAGTGCGACGAACGACGGTGCGACGAACGACGGCGCGACCGACGGCGGCACGGACGCAAGCCCGACCGACAGCGGCCCGGTCGAAGCGGGGCCCCCCGGCGACGGGACAGGTCTCGTGATCAGCGCCGTGTACGGCGGCGGCGGCAACAACGGCGCGGTCGTGAACCACGACTTCGTCGAGCTCTTCAACCGGACGAGGAACGACGTCTCGACGAAGGGCCTCTCGCTCCAGTACGCGAGCGCCGCGCGTGACTTCGGCTCGCCGACGGCCGACGGCGGCCCGAGCGTCGACATCCTCGCGCTGCCGGACATGGTGATCCCTGCCGGCGCGTACTTCCTCGTCAGCCTCGCCTCGTCGAACGTCGACGCCGGCGCGCCGCTCCCGACGCCGGACCTCACCGGCAACCTGGCGCTCGCTGCGACGAACGGCAAGGTCGCCCTCGCCAAGGTGACGACGGGCCTCGGCTGCGGCGCCACCCATTGCAACACGCCGAACGTCGTCGATCTCGTCGGCTACGGTACGGCGTCCGACTTCGAGGGCGCGGCGGCCGTTCCGGTCCTCAGCAACACGACGGGCGCCGCGCGCAAGGGCGCGGGCTGCACCGACACGAACGACAACAAGGCAGACTTCGACGTGGGCGCGCCCGCTCCGCGAAACGCCGCGGCGCCGCACCTCAAGTGCGGGACCACGCCCGTTCCCGACGGAGGGCCCGGCCCCGGTCCAGGCCCCGGCCCCGACGACAGCGGCACCAGCCCGCCACCCTTCTACACGGACTCGGGGAGCCATGGCGGCGGCGTCGACGCCGCGAGCCCCCCCATGGACGACTTCGGCAGCGGCGACACCGGTGGCTGCAACACGACCGGCGGCCGCGGCGAGAGCCCGCTCGCCTTCGTGCTCGCCCTCGTCGGTGTCGCGCTCGCGCGTCGCCGGCGCGCTGCGTGATCGGCTGAGCAGAGGACGCGAGGGGAAGCCACGAGGCGCTCCGCGCGGCTTGTCCTACATCTCACACGGAAACAGGCCTGCGAGGGATCCCCGGGTACCGCCGGGGCGCTTTTGTGGCAGTCTTCCGCCGGGGGCCCGGACAGGCCAACGTGAACATCGTCACCGGATCGCAGCGTTTCGAGCGCCTCTTGAGGACGCGTGCGCGCGCGATCTCCGACGCCGATCTCCTCTCCGACGCCGACGTGTGCGCGCGCCATGCCGACGGCACGCTGCCGGCGCGCTGGCGCATGCTTGGCGCGCGAACGAGCGGCGTGCTCATGGCAGAAGGCGAGGAGCTCTTCGTCGAGCGCGGGCGCGCGCGCGGCGGGCGAGGGGCGCTCGCGCGGGGCGCGGTCGTGTGCGTGGCCACGGGCGGGCGACTAACCTGGCGGCGCGTGCTCGCGGTGCGAAAGGATCGCGTCGTGCTCCGCGCCGACGCCGCGCCGTTCGCGGAGGACTGGACGGGTCCGGTCGTCGGACGCTTGCGCCCGCGCGCGCTCGATCGCCTGGCCGCCGTCGCGCCGGCGAGATGGACGGATCTGGGATGGGCGGCGTCCATGGCGGCGGCGCGCGCGTTCGCGGTGCTCCGGCACCTCGGCGAGCGGACGACCGACGGGCCCGCGTTCTCCGCGCGCCCGCTCGGCCTTTTGGACTGGCCGCGCGTCCGCGCCTTCTGGCAGGAGGCGTGCGGCGCGCCGCTCCACGTGAACGCGCAGCCGAACCAGCACGTCGTCGGGCTCTTCCTGCCGACGGGCGCGCTCGCCGGCGTGAACATCCAGCTCGTGACCGGCGACGTCTCCTACTCCGCGTTCACGCTCGTCGACCGGCGCTTCCGCGGCCAAGGTGGCGGCCGGAAGATGGTCGAGATCGCGCTCGGCGAGGCGCGCCGGCTCGGCGTCGGCCTCGTCTACGTGCACATCCACGCCCGTAATTTCCCGTCGATCGCGGCCTACGAGGCGTGCGGCTTCCACTTCGCGCGGTGGTGGAGCGACGAGAGCGACCCGCTGCTCTCTGCCGAGCGCCAGTGGCGGGTGTACGAACGGGCTACCTAGGCCCCGGCGCCTATTGGCCAGTAAACTAGCAATAATTAGTCAGGCGCCATCGGCACGCCGGCATTGGGAGGGGGTCCTCGGCGTTCCGAACAACCGGGACGACCGGCGCCGGCGGAGACTCGCCGAAGTTCCTGCTTCGCGAGGACACGAAGGGCCGTTGGCACGCCGACGGCGCACTGCCCGACGCGCGCACGCGACGCTGCTGGCTCGTGAAGTTCCCGCGAACGCGTGACGCTGTCGACCGCCTCATCCTCGAAGCCGAGGCCGGCTACCACGCCGTCGCCAAGGCGATGGGCGTGAGGACCCTCGGCGAGGTCACCTGGGAGTCCGATTGCCTCTTCGTGCCCCGGTTCGACCGCGTGGTTCGCAGGGGCAAGGTAGAGCACCTCGGGCTCGAGAGCCTGTACTCGCTCGCCGGCGTCGCCGACTTCGGCGCTCCACTCCGCAAGGAACGCCAGGCCGCTGCGCTCGCGCGGTTCGCGACCGATCCCGAGGCGGAGGTGCGCGAGCTCGTTCTGCGCGACGTCCTCGACGTCGCCCTCGGCAACACCGACAACCACGCCCGCAACACCTCGGTGCTCAAGCTGCAGAACGGCAGGATGGAGCTGTCGCCCGTGTACGACCTTGCTCCGATGATCTTGGACCCGCGGGGGATCGCGCGCGTGAGCCGATGGAGCGACGACGTGGATCTCCCCGCTTGGGGCTGCGTCGCCGAGGCGGTCGCGGGCACGCTCGATCCCGTGAAGACCAAGCGGTGGCTCCACGGCCTCGCGCCGGCGATCGGAGAGCTGCCGAAGACGATGAAGGAATGCGGAGTACCGGCCCGCGTCATCGCCCGATGCGAGCCGCGGATCACGCAGGTGGCACGAGAGCTCGACGCCCTCGTCGCGACGACGAGGAGGCCAACATGAAGAAGGAGGCCCGTGTCGCGCTGCGCGCCCAGCTCTACGAACGCGCGCGGCGCGCAGATCTGGGGCTCATCGAGGCGGTGCGGATGATGCGCAAGATCGCCGGCAAGACGCAGGCGGAGTACGCGCAGCTCGTCGGCGTGAGCCCGCGCGTGCTCATCGACTTCGAGCGCGGCGTCGGCAACCCGACGGTCAAGACCCTGGCGAAGCTCTTGGGGCCGTTCAACCTGGAGCTCACCGTTCGCCGGCGGCCCCAGGAGTAAGTCGCCCCCCGCGACGCGATCGAGACACCCTGCCGCACCCCGTCCGGGGTACGCCACGTTCCGTTACGAACGGAAAAGGGTGGGTCAAGATGCGACGAAGCACGCGACGGTTCCTGGGTTGTTCTCTCCTTGTAGGCGCAGCCGCGTGTGGCGGCGCACCCTCCGAGACGACGGACGGATCCAACCAGGATTTCTCGAGCGCCCTGGCGACGCTGCTCGACATGTCGTTCGACGGCGAGGTGACGACGTCGCAGGCGACGAACCTCACCGGGACCATCCGCGCGCAGCTGCTCTTCACCGTCGGCCACTTCAACGCCGAGCCCGGCGTCGCGCGCCTCGGCAAGGTCGCGCTCACGAACGTGACGTCGACGGCGATCGGCGGCGGTCTCACCCGCGTGCGCTACCACGCGGTCCTCCCCGTCGCGTGGGGACACAAGACGGGCTTGCCCACGAGCTACACGCTCACGCTCCCCCACCGCATCGACGGCGCCGGTCAGACGGCGTTCATGCAGAAGTACTCGGCGTCGTGCAACGACGGCGAGGGCGCGTCGATCATGCTCACCAACTACTGGTACCACTACCGCCCGCACGCCAGCGGCTGCGCGCTCGACGCCGCC
Organism: Myxococcales bacterium; assembly: GCA_025359105.1. GTDB lineage: Bacteria > Myxococcota_A > Polyangia > Polyangiales > Polyangiaceae > JANYHK01. The sequence continues at coordinate 121,690 of JANYHK010000099.1, read as the reverse complement.
GACGTCACGACGACGACCGCCGCGGTGACCGTCAACCGCGGCAACACCACCGGACGCTACCCCGAGTACCACAAGGTCTGGGAGGACGGCGCGCTCAAGGTCGTCGCGGTCTTCGGCAAGTACGCGAAGCTGGCGACGGATCCGTACGATCCGGGAATCTCCGCGTACAACGAGTTCGTCGACACCGCGCGCGCGACGCTCGGTGATCCGACGACGGTGCCCGCGAACCTCCCGCCGTCGCCGGGCGTGGCCGCGCCGGACGTCACCCTCGAGAAGACGTTTCCCGACGGGCGCAGCGTGGCGATCACGGCGATCCTCGTCGACGAGGTCCAGTCCGCGCCCGCCACGTTCGACAAGCGCTACGCCGAGCTCACGCCCGGCGCCGACGTGATCCTGTACGACGGCCACGCCGGCCTCGGCGCGAACGTCCGCGCGCTCGCGACCAAGGGGCAGTTCTTCCCGGGGCAGTACCAGCTGTTCTTCATGAACGGCTGCGACACGTTCGCGTACCAGGACGACACGCTGACCCGCACGCGCGCCGCGCTCAACCCCGACGATCCCACCGGCACGAAGTACATGGACTTCGTCACCAACGGCATGCCGGCGTACTTCTCGTCGCTCACGCCCGACTCTATGGCGATCGTGAACGCGCTCCTCGCGAAGGATACGCCGCACACCTACGAGCAGATCTTCGCGAACGTCGACAGCGCGCAGGTCGTCACGGTCGTCGGTGAGGAGGACAACGTCTTCGCTCCTGGCCGCGCGATGCCGGCGCCCGTGTTCACGCTCCCTGGCGGCGTCGTGACGCACGCGGCGGTGCAGAGCTTCCAGACGCCGGTGCTCGAGCCCGGCACCTACGAGGTCACGATGACCGCGGATCCGGGCTACCCCGGCGCGGACGCCGACATGCGTGCGCGCGCCGGCGTCGCGCCCGACTCGGCGGCCTACAAGTGCCAGTCGTACAAGTACAACTCCAACGAGCGGTGCTTCATCACGGTGCCGACGCGCGAAGCGATCTTCATGACGGTGAGCGGCTACTCGGCGGCGGCGGCGCGGTACGAGGTGCGGGTCTTCGGCAAGTAGGGCGACCGGCGGGGAAGGGGTTGCGAAGCGGCCTACTGAACGAAGAAGTCCTTCACGATGGCCATGTGCTGCATCGCCACGCCGGCGCTGTCCGTCGCGCGCGCGGGCGGCGCGTCGGTGATCGGGGAAAAGGAGCGCGTGTCGAAGACGAGGCCGTTGGGGCGCTCGACGGAGCCGACCCGCGTTGGCCTCTGGTAGGCCTCGAGCCCCGCGTTCACGAGGACCCAGTCGTAGTGCTTTCCGCGCGACGCGTTCGTGTTCACGTTGCCGAATTGATCGTCGGGGACGCTGGCGTTCACGTCGACGACGGCGGCGAGGATGCCGAGGAGCGCGGGATCGCCCGTGTTGAGGTCGCCGCCGATCGCGACGTAGTCGCCCGCGGGCACGTTCGACTGGAGGTACCCGACCAGCGCCGTGGCCTCGGCGCCGCGCGCGGCCGCGTTGCTCGTGAGGAGGTGGACGCTCACCGCCCAGAGATCGCGCGCGCCCGGAATGTCGATGCGCGCCCAGGTGAAGTCACGGTTGGTGACCTGCGGATCGTCCCACACGCCGGCCGACAAGATCGGGTACCGGCTCACGACGCCGTTGGGGATCTGCACGCCCGGCTCGCGGACGTACTGGTAGCTGGTCCCGAACGCAGCATCGACGAACGCGCGCACGCTCGCGTCGTCGCCGGCGCCGTAGTTGAGCTCCTGGAGCAACGCGACGTCGGGCTTGAGCGCCTGGAGGATGCGGATCCCCTCGCCGGGATCGTACGACTGCTGCGTTCCCGTGCTGAGGTTGCCGGCGACGATCCGCAGAGGGCCCGTATCGCCGGCGTTTGGCCCCGCGTCCGGCGGCGCGCTGTCGGGAGCGCTATCGCCGGCGCTGTCCGGAGCACCGGCGTCCGGCGGCGGCGACTGCGGGGTGAAATCGGCCCCGTCGGTGCGCTTGCCGGGCGACGCAAGGGCGGCGGCGAGCGTCGTGTGGAGCGCCCAGGCGGTCGCCGCCGGGCTCCCGTCGACGTTTCTGTTGAACGAGACGCCATCCGAGGAGGCGAGCGTGGCGTCGTACGTCACGGCGTCGACGACCACGCCGCCGGCGTCTCTCAGCGTGACGGTGTCGCCGCCGTTGCCGAGGCTGAGCGAGCCCGTCGACGAGGCTACAGCGTTCGTGAGGCCGGCAGGGACGCCGGCGGCGCCGCCGAAGATCGCGAGCGCGCGGCCGGCGCCGAGCGTGGTCGCGCCGAAGGTATGGCGGACCGTGACACCGTCGGAGATCGTGAAGCCGGTGAGATCGATCGCCACCGCGGACGTGTTCACGAGCTCGATCATCTCGCCGCTCGTCGCGGCGCCTGGCTCGTTGGCGAGCACTTCGTTCACGAGGAGCGCCGCGCCACCCGGGGCCGTGACCGCCGCGACCGAGGTCGCCTGGTCCGCCGTGGACGGGTCCTTCGGCGACGAGCACGCTGCCCCGGCGAGCAGGACCAGCGCAACGCCTGAAACGGCAGACGCGAGCCGAAAAACCATGTGCCAGACGTACGGTCGAGAGGCTACGGAGCTTCCCTTCCGGGAAGGTATTGGCTGCAGCGGCGTAGATCGGCGGGTGACTTTTCCGATCTTTCGCGGCGCGGTGGTCCTCGCGGCGACGTGCGCCCTCGGCGCGCTTGCGGCCTGCTCGTCGAGCGATCCCGTGCTCTTCGGCGCCGATCCTCTCGACGGCGCCTCCCCCTCGGAGACCGGCGCCCCAACCGACGCCCAGCCGCCCGTCGACAGCACGGTCGACAACGACGGCAGCAGCGGGGGACCGGGCGACGCAGACCCGCCCAGGCGAGACGGCGGCCGCACCGACGCAGGAGGGAAAGACGCGGGGGACGCGGCGAATCCCGACGCGACGGGCTCGGACGCCGCTCCGGACAGCGCCGAGTCCGACGGTGCGAGCGACGACGCGAGCGCCGACACGGGCACGGACGCCGGCATGGACGCGGAGTGCGGCGCAGCGCACCGGGTCTTCACGAACGACGCCGGCCCATTCTGCCCCTTCACTGCGACCGGCCCCGCCAACTGCGCGGTGACGGAGCACTGTTGCGAGTACCGCGCCGACGCGGGGTTCCCGTCGACGTGCAACGGCGCGAACGCGGCGTGCGTCGTGTCGCCCGGCGTCATCGACTGGGGCTGCGACGAGCAGAACGACTGCCCGACGAGCCAGGTCTGCTGCTTCATCGGCGCCATCGTCCAGGATCGCCCGGAGTGCCCGGTCTACCGCGGCGTCGGCGTCAGCGGCACCGTCTGCCGCCCCGGCGCGTGCAACGCAGGCGAAACGGTCGCGTGCGGAGCGCAGGCCGACTGTACGTCGGGAACGTGCCTCGGGCTGAACGTGCGCGGCAAGAACCTGGGGTTCTGCCAGTGACGAGGTGACCGGCCGAGATAGCGCTTTCGCGTGCTCGCTTGCCGCTGCTCCGGACTCCGCGTAGCGACCTGTCCGTTTGAGCTCGGCCATCATCTCTTCGTCGGCGACGCGGCCGTATCGGGCAGTGAGCAGGTCTGCGTTTCCGATCCATGTGGCGCGCGTCCGCGACCGTCGGATTCTCGACTCTTCCGCTTGGGTCGGGCGAAGCCGGACGAAGACGAGCCGATCGCGTCGCGCGCTTCCACACGGCGTGCGGTACTGGGGGCGCGTCTACGCGATCGGCTCGCGGAGCACGTCGCCGCCTGCTAGGGATTGCGAGGGTGCGCTGCGAACGCGCTGGAACTCGGCGTGGAGGCGCGCGTGCTCGGCGTCGGTCAGGTCCTCGAGGCCCATCCGGCCATTTCGGGGCAGCGTCGTGTTGCGCGGGATCATGTTCGTCATGATTCCGCCCATCGTCTCGATGCCGAGCGATGAGCGGCGTCACGTCGAGGAGGATCATGTCCTTCACGTCGCCCGACAGGACGCCGGCTTGCACGGCGGCGCCGACGGCGACGACCTCGTCGGGGTCGTCGCCGCCGAGGTGCGTGTCGCCGCTGGTCGCCTTGACCTGCACGACGTTGTCGCCGACCTCGAGGATCGAGATGTCGAACGTGCCGCCGCCGAAGTCGTAGACGGCGATGAGCTCGTCCTTCTTCTTGTCGAGACCGTAGGCGAGCGCCGCTGCGGTGGGCTCGTTGACGATGCGTTTGACGTCGAGCCCGGCGATGCGCCCGGCGTCCTTGGTGGCCTGGCGCTGCGCGTCGTTGAAGTAGGCGGGGACGGTGATGACCTCCTCGGTGACCTTTTCGCCCAAGTAGCGGCGGCCTTCTTCAGCGTGAGGAGCACCTGCGCGCTCACTTGCTCGGGGCTCTGGGTCTTGCCGCGAATCTGGAACGCGGTGTCGCCGTTCTTCGCGGCGACGACCGTGTACGGCACACGCTTCATCTCCTCGGCGACCTCGGCGAATTTGCGCCCGATGAAGCGCTTGGCGCTGAAGATCGTGTTCTCCGCGTTGGTCACCGCTTGCCGCTTGGCGATCTGCCCGACCAGGATGCCGCCCTTGTCGTCCCACGCGACGACGCTGGGTGTGATGAGGGAGCCCTCCTCGTTCACGATGACCTTGGGCTCGCGACCCACCATGATGGCGATCACGCTGTTGGTGGTGCCGAGATCGATGCCGATGATTTTGCCCATGGTCCTGCTCCGACGAAGGGCGGCGTGGAACGTCGAACGGCCGCGCCCGACGGTGTGCAGTTCGTGTGCCGCGCGAGGAGTGCAGAGGGGCACGGGCGCGCAGGAGCGTCGCAGTGAGGCTCTACACGAGCCGTAGACAAGGTCACCCCCCCTCGCCGCGAAGCAAAGTGGACTTCGCCCCGTGAGGCTGTCAGCGCGTCGACCGCGTCAAACCAACTCGGCGAGCGCGGTCGTGCAGTCATCCACGAAGACGCGCACCTTCAGCCGGCGGGCGAGGTCCAGCGCGCGGGTGAACGCGCTGCGGGCACCTGAGCTCTCACGTTTCGCGAGGAGGCGACCGAGCCAGTACCGGGCGTGCAGCTCGTCCCAGGCGTTGTCGGAGCTCCGGAACTTCTCTGCCACGGCTTCGAGCGGCTCTCTCACGCCGTCGATGTACGCCACGAGCGCCTTGTTGTGGAGATGCATTCGCTCTGCACCAATATCCACCGCGATCGTGTCCGACTTGGCCAACGATTCGCGCGCGCCGATCGGATCTTGTAGACGGACATGAAGCTCCCCGATTCCGTGGAGGCTGATGCACTCCTCGTAACGGAGCCCCGCGGCGTGGGCGAGCATACCTTCGACGCGAGCCGCCTCTTTGGCGCGCCCATACTCTCCGGCGAAGTAGAGACAAAGGTGCCTGGTCTTGCTGCAGCGGATCTGGGCGACAGGGTCCGTCCCCAAGCCGTCAAGGACGCTCTCGGCTCGACTGACGAAGTCGAGGCCCGCGCCCAGCGACGTCGCACCGCCGGTCGCCACCATCGACGTGGCGAGCATCAGAAGAGCATCGATCCGATCTCGCGGATCCGATGGGAGTACCTCGGCCGATAGCGCTTCGGCGGTCGCCCCCCACTCGCCCGCCCAGAAGGAGACTCGTGCCACTGCGGTTCGAAGCTCGTCACGCCCGTCTACGTCGTCGCGAGACTGCGCACTCGCCAAACGCTGCTTGGCGCCAGAAAAATCCGACAGGGCACCAAGCGCGCGAGCCGCGCGCGAGATGGCGGCCCTCGGGATCAGGCCATCGCGCGCCGTGGATCGTAGCCCCTCCAACGCTGCATCGAGCGCTAGGTGAGCGATCGTGGTACCGCCACTTGCGGCGAGGCCTTCGGGTGGCGCCGCGAGGTGTTGCTCGACCCCGGTAAACACTTCCTGAGGGTCGATTCGGCGCGTCGCTTCCAAGGCGTCGGCGAGCAACCCCAGCCGTCGCAGCGTCGGCTGCGGTTCGCCTGCTCCAACGAGCAGAGCACGGACGGCACAACGGGCTGTTGCCTCCGCCTGGCCCCGCTTCCAGAACGCTTCCCCGGCGCGTGCGAATGCCGCCGCGGCGCGCTCACGCTGGGCGCCCTCGAGCCAATGCAGCGCGACGATTTCCGGATCTTCGTGGGCCTCGAGCCAGGCCGCGGCCAAGCGGTGCCCCAGCGTGCGGTCTTCCTCGGTGAGCGAGGCGTAAGCCGCAGCGCGGATGAACATGTGGCGGAAGCGGTATTCGCCGCGGGCAGAGGGGTGGGCCGCTTCCACGGCGGAAAGCGACTCACTCGACATGAGCGCGGCGAGGACTGGCTCTAGCGAGATAGCCCTCTCTCCGACGAGCGCAGCAACCCCCTCCACCGGAAACGTTTCTCCGAAGATGCTGGCGGCCCGAAGGACCTTGCGCTCCTCGGAGCCCAGGCGCTCGAGGCGTTCCTGGGCGACGGCGATGATTGTCGCGGGCAGGTCGTCGGGCCGAAGCGACGGCGGCCCGGAGCTGCGCCGCGTCGGTCGCTCGACCGCGTCCCGAAGAAGTTCCTCGAGGTAGAACGCGTTGCCGCCGGACCGTTCGACGACGCGCTCGATGTCTTCTGGGCTCGCGGACGCGCCGGCCGCCGCCCGCGCGATCCTGGCGCACGCGCGAGCGGGAAGCGTTGGGAGTTTGAGCTCGGTGACGTGCCGATGTTCCCAGAGTGTCGGGAAACGCTTGTGCACGTCGGGTCGAGCGAGCGCCAGAACGAATACGGGTTGACCGTCGAGGCGTCGAAGCGCGTCGTCGAGGAGGCGAATCGACGCCGCGTCGGCCCAGTGCAGGTCCTCGAGCACGAGAACGACGGGCTGTCGTGAGCACCACGCGCGCAGGACCGCTTCGAATGCCCCCCGCAGCTGATCCCTCATCGCTTCGGCGCTCTTCCGGGCTGCGAGGACCGGAAGATGCTGCGTTTGCTCGACCTCCAGACCCGCGAGCTCGCCGAGAAATGCACCAAGATGAGGGACCAGCGTAGGAGACACGACCTCCGACAAGTGTGCCCTTAGCTTCGCATTCGCCGTGTCGGCTGGCTCGCCCGCCGAGATCGAAGCCGCGTGACGAATGGCCTGAGCCAGCAGGGCGTAGGGCGTCGTCGCGTGCAGTGGGTCGCCGCTGCAGTGGAAGACGCGAGGAGGTTGGCGAGCGACCGCGAGGCGCCTGACGAACTCGTGCCGAACGCGCGATTTGCCCGTTCCAGCCTCCGACGTGATCAAGACGATCTTGGGCCGGGATGAGTTGGCGCAATCGGCGAAGGCCGCGTCGAGGATGGCGAGCTCGCCATCGCGTCCCACGCAAGACGTCGGCTTCCCGAGCAGGGGGCGCGTCGGATCGAGCGAATGACGTTCGTCTTCCACGAGGATCCGCCCAACGTCGCGTCGGATATCGAAGCGCGCAGTCAGTAGCGCAGCGCTCACCTCGTCGACGTTCACCCCTCCACCAGCCGGCGCCGCGCGTACGATGGCGACACCCCGATCGATGGCCTCTCCGACTGGCAGACGCGTGCTCGCCATTCCGCTTCCGGTGGCCAACCCGACGATGGCTCCCGGAAATGCTTCGACCACGTGGCGAGCGAAGCGCGCCAAGAGCATCGCTTGGTCGGCGCCGCCGACGCCTTCTGGCGCAAGCGCAATCGCCGTTCGTGGGTCGAGCGCGAGTGCCCTGACTCCGAACCGGGCCGCAGCAGTACGAAAAGGATCGGCGTCCGCTTTGGTCACATCATCGTGAGCGTCGGGTGCACGGTCGACACGTGGAAGCACGACGACGAGCACCGAGACGACCCTCTGCTCCGTCTTCGTCAGAACGGACGCGGAGCGCAGCGACGCTGCAGGGACACTCGTCAAGTCGCTGAGCCACTCTCGGAGTTGACCTCCGTTCTGGGGGCGCCGCTCCGGTTCCTTCGCCACCATTCGATGGACGAGCAGGTCGAGAGCGTCAGGCACGTCCGACCGAAGCTCCCGAACCCGCGGGGGTGCTTCTACGAGAATCTTGGCGAGGATGGCCATTACGTGGGCCCCGTCGAAGAGGCGTGTCCCGGTCAGGCACTCGAAAAGGACGCAGCCGAGCGAGAAAATATCCGCGGTCGGAGCGATGTCTTGATCGCCGCGGGCCTGCTCGGGCGCCATGAACCCGGGAGTGCCTAGGAGCACGCCGGAGAGCGTCAACGGGCGGGACGGGATCGTCGCACGGGCAATGCCGAGGTCGATGACCTTCACACGATCGAGGCTGCCGCTAGGTAGGAAAAGGTTACTCGGTTTGAGATCGCGATGAACGATGCCGCGCGCGTGGAGGTAGGCAAGCGCATCCGCGACCGCCGTTGCGAGCGTGAACGTCTCGAAGATTGCGAGTGGTCCGCGGTCGAGCCGTGCCTGCAGGTCTTCACCATCCAGCCACGGCATGACGAGAAACGGCGCGCCCGCTTCCGTGATGCCGTGGCTGACATAGCCAACGATGTGCGGATGATCCAACGCCGAAAGAAACTCGACCTCGTGGGCGAAACGATCGCTCACGACGTCCTCTCGCTCAATGAGGACCTTGAGCGCGACGTCGCCGCCGGTCTGGCGGTCTCGCGCGTGGTACACGGCCCCCATTCCGCCGACGCCAGCGCGCCGAAGGACTTCGAACCGGCCCGCGATCAACTCTCCAGCGCTAATCACCGGTGGCCGAGGATACCTGGAACACGACCTGGAGGGGACGCGTCACCGGCCTCTCTTGGCCTTCGCCTTTGCCCGCTTGATCAGGTTGCGCTTAACGGCCGGGTCGTCCGCTGCGTGGACGTAGGCTGCCGCAAGCTTTGCGAGGCCAGCTATCGCATCGGTGAGCCTCTCGAGTGTCTCGACGTCGATCGAGACCGTCACCGTCTTCTTTCCCCTCTTCGCACCCTTCTTCGCTGCCATGGCTCATTCCTCCGTATTCCAGTTTGCGTTTTCCACAGTCCGACGTTCTTGTCCGGCCCCGCTCCGACCGCCGCTCTCCCAAACCCGCCCATCCACGAACCCCTCCAGGTCGCGCGTCTTCCACGCGAACGCCCGAAAATCCCCCAGCTCCGCCTGCACCGCCGCAAGCCCACCCCGCGCGTGCTTGCTCAGCGCGTCCATCGTCCCCCTCCGCGTCCTCTCACCGTACCACCGCGACTTCAAATCGCGCACGACCTCCTCGCCCGCGGACGCGGACACAATGCCCCGCGCCACGAGGTGTGCGATCGCTGCGCGCAGGTGGACGAGCGGCTCCGTCGACGCGCGGTAGGGCGGCGTCGGCTCGTGGAGGAGCGCGACCTCGTCGTCCTGGAAATCTCCGTCCTCCTGGAACTTCGCGTACACCTCTCCGTACCCGCGCATCCCGAGCGGCGCCATCTCGCGCGCGCGGATGGCGCCCATCGACGAGAGCCCCCACACGCGCCAGCCGCGCCGGAGCGCGTCGCGGAGCTCGGCGTGGCCGATGGCGAGCGTGTCGTGGAACACGCCGTCGACGATCACGAGCACGCCAGGGCGGCCGCGCGTCTCGATGATCTTGGCCACGTCGAAGCGCTTCACCGGTGGGCGCACGCGAAACGGCCTGGCGAGCTCGCGGGCGCGGGGGCTCGCCGCCAGCGTGGGGCCGGCGAACAGGAAGAGGCGCGGATCAGCTCGCACGGGCGTGGTCTCGCAGGCGTGGGCCGAGGCGGACGATCGACTCGCTGAACAGCTCGAGGCGCGGGACGATGACGCGCACGACCTGGAGATCGTCCTTTGCGGTGGTGAAGACGACGCGCAACACGCGGCGCAAACCCGCTGCGGCGAGGCGGGCCAGCACGAACGCCTCGCAGGCCTCGATCGTCCCCGTAGCCGCCGCGTGATCGTCGACGCGCGCGAACGGCAGCGGCTCCCCCTGTGCGGCGGCGGCCACGACGCGCTTCACGAACGCCTCCTTGCGCGCGCGGCTCCAGCCGTGGAAGCGCTCGTGGTGGTCGGCGAGATCGTCGCGCCCGCCGTGGATGAACGAGAGTCGACTCTGCGCCGCCTCCGCGACGGCGCGTACGAACGCGACGCTGCTGTGCGGGTGGCAACCGTAGCCGCCGTTGAGCAGGTGCGGCGCGCACGCCTCGGGCTCGTGGATCGTCGCGGTGACGTAGGCGACGCCGAACTCGTTCTTCGCGGCGCGCGCATGCACCGCCAGCCCGGCCTCCTCGATCGTGCGCACCAGCGCGGCGCCGTCGCCCGTCACCGAGCGGAGATCGATGGGCGCGCTCGTGTCCCTCACCGACTGGAAGCTGCGCACGTCGCGCTCGATGAGCTCGCACAGCCCGTGCAACGTCGCCTCGCGCACCGTGTTGCCCGACGCGAGGCCGTTGGTGCTCGTGCCGAAGCTCCCCTTGAAGCGCGGCGTCGGGCGGTAGGGAATGAACACGAGCTCCGCCGGGACGAGAACGCGCGCGCCGGTCGCGACGTCTTCGGCCTCGACGCAGTCCATCGGCGCGTCGAGGCGGATCTGCGCGCCGAGGCGCGGGCACAGATCGAGGATTGCCTCGGCGCGCCGCTGTCCGTCGAGCACGTCGCGCGCGGTCGCCTTCACCACACGCACCGGTGACGCGCCAGGCTCGGCGAGCGCGAACTCGATCGCCTCCATGTACGCGCCGACCTCCGCCTCGATCGGCCGTAGCCCCTTGCCCGCGTTCACGCACAACGAGCCCGGCGCGGCGCCCGGGCGAATGCTCGCGTACACCGGCACGCCGACGCGATCGAGGCGCGTGATGTCGGTGACGCGCGTGATGCCGAGCTCCGCGGCGCATTTGCGTGCGCGCGCCAGCGTCACCTCGGGCGGCGCGGCCCGGAGGCTCGAGCTGAGGGGGATGCTTCGCAAGGTGCTCCGCGCCGAGAGGGCGAGCGCTTCACTCTAACCGCAGATCGCGTTCACGCCAGCGGCCCGACCTCGAACTTCGACAGGCGACGAAGCGCCGTCCTCGCTGCGTGGTAGCCGCACATCCCGTGTACGCCACCGCCGGGCGGCGTCGACGACGAGCAGAGGAGGACGCGCGGGTTCGGCGTCGTGTAGGGATTCAGGCGCGCGATGGGGCGCGTGAAGAGCTGGGACGAGTCTGCGACGCCGCCGGTGATCGCGCCGCCGACGAGGTTCGGGTTGTGGCGCTCGAGATCGGCCGTCGTCGTCGCGTGGCGCGCGAGGATGCGATCGCGAAACCCCGGCGCGAAGCGCTCGATCTGCGCCTCGATGCGCTCGGTCAGATCGAGCGTCGAGCCCGCGGGCACGTGGCAATATGCGTACCCGGTCTGCTTGCCCGCCGGCGCGCGGCTCGGATCGAGCTCGCTCTGCTGCACGACGAGCACGAACGGTTTGTCCGCGTGGTCGCCGCGGTACATCGCCGCCTCCGAGGCCGCGAGCTCCTCGATCGTGCCGCCGACGTGCACGGTCGACGCCTCGAGGCAGCGCGGATCTCGCCACGGGATCGAGCCATCGAGCGCCCAGTCGACCTTGAATACGCCCGGCCCGTACCGGAACTTCCTGAGCCGTCGCAGGTAACGCTCGGGGAGCATCGGCCCGGCGATCTTCTCGAGCTGCGCGGGGCTCGTGTCGAACAGGTAGAGGCGCGCGGGGGGCAGATCGGCCGCGCTGCGGACGAAGCGCCCCGTCTCGATGGTTCCGCCGTGCGCCCGGAGCAAGCTGGCGAGCGCGCCGGCGATCGCGCGCGAGCCCCCCTTGGCCACCGGCCACGCCTCGACGTGCGCCGTCACGAGGAACATCAGCGCGATCGCCGCCGTCAGCGGCTGGTCGAGCGGCAGGATGGAGTGCGCCGCGCACCCGCCGAACAGCGCGCGCGCCCGCGTTCCCGAGAAGCGCTTCGCCAATCCGATCGCGGAGCGGATCGCGTGCCACCCGAAGCGCAGCATCAGAAACGGGTGGCGAGGGAGCCCGAGCGGCGCGAGCGCGTCGTAGAGCAGTCCGTGCGGGTTCTTCAGAAAAGGCGCGACGAGGCGCTCGTAGCTGGGCCCGTCTTCGCCCAGCTCGGCGAGGGTCTCGGAGAGCGACGTACGCAGGAGGACCGCCGGTCCGTCGTCCAGCGGATGGGCCACCGACGCCTTCGGCCGCAGCCAGGTGAGGCCGTGCTCTGCGAGCGGCAGTGTCCGAAAAAACGGGGACAATACACCCATCGGGTGAGCCGCCGAGCAGAGGTCGTGCAGATACCCCGGGAGCGTGAGCTCCCCCGAGCGCGTCCCGCCGCCGATCTCGTCCATCGCTTCGAGGACTGTCACCGTGGCGCCCTCGCGCGCGAGCGCCACGGCAGCCGCGAGCCCGTTGGGGCCCGAACCGATGACGACGACGTCGGTCATGCGCCCATCACCTAGGGACCGAACGCTCCGTCGCCCAGGGCTGGCGCGTCCGGAGCTCGGCCGCGTCGAGCTCGCCCGATTCGAGCAGGCCCTTCTTCGCGTCGTGGATGCGGAAGCCCAGCTTCGCGCCGCCGAGCGGCTGCGCCTCGACGAAGATGCACCGAAGCTCCCCCTCTTCGAAGCCGCACTGCGCCTGGATGTTCGCGAGGAGCTGCTCGCGGTGCAGGTGCCCGTCGCCGAAGTTCCAACCGAGGACCAGCCCCGCGACGATCTCGCCGTCGAGGTACTCGTAGTCCTCGAACCGAGCGACGGCCTTCGGGATCAAGAGAGGCAACGCGCGACCGTGGAGGTGCATGAGGCGAAAGCCCATCACCTTGCCGAGCAGCCCCACCGCCGTCCTCTTGTCGTAGAACTTCGCGAGCTGATCGTAGACCCAGGGGGCGCTCATCGTCAGGCGCGCGAGCTTCTTCGAGCTGTCGGCCTTGAAGAGCCACACGCTGTAGGCCCAGTTGCCGGCGTAGTAGCGCATCGCCAGCAGGAACGAGACGCGACCGGGGAAGAGGTTGCCGAGGAGCGGCGTGCCGAGCAGCATCGCGGCGAGGAAGACCGCGAGCGGCGCGTTGCCGAGCTGCCAGATCGTGACGTCGGGGTGCGCCCAGAAGAGCGCGAACGCGCCGTAGACGACGACGACGTTCCACTCGATCGGCACGCCCATCGGGACGTTGCTCGTGATGAAAGCGTGCAGGCCGAGCATCAGCACCATGCCCACGACGAGAGACGTTCCGCCCGGCGAGAGCAGCAAGACCGCAGGGACCGCGAGCTCCAGCGCCGTTCCGGCGTGCGCCATGAGCTCGGCGAGGCGCGCCGGGCGCAGATCGTCCGGGTAGCTCCGGTACATCCTCTTGCGCAGCCACGGGATGCGCGTGAACGGGCTGTTGCTCGTCATCACGCACACGACCGTCGGGAAGTGGTGATTCAGCTTCGAGAACCCCGCCCAGAACCACAGCGCGAGCTGCACGGCCTTCGCCCCTGCGATGGCTCCGACCGGGCCCGCCGCGAAGACGAAGCACACGATCGTCGTCCAGAAGTGCTCTGCCCGCAGCGCGAGGAAGATCGTCCGATCGGCGAGGCCGACGACCGGCACGAGGACGGCGATCGGGACGAGCAGCTCGGGCTCGATCGTCGGCGCCACGAGCGCGCGCAGCAGGGTGACGCAGAGGGCGAAGTAGAGGGCGACGTCGAAGAGCGTCCGGCGCGCGCCGCCGAGGAGCGGCAGGTCGGGGAACACCGGGAGCTTCGTCGTGCCGGGTCGCAACCAGTAAAGGAAGCCCCCGACGGGCGGATAGTACCGCCCCGTGAGCGGCCCGCTCCCGCAGCCGAGGCCGAGCCCCTCGAAGAGCATGCTCCACAGGATCGCCTTCTGGAACGCGAGCGGCGACAGGCACCAGGCGCCGAGCGTCCCCATGCCACCCAGCGACGGGGACAGGCCGCAAAAGAAGATCCACGCCCCGACGTAGAGGAGGACCTTCACCACGTAGAGCGCGTACGCGCCGAGCGGCGTGCCGTAACCCTGCATCGCCCACGACTCGCAGACCATGCGGCCGCGCTCGGCGAACGGCTTCTTGACCCATTCGAGGGCGTCGTAGGGCGGGGGGATGGGCTGGAGGAGGCTCAAGGTCTACCGATGGCGCCAGCCCTACGCGTAGCTCGACCCATCGGATTTCGAGCGCACGTTGGCGTGGCGAGCCGAGCCTACCGTGCTCCCCCGGAGGTGCGTTACCAAACGCAGACCGGGTTACCGGGCGGTGGCGAGGCCTCCTCTAGCGATGGGGGGGCGGGTTACGCGGCGGGGGCCGATCGGTGGGGCGTGTCGTCCCAGCGTTGGAGCCGCGGCTGCTGCTCTCGGCGCTCCGGCGCTCGGCCACGTGGGTCTTGCCGTTGCTCTCGTGGGCCTGGCCGCTTCCCGAAGAATCCTCGACCGTCGACGTGCGCTCGGTCCGAAACGCACCGGGCGTCGCTACATCGCGGGACGCGCGCGAGCCGCCGCATCCGGTCGCGGCGAGACCGGCCAGGCTGAGCGCGACCGCGAGCAGGCGTCGGTGGGAGAAGCAGAGGATGTGGTTCATGACGAAGACCTCGACGTCCTGCAGGAGCAAGCCTCGCGCCAGCCCGCGAAAAAACGTTTGCGTGACCGGCATATTGGAGTAAAAAGCGCGTCCCCGCCCATCTAGGGCAAGCCGGGATGAAGCCCTCCACCACACGGCGGAGGTGTGTAAACCGGATTTCTGGGGCCCCTGGCCGTTCTGTCGGTTGCGTTCAGGGGAACCAAAAAGGTAAGTAAATATGGCTCGTTATATCGGTCCGGTCTGCAAATTGTGCCGCCGGGAGGGCATGAAGCTCTTCCTCAAGGGGGAGCGCTGCTACTCGGAGAAGTGCTCGTACACCCGCCGGCCGTACCCGCCGGGTCAGCACGGCCAGGGCCGGATCAAGCTCAGCGAGTACGCCGTCCGTCTGCGTGAGAAGCAGAAGGTGCGTCGCATCTACGGCGTCCTCGAGCGCCAGTTCCGCGAGTACTACTTCGACGCGACGCGCCGCAAGGGGCGCACGGGCGAGCAGATGCTGGGCCTCCTCGAGAGCCGCCTCGACAACGTCGTTTACCGCATCGGCTTCGCGGCCACGCGCGTCGAAGCGCGCCAGCTCGTGCAGCACGGCCACATCCTCATCAACGGCAAGCGGGTCGACATCCCGAGCTACCTCCTCCGCAACGGGGACAAGCTCGAGATTCGCCCGAAGAGCCGCGAGCTCAAGTCCATCGCCGCGTCGCTCGCCCAGGTCGAGAAGCGTCCGATGATGAGCTGGCTCGAGCTCGACAAGGCGAACCTCGCCGGCACCTTCAAGGGCCAGGCGGTCCGCGAAGAAATGAACGAGCCGCAAATTCGCGAGCAGCTCGTCGTCGAGTACTACTCGCGCTAACGAAGGATCGGATGAAAGTCGGAGTGCAGCGCACTCCGCTACGGGCAGGCGACGGAAGCTCGGGCGAGCGGGTTCAAACGCGCTTCGGGATCGCCGCGTAAACGAGAGACAGAACAAGAGGAGAACGACACATGACGATGAGCATGACCCAGCGCAACTGGCGCGATTTGATTCGTCCCCGCGGCATCCAGGTCGAGGCGGAGACGCTCACCGAGTTCTACGGCAAGTTCACGTGCGAGCCGCTCGAGCGTGGCTTCGGCATCACGGTCGGCAACTCGCTCCGCCGCGTTCTCCTCTCGTCGCTCCAGGGCGCGGCCATCACGGCCATCCGCGTCGAAGGCGCGCTCCACGAGTTCACCACGATCGGCGACGTCGTCGAGGACGTGACGGACATCATCCTCAACCTGAAGGAAGTCGTCCTCAAGGCGGCGTCCGCGAAGTCGTACACCGTCCGCATCGAGAAGGAAGGCCCCGGCCCCGTCTACGCGAAGGACATCCAGCTCGTCGACGGCCTCCAGGTCCTGAACCCCGACCACCTCGTCGCCACGCTCGACAAGAAGGGCCCGCTCTCCTTCGAGCTGACCGTCGGCGTCGGCCGCGGCTACGTCCCCGCGGACAAGAACAAAACGCCGACGATGCCGATCGGCACCATCCCGATCGACAGCCTCTTCGCGCCGATCCGCAAGGTGAACTACACGGTCACCAACGCGCGCGTCGGTCAGTCGACGGACTACGACAAGCTCTCGCTCGAAGTCTGGACGAACGGCAGCGTGAAGCCCCAGGACGCCGTCGCCTACGCGGCGAAGATCCTCAAGGAGCAGCTGACGATCTTCATCAACTTCGAAGAGACCGAGGAGGCGAGCTACGTCGTCGGCGCCGCCGAGGACGAGCCCCTCAACGAGAACCTCTTCCGCAGCGTCGACGAGCTCGAGCTCAGCGTGCGCAGCGCGAACTGCCTGCAGAACGCGAACATCACGCTCATCGGCGAGCTCGTTCAGCGCACCGAGCAGGACATGCTCAAGACGAAGAACTTCGGCCGCAAGTCGCTCAAGGAGATCAAAGAGATCCTGGCGAACATGGGCCTCTCCCTCGGCATGAAGATCGACAACTGGCCGCAGATGCTCGAGCGCTGGAAGGCGCAGCAGGCGCAGGCTTAATCAATCCCGCTCTCCGCCGGAAATAGGAAACCGTCATGCGTCATCGTAATTCGGGTCGTAAGTTCGACCGCAACTCCAGCGCGCGCCGCGCCATGTTCCGCAGCCTGACCGCCAATCTCGTTCTCCACGAGGCGATCGAGACGACCGACGCGAAGGCGAAGGAGCTCCGTCGCGTCGCCGAGCGCCTCATCACCAAGGCCAAGCGCCTCGGTGAGGTGGCGTACACGGCGCAGGACAAGCTCTCGCCGAAGGACAAGGCGCGTCGTCTCCACGTCGCGCGCCTCGTCGGCGCGTACATCCCGCGCTTCGGCGTCCGCACCGAAAAGGGCGGCGACCAGAAGAAGGTCGACCTCGTCGAGAAGGTCCTCCTCGATCTAGCGAAGCGCTTTGCGTCGCGGCCGGGTGGCTACACCCGTACCGTGAAGTACGGTCCGCGCCGCGGCGACAACGCGCCGATGGTGCTGATCGAGCTGATCGGCGAGGGCGACGCTGCCGCGGACGAGGGCGAGAAGAAGCCCAAGAAGGCGGCCGCCAAGACCACGGTGAATTCCTCGAAGAAGGCGACCGCACCGTCAGGCACCGAAGGCGTGAAGGCCGAGTAGCCTTCGTTCTTCCGGTAAAGGAGAGCGCGGACGAGGCGAGAGCTTCGTCCGCGCCTTTCTTTTGTGCGGCGCGGTGTTAACCTATGCCGTGCGCGCGGGCTGCCTGGACGAAAACACGATCGCAGGGTTCTTCGGCGCGAAGCTCTCGCCGTCGCAGCTCGCGCGGATCGACGCGCACATCGATCGGTGCTCCGACTGCCGCGTGCTCCTCTCGAGCCTGGCGGCGCGTGAGGTGAGCGTCGGACCGTTCTCGGCGACGGAGGAGTACTCGTCGCGCAGGCAGCGTGACCTCCTGGGGGGGGCAGAGGAGATGCCGCTGGAGGTCCAGGTCGCGCGCCTCGCCACCGGGGATGTTCTGGCCGATCGGTTCGTGATCGAGGCGCGCATCGGCGCCGGGGGAATGGCGGAGGTGTACCGCGCGCGCGATCGCGAGGCGGGGACGACGGTCGCCGTGAAGGTGCCCTTCGGCGCGGGCACGCAGGACTGCGCGCGGTTCGACCGTGAGGCGCGCGTCCTTCTCCAGCTGTCGCACCCGGCCATCGTCAAGCACACGGCGAACGGGCACCTCGCGGACGAGACGCCGTTCTTGGCGATGGAGTGGCTCGAGGGAGAGGACCTCGCGGAGCGCTTGAGGCAGGGTCCCCTCGGCGTGGACGCGACCCTCGAGCTCGGCGTCCGCATCGCGGGCGCGCTGGCGGCGGCGCACGCGCTCGGCACCATCCACCGTGACATCAAGCCCAGCAACATCTTCCTGTCGGGCGGCACCGTGCGCGGAGCCACGCTCATCGATTTCGGCGTCGCGCGGCAAGAGGAAGCGGAGGCGGCCTCGCTCGCGACCCGTACCGGGACGCTCCTCGGCACGCTCGGCTACATGGCGCCAGAGCAGGCGCTGGGCGCGAAGACCGCCGACGGGCGGGCGGACACGTTCTCGCTCGGGTGCGTGCTCTTCGAGTGCCTCACCGGACGGCGGCTCTTCGTGGGGGCGCACGCGGTGGAGGTCCTCGCGAAGCTGCTCACCGAGCCGATACCGTCGCCCAGGAGCCTCGCGCCCGAGGTCCCCGCCGCGCTCGACGCGCTCGTCCTGCAGATGCTGCTGCGCGACCCCGCCGCGCGTCCGACCGATTGCAGTGCGATCGCGGCCGCGCTCGAGCAGATCCGCGCTGCCGGGCCCGACGCCCCGACGCCGCCTGCGCTGCTCCCGCCAGCCGCACCTGTCGGCCCTGCCGCGCCTACGACCTTGCCCTCCAAGCTGCGCCGCCCGGCGCGCGCGCGACGGACGCTCGCCCTTCTCGCCTTGCTGGTCGCGGCGACGGCCGGCGTCGGCCTCGTCGCCCGATCACGCGCCGTCGCGCCGCCTCTGGCTTCGCCTCTCGCGGCGGCGCCGCCGCCCGACACCGTGAACGCCGTCTCCGTCGCGCCGCCTCCGTCGCCACGCGTCGTCGCGCCCCCGCAGGGCGTCGTCGATGCGTCGATCCCCGCGGCGCGCATGGCGTCGGACGCTCCGCCGCCGCCCCGCCCGGGCCGCCCCCGCCCCGCCGCGCCGTCGTCCTCCGCTTCCCCCGATCCCTTCGGCAACTCGCGCAACTGAGCCCATGCGAAGCCGCGTTGCCCACACAGCTCTCGCGTTTCTCGTGGCGCTCGGCGCCGCCAGCGCCGGCGACGCGCACGCGGCACCTCACGCGGGCGACAAGGCCGCCGCGCAGGCGCTGTTCGACGAAGGCCTGAAGCTCATGACGAGCGGCAGGCTCGGGCAGGCGTGTCCCAAGCTGGAGGAGAGCCTGCGCCTCGATCCGGCGATGGGGACGCGCTTCCGCCTGTCGGAGTGCTGGGAGGCCGTCGGGCGCACCGCGAGCGCGTGGGCGGGCTACGTCGAGGTCGCCGATCTCGCGCGCGCCGCGGGGCAAGCGAGCCGCGAGAAGGTCGCGCGCGAGAGGGCGGCGCACCTGGAGCCGACGCTGTGTCACCTCGAGATCGCGGTCGCGACCCCGGGCCTCGCGGGGCTTGAGATCCGTCGGGACGGCGTCGTCGTCGGCGCGGCGCAATGGGGGGCGACGATCCCGGTCGATCCGGGGACGGTGCGCCTCACGGCGTCGGCGCCAGGCAAAGCTCCCTGGAAGGGCGAGGCTACGCTCGCGAAGGGTGGGCAGCGCGCGGTCGTTCGTGTCCCGGCGCTCGAGGACGCACCTGCGGGAACGACGCCGTCGCCGTTGCCGTCACCGTCGCTCGCCGGCGCTCCGTCGCCCGCCGCCGTGACGCCGGCGGCGCCGCCCGACGCGGCGACGGAGCCGCCGCCCACGAGCGCGCGCAAGACGCTCGGCGGCGTCGTGTTCGGCGTCGGCGTCGCGGGAATTGGCGCGAGCGGCGTTCTGGGGCTGGTCGCCCTCGCGAAGTACAACGGCACCAGCAACCATTGCACGGGCGACGTCTGCGATCCGGCGGGCAAGCAGGCCACCGACTCGGCGCGGAGCCTCGGAACCGTCGCCACCGTGGTCTTCGGCGTCGGCGCGGCGCTCGCGCTGGGCGGCGCCGTGGTGTGGGCGACGGCGCCGCCCAGCGCGAGCGGCCCCGCGAACGTCGCAGGCGCATCGGCCACCGCTGCCGCGCCCATTCGCGTTCGCGTTCGCGTCGCGCCGCAGGCCGTCTTCGTCGAAGGGGTCTTCTGATGCCGCGCGCAGGCCTCCATCGCGCGTCGCTCGCCCTGTCGCTTCTGGTCGCGGCGGCGACGGGCTGCAACGCCATCCTCGGCCTCCACGAGAAGCAGCTCGCCGACGCGGACGGCGGAGGCGGCGGAGGCGGAGGCGACGGCGGCGACGGAAGCGGCGGCGACGGCGCGAGCAACGACGGGGCAAGCGGCGACGGCGGCGCCGCCGAAGCGGGCGCCGACGCTCCGCCCAGCGATTGCCCGTTCGACGCGACCGGCGCGGGCGACCTCGGCTCGCCCGCGTGCTGGTCCACATTCGACCTGACGACCGTGAACGGCGCCCCGTCGGCGCAAGGCTCCGAGGGCGCCGCGTTCGACGGCCGTTACTTGTATCTTGCACCTCAACCCGGCGCGATCATCCTGCGCTACGACACGACTGCCGCCTTCGCCGACGCGAGGTCTTGGTCCAGCTTCGACGTGAAGGCGCAGCTCGGCTTCCAGCCGCGATTCTCGGGAGCGGTGTTCGACGGGCGCTACGTGACCTTCGTGCCCTACGCGGCGAGTCCGCTCGTCGTCCGATTCGACACGACGGCGACCTTCGCCGATCCAAAATCGTGGTCGACGTTCGATCCGACCCCCGTCGACGCCAACGCCACCGGCTTCGCGGGCGCGACGTTCGACGGGCAATACGCCTACCTCGTGCCCCGCGATCACAAGACCCTGCTGCGCCACGACACGAAGGCCGGCAGCGGCGCCGGGTGGGAGGCGTTCGATGTCGCCCAGGTGCAATCGAGCACCCAGACGGCGTTCTGGGGCGGCGTCTACGACGGGCGCGCGGTGTACCTCCCGCCCCAGGACGGCGTGGTCGTGCGCTACGAGACCGCCAAGCCCTTCGCGGCTCCCAGCTCGTGGTCGAAGTTCGACACGAAGGTCTTCCATCCGACCGGCCTCTCGTTCGAGGGCGGCGCGTTCGATGGGCGGTATCTCTACTTCGGCCCCGCTGGCGCGGAGACCTTCGTCGTCCGCTTCGACACGCAGGGAACCTTCAGCCTCGCCGCGTCGTGGTCCGCCGTCGACCTGGGGCAGCTCTCGTCGTCGCTCGGACTCTTCCAGGGCGCGGCGTTCGACGGTCACTTCATGTACTTCACGCCGTGGGGCTCGAGGAACTTCAGGCCGAACCGCCTGATGGTGCGCTACGACGTCACCAAGGACTTCCTGGCGCAGGCCTCGTGGGCGGTCTTCGACATGGCGGCGGTCGGCGGCGGTCCCGTCGGCGGCTCGGCCTACGACGGCCGCTTCGTCTACTTCACGCCCGACGAGGGGGCGAAAAAAGTGGCGCGCTTCGAGGCGCACAAGACCGCGCAGCCGCTGGCGCTACCTGCCTTCTACGGCTCCTTTTACTGAGGTCGCGCCCGTTTTCAGGCGCGTGCCGTTGCGGCGGGCTTCTTCTTCTTGCCGCCGCCGCCGAACAGCACGATGCACGCGATCGCGAGGGCGATCACGGCGCCGCCGGCCGCCCATCGCCGCGTCTTCTCCTGGCGCACCTCGCTCGCCGCTTCGAGACGATCGAGCTCGGCGCGCGCCTTGGCGTTGCCCCCATCGAGCGCGAGGGCGCGGCGGAACGTGTCGGCGTCGGCGATGCCGCGACCGAGCAAGTCCATTCCTTCGAGGTAAGCGATCTCGCTCTGCACCTGGCCGACGCGCGGCCCCTCGGGGTCGAGGCGCAGCGCCTTGCGGAAGAGCGCCAGCGCGCGCGGGCGATCGGCGTCCTCGATCTGCTGCGCGAGCACCACGTACGCCGGCACCATCTCGGCCCGGCGATCGAGCAGCGGCTGGCGCGCCAGCACCTTGTCGAAGTCCACCGTCGCGTCCTCGAGCTTTCCCTCACCGTACTTGCGCAGGCCGTCCTCGAGGAGGGTGTAGACCTCCTGCAAGCGGAAGCGGTCGTAGGCCCCGAAGAGCTCCTTGGCGACCTGGTCGGCCGTCCACGCCTCGGGGGCGGGCTTGCCGATGAGGTTGGTGTACGCCTCGCGAAGCTTCCAGATGGCGTCCTGGCCGAACGAGGCGAGGGCGTCGCGGGCGGCGGCGCGAACCTCCGCGCGGTCGGAGCTGACGAACGACAGGATGATGCTCATCGCGTCCATGTCGCGCACGTCGCCGTAGGCGCGGAGCACGTCGGCGAGGATCTGGTTGTTCTTGGTCTGCACCGCCTCGCCAGGCAGGCGCTTCTGCATTGCCTCGAGCTGCGCGGTGGCGAAACGGCGCACCTCGCCCGACGGGTCCTTGCGCGACTCGATCAGCGCGGCCACGGCCTTCTCGCCGAGCGCGCGGAGCTGCGTCTGGAGGTCCCCCATCAGCGCCTTGCCGTGATCGAGCGCCACGGGCACCATCGCCCGCACCGCCGGCATCGTGCCGATGTGCGCGAGCGCGCGGACGAGCACGACGCTGCCGATCGTCAGCTTGAAGGCCGGTCCGTCGGCCTTGAGCTTCAGGAGGCCGTCGCAGAGGTCCCAGTTCTCCCCCATCTTGCCGGGGTTGGTGTCCCGCACGGCCTTCACGACCGGCTGCACCTCGAGCGTCGAGCGGCGGTACTCGGCGAGCTTCTTCTCGATGGCGCGCGTCGCGTCGGCGCCGAGCTCCATCAGCGCCTTGGCGGCGGCGGCGCGCCGGGCCGTATCGGGATCGGCGAGGGGCGCGAGCATGCGATCGAGCTCGGCCACGGTCATCGCCGCGTCGTCGGCAGCGTTTCCCACGTTTCCCGCGCTCGCCGCGCCTGCTGCGCTTGCCGCGGCCGAAGCTTGCGGCGCCGCCGCGGGTCCAGCCTCGGCGGGGGACCCCCACGCGACCGCGAGGACCGCGACGATCCCGATGCCAACCCGCCTTCTCACAGCGAACCTCCCAGATGTCCTTCGAACGCGCCTGGCCGAGAGGCTATTCGATGATGCTGAACTCGGGAAATTCCCCGGTGTAGCCTCGCCATCGCTGGTCGACGTGGTCGACGCGGGCCGCGGAGGGGCCGTGACCGGCCCACAGCGAGAACTCCTTGATCGCGTCCTCGTCGCCCTCGGCGAGCATCTCGACGCTGCCGTCGGTGCGGTTTTTGACCCACCCGGTGACGCCGAGCCGCCGCGCCTCGCGCTGCGCCGCCGCCCTGAAAAAACAGCCCTGAACGCGCCCGCGAATGACGAGCTGAACACGCTTGTTCGCCATCTCTATGCCTCTGGTCTCTACCCAATCGAGCCCGCCGGGGCAACCTTTCGGGGCGGCGTCCATGGTGGCCGGCATGGCGCGAGGGGGGCGGCTGTAGTAGGACGCGCCCGGATCGGATGCACCTCCTCGAGCTGAAGCGCAAGCCCCTGACCGAGCTCGTCGCCCTCGCCCGCGAGGGGGGGGTGGCTGGCGCGGACGCGTTGCGCCGCGAGGAGGCGATCTTCGCGATCCTCCGGCAGCACCACGCCAAGGAGGGGGTCATCGAAGGCGAGGGGGTCCTCGAGTGCGTGGGGGACGGCTTCGGCTTCCTCCGCGCGGCCGACGCGAGCTACCTGCCGGGGCCCGACGACGTCTACGTCTCGCAGACCCAGGTACGGCGCTTCGCGCTGCGCACCGGCGACACGGTCACGGGTACGATCCGGCCGCCCAAGGATGGGGAGCGCTACTTCGCGCTCGTGAAGGTCGACACCATCAACGGCGAGGCGCCGGCGCCGGGGCGGCAGCGCAGCCTCTTCGAGGATCTCACGCCGCTCTACCCGCACCAGAAGTTCGTCCTCGAGCAGGCGACGCTGGCGCCGGCGAAGAACCTGCCGCTCCGGGCGCTGGACCTCGTCGTCCCCATCGGCATGGGGCAGCGCTGCCTCGTCGTGTCGCCGCCACGCGCCGGCAAGACGGTGCTCATGCAGAGCCTCGCCAACGCCATCCGCGCGAACCACCCGAAGGTCGACCTCCTCGTGCTCCTCATCGACGAGCGTCCCGAGGAGGTGACGGACATGCAGCGCACCGTCGACGCGGAGGTCGTGTCGTCGACGTTCGACGAGCCGGCGTCGCGTCACGTCCAGGTCGCAGAGATGGTGCTGGAGAAGGCGAAGCGGCTCGTCGAGCAGAAGCACGACGTCGTGATCCTGCTCGATTCCATCACGCGCCTGGCGCGCGCGTACAACGCCGTCGTTCCGCCGAGCGGCAAGGTGCTCTCCGGCGGCCTCGACTCCCAGGCGCTCCACAAGCCGAAGCGCTTCTTCGGCGCGGCGCGCAACGTCGAGGAGGGCGGCAGCCTCACCATCATCGGGACCGCCCTCGTCGAGACCGGGTCGCGCATGGACGAGGTCATCTTCGAGGAGTTCAAAGGCACGGGAAATTGCGAGGTCCACCTCGATCGTAAGCTCATGGAGCGGCGTATCTTCCCGTGCCTGGACATCGCGAAGAGCGGCACGCGCAAGGAGGAGCTGCTGATCCCGGAGCGCGATCTCTCGCGCATCTGGCTGCTGCGCCAGCTCCTGCATCCGCTCGGCGTCGCCGACAGCATGGAATTTTTGCTCGAGAAGCTGAAGAAGACCCCGGACAACGCGGCGTTCCTCGCGTCGATGAACGACTGAGCCGGGGAAGACCAAGAGGAGTAGAAGAGAAGAAATGGAGAAGGTGCGCTTCACGCCGGTCCTCGTCGTCGCCGCCATCGCGGCGTTCGCCGGACCGCAAGCGACGGCCGCGCGAGATCGCGCCGCGAACGCTCCCTTCGTCTTCACGCCGCCCGACGGTTTCGTGCCTGCCAGCGACGACGTCGTGAAGTCGGCGCTCGGCGCGGCGCCCGACGGCAAGCAGAAGGTCTGGATCGTGCTGGACCTGACCAAGAAGACGACGCCGAACATCACGCTGACGTTCACCGACAAATCGCCGCAGCTCGAGGACGAAGATCTGCGCGCGCTCGCGGCGGGCATGCCGGCCGTGTTCGCGCAGAGCGACTCCACGTGGACGGAGGTGCGCCACGAGGCGCGGCGCCGTGCGGACGGCGCGCGCGTAGGGATCCTCGAGGGCGCGCTCGTGCGGGGCGAGTCGAACAAACGCGTCCTGCAGGTGGTCTTCCCCGTCGACGACGGTGCCGCGCTCGTCACCGCGACGGTGCCGGCCGACGAGATCTCCAAGTGGGAGCCCAAGCTCGACGCGTCGATCGCGGCGGCCACCGGTGTCGCGATCCGGGCTCCGCGGCCGGCCTCGTGGTCCTACGTGGCGTGGGGCCTGGCGGGCGGCGTCCTCGCGTACCTGACGCTGGCGCTGTTCTCGCGGAAGAAGCCGGCGCCCCGACCGCCGGCCCGCGCCGCCAGTGAAGAGCACGAGGAAGAAGTGGAGTCGGGCGGCAAGTGACGGCGCGCGTCGTCCTCGCGGGGCGGGGCCTCCATGGCGGGCGGCTCGCCGTGGTCACGCTGGCGAAGGCGCCTGCGGCGGGCGACCCCGTCACGCTCCATCAAGGGGACGCGGTCGCGCGCGTGGGAGAGCTGTCGGCGGTAGGCCACGTGCGCGCCACCACCGTCGCGAGCCCGGGGGACCGGATCCGCGTCGCGACGGTCGAGCACCTCTTCGCTGCGCTCGCGGGCCTCGGGATCCACCGCGGGCTCGTCGTCACGGTCGAAGGCGACGAGCTCCCGATCCTCGACGGCGCCGCCGACGAGTGGACACGCGCGGTGGCGAGCCTCGGGATCGCTCCGTCGCCGCCGAGCCTCGTCGTGCGCCGCGACGCCGAGCTCACGGTCGGCGCGAGCTCTTACGCGTTCACGACGCTCGGGCGCGGCGTCTCCGTTCGCTTCGAGACCGACGACGCGCGCCTCACCCCCGACGCCGCATGGTCCGGGGCCGCCGGCGATTTCTTGCGCATCGCGCCGGCGCGGACGTTTGGCTTCGCGCACGAGCTCGGTGACCTCGGCGACCGCGGCCTCGCGTCGCACGTCGCGCCGGAGAGCGTCGTCGTCATCGCGCCGGTGGCCATCCACTCTGCCGGCCGGCCGTTTTCCGCCGATGAGCCCGCCCGCCACAAGCTCCTCGATCTCCTCGGCGACCTCTACCTGTACGGGGGCCCCCCCGTGGGCTCGGTGCGCGCGGTTCGCCCCGGCCACGCGGCGACCCACGAGGCCGTCCTTCGCGCGCTGGGGGCGGGCATCCTCACCCGAGAATGAGCGCGAGGGCGAGGACCGGCAGGCACACGCAGAAGAGGACGAGCGCGTAGCCCATGATGTCCTTCGCGCGCAGGCCCATGAGGCCGAGCAGCGGCAAGCTCCAGAACGGTTGGTACATGTTGCCGAGCATGTTGCCGTACGCGACGCCCATCGTGACCTTCCCGTAGCTGACGCCGAGCGCGTGCGCTGCCTTCAACATCGGCGGTCCTTCCACCGCCCACTCGCCGGCGCCGCTCGGGACGAAGCTCTTCGTGAGGATCGACGCGAAGAACGCGAAGAGCGGCAGCGTCCGCGCCGTCGACGCCTCGATGAACAGATGGGCGATTTTGACCGATAGCCCGGTGTACGCCATCACGTGCAAGATCCCGCCGTAGAACGGGAACTGCAGGACGATGCCGGACACGCCGCGCGTCGCCTGGGCAATCGCCTTCCCGTAGGAGACGGGGCTCGGGTGGAGCGTCATTCCCAGCATCAGGAAGGTGACGTTGACGACGTTGTGGTTGAGATCGAAGCCGTGCTCGCGGACGTAGCGGCGCAAGAAGAGGAGGCCGAGGACGCCCACCACGAACGTGAGCACGCGCGTGCGGTCGAGCCTCTCGGCCGGCGTGCCCGTCCGCGCCTCCGCGACGTCGGCCGCGGGCGGGGCCGGGACCTGCGCGGGATCGAGCTCCACGGCGACCTTCGGTTGCATCGCGACGACGAGCGGCGGCACGAGGACGGCGAGGACGGCGCACGCGATCAGGTTGTAGGGTGCAAATATCGTCTCGGTGAGCGGGACGCGCCCGCCGCCGTTCTGCTCGAGCATCTTGCTCACGAAGTTCACGTCCGTGTTCATGAGCAAGGGGGCGCTGGCGGTGAGCCCCGCGTGCCACAGGAGCATCGACGTGTACGCGCCGGTGCCGAGGAGCGGGTAGTGGACCTTCACGCCGCGCGCGGCGAGCGAGCGGCCCACCTCGCGGGCGAGGAGCGCGCTCGAGACGAGACCGAAGCCCCAGTGCAGCCATCCCGTCACGATCGCGTACGTGGTGACGAGCAAGAGCGCCTGCGCTGCCGTCTTCGGTAGCGCGGTGAGCCACGCGAGGCCACGCCGCGCGGGCGGGCTCGCCGCAATGGCCTCTCCGGTGACGACCACGAGGATGATCTGGAGGCCGAACTTGAGGATCTCCGCGTCGCCGAAGCCGCGGACCCACTCGTCGATCAGCGCGGAGCCCTTGCCGAGGAGGGCGCCGCCCCCTGGGCCTGGCGCGTCGGGCATCGTGACGAGACCCAGCGCCAGGGACACCACCGTGAGGAGGAGCACCAGCGCGAACGGATCGGGCATGAATCGCCGCACGAGACCATCGGCGAACGACCCTGCCCGGGAGAGGGCCCTGCCCAGCACGGAGGCGAGGATAGCCGAAGCGGCGCCACGCGCGCCCCCAGCTTTGTGGACCAGGTTCTCGCCGGCGGCCTACACTTCCTCTCGAACATCATGCGCTTCTCGAAGTCCACCGCGTGCGCCTTCGCCCTCGCGGCAGCCGCTGCCTTCGTGGCGATCGCGCCCGCGGGCTGCGGAAGCAGCCTGACGAGCATCTACATCCCGGCGGATCGCTTCCCCGCGTCGTACGCCGAGGCGCTCTGCGCGAGCCTCCAGCACTGCTGCGCCGAGAACGCCACCACGTTCGACTACAAGGCGTGCACCGCCGGCTGGAAGAGCCTCATCCAGCAGCGGTTCTCCGATCCCAATTCGTCGGCGCTCGCGAACTACGACGCCAAGGCCGCGACCACCTGCGTCGCGCAGGTCCGGGATGCGAAGTCGAAGAGCTGCTCGACCGAGCCCGGCAGCATCTCGGCGGCGCGTGAAACGTGCCAGCTCATCTTCACCGGCAAGAAGCCGCCCGGCGCGGCGTGCAGCACGAGCGCCGAGTGCGCACCTCAAGACGGCGCCGTGGTCTCCTGCTCGCCGCTTCCGGCGGGCGTCGACGGCGGCGGCCAGCTCCCGCTGTCACAGCCGCTCGGGGCGCCGATCTGCGTCGCGGTGCCGGTGCCCGCCGAAGGCGCCCCATGCACGCTCACTCCGCCGCACGGCTGCGCGGGAGGCCAGGACCTCTTCTGCGAGCCTGGCTCCCTCACGTGCAAGCCGGCGCAAGACATCGGAGGGCCGTGCCTGCCGACGGTGCCGGGGTCGTGCCTGCCGACGGGCTTTTGTGTGGCGAGCGGCCCCAGCGCGAGCTTGTGTGCGGCGGTGCTGCCGCAGGGCTCGGCGTGCGCCGACTCGACGCAATGCGACGCGTCGAGCATGTGCGATACCGCCGGTACCAAGACGTGCGTGCCGCGCAGCGCGCCGGGCACCGCCTGCGCGACCGGAAGCGATTGCGCGACGGGCCTCTGCGATTCCGTCGCGAAGAAGTGCCTGAAGAACGTGATCGCCACCACCAACGCCTGCACGGGCGTCGGGCCGTAGCGGACCTCCTCGCTTGCTCTAAGCGCCCAGCGGCGCGGCGAGCGTGAGCTCTTCGAGCGCGATGCCGGCGTGGCGCCGCGGGCGGACCTTGACCTCCAGCCGGCCCGCCGAGATGCGCGCCGAGACCTCGGGTCCCGCGGGCGCCGCCCTCTCGAAGAGCTCGGACAGGGCGATTTCCGCGGCCTGGGCGCCAGCGGCGGGGTCGACGTCGCTCGGCAGCGCCGCGGCGACTTGCTGCACGGCGCTCGCGAACCGTCCGACGAAGAGCTGGTCGCCCAGGTTGGCGTGTCCTGCGCGCGGCGCGCGCTCGTGGAACGTCGGCGCGCGGAGCAGGAACGCCGCGTCGTGGTTGGCGCCGCAGCCGAACAGGGCGATGCCCGCGCGCGCGGCCTCCTTGAGCACGTCGTCGCCGACCATGACCTCGAGCGGGATCGCGTAGGTTTGCCCGCCGTCGTCGACCTCGTGGACCGCCAGGTTCTCGACGGCACCTTCGCGGGGCCCCACGATCGCGGTGGGCCAGCCCGTCCGCACGTAGCTCTGCGCGCACAGGATGCCGATCGCCACCGCCGGCCCCGCGAAGACGTGGCTCGCGAGATCCTTCGGGTTCTCGCTGAACGAGATCTCGCGCAGGCGTGACGACGAAGGGGTGTACGCCGCGCGGACGAGCGGTCCGTTCATCGCGACCGTCAGCCAGCGCGTCGCGTCCTCGCCGGCGAGGGCACGCGAGGTCTCGGGGCGCGGATCGTCGGTGGCCGAAAGCTTGCGCAGAGCCTTCGGCAGATCCGCGATCTGCGGCACGCCGAGGAGCTCCGATTTGCCGTTCACGACGACCGCCGCATGCGAATCGGCGCCTGCGCGCGCCCACGCGGCGAGCAGCGCGGCGTCCCCGGCGGACGCGTCGACGTCGTGATCGATCAGGAAGAGATCGACCGGGGCACGCGCCGACTCTGCGCCGCCTCGCTCGGAGAGCGCCACGATGGCCGCTTCGGCCTGGCCCGCGTCCGCCGGAAGCACGTCGATCTCGACGCCGAGGCGGGTGTCGGTGCCGTCCACGAGCAGCTTGAGGCCGCGCCACGCGCGTTCCAGCCGACGCACCTCGGGGTGGTGGAGGACCTCGACGAAGATGCGCCCGAACGCGCGCTCCGTCTTCTCCAGCGCCGAGCCCACGACTGCCGCCGCGCGCGCCGGGGGAGGGGACTTGCCGCCGCGCGCGACCTCGGCGATGAGCCGAGAGAACGCGGGCGACACGGACTCCGTCACGGCCGCCACGGGCGTCACGGGCGACACCGGCGGCGGCTCGGCGGTGACGTCGGGATCCTTCACGCCGACCTTGTCGAAGAGCGCGTCGAGGGCGTCGACCGTGGACGGGGGCGGCGGGGGCACGACCGCGGCTGCGGCGGCCTCGCGCCTCTCGGCCGCCGCCGGCGCGGGCCTCACAGCGACCTCACCGGCGAGCGCGTCGGCCCAGGCAGCGCGCGGAAGGACGCGCGCGAGCTGCCTGCGGCCGTCCTCGACCGACAGCTTGCGATCCTTGATCTGCGCGACGATCTTACGCGCCTCGACCAGCGCCCGGAGGACCGGCACCTGCTCGACGATCCCATCCGCGCGCAGCGATTTCCACTCGCGGAACCGAAGGTCGATCTTGAGCGGCTCCGCCTCCGGCGTGAACGGATCGCGCACCTCGATCGCGAACTGGGGGCCCAGCTTCGCCATCACGCGCTCGAACGACGCCTTGTCGACAGGGATGGGGGCTTGCGACGGCCGGCTGCTCGTCGTCCACGCGTCACCGGCGGTGAGCGCCGAGACGAGCACGATGCGCAGCGGCCCGCGCGACGAGCTCTCACCGCTCGAGCCGCCGCCTTGGGAACCGGAGCCGAAGCCTACGTCGAAGCTCTTGATGGGGGAGTCGCTCACCCCGCCAGGCTACCAGCAGATCAGGCTGCCGGTGTACCCGCACTCGGGGCGCTGCATCAGCGCGTAGGTCATGCCGCTCAGGAAGCCGATGCCGAGGCCGGTCACGCCGCCGAGCACGATCTGGCCGGCGTTCTCCCAGTTTCCGAGCCCCCGGCCGATCCCGGTGAGCACGCCGAAGACGAAGGGGGCGATGACGTTGCCGGTGAGCGCGTAGCCGTTGACCCGCCCGCCGCTCCACTTGAGCGTGTCGAAGACGAAGACGCCGGTGCCGTGGCCGAGGGCGGACGCTGCCGCGAACGTGTGCGTCGACATCATGCCGTACGAATCGCAGTGCGAGACGATGCCGCGGTTCGTGTCGTCGCACCCCGGGCGGTTGCCCGCGAACGCGTCCTTCAGCGCGAACTCGTTCAGCGCCGTGAGCACGGTCAGCGTCATCACCGGCGCGAGGACCGAGACGTGCCACCGCCCCTTCCACCCGACGGTGACTTCGGGGTCCGAGTAGAAGACCCGCGGCATGAGAAGCTGCGTGCCTGCCCCCGCGACCATCGTGAGGCCGGTGACCGCCGCCCACGTCTTGTCCCGATCGGGCGTGGGGCTCACCGCCTGCGCGTGCGCGGACGAAGCCACGAGCATGGATGCAGAGAGGAGAATGGACGCAAAGACGGTGCGCAAGCTCATCGTTCCTAGAAGCAAGCGTCGCAATGAAACGAGGCGCGGGCCAAGAAAACGCACTTCCTCGCGGTTTGTCTCACCGGCGCGGCGGCCAATACGGGCCAGGTGGTCCAGGTGGCGGCGGCGGCTGCGTGGCGTGATGTACCCCGCGCCCCTCGGCCAGCGCGGCGCCGACACTCGAAATCTCCACCGTCGCAGTCGTCGGCATACCGCCGGCCCCTTCCTGGAACTGCGAGTACGCCTGCGCGAACTGCGGCCCGAAGATGAGCGCGAAGGCCTCCTTGTCCTCCGACGACAGATCGCCGTGGCGCTCCATGTAGAGCTCCCACAGCTGTTTGTAGCGGAAGGGGCCGATTTGCAGGCCCTGCCGTCCGCGGTTCTTCCGCGGATCGTCGAGGGTCTTCTCGATGGCGTCCGGCGCGAGCTCGTTCAAGAGGGATTTCACCCCCTTCATGATGCCGTTGAGCATCGCGACCTGGTGGGTCATGAGATCGGCGAACGTGTTCTCCACGATGCGCGGCTCGTCGCCAACCGTGCGACGCCAATCCAGCATCGCGCGGGCGAGCTCGCGGGGATCGCGCGCGACGTCGACGGAGCTCCCCAGCCGCAGGCCGTCGCTGCGGATGCGCTGGATGTCCATCTGCACCTCGAACTGCTTGTACCCGTCGCGTAGCGGGACGAAGCACTTGAGGAAGACGTCGAGCGTGTCCTGGATCGTCTGCAAGAAGCCGATGATGTCCTCGACGCCGCCCGGCGGCGCGGCACCCGGCATGTACCACTGCGCGAGCTGTTTCAGGCCGTGCAGCGCCACCGCCTCTTCGCGCGGCGGATCGAGCCGGGAGCTGGTCGACTCCATCTCGACGTGGATCTGGTGCGAGCCGGAGGGGGCCGACGCCGGGCTCATGTTGGCGAGCCGCTTGAAGTCCGGCTCCGCCGCGACGTTGGGGTGCGCGATCATCAAGTCTTCGCAGAACCGCTGCCGCATCTCGGCGTCGTAGGTCCCGATCGTCGACTGGATCTCCTGGTAGAGCCGCCCCCACGCCTGCCGGTACGCCTCGTAAAGCGGCTTGAGGTGCGTCACCATCGCGGCACCGACGTCGGTGCCGTGCGGTCGCGTCATTTCCTCCGCGATGTCGTGCACGCCGCCGCGCCGCCGTGAGACCGCCGCCGCGTCGAGGTTCACGAGGCTGACGCGGAAGATCGTCATCGCGATCGCGAACTCGAAGTTGCTCGTCGCCAGATCTACGACCGCGTTCGGCTGCACGCGACCGAGGCCGGGCAGGAGCGTGCCATTACGGCTCCCCAGATCCACGAGGTGCACCTCGTCGCCGGCGAGCTGCAAAATCGCGTGAAATTGCGAGACGTAGCCGGAGTCGATCTGGAGATCGTTCAGCGCGTTGCGCCCGATGCGGATCGGGAATCGCTCGAACCGTCGCTCGACGGACGTCCCCTCTTGAGTGTTGATGATCTTGACCTCGAGACCGAACACGCCCCGCAGCTTACCAGACACCAGCCCGCGGCTCCCATTTGTGGGGCCGTTGCGAGAGCACCGCCGCGCATCACCGGCACAGCCGGTTTCTTGGGCCGACGCTTTGGGGTGTGCGACCCTTTCCCTACGATGCGTTCCTTTAGGCGAGACTTCATTACCTACGGCGCTGTCGTGGCGGGCGGCCTCGCGCTCGGCTTCAGCCTCCCCAGGCCGGGGTGGGCCGCGAAGGATGCCGCGACGACCGAGGCCTCTGCGGCTGAGCTCCCCGCGCTCCTCGGCACGACCGATGCGCTCGGGATGCCCGGCCTCGAACCGATGCCGGCGGCGCAGGACGGCGCCGAGTCACCTGAGCTGCACGCCCTTCGTCAGGCGGAAAAGCAGCTCTTCGGCGACGCCCCGCGGACCGCGAAGGCGCCCGTCTCCCAGCCGGCCCCGACCGCGCCCGACGTCTGCGAAGACGGGACGGCTTGCCGCGAGGACGCGAGCAACTCGGACTGGATGACGGGCCTCCGCATGCCGGATCTCCCCGTCCACTCGGACCCGAAGATCGGCCGGTTCGTGCACTATTTCACGCAGAACCCTCAGGGGCGGAAGATCTTCCGCACCTGGCTGAAGCGCAGCGGTCGCTACCGCCAGGCGGTCGAGACGGCCCTCCGCGAGCGCATGCTTCCGCGTGACTTGATGGCGCTCGTCTTCATCGAGAGCGGCTTCTCTCCGTTCGCGACGTCGCACGCCGGCGCCGTGGGTCTCTGGCAGTTCATGCCGGACACGGCCCGCGCCTACGGCCTCGCCGTC
This sequence comes from Myxococcales bacterium, assembly GCA_025359105.1. GTDB lineage: Bacteria > Myxococcota_A > Polyangia > Polyangiales > Polyangiaceae > JANYHK01. The sequence goes on along the minus strand of JANYHK010000099.1, from coordinate 88,510 downwards.
GAGGCCGACTACGACGAGCGTCGCAGCATCGCCCGCGCCAGCGACGCCGCCACACGCCACCTGTCGGATCTCTACGAGAAGTTCGGCTCCTGGGAGCTCGCGCTGGCCGCCTACAACATGGGCTACAAAGGCATGCTCGACCGCGTCCGCGACACGGGCAGCAACGACTTCTGGACGCTCGCCAAGATCGACGGCGCCCTGCCGCGCGAGAGCCAGCTGTACGTCCCGAAGATCGTGGCGATCGCGATCCTCTTGAACAACCTCGAGCGCTTCGGCTTCGACGACACCCACGTCGATGGGCCCGTCGCGACCTCCAACCTCGAGGTCCCGCCGGGCATCGACCTCGCCACGGTGGCCCGCGCGGCGGGGACGAGCATCCAGCACCTCCACGAGCTGAACCCCGAGCTCGTCGGCGACCAGATCCCCGATCGCGGCCGCTCGTTTTTCGCGCACATCCCGTCGAGCGGCCTTGCGCGCGCGCACGCGATGCTCCCGCGCCTGCTCGATCACCGCGACCGCGACGGCCTCGAGCAGGAGGTCCCGCGCGGCTTCGACTGGGGGAGGGACGAGCTCCCGCGTCGCGACCTGGCAAGCCGGCAAGGCGGCGACGATCTGCTCGATCCACCGCGGGCGCCTCGCCGCGCCGCGCGCTCGTGGCCGCTCGACGGGGACGACGCGCCCGGCGCCGGCGGTGGCGCCCCGCGCACGGTATTTTACCGGGTGGGCGAGCGCGAGACGCTGCAGGACGTCGCGAAGATGTTCGGCACGACACCCCAGGAGATCGTGGACGCGAACTACCTCGACCCCTCGGCGAAGCTCCAGAAGGGGATGCTCCTGTCGCTCAGTGTCCGTGGGGACGTCATGGGTCGCCTCGCCAAGAAGCGGGCCGCCGCGCGCCTCGACCAGCAAGAGCAGCAGCAGCAGCCAAGCGCCGCAGCGCTCGACGACCTCGCCCCCGGTGACACCGTGAAGAAGAAGGCCCCTGTCGACGAGCCCGACGTCCTCCGCGGCTACGCCCTGGCGAACCCTCGGGGACTACCGCGAGCGCCCGACGTCGCGGCAGATCCCCGACCCCCCCAAAGGCCCCCTCCGGCACACGGCACGGTCAAGCGCGGCGACCAAGGACGTCGCGATGGCAAGTAGTAGGCGGGAAAGTCCCCTGGACTTCGCTACTATCCGCCGACCTGTCAACACCGAGGTCTGAATGCTCGTCGCCGAACCGAAGAACCTTGCTCGAAAGCTCAACGAGACGTGCAAGCGCGCGCTCAACACCGCTGCGGGGATGTGCCTGTCGTCCCAGCACTACGAGGTGACCGTCGAGCACGTCCTCCTCGCGTTGATCGACGATCCGTACAGCGACATCAACGAGGTCTTCAGCCACTTCCGCGTCGACACCACCGGCGCCCGAACCTACCTCCAGCGCTACCTGAGCGAGCTGCGCCGCGGCAACGCCGGCAAGCCGGTGTTCGACAACCTCGTCTGGGACTGGATCCAGGACGCCTGGCTCTACACGTCGACCGAGCTCGGTGAGGATCTCGTGCGCTCCGGCGGGCTCCTCGTTCGCCTGCTCATGGCGCAGACCCGGTATTTGCCCACGGAAATGTCGCTCCTCGAGCGGCTCCCGCGCGACGAAGTGCGCCGCAACCTCGCCACCATCGCCGCGGCGAGCGGCGAGGCCGCCGACGATCTGAAGACCGCGGCCGGCAAGCCGGGCGGCGGCGCTGGCGGTGGCGACGGAGAGCCCGGGACCGGCAAAGGCGCGACCACCGGCCTCGGCAAGCCCGACGGCCCGCTCGCCAAGTTCACGACCGACCTGACCGAGCGCGCGCGCGCCGGCGAGATCGATCCGGTCTTCGGGCGCGAGGCGGAGATCCGCCAGATCGTCGACATCCTCGGCCGCCGCCGGAAAAATAACCCGATCATTGTCGGCGAGGCCGGCGTCGGAAAGACCGCGCTCGTCGAGGGGCTCGCCGTCCGTATCGCCGAGGGCACCGTCCCCGAGCAGCTGAGGGACGTGCACCTCTGCGTCCTCGATCTCGGCGCGCTCCAGGCCGGCGCGGGCGTGAAGGGCGAGTTCGAGAACCGCCTGAAGGGCGTCATCGCCGAGGTGAAGGCCTCGCCAAAGCCGATCGTCCTCTTCATCGACGAGGCGCACACGATCATCGGCGCCGGCGGTCAGCAGGGCGGCGGCGACGCGGCCAACTTGCTCAAGCCCGCCCTCGCGCGCGGCGAGCTGCGCACGATCGCGGCGACGACGTGGGCCGAGTTCAAGCGCTACTTCGAGAAGGACGCCGCGCTCGAGCGCCGCTTCCAGCCGGTCAAGGTGGACGAGCCGTCCATCGAAAACGCCATCGTCATGATGCGCGGCCTCGCCAAGCGCTTCGAGGAGGCGCACGGGATCGTCATCCAGGACGAGGCCGTGCGGGCCGCCGTCACGCTCTCCAGCCGCTACATCAGCGGGCGCCTGCTCCCGGACAAGGCCGTCGATCTCCTCGACACCAGCGCCGCGCGCGTCAAGGTCGTGCGCGGCGCACCGCCCGCCGTCCTCGAGGACACGCGCGCGGCCCTCGCGGCGGTCGAGCGCGAGCTCGAGGCGTACGCCCGCGATTTCAAGGCCGGCCTCTCGATCAGCGAAGAGGCCAAGACGATCGCCGAGACGAAGCAGGCCGAGCTGAAGGTCCGCGCCACCGAGCTCGAGGCCAAGGCCGCCGGGCAGCGCGAGATCATCACGGCGATCGACGCGCTCCGCAAGGAGCTCGCGGCCGGCAACGAAGCCAAGCGCCCCGAGCTCCGCGCCGAAATCGACAAGCTGAAGGCCATCAAGCACGAGGATCTGCTCGTGCACGCCGACGTCGACGAAGGGCTCGTCGCGAGCATCGTCGCCGACTGGACCGGCATCCCCGTGGGCAAGATGGTGAAGGACGACATCCAGGGCATCCTCAACACCGAGGAGCGCCTCCGTCAGCGCGTGCGCGGCCAGGATCCGGCGCTCGCCGTCATCGCGCGCGAGCTCCGCGCGGCGCGCGCCGGCCTGAAGCCCACGCAGCAGCCGATGGGCGTGTTCCTCCTCGTCGGCCCGTCCGGCGTCGGCAAGACGGAGACGGCGCTCGGCCTCGCCGATCTGCTCTTCGGCGGTGAGCGCTTCATCGTCACGATCAACATGAGCGAGTTCCAGGAGCGCCACACCGTCTCGCGCCTGATCGGCTCGCCGCCCGGCTACGTCGGCTTCGGCGAAGGCGGCGTCCTGACGGAGGCGGTCCGCCAGCGCCCGTACTCGGTGGTCCTCCTCGACGAGTGCGAGAAGGCTGACAAGGAAGTCCTGAACATCTTCTACCAGGTGTTCGACAAGGGCATGCTCGCCGACGGCGAAGGCCGCGTCATCGATTTCAAGAACACGGTCGTCATCCTCACGAGCAACCTCGCGACCGATCTCCTCACCAGCGCCGCGCCCCCCGGCGGCGAGATCCCGTCACTCGAGGATCTGACGTCCCTCGTGAAGCCGACGCTCACGGCCCACTTCAAGCCCGCGCTCCTCGCGCGCATGACCGTGGTCCCGTACATCCCGATCGGCCCCGAGGCGCTCGCCGGCATCGCCCGCATGAAGCTCAACGGCGTCGCGCGTCGCGCGATGGAATCGCACGGCATCAAGCTCGCCATCGACGACTCGGTGGTCAACGCGATCGCCGCCCGCTGCCGCGAGGTCGAGAGCGGCGCGCGCAACGTCGACCACATCCTGCGCGGGACGGTTCTCCCTCTCCTTTCCACGGAGATCCTGCAGCGGATGGCGGCCGACAAGCCGCTCGAGGGAATGCGCCTGACCGTCGATCCGGCAGGGGACATCGTCATCGCGGAGGAAGCCGTCGGGGAATCCCGGCGCGGAGGCACGGGCTGATGGCAAACGCGGGCTACCTCGTTCGAACGACCCTCGGGATCCTCGCGTTCACCGTCGCGGTGGGCGCACCTCTCGGCGCGTTCGTGGCGTGCGGCCCGACGATCTTGCCGATCCGAGAGCCCGACAAGTGCAAGCTGCAGATGGTGGACATGACCCTCATCGGGTCGGAGCGCATCAACCAGACCGAGAGCGGCGAGCCCCGCCCGGTCCAGGTCCGCATCTACCAGCTCGCGACCGATGTCCGTCTGAACAACGCGAACTTCCGAGACCTCTGGAAGGACGACAAGAACACCCTCAAGGAAGATCTCATCAAGACCGAGGAGCTCACCGTCTACCCGGACTCTCGAACGGACGTGAAGTTCGAGCGCGACGAGAAGGCCATGTACATCGCCGCCGTCGCCCTGTTCCGCACGCCGAAGGGGCGCAGCTGGTACACCGTGCTCGAGCTGCCCCCTCCGCCCGGCAAGGGAGAATGCTCCAACGCCGGCCCCACCGCCGACGGCCCCGACGCCGGCGACGCCGGGAAGGCCACGCCGACGAACCCGCATTTCGTGATCTGGGTGGACGGCTCCAAGATCGACGAGGGCTCCGACCACGCCGACGATTTCCCGGTGAGCGGTCGCCACATCCAGACGCGCCTGAAGTTCTCGTCTCCGGAAGAAAAAGAAAATCCGGGAAAGAGCGAGAAATGAGGGCGAAAAAGCTCGTCTGGACCGAGGGGCTGTTCATCACGCAGCACCACCTGCAGCAGCTCGATCGCTACCACGAGCAGCTCCTGGGTGACCGCATCGCCGCCGCGAGCCCTTACGGGTGGGGCGTCACCGACATCGAGATCGACGAGCGCGCGCTCGCGACCGGCCAGTTCCGGCTCGCCCGCCTCTCGGGGATCCTCCCCGACGGCACGCCGGTGTTCCTCGGCGAGAACCTCGACGATCAGGTCCCGGCGCGCCCCATCGAGAACGCGCTCACCGCGCAGACCCGCACGCTCGACGTCTTCATCGGCCTGGCGACGGAGAACGAGACCGGCGCGAACGTCGATCTGGACGCGCGGCCCGGCGCGCTCACCCGTTACGTCCGCGAGCACGGCTCGCTGCTCGACTACAACCTCGGGCAGGGCGAGCAGGCGATGCAGTTCGCGCGCCGCAACTACCGCGTCATCATCGGCGACGAGCGCAAGGACGCGCTCGATCTCCTTCGCGTCGCGCAGCTCACGCGCTCGGCCACCGGCACGATCATCGTGCGCGAGGGGTTCGTCCCACCGGTCCTACGCATTTCGGCGTCGCCGTTCCTCATGACCGGCTTCACCCGCCTGCTCGAGGCGATGACCGCGAAGCAGCGCAGCCTCGCCGACACCCGCCGCCAGCGCACCGCGGCGGCGGTCGAGTTCCAGGCGAGCGACGCGGCCAAGTTCTGGCTTTTGAACGCGCTCAACCTGACCATCCCGGTCTTCGCCCACCTCGTGGACCAAGGGACGAGCCACCCCGAGGCCGCCTACATCGCCCTGGCGCAGCTCATCGGTCTCCTCTGTACGTTCGCCGTGGAGGGAGATCCGACGACCATTCCGCGTTTTAACTACCAGGACCTCGGCGAGACGTTCTCGCCGATGTTCCAGCGGGCCTATGCGCTCCTCGACGCGGTCGTCGCGGAGAAATACGTCGAAGTTCCGCTCACCAAGCGCGAGGACGGCATGTACCTCGGCCAGATCGAGGACCGCGCCCTCCTCAAGTGTGAGTTCTTCGTGGCGGTGCGCGCCACGAGCGCCGTCCCCGAAGGGCAGGTCCGCGACCGCCTGCCCAAGCTCGCCAAGATCGCCTCCTGGAACCACATCAACTCGATCCTCAACAGCGCCGTCAACGGCGCCAAGCTCGAGCTCGAGTACCGGCCGCCGGGGGCGCTGCCCGTGCGCAGCGGCATCATCTACTTCAAGCTCACCAAGACCCCCGACTTCTGGAACGACATTGCCGGGACGGGCACGGTCGCCATCTACCAGCCCCTCGAGCCCGACGCCGTCACACTCCAGCTTTTTGCCGTCGACCCCGCGAATTTGCGATGATCACCTTGTTCCTATACGCCTTTGAAGGAAGGAGGCAGCGGGCATGATCGACAAGATGTACTGGGCATGCGCCGGCGCCCTCTCCCTCGCCACGCAGATCGGCCTCTCGCACGCGCTGCCGCCGGCAGACGAGCTCCAGCGCCGCATCTCCTCGATGTTCGACCAGATGGCGCGGCGCTGCCGTGACGTCGGGATCCCCGAGGAGGACTTCAACGAGGCGCGCTACGCGATCGCCGCGTTCATGGACGAGCAGGTCCTGCGCAACGACTGGCCGGGCCGCAACCAGTGGCTCGCGCGTCCGCTGCAGTTTCTCTACTTCAACGAGAACACCGCTGGCGAGGGCTTCTTCACGCGCATGCAGGCGCTGCAGGGGCAGACGCACAAGGCGCACGTCCTCGAAATCTTCTACTGGTGCCTCGAGCTCGGGTTCCTCGGAAAGTACGCCGTCCGCCAGGGCGAGGGCATGGGCCCGCTCATGGACCAGGTCGGCGCCGAGGTGTCGCGCGCGCTTCCGGCCAGCGAGATCATCAGCCCCCACGGTGAGCCGCGCGACGCGGTGCGGTCCCTCGTCCAGCAGGAGCGCCCGATCGTCCTCCTGTCCCTCGTGTTCTTCGGGCTCGCACTCGCCCTGTTCGTCGCCCTCAAGGTGACGCTGCTCATCGGCACATCGGCCACATCGAGCAGAATGACCAAGTCGTCCACGATCAGCGCGGCCCAGTCGCCCGCGAAACCCTGAGAGCGTCATGGTCCTCTGGTCAATCATCATCGCTCTCTTTCTCCTCATCGGGACATGGCTCGGGGGCTATTTCCTCGCGTGGGCCCTGTGGCTGAAGATCCTCATCACCGTCGGCATCGTCCTGATGGTGGTCGCCGCGATCCTCTTCCGACGCATCCGCATGGTGATGGCGGCGAAGAAGCTCGAGCGCGACATGCTCAAGCAGGCCGAGGAGCAGGCGGCCAACGCCCGCCCCGACCGCCGCGCCGAGATCATGGATCTCCAGGTCCAGCTCCAGCGCGGCATCGCGTCGCTGAAGGCGAGCAAGCTCGGCCAGACCGGGGCGACGGCGCTCTATTCGCTGCCCTGGTACATCATGATCGGCCCGCCGGGCGCCGGAAAGACGACGGCCCTCAAGCACTCGGGCCTCGCGTTTCCGTTCCTCGATCCGAAGGGCGGGGGCGTGCGCGGCATCGGCGGCACGCGCAACTGCGACTGGTGGTTCACCAACGAGGGCATCCTCCTCGACACGGCGGGCCGCTACACGACCGAGGCCGACGACCACGAGGAGTGGCTCGCCTTCCTCGGAATGCTCCTCAAGTACCGCGCACGCAAGCCCGTGAACGGCATCCTCGTCGCCATCAGCGTCACCGACCTGATGCAGGCGACCGAGGAGGAGATCGACGCCCAGGCCAAGCGCATCCGCTCGCGCATCGACGAGGTGATGACGCGCCTGCGCATGGTCGTCCCCATCTACGTGGTGTTCACGAAGATGGATCTCGTGGCGGGCTTCGTCGAGTTCTGGAACGATCTCCGCAAGAGTGAGCGTTCGCAGCCTTGGGGCGTGACGTTTCCGCTGATGGGCCCGGGCCAGCAGACCGCCGCCGCGCACTTCGAGGACGAGTTCGACGAGCTCGCGCTCACCCTCCACGCGCGCGCCGTCCGCCGCATCGGCAGCGAGCGCTCGGCAGACGCACGGCGCGCCGTCTTCCACTTCCCGCTCGAGTTCCAGTCGCTCAGGGAGAACCTGTCGGACTTCGTCACGTCGCTCTTCGCGCCCAACGCGTTCCAGGAGACGCCCATTCTGCGCGGCGTGTACTTCACGAGCGGCACGCAAGAGGGCAGCCCGATCGACCGCGTCATCGGCGGCATGCTCCGCGTCTTCAACATCGGCAGCGCGCAGCAGATTCAGCCTCCCCAGCAGACGACCGAGTCGAAGAGCTACTTCGTCACCGACGTCTTCCGCCGCATCGTCTTCCCCGATCAGAACTACGCCGGCCGCACCAAGGGCGAAATCAGGCGCCAGCTCATCAACCGCATCGCCTTCGCGGCGGCGGCGCTCCTCCTCGCCAGCATCCTCGTCTTGCCGTCGTCGTGCACGTTCCTCAAGAACCGTGGCCTCCTCGCCCAGACCGAAGGGATAGCCACCGAGGCGACCCGCGTGGCCTGGAGCGATCGCAACCTGTCGCTCGTCGACAAGGTGCGCCGACTCGACGATCTCCGCGCTCAGGTGAAGCAGCTCGACACGTGGAAGCAGGAAGGCGCGCCCATCAGCTACCGCTGGGGCATGTACGTCGGCGACGATCTCTACGAGCCGACACGCACCGTCTACATCTCGAGCCTTCAGACCGGGTTCGCCGGTCCGACGAAGATGCGCCTGGAGGAGGAGCTCCGCGCCATCGTCGACAAGACCCAGCTCACGTCCGACGAGTACAACTCGTACTTCAACCGCCTGAAGGCGTACCTGCAGGCGTGCGACACCGACAGGCTCGACGTCGACTGGGAGACGGGCGCCCTCACCGACGGCTGGGGTCGCGCGCTCGGCGCGACGGGCAAGGGCGACAAAGACGTCATGCGCCCGCACGTTAACTACTACCTCGAGCTGATGAAGCGGAAGGAGATCCCCGTCTGGACGTGCGACGAGGGGCTCAAGAACCGCGTCCGCTCGTTCCTGAAGCGCGTCTCCGCCGCCGACCGCGAGTACAGCGGCCTCATCCGCGACGCGAACGAGAACGTGCCGGCGATCACGCGTGAGTCGATCTTCCTCAACACCGCGTTCGGCTCCTACGTCACCTCCAAGAGCAGCCCCGAGCTCGTCGTCACCGGCGCGTTCACCAAGATCGGCTGGGAGACGTACGTGCGCGATCGCCTCGGCAAGGATCGCGCGAAGCAGCTCGCGCTCGAGCGCTGGGTCCTCGGCGAGACCGATCCGGTCGGCCTCGCGCAGATGGAAAAGCAGCTGAACGAGCTGCGCGAGCGCTACTTCAACAACTACATCCGCGCGTGGGCCGACTTTCTCAAGGATCTCGACGTCCGCAAGCCGACGAGCAACGACGAGGCGCTCGAGGAGCTTCAGGCCTTGAGCGAGGTCCCGTGGCCCTACCTCCGCATGGAGCGCATCCTCGAGGAGAACACGCGCCTCGACCCGAGCACGGCCGAGTTCGCCGAGGCGGTGATCGAGAACGAGGCGAAGAAGGAGCTTCTCAACAGGAACCCCTCGACGCGCATCCTCATCGACGCCGGCCTCCTCGCGCCGCTGCCGCCCGCCCGTCAGCCGATGCCGCCCGAGCTCGCGTTCCAGCCGATGGTGCGCTTCGGCGTCCCCGTCGGCCAGATCGACCCGAACAAGCCGCCGGCGACCCAGCTGGCGCACTACCAGGATCGCATCGTCGCCAACCTCGTCGCCATCCTCACCCAGCTCCGTGACAGCAAGGGCAAGGGCGTATCGCCGAAGGACGTCCTCACCGCCTTCGAGAACGCGATCCGGACGACCAACGAGCTCCTCTCGCCGTCCCAGAGCGGCTTCACGCGCCCCATCATCTCACCGCTGCTCCTGAACCCGCTCGAGATGGCGTGGGCCGGCTACTCGAACAGCCGTCAGGGCACCGAGGGCGGCAACTGGGAGTCCGCGGTCTGGGCCAAGTGGCACAGCAAGCTCGAGGACGGCTACCCCTTCGCCGACACGTGGAAGGACGTGAAGGTCGCCGACTACACCGAGTTCTTCCGCCCGGGCAACGGCCTCCTCTTCGGGTTTTACGAGTCGAACCTCAAGGGCTCGATCGATCTCGTCGGCGATCACTTCGTCCCGGGTACGCAGTTCGGGCACACGCCCAGCTATTCGGGCGGCTTCCTCAAGTGCTTCGACCGGGGGCTCGAGATCTCGAAGGCCACGTTCCCGCCGAAGAGCGAGACCCCGCTCGTCGAGTTCGAGATCAACCTCCACAGCGTGAGCGAGAACATCGCGGAGGTCACGTTCGACATCAACGGCATCAGCCACACCTACAAGAACGAGCCCGAGGAGTGGGTCGCGGTCCAGTGGCCCCCCAAGGATCCGAAGTCCCAGCAGAGCCGGGTCAAGATCCATGGGTACAGCAGCCTCGACGAGGAGATCCTGCGCCCCGGCGAGTGGGGCTTCTTCCGGCTCCTCGATGCGGCCTCGAAGATCGAAAACGGGACGGAGGCGGGCAAGCGCGGCGCACCGGCCACGATCGTCGTCACGTGGGTGCTGCGCTCGCAGCAGGGGGTGGTGAAGATGGACATCCGACCGTCGAAGGACGAGAGCGTGTTCCCCTCGTACCTCCTCCGCAAGCAGCGCATCTTCAAGCCCTACGTCTGCCCCCGCGTCATCTCCTACGGCGTGAGGTAGGTCGTGGCCTTCGGTTTCCTGAAGAGGGACAAGAAGGACTCGCTCTCCTCGCTCCCCCCCGTTCCGATCGCCGTGGGGGCGTACGGCAAGGTCCCTCAGATGGGGGACTTCGTGCGCGTTGGATGCAAGCCGATGCCGGCCTTCGAGCAGTGGCTCGAGGCGGGGATGGCCGCGGGCGAGAAGAAACACGGCGCGACGTGGCCGGCGGTCTACGGCGCAGGCGCCATCCACGCGTTCGCGTTTCGTCCGGCCGCGGCGGCGCGTGACGGCTCGGTGCTCGTCGGCGTCCTGAAGCCGAGCCACGACTCCGTGGGGCGCAAATTTCCACTCGTCGTCTTCGCGCAGCTCCCCGAGCAGCGCGTCGCGGCGCTCCCTCACTTGCTCCCGCTCCTCCTCGGCGACTTCCTCGAGGCGGCGACGGTGGCGGCGATGGACGTCGACGGCGTGACCAGCGCCTCGCAGTACCAGGAGCGCATCCAGAGGATCGCGCCGCCGGTGCTCGATGGCGATCGCGCTTCGTACGAATACGACGCGTGGGCGCGCGGCACGTACGTGAGCGGGGCGTGGAGCGCGATCTACGGCGACTCCGAGTCCGAGGCGCCGCTCCTCGCGCTCAAGCTGATCCGCGAGGCGATCGGGCCGTTCATCGATCAAGAGAATCCGACGACCCCGCTCAGCGTGCGCTTGCCGCTCGGCGGGGGAGGTGTCGCGGCGGCTGCGTTCTGGATCGACGTCGTCCGTCGCGTGGCGAAGTGGCGGGGAACGATGCCGACGTCGTTCTGGTCGTTCGACGGTCGTGACGGAGCGATCCTGATTCAGCTGGGGTCGACGCCGCCAAGCTCGCTCGCCGAGCTCTGGAAGCCCGATCCCGACAGCGACAGCGTCTGCGATCTGGTGGGGGCGACCTCGATGGATCGGAGGGCGCAGCTCCTGGGGGCCTTCCCGCGCGAGCTCGGCGCGCAGCTCGCTCGCTGGGACGCCGTGGTGGGGGACATCCTCGAGCTGCTCGCGCGCTGAGGCGCACCGCTTCACGGACCACGGCAAAGGACGTAAGGTGCAGCGCGCATGACCGATGTCGTCGAACCGATCGACGCGCGAATGAGCGCTCTGACGGCGCCGATCCCGGGCGCGAAGCCGTCCGGGGACGACCTGTCGTTCGATCCGGATTTCGAGCAAGTCAAAGCCGAGATGGAGAAGATCGGCAACGTCGCGGGCGTCGCGCCGGCGTGGGACAAGGTCGTCGCCATCAGCTCGAAGCTCCTCACGTCGCGCACGAAGGACATGCGCCTCGCCACGTGGTTGGCCGTGGCGCGTATGCAAAAGACCGGATGGGGCGGCCTGTCCGAGGGGCTCGTCGTCATCCGCGCGCTCACGCTGAAGCACTGGGACACGATGTACCCCGAGCGCCGCCCGCGCGCGCGCGCGAATTTGTGGGGCTGGCTCACCGAGCAGGTCGCGGTGTTCATGGAAGAGCGGCAGGTCGTCGGGGCCGACAGCGATCCGCTGAAGGCGTGCGAGCTGCTCTTCCGCGAGATCGACGGCGTGCTCGCCGAGAAGCTCGGGGAGATGCACCCGGGCATGGGGACGATGCGGAGCCTGATCACCTCGCGCATGGCCCAGGTGCCGGCCGAGGCGGAGCCCGAGCCCGAGCCGCAAGAGGCGAGCGAGGCCGACGCCCCCGACAACACGACCGGCGCCCAGGGACCAGCAACCTCACCGACCCCGGCCGCGCAGGCGCCGTCCCCCGCGCAGGCGCGCGCCGCCACGATCGCTACGCCGTCACTCGCCGCGCCGCGCATCGGGGTCGGGAGCGCCGAAGGCGTAGGCGAGGCCCTGAAGGTCTGCCGCGATACCGTCGTGAAGGCGGCGGAGCTGCTCCGCGAGGCTGCGCCGACCGATCCGTGGGCCTACCACCTCCAGCGCGTCGGCGCCTGGCTGCCCATTCGGACGGCCCCGCCGGCCGAGGGCGGCAAGACCTTCGTTCCGCCCCCGCAGGCGGGGCTCCGTCGCGACATCGAGGAGCACGCCGCGAAGCAGCGCTGGGCGCCCCTGCTTCGCGAGGCCGAGCCCCTCACCGCCACCTACTTGTTCTGGCTCGACCTCCACCGCTTCGTCGCCGAAGCCTTGAGAGGGCTGGGCCCCGAGTACGCGGACGCCGCGCTCGTCGTCACCCGCGCCACCGTGGGCCACGTCCAGAGGCTCCCCGCCCTCCTCTCGCTCACCTTCTCCGACCGCACCCCCTTCGCGAACCCGCAGACCGCCGCCTGGCTCGACGAGAACATGTCGGGTGGCGGCGGGGCGGGCGGCGCCCTCGCGGAGGAGAAGGCCGAAGCCGACGCCAAGCTCGAGAGCGCCCGCCAGGCCGTTGCCTCCGGGCAAATCGGCGAGGGGGTGGGCCTCATGGTTGCGCTGGCGAGGCGCGCTGGGGACGGGCGTTCCAGCTTCCGCATCGAGCTCGAGGCGGCTCAGCTGGCGCTCGGCGCGCAGAAGCCGAACCTGGCGCGGCCTATCCTCGAGGGCCTGGTTCGCCTCATCGACGCGCGCTCTCTCGACACATGGGATCCCGAAATGTGTGTGTCCGTGTATGCTGCGCTCCTCACTGCGCTCCGCGCCATTAAACCCCCAATTGTTGACGCGGGCCCCCGGGAGTCGTTCATAATTGAGAAGATATGTCGGCTTGATCCGGCCTTGGCGGTTCGGATGGGAATCTAGCCCACCACCGGAGCTTGCAGGGAGAACGCGCGGCAACGGCGCGTAACAAAAGAGGAACTCGTATGGCGAAACAAGGCTCAGTCGCTCCGAAGGAGCGCATCAACATCACGTACAAGCCCGCCACTGGCGACGCACGTGAGGACATCGAGCTCCCGCTCCAGCTCCTTTTCATGGGCGACTACACCGGAAAACACGATCCGAGGCCGCTCGAGGATCGCAAGCCGATCAACATCGACAAGGACAACTTCCAGCAGGTGCTCGCCGAGCAAAACCTGTCGGTAGATCTCTCGGTGCCCGATCAGCTCTCCGGCGAAAAAGATTCGCAGCTCGCCGTTCACCTGAAATTCCGACAGCTCGGAGACTTCGGTCCCGAGGCTGTCGCGGAGCAGGTGCCCGAGCTGAAGCGCCTCCTCGAGCTTCGCAAGGCGCTCACCGCGCTGAAGGGCCCGCTCGGCAACGTTCCTGCGTTCAAGCGCAAGATTCAAGCGCTCCTCAACGACGGCGCGGCCCGTGAAAAGCTCGTCAAAGAGCTCGGGATCAAGGGCGACGAAGGAGAGGGCGGCTGATCATGGCGGAAACGAAAGCCGCGGCGGGCGCAGCCGCAGAGACCACCACCGAGAGCTCGCTCCTCGACGACATCCTCGGCGAGACGCAGCTCAAACCGACGGACGAAGGGTACGACGTCACGCGCAAAGGCGTGCAGGCCTTCATCACCGAGCTTCTGGCGCCCGGTCGCAAGGAGAAGGTCGATCGCGCCTTCGCGGACGCGCTCATCGCCGAGATCGACGGCAAGATCTCCAAGCAGCTCGACGCGATCCTCCACAACCCGGATTTCCAGAAGCTCGAGAGCGCGTGGCGCGGGATGAAATTCGCGGTCGATCGAATCGATTTCCGCGAAAACATCCACTGCGAGCTCCTGAACGTGAGCAAGGAAGACTTGCTCACCGACTTCGAGGACGCGCCGGAGATCATGAAGAGCGGTCTGTACAAGACCGTCTACACCGCGGAGTACGGCCAGTTCGGCGGCAAGCCCTACGGGGCCATGTTCGCGAATTACGAGTTCGGCCCGGGCCCGCAAGACGTCCTGCTCCTGCAGAAGTGCGCGGCCGTCGCGGCGATGGCGCACGCGCCGTTCTTCGCGTCGGCCGGTCCGCAGTTCTTCGGCGAGAAGGACTTCCTCAAGCTCCCCAACCTGAAGGACCTGAAGGCCATCTTCGAGGGCCCGCAGTACGCCAAGTGGCAGTCGTTCCGCGAGTCGGAAGACTCCCGCTACGTCGGCCTCTTGATGCCGCGCTTCCTCCTCCGCGTGCCGTTCGGTCCGCAGACGGTGCCGGTGCGATCGTTCAACTACCAGGAGGAGACCGTCGGCGAGCACGACGCCTACCTCTGGGGCAACTGCAGCTACGCGTTCGCCACGCGCGTCGCGGACAGCTACGCCAAGTACCGCTGGTGCCCGAACATCATCGGTCCGCAGTCGGGCGGCTCGGTCGAAGATCTCCCGCTTCACCACTACGAGGCGATGGGCGAGATCCAGACGAAGATCCCGACCGAGATCATGATCAGCGAGCGTCGCGAGTTCGAGCTCTCGGAGGAAGGCTTCATCGCCCTCACCTTCCGCAAGGACTCGGACAACGCGTGCTTCTTCTCGGCCAACAGCTGCCAGAAGCCGAAGTACTTCGGCCAGTCACCGGAAGGACGCGACGCCGAGCTCAACTACCGGCTCGGCACGCAGATGCCGTACATCTTCCTCATCAGCCGGCTCGCCCACTACATCAAGGTCCTCCAGCGCGAGCAGCTCGGCTCGTCGAAGGAGCGCGTCGATCTCGAGAACGATCTCAACAAGTGGATCGGGCAGTACGTGGTCGAGATGGACTCGGTCAGCGCCGAAGTCCGCGGCAAGAGGCCGCTCCGCGCCGCGGCAATCACCGTCGAAGACGTCGAAGGTAATGCCGGGTGGTACCGGGTAGGCATCAAGGTCCGCCCACATTTCAAGTACATGGGAGCGTTTTTCACCCTGAGCCTCGTCGGAAAACTCGACAAAGCTTGAGGGGGGATTTCGATCCACCTGGCGTATTCTTTTCTAGACGGGAGAACGGGTGACCCTGGTTGGCACCTGCCACACCTCTCGTCGAAAGAGACAAGACCATGGCATACCAAGGATATTACACCTACAAGGGTTCGAAGCAGGGCGCGAACAAGGGGACGTCGGAGCGCTCCGATCACAAGGCGAAGGTCGCCATCGAGCGTGTCGACAGCGAAACCCTCGCTCCCCGTGATGCGATCGACGGCAAGGCAAAGGGCCGCCGCGTTCACAAGCCGCTCATGATCGTCCAGGAGCTCGACGCCAACGTTCCGATGGTGCTCAAGGGCCTGGTGGACAACGAGCTCATCACCGAGATGAACATCGAGCTCTGGCACAAGAACGTGCAGAGCGGCGAGGACGAGCACCTCTTCAACATCAAGCTCGTCGACGCCCACTTCGTCTCCGCCCGCCTGTTCACCGGCTACGAGGGCTCCGGCTCTGGTACCGACACGAGCGCGTCGACGTCGAAGAACACGTCGGAGTTCGACACGCGCGAGTTGTTCCAGTTCGGCATCTCCTACCGGCAGATCACCTGGGAGCACAAGGTCGGCAAGACCATGGTCACCGACAACTGGCACGACAAGGCGACGACCTGATCAACGCCTGACTCGGTAAAACGCAATCGGAAGAGAAGCCCCGCCCGTGCGGGGCTTTTCTCATTTCCATCGCAGGAGTTACTCGTTGGCCAAAGCAGCATCGCTTCTCGCGCGCATCCAGAAGCCCGAGCTCGCCGTCGCCCGCCGCCACATCCCGGCCGGCGAGCTGCGCGACGACATCCTCGCCCACCTCCGCGGCATGTGCGGGACACGCCAGGGAGCGATGCTCACCCGACCCGACTACGGCATCCCCGACGTGACGGAGATGCTCCACAACTTCCCCGAGGCGATCGCGATGATGCAGCGCGCCTTGAAGCACACGATCGAGGCCTACGAGCCTCGGCTGACGAACGTTCGCGTGAACTACGTGCAGCCCGAGATGACCGAGCTCATCGTGCGCTTCGAGATCGCAGCCCAAGTCATCACCGACACCGGGAAAACGCCCATGAAATTTGAGACGACCATGGAGGTGTCGCGTAAGATCTCGGTGAGATAGCGATCCACCCGAGGCTAGGTGTTCAACAAGTACTTCCAGGACGAGCTCGCCTACCTGCGCGAGCTCGGACGCGAGTTCGCCGGCGCATACCCCGCGCTGGCGCCCATGCTCGCCGACCGCGGAGGCGATCCCGACGTCGAGCGGCTCCTCGAGGGCGTTGCGTTCCTCACCGGGCGAGTGCGGCAGAAGCTGGACGACGAGATCCCCGAGGTCATCCACGGGCTGGCCTCGCTCCTCTTCCCGCACCTGATCCGGCCCCTGCCCGCTGCGACGATCATGGAGATGACGCCGCTGCCCGGCGTCCTCCGCGAGCGCATGCTCGTGCCCTCCGGCGCGGAGTTCGCCAGCATCGAGGTCGACGGCACGTCGTGTCGCTTCCAGTCAGCCTGGGCGTGCGAGCTGTCGCCGTGGGCCATCGAGGAGATAAGGCTCGAGCTCTTGCCGCGCGGGCGCCAGCAGCTCCGCATCGCGTTCCGGGTCCTCGGCGGCGCGCCGATCGGCGCCGCGGCGCCGGCCAAGACGCGTCTCTACCTCGCCGGCGATCAACGCTCGCAGCTCGGGCTCCTCATGTGGATCCACGAGCACCTCGACGACGTCGTGCTGCTCAACGAGTCGGTCCCCGGCAAGGCGCGGGAGGTCTCGCTCGGGAAGAAATCGGTCACGCACGCGGGCTTCGCCGAGGACGAGGCGCTCCTGCCGTTCGGTCGCATGTCGTTCCCCGGCTACCGGCTCCTCGAGGAGTATTACGTGCTCCCGCAGAAGTTCGCCTTCATCGACGTGGCGGGGATGGCGCGGGCGGAGGAGCTCGACAAGGCCGTAACTCAGTTCGTCCTGGCGCTGCGCTTCGACGCGCCGTTCAAGGACGCGCCGTCCTCGCTTCACGACGCCGTGAAGCTGCACTGCGTCCCGGTCGTGAACATCTTCGAGACGAGCTCCGACCCCATCCGGCTGAACATCGCGCGCGAGAAGTTCCTCGTCAGGCCGGCGGAGCTCCCGCCCGGGCACGCCGAGGTCTACGCGCTCACGCGTGTGCAGACGATCCCGGCGGGAACGACCGATCGCGTGATCATCCCGTCGTTCTACGACTTCTCCCATGCGGTGAACTCGACCGACGAGACCCGCACCTTCTACACGATGCACCTCGAGCCGAGCGTCGTTTCGGACGGTGTCGACGTCCTCCTGTCGTTCGGCACGCCCGAGGACGCGGGGCAGCTCCCCGACGCCGACGTCGTCTCGGTCGATCTCCTCGCGACCAACGGCAAGCTCGCGAGCGCGCTCCGCGCCGGCGAGATCTCCGTCCCGACGCCGAGCTCGCCGGCGGCGGCGACGTTCAAGAACCTGCTCGCCGTGACTCCCCACGTCTCGCCGCCGATCGGCCGCGAGCTGCAGTGGCGCGTCGTGGCGCACGCGGCGATGGGGCTCCGCTCGCTCACCGAGCTCGAGGTGCTCCGCTCGGCGCTCGACGTCTACAACCTGCACGCGCTCGTGGATCGTCAGGCCGCGCGCGCCAACGAGCTTCGGGTCGCGGCCGTGCACGAAATCCGCGTGAAGCCGTCGGAGAGGCTCTACCGAGGTTCGCTGGTGCGCGGCGTGTCGATCGACATCGATCTGGACGAGTCGGGCTTCGTCGGCGACGGCGACCTCTACCTCTTCTCGGCGATCCTCGAGCAGCTCTACGCGTCGTACGTCTCGCTCAACTCGTTCTCCAAGACCACCATCACGGGCGTAAACTCGAAGATCAAATTCGTATGGCCGGCGCGCACGGGAAATCTGACGCTGATCTGATCCGGGAGCTGGAGTCCGAACCCTGGAAGTTCAGCTTCTTCAGGGCGGTGCAGCTCCTGCAACGGACGGCTCCGCACGCCATGCCGGTGGGCGAGCTGGGGCCGGCGAGGCGCGAGGCGATTCGCTTCGTCCACGATCCGGATCTCGTCTTTCACACCTCCGACGTCACATCCATCAACCCCCGTGTGCTCCGCGACGGCGTCCCGTTCGCGGAGGTCAAGACGAGCTTCCTCGGGCTCTACGGCGCGGTGTCGCCGCTCGCGTCGTTCATCAGCGAGGACCTCATCGAGGCCGAGGCCAACGACGACAAGTCGCTCAAGGCCTTCTACGACGTCTTCCAGCACCGTATCCTGTCGCTGTTCTTTCGCGCGTGGAAGAAGTACCGCTTCGCCGCCGGTTTCCGGCTCGACGGCAGCGACATGTTCACGCGTCGTGCGCTCGCGTTCGTCGGCGTCGACGCGCGGGCGATGCCGAAAGAGGGCCTCCCCCCGCTCCACCTCCTCGCCCTCGCGCCGCTCCTGTCGCTCCAGACGCGGCCTGCGCGATCGCTCGAGATCGTACTCGAGCGGCTCTTCCCGGGCACGAAGATCTACACCAAGAGCTACATCGCCCGACGGGTGGCGCTGAAGGACGACCAGCTCGCGCTGCTGGGATCGCAGAACAGCGCTCTCGGGCTGGACATGACGATCGGGCGCGCCGTCGTGGACCGCTCGGGGCGCTTTCGCGTGGGCATCGGCCCCGTCGACTACGAGACGTTCGAGGCGCTCATGCCGGGCGGCCGGCACCACCCGACGCTGCGCAAGGTCATCGACCAGTTCTCGCGCGGCGTGCTCGAGATCGAGTGCGAGGTCACCCTCGCCGAGCACGACGCCCCGCGCTTCGAGCTGGGCGTGGAGCGCGGATCCAAGCTCGGCGTTACGACGACGCTGCGGCCACAGGCCGGTAAGCCCATGCGCGCCCGCTTCGTGATGAGCGAGGACGCCGTCCAGGCGCGCCCGACGATCCTCGACGAGGACCGTCCCGTCGACTCCGTCATGCCGTGAGGCCGCTCCTCAGTTGATCTCGAGGGTCGCGATGACGCGGAGGAGCTCGTCGGAGACGGGCTTGAGTGTGGCGGTCTGGTGGAGGACCTGCACGAGCACGATGCGATGGTCGCTCCGCGCCAGGTACTCGCGGCTCACGCTGATGAACGGGCTCTTCGCGGCCTTCACCTGGCGGCGAACGACGTAGGCGCGGCCCTGCGCGTTCCAGGTGGAGACGGGGACGCGCTTGCCGAGGAGCTCGGCGCCGTCGGCCTTCACGGTGTCCTCGTAGCGACCCATCACCTCGCGCCACACGTCGTCGGGAGAGTCGATGCGCTCGTAGATCGAGAAGACGTACTCGTTCGGCGACACGTACTCGATGTAGCGCTCCTGCTCCTTGTTGCTGGCGGTGCGCACGACCCAGTTCTTGGGGCGGGAGAGGTGGATGTTCGCGCCGATGACGCTGACGCCGATGTACTCGGGGTTCGGCGTCTGCTCGCCGAGGTCGAGCGGCGGGTAGCGCTGCTCGAAGGCGCTGACGTCGGCGCTCGGATCGTCGTAGTTGTAAAAGACGCGGTTCTGGAACGCGATGGGGTCCGGCGCATGGCCGCACCCCATCACGGCCGCTGCGCCCGTCGCGAGGACGAACGGGATCGTGCGCATCATGAGCAAAGCGTAGCCGGGCCGACTCGCGAAACGCAAAGAAGGAGCGAAAACTCGTCCGGATGGAGCGGCTGTTCTAGAGTTCGGTTGAAAGACGCCATGCAGCCAAAATACCGACTCCTGGCGACGCTCGCGGTGGCGAGCGGCGCGATCGTGCTCCCGAGCTGCGGTGGGTCGCAGCTCCAAGCCACCGGCGCGGTCTCGATGGGCACCGGCGGCGGCAACGCCGAGGCGAACGTCGACGGCTCGCTCTCGCCCGGGTACATGCGGCTGAAGCCCGCCGCGTGCCAGGGCGAGCCGCTCAAGCCCGACTACTCGCCGCTCAACGAGGGCGCGCTCGTGCGCTTCCTCACGGCGCACGGCTTCGAGTCACGCACGGTGCGGGCGCGCAGCGATCTGGTCTACGTCGACGTCATGAACGCCGGCGATCATCCGGTGCGCCTGCGCGTCGCCATCCTGAACGACGCCCCCGCGGCGGGAACCGAGCTCCACGAGGCCATCCTGCAGCACGGCCCCGGCTCCTGGGGCGTGCACCGCTCGAACCTCGCGGTGCTCGCGCCCATCGGGGACCCGAACGAGGTCGTGACGTTCGCCGTGAAGACGAAGCTCGCGTGCTGGGGGGTTCTGACCATGGCGGGGCTCGACGACACCTTCGTGGTGCCGGGGGGCTACTTCGAGCTTTAGATGCGAATTGGGCCCGCCGCGGACGCGGGCTGTACGATCGGCTGAGGATGCACGCTATGCACGCCATGGACGCTCTCGCGCCTTCGAGGAAGCTGATTTCGGGGGCCCTCACGCTCGCGCTGGTGGCGCTCGGGGCGCTCGCCTCCGGCGGCTGCGGCGCCGCCGCGAAGGAGCAGCACCGGGAGGACGCGACGCGCATGCTCGCGCCGGTCCCCGCCTGCGTGATTCGGCTGCCGGAGCGCCGCGTGAAGAACGGACTCGCGCGCAGCATGTCCGAGACCGGCTACTGGCACCTCGTCTTCCCGACGTTCGACACCGAGAAGCTCGCGCTCCCCGAGGACGCCGTGCCGTGCACCGGCCGCAACGTCCTCGCCGACCCCGCGCTGAAGGGCGGCGAGTGGATTCGTCGCTACCCGGTCGCGGTGGAAGAGGGGGAGATCCTCCTCGGCGGCGGCGGCGATCGGCTCAAGGCCCTCTGGATGCGCACGCACCGGTTCCCCGACGGCACCGAGGCCGGGCCGCTCGCGCTCGTTCGCCCGAAGGAAGACTCGGCGGAGGTGTACGCCGTCGGCGTCTACCGCGGCATCACAAAACGCCCGTATTTCTCGCTGGAACGCATCGGGCCGGAGGTCGTCGTCACCGTCCAGGACGAGGGCTGCACCGGCAACACTAAGGTCGAGCCGTGCCGGAGCCTCACGAGCATCTTCCTGCCCCGTAGGGGCGAGCTCGTGCGCCTCACGGCGTTCACCGCCGACAGGCGCGACTACGTCGACGTCGGCGAGCCCGGCTCCTACGGCCGCATCGAGTACCGCCTCACGAGCTCCGCGCGCTACATGAAGGAGGGCGTGAAGCTGTTCGAGCAGATGACCGCGAAGGACGAAGGGGGACGCGAGCTGCGCCACGCCGAGCTCGAGCGCCTCTTCACGCTGCGCGACGTCGAGCTCGTGCCGAGCGAGGACTCGCTCTGGCCGCACGTGTTCCCGAAGGGGGCAAAGGGCGATCCGAACTCGTCCGGCACCGACGATCCGCCGAAGCCCGCCGCGGGCGGCGCCGCGGCCCCCACCGGCGGCAACGCGGGCGGCGACGCGCTGCGCCCGAAATACGGCTGCTGCGACGAAGACCTGCCGAGCCCGCCGGCGCCGAAGCGCACGACGTGCAAGCAGTGCTCGCAGAACGCGGCCGAGAAGTAGCGCGACGTAGCCAGACGTCGCGGAGATACGAGCCGCTCTCAGCGCGGGATGATGCGCTGGAGGCGGGTGGCCGCTGCGCGGTCCATCGCTTGCAGGACGCGGACCTGCTCCATCGCCGCAGTGCGATCCCCCATGCGCGCGAAGCAGGCGCCGAGCTCGTAGCGAAGCTCCGGATCGTTCAGATCGTAGCGGACGGCGTTCTTGTAGGCCTCGGCGGCCTCGCGGTCGCGGGCTTGCTCGGCGAGGAGGCGACCCATGCGCCGGTGGCTCTCGACGTGCGTAGGCCGCTCTGCGGCGGCGCGCGCGTACGCGTCGATCGCGTCGTGTGAGCGCCCCATCTTCTCGAGCATGACGGCGTAGTTGTACCGAAGGTCGGCGTCGCTCGTGCCGAGGCGGATGGCCTCCTCGTACTGCTCGACGGCGTCTTGGACGCGCTCGATCTGGGCGTAGGCCACCGCGAGCGCCGCTCGGAAGCGGCCCTCTGCCGGCGACTGGGCGACGGCGTGCTCGAACTGATCGACGGCCTCGAGCGCCCGGCCGAGCTTCATCAGCGTCACGCCGAACGCGAAGCGCACGCGCGGATCGGTGGGCTTGAGGGCGACGGCGCGCTCGAGCGCGTGCTGGCTGTGCGGCAAGCGCCCGATGCGCTCGAGGGCGACGCCGAGGCGGTAGGCCGCCTCTGGATCGGTCGGCCGGAGCTGCGCGGCCTCGAGGTAGGCGCCGGCGGCGGCCTGCTGCTGATCGAGCGCCGTGAGGACGTGGCCGAGGAGCAAGTGGTGATCGGGGTTGTGCGGGTCGGTGTCGACCGCCTGGCGGATCACCGGGAGCGCCTGATCGTGGCGCTTCAGCGCCGCCAGCGCGCTGGCGAGGCCGTGCAGCGAGATGGTGTCGATGGGATCACGCTGCACGATCTCCTGATAAATCCCGGCTGCGGTGGCGTGGTCGCCGAGGTCGGCGTAAAGATCCGCGAGGAGGCGCTTTGCCTTGCGCCGCCGCGGGTCGGCCTCGATGGCCTGCTCCACGCTGTGGACCGCCTCGCGCAAGAGGCCGAGCGCTCGCTGCGACGTCGCGAGGTGCACGAGGACTGCGGCGTCGGGGGCTGCCTCGCGCGCGACCGGGCCGAGCATCGACACGGCGTCGGCGTGTCGCCCCTGCCGCGTGTAGACCTTGCCGACCTCGGCGCGCACGTCGAGCATCTTCGGAGCGCGCTCGAGCGCGCTCTCGAGCGCGTCGACCGCTTCCGCGTCGCGACCGAGCTCGGTGTACGTGAGCCCGAGCTCGCGCCAGGGCGCCGCGGCGTGAGGGATGAGGAGCACGCAGCGCTCGAGGATGCCGACCGCGTCGTCGAGGCGCTTAACCGCACGGTACGAGACGGCCAAGCCGAGGAGCACCTTCGCGTCGTTGGGCTCGAGCCGCGCCAGCGACTCGAGCGCCGGTACGGCCTCGTCGTGCCGCTCGAGCGCGACGAGCACGCTCGCGAGCATTCGGTGCCCGTCGGAGCTCTCGGGATCCACGCGCACCAGCGTGCGCAGCGGCGCGAGCGCGTCTCGCGCCCGGTCGAGCGCGAGTCGCGCAACAGCGACGCCGTACAAGGCCGCGGGGTTCTCGGGCTCCTGCTGGAGCACCTCCTCGTAGGCGCTCGCGGCTTCCTGGTGGAGCTCGAGCTTCGCCGCGAGCTCGGCCCGAAGCGCGTGGACGGCGAGGTCGTCCGGCGACATCTGCACGGCGCGGCGGATCGCGTCCAGCGCCTCCTTCGTGCGGCCGAGCGCGCGCTCGTTCTCGGCGAGCTGGAGCAGCGTCTCGACGCCGTGGGCGTTCGCCTTCTCGAGCGCCATCAGTGACGCCGACGCGCGGCGCTTGTCGCCGAGCTTCCCGTAGAGGACCGCGAGGCGTCGGTGCGCTTCGACGAGCTTCGGATTGTGCTCGAGCGCGCGCTCGAGGCTCGACACGGCCTCCGGATCACGACCGAGCTCGGCCAGAATGGAGCCGAGATCGAGGTGCGCGCGCGCGTCGTCGCTCTTCAGTCGGAGCACGTGGCGGAGCGAGGTGATGGCGTCCTCCATGCGCCCCAGCTCGCGCTGGCACACGGCGAGCTGGTAGTACGCCTCGGGATCGGCGCTGATGCGCGCCGCCTGCGTGTACGCGGTGCTCGCCTCGCGGAGCTCCCTCATGCCGTGGTAGGTGCGTCCGAGCTGCATGTACGCCTCGGCGTGATCGGGATCGAGCTCGGTGATCGTGCGCAGCGCCGTGATCGCCTCGCCGCGGCGGCGGAGCAGCCCGTACGCGAGCGCGGCGCCATACAGGGCCGGGACGTCGGTCTTCTCGCGCCGGAGCACGTTCTCGAAGGCGAGCACCGACTCCGCGTGCATGCCGAGCTCGCCGTAGACCGCGGCGAGCAGGCGGTAGGCAGGCACGTGATCGGGGGCGAGCTTCACCGCCTGGTGGAGCGCGTCGAGTGCGCGCTGCACGTCCTTCAGCTGGCGGCGGCTCTCCGCCAGGTCGACGAGCATCTCGGCGTCCTCCGCGCCCAGGCGCACGAGGGCCTCGCACGCCGTGATCGCCTTCTCGTACTGCCCCGAGTCCTTGTGCAAGCGCGCGAGACGCCGCTGCGCGTCGACGATCGACGGATCGCGCGAGACGACCGACTCGAGCGCGGCGATGGCCTCGGGGACCTGGCCCAGCTCGTCGTACGCGATGCCGAGCTTCAGGCGCGCCTGCACGTCGTGCGGCGAGGCCTTCACGCTCGCGAGGAGGGCAGACACGCGGTCCTGGTGGAGGCCCACGCGCTCCAGCAGCGCGGCGACCTCCAGGCTGGCGTACGTCGTCCCCGGCTCGAGCTCCAGCACGCGACGGTACGACGCGATGGCCTCCTCGATGCGCCCGACCCGCGCGTAGGCGCGGGCCAGCTCGCCGTGCGTTCCGGTGTGGCCCGGTTTCTGCCGCGCCGCGTACTCGAACGCGTCGACCGCCTCGTGATCCTGGCCGGTGCGCGTCAGCGCGGCGCCGAGATCGAACAGGGCGACGGCGTCGCCGGGGCGCAAGCGCGTCAGGTGCTTGAACGCGGCCGCGGCCTCCGCGAAGGACTCGATCTTCATGAAGGCGTAGCCCGCCAGCTCGTACGCCTCGGCGTCTTCGGGCCGGAGTCGGGTCGCCTCGCGGAAGGCGACGGTGGCACGCTCGGTCTCGCCGAAGTGGTCGAGCATCTTCCCGAGCTCGAGCTGCACGTCGGCGCGCTCGGGGGCGAGCGCGACCGCCCGCTCGAAGCGCGTCTTCGCGTCGCCCGGTCGGTTCAGCTCGTTCATCGCGAGGCCGATCGCGAAGTGCGTCTCGGCGTCGTCGGGGTTGATGCGCGCAGCGTCCTCGAGCGCTTGCACCGCCTCGCGCGTGCGTCCCAGCTTGCGCAGGGTCACGCCCATGCGCCGCCGGATCTCGCCGTCGTTCTGCTTCAGCCAGTGCGCTTTCTCGAAGGCGTCGACCGCGAGCTGGTCCATGCCGGCGTCCGCGAGGATCATGCCGAGCAGGCGCTGCGCGTCGAAGTCACCCGGCTTGAGCTTCAGCGACCGCTCGATCGCGAGGGCGGCGTCGTCGTAGCGGTGCAGGGCGTGGTACTCGATGCCGAGCTGGTAGACGGCGGGCTGGTCGTTTGGTCGGAGCTTGGTCACGCGGACGAGGGCGTCGACGGAGTCGGCATGCTCGCGCATGCGTGCGCAGGACATCCCGAGCTCGAACAGCGCGTCGGGCTGGTCGGGCTTGAGCTCGAGCGCGCGCTCGAACGTCGCGGCCGCTTCCTTGTCGTTGTCGGCGGCCGCCTGGCTGCGCCCCATCTCGAGCACGGAGTCGAAGTCGGTGGGCTCCTTGCCGACGGCGTGCTTGAAGGCCTCGATCGCCTCGGCGTGGCGACCGAGCTTGCGCAGAGCCGTCGCGAGGAGCTGGTAGGCGTGGGAGAACTCGGCGCGGATCTTCACCGCCGCCTTGAGCGGCTCGATCGCCTCGAGCCACTGCTCGGCGCCGACGCGGAGCTCGCCGAGCTTCATCAACGCGTCGGCGTGGTCCTTCTTCACTTCGAGCACGCGCGCGAGCGCGTCCATCGCCTGGGGCAGGTTACCGAGCTCGATGTGGTGGAGCGCGATCGTGTACCGCAGGTCCGGGCCCTCGGGGTTGAGCTCGTCGGCGCGCTGCAGGGCGGCGATGGCCTCCGGGAGTCGGCCCAGCTTCTTGTACGTGAGGCCGAGCCCGGCGAAAGCCGGCGTGGAGCTCGGGTCGATCTTGGTCGCGATTTCGAGCTCGTCGAGCGCGTCCGTCCAGCGCTCGAGGGCGTTGAGCACGTTGCCGAGACCGGCGTGGGGCGGCGCGGCGTCCGGCGACAGGCGGACGGCCTCGCGGTAGGCGGCCTCCGCACCCGCCCAGTCCTTCAGGCGCATCAGGCACATGCCGTGCGCGACGTGCAGCTCTGGATCGTCGGGCGTGAGCTCGAGGGCGGTCTTGAGCGCGACGAGCGCCTCCTTGTCGCGCTCGAGCGCTGCGAGGTTCTTGGCGAGCTCGGCGTGGGACGTGGCGTCCTTGGCATCGAGGGCGATCGCCTTGCGCGCGGCCTGCACGGCCTCGAGGTAGTCGTGCGTGCGCGCGTACGCCTCGACGAGGCCCTTGTAGGCCTCCGCCGACTCGTTCAGCGTGATCGCCTCGGCGAGCGCGGCCTTCGCGGGCGCATAGCGGGCGAGCCGGTTGTAGGCGAGCCCGAGGCGCAGGTAGAGCTCGACGTTGTCCGGCTCCGCCTCTGCCGCCTTGTACAGGCGCTCTGCGGCGTCGGCGTACGCGCCCTGCCGGAACTGGAGGAGGCCGATCTCGCGCCGCGCGGCGGCGTGCTCGGGGTTGAGCTCGAGGGCGCGGCTGTACTCGGCGATGGCTTCGTCGGCCCTGCCGAGGTGCGTGAGTCCGAGCGCGAGCTGCGCGTGCGCTTCGACGAGCGCCGGCTTGTGCGTGACGGCTTGCTCGAGCGACGCGACCGCCGCCGTCCAGTCGCCCGCCATCTTGTGGGTTATTCCGAGATGGAAGTGCGCCTCTGCGTGATCCGGCTTGGCCGTGATCGCGCGCTTGTACGCTTTGATCGCCTCCTGAAGATCCCCGCTGTTCCGATAAGCCATCCCGAGCTGGAACCGCTTGTGCGGATCGTTCGGGTGGATCAAAAGCTGGGTCGTCAGCAGATCGATAGTCCGCGCGAGCTGCGGATCGGCCATCGCCGCCTAGGATACCCGATCACACGGTCGACGCGGCACGTTAACCACCCGACCGGCGCTACGTCGCGGGCGCGTCGTCGGCCGAGGCGGCGGAGCCGTCGAACGACAGCGTGGCGAGGATCGCTCGGAAGCTCCGGAACGCCGCCTCGCTCTGGTTCTTGGGCGCGGTGGCGGTGAACGTGAGGACCGCGGGCGGGGCCCGCGGAACGACGGTCAGGAGCTGATCGATCGGGCCCTGCGAGCCCTGCCACGTGCACGAAATCTCGAACGACGAGACGCCGCCGACGGTCCCGGTGGTGCGGGTGCGGATGACGAAGCGACGGAGCTTCTTGGCGAGCTCGATGAGCTGCCGGTCCACGTACGTGGAGAGGGCTTCTTCTGGCCTCAGCCGGTCGCGCGTCACCACGAGGTTCGGCGTGAAGCCGTCGCCCTTGTCGGTGCGCAGTCGGATCACCCCCACCAGCGTCAACTCGTCCGCGAGGTCGAAGTGCAGCTCGTCGAGCGTGTGACGCGTCATGCTTCTCGCCTAGTGGTCATGGTGGTGTCCGTCATCGTGCGGGAGCTCGTGCTCGTGGGCGTCGGAGAGGGCTCGCCCTTCGATCCAGGCGGCGAGCTCCTGCCGCTTTTGGGCGTGCTCGGCGTTCTCGGTGGCGAGCACGTCGAGCTGCGGGGCGCCGGACGTGATGTCCACGGCACCCCACTCGCCTTCGAGGTGGTAGAAGCCGCGGGGGTCGGCGACGAAGCGGTCGATGTTTCCCCAGTCGACCGCGCCCGCGCCGTCCACGAACGCCGACGCGGCGCGCGCGGTCCAGTTGCGCGCGACGGCGTGGGGGAAGGTCAGGGTGCCGGCGCGGAAGCAATGCCGTTCGTCCGGGATCGGCGGTCCGTAGCACGGGTGGGTGGGACGGAGCACGACGGTCAGGGTGAAGCTCACGTAGTTCTGCGTCTCCACGATCTCGCGGACCAGGCTGTCTTCGAGGTTCACGTCCTCGAGCCCGGGCAGCTCGGAGTAGCTGCGCATCGCGACGTCGGCGACGGCGACGACGGCGAACCCCGGCGGTCGAAGCGCGGACATGCCGCCAGCCTACCTCGTTTTGCGCGCGCCACAACGCACGCGACCGGCGTAAGCTGGGAGAGGGAATGAGTGGTCCGAGCAAGCCCCCGTACTACGAGCGTGACGACGCCGGGCGGGTCCGAATGAAGATCACGCGAGGAAGCGGGGCGGGTTCGGCCTCCGGAGCGTTCGCTCAATTCTTCGCCAAGGACGGCACGCGGCTCACCCGTACCGGCGCGCCCGTCCCAGCCCGCGCGCACGCAGCCGCCACCCCGACGGTCTGGGATTTGCCGGACGTGGACGCGGCGCCGGCCCGCCCGCCGAAGGCCCCCGATCTCGCGCCCGCGCTCGCGCGCCTGTCGCGCGCGCCGACGTTCCGCGCGGCGCTCGCCGATGTTCAGGGCGCAGGGTGGTCGATCTCCATCGCGCCCACCGTCCGGCGCTCGTGCTGTCGCCGCGGGCCCAACATCCTCGCGGTCGACGGCAATGCGGGGGCCTCTCTCCTCGCCGGGCTCGCCCACGGCGTCGCGCTCGCGCATGCGTCGACGCAGCCGCTGCCCCTCGAGCGGCCGGAGGACGCAGCCTTCATCCATGACAACACGGTCCGGATCCTCCTTCGCGACGCGGAAGCGCGCCTGGAGGCGGCCATCGTTCGCGACGAGCTGATCGCGGCCGGCAGCGGGGACATCGGTGGGCCCGGTCTCCGCGGCACCCAACTCGGCGCCTATTTGGGCTTCGTCGAGGGAGGGCGCTCCCGAGCCAGCACGATCGCCGCCATCGCCGCCTCGACGGACGGCCCGGAGGGCCGGACGTTCCAGATCGGGCGCGGGCCCCTCGCCGCCGACCTCCTCGCGCGCGCCTTTGCCCCGCGGCCGCCCGGCGTGGGCTTGGCGCTGCCTCAGGACATCGTGGACGTCGTCCAGCGTCTGGACGCCCTCGATACGCTCGACCCAGAGCGGGTGGGGCGGGCCCTCGTGCTCCAGCTCCGGCCGGATCCGCACGAAGACAACCCGTTCATCGCAACCTTGCGGGCCGACGCGGCAGGGCGGACGCTCCCGGCGGTCCGCCTCCGGCTGCCCTCGGGCCGCGTCGGGGCGCCGAGCCTGCTTCTGGCCTGCGACGATCCGTCGGCCGATGCCGAGGCCCTGCGCCAGTGGTTTGGTCCTGGCACACCCTTCGACCTGGACACGTGGGGAGGGGAGCCCCACGCGACGGTCGCGTATCGCCTTCAGACCTACATGCTCTACCTGACGTACCGCGTCGAGGACGGCGCCGTGGCCTCCCTGGCCTTCGAGGGGCTCGTTCCGGGGTAACGCCCCACCATCGGCGTGCTGTATCCTGCGGGGAGTCCAGGCGTTACCGCCCTCTCAAAACCGGCCCCAATACGGCAAGGCAGGCAGGTTTCGGGTCGCGCCACGGTATTACTCATATGGGGGGATAGCCGCCTCGCCCCCAACGCAAAAGAAGCAGCGAATCCAGATGCCCCGCTACCAGGACAAGGACGTCTCGTTCGATCCCCCGCCCGAGTGGGTCGACCGAACCTTCGTCGCGTACACGGTCCCGTACGATCTGCCCAAGAACAAGGAAAGCGCGCCGAACATCGTCATGACCCGGGAGCCCCTTCGCGCCACCGACACGCTGCGCACGCACGCCGACCGGCAGCTCCTCGAGCTCGGTAAGCAGCTGAAGGACTTCGATCTGCTCGAGAGCCGTGAGACCGAGCTTGGCGGCCAGCAGGCGATCTACCTCCGGTATTCGTGGGTGAGCCACATCGGGGTGCTGGAGCAGTCGATGACCCTCGCGGAGCGCCCGGCGGAGCAGGGGTCGAGCGTGACGACGTTCACCACGACGACGACCCCCGACGAAGCGCCGCGCGTGCGCCCGCTCTTCAACCAGATCCTCCAGAGCGTCAAGTTCGGCGCGGGCTTCGCGCCGCCGCCGAAGGGCGCGCCGCCGCCGACGTCGCCGCCTCGCGAAGACGCGCCACTCGTCCCCATGCCGGGCTTCCGCGGTGGCCCCGGGTCGCGACGGTAGGCCATGGTGACGCCGCACAAAGTCTTCCTCGTCAGCTACGACGACACGGGCGAGGTGCTCGAATACCAGCCGGACACGGGCGCGTTCGCGATTCTCTCGCGCCGCGAGCTCGAACGGCGTGGCTTGCGGGCGACGTTCGGCGGCTACATGCGCGAGGGCAAGCACGTGCTCGGCATCTTCGCTTCGCCGGGCGGCCCTGTCCTTTTCCACGACGACGCGCGCGTGCTCGGGCGCCACGGGCAGGTGACGGCGACTCTGCCTGCGCACGAACCCGGTCACAAGCGCGTCTTCACGCTGTTCGAGCACGACGCGCCCGTCTTCGCGTTCGAGTACGAGAACCGCCTCGGCGTCGGAGCGAACCCGTACGACAACGACCCGGAGGACATCGACGTCGCCGCGTCGATCGCCACCAACATCCCGCACAAGGCCTTCTTCAAGCTCTACACGAAGGACTGGGTCTCGCCGCCCGACGCCCCGAACGTGTCCGTCACCCGTCCGTAGTCGACCAACGAGCCACGAGCACAGAACTGGAGTTTACGCTGCATGGGAGCCGTTCAAGCCGCGAGGATGGGAGACGACGTCGGCGCCCACGCGTCCGCTTTCTGGGGTGTGCTCGGCTTCCTGGGCGGTCTGGCCCTCGGTCTTGCCATCGGCGTCCTGCTGGTTGTCGCCACGGTGGCGACGGCCGGCCTCCTGCCCGCGCTCGTCGGAGGGCTGCTCATCGCATCGGCGGCTACAGGTGCGATCGCGATGGCTGCCATGGGGGCGGGCTGGCTCGGGCGGTTCGGCCATAGCTTCGACGCGCCTCCGCTCAAGGGCGGCAGCCCGTGCAGCAAGATCAAGCAGGGCCTCGTCTCCGTCGAGATCGAGACGATGCAGGCGGCGCGGCAGAGCGATCCGGTGACGCACAACGTCGCGCAGCTGCGCCAGGGCAGCAAGACCGTCACGATGAAGCACCTGCCGGCCTCGCGCGTCGACGACAAGTCGTCGTGCTCGGGCAAGGTCATCAAGGCGGCGACGTTCACGTTCATCGGCGGCGAGCCCGCGGACAACGGCGTCAGCACCGCGAGCGGTGATTGGTTCGACAGAGCCCTCCACTATGCCGACGTGACGGCCGAGTGGTTCGGTTACGCCTCGATGGGCTTCGCGGTCGCCGCCGCGATCGCGGGCGCCGCCATTGCCGGCCTCGCCGCGGCGGCCGCAAGGGGCCTCGGAGGGGCGGCCGTGCGCGGCCTCAGTCAGACGATGATGACGCGCCTCGTCGCGACGGGCGCTGGCAAGGCGGTGCTCACGCGGCTCTCCGTGGCAGGGGCCGAGAAGGCCGCCTTGGCCAGCGGTACGGCATTGACCGCGGGGCAGGTGGCCAAGGCGTCCGTCGGGCTCGGCGCCGGCGTCGTCGGGATGGAGAAGCTCGGCAAGGTGGTCGAGCACGGCGGCGAGAAGCTCGGCAACTGGATCGACGGATCGCCGCCTGAAAATGAAGCTGAAGGCGGTGACGGCTCGCACCTCAACCTCAACATGCCCGACAGGGGCGTACAGGAGACCGGCGCCACCGATCCGGAAACCCTGGCGCGTCACCGCTGGCGCGACTTCCTCGCCCGTGGGTCCGGACTCGGGATGGCCGTCGCCGCGCACAAGACCGGCGAGTACCTCGCGGAGCGCTCGCTCCACGGGAAGGGGGGACACGCCGAAGGCGAGGGTGGCCACGGCAAGAGCGGCCCGACCGCGGAAAAGACTGGCCCCACCGTGGAGCCCGCGAAGGTGGGCGCCGATCTCGCCACGCCGCCCAAGCCGCCGCCCCCCGAGGCTCCGCTCGCGACGACGCGTCCGGCGCAGAAGGCGCTGCCGCCCGCGCCGGAGATGAAGCTGCTCGCTCCGCCGAAGGACCCCTGCCCGACGTGCACGGCCGCGGCGGAGGCGAAGGGGACCGCAGAGGTCGCCGGCACCGCGCGCACCGGCGAGGCGGGGGCCAAGGTCGAGCCCAACGCAGAGCCCACCGGCAAGGGGGCCGAGCACTACGAAGAGACCGTCGGTGGCGACAAGGACGCCCCGGCGCCGAAGAAGACCACCACCACGACCGAGCCCGAGAACACCACGGCCCCGAAGGTCGAGGAGCCGCCCGCGAAGCCGTTGGTGGACGAAGCGCCGCCCAAGCCGAAGCCGGAGGTGGACCCCAACTTCCGCAGCCCCAACCACGCCGCGGAGGTCGCGAACACGAAGAGCGCGACGCAGCGCATGTACGACGCGGGGCCGAACGAGTGGGTCGCGACGGGCAACAAGTCGGACGGCGTGCTCGTCCAGCGCGGTCTCACGGGCGACTACTCATCGGGCCGCAGCGGCATCGGCGAAGCCGTCGACGTGATCAACGGTGAGCACCAGGGCAAACAGACCGTCAGCCTCGTCGGCGACGAAGCGAACGGCCCGAAGGTCACCGACGAGACGACGAGCATGTACAACGATCCGCTCGCCGTGCGCGGGCGGGTTCCGGCAGAGGCGCTCGAGGCGGGACGCACGGACGCCGAAGCGCTGACGAGCCGCGCCATACGCCCGGGCGAGGTGCAGGAGGTCGGGTCGTTCTCGCCGACGACCGAGGCCGACGCTCCGCTCGCAGACTGGGCGCGCAGCTACACCAAGCTGCAGGACAAACTCGGCATCACGCCCGAGCCCGGCTCCCGCGGCGCGCAGTTCCGTGCCGAGTACGAGAAGGCTCAGTCGGTCGCGAAGTACGGCGAGCACGACGGCATCGGCCAGCCGCTGCTGAACCGCGCAGAGGTCGACGCCGCCATCGCCGACGTGGCCCGTCGCTACACCAAGAACGGCGAGATGGCGCCCGGCAAGACGCCCAAGGGCCCCGCGCGCATCGAGGGGGACCTCGGCCCAGGCGGCAAGGGAAAGTCCGGCGAGTCGAGCACCGGCGGCGGCGTCGGCGCGGCGGCGGAGGTCGCGAACAAGACCAAGGAGTGCCCGACCTGCTCGTCGGGCGCGGACGCTCCCAAGGCGAGCGAGCTCGCCAAAGAGGTGAAGTCCGCCGGCGAGACGACGGGCGAAGGCGCCGGTGGGGCCGGGGCCATGTCGGCCGCCGAGCGCACCCACATCATCGAGAAGATCTCCGGCAAGACCGGCGCGGACATCCTCAATCACCCTCTGCGCCAGGAGTACATGGGCAAGGTCGAGGGGCTCGCTGGCAAGGCCGAGCAGCTCCGCGCGCAGGGCAAGTCGAGCCAGGAGGTCGCGCACGACCTCTGGCAGGCGCGCCGCGATATCGGTGTAGAATACAAGCACCTGACGCCGGAGGCTCTCCGCGACTACATCTACAAGGTCAACGAGGAGCGCTACGGCGATCCGCTCGGCCCGAAGTTCGAGGATCTCTTCCAGAAGAACCTCAAGCAGCCCATGGATAGCGCGACCGGGAAGCCGGTCCCCAAGGGTGAGGCGCCGAAGGGCGAGATCTACTACCGCACCGCGGATGAGGCGTACGACGCGATCGCCAAGTCGTCGGCGACGCCGAACAAGCAGGTCAACAACCTCCTCGGCGACTTCCCGGAGTGGCTCAAGAAGCAGCCCGACGAATACCTGAAGAAGGTGGCCGGCCCGGATGCCGAGGTCGCCGCGGTGAAGCCACCGCCGCCCGAAGAGTCGCCCCCGGTCGCGCCGCCGCCCCCCAAGGCTGAGCCCGCTCCGGTGGCGAAGACCGCCGCGGAGGACGGCACCACCCCCAAGACGGCGCCCAAGTCGGGCGACGGGCAGCTCGAAGTC
This sequence comes from Myxococcales bacterium, assembly GCA_025359105.1. Classification (GTDB taxonomy): domain Bacteria; phylum Myxococcota_A; class Polyangia; order Polyangiales; family Polyangiaceae; genus JANYHK01. Next base: position 54,895 of record JANYHK010000099.1, on the reverse strand, counting down.
GACGCCGGCGAGAGCGGCAAGGGCAAGTCCAACGACGCGGTCGGCGGCGGCGGCGGCGCCGCGTTCGAGGAGCCGCCGCATCCGCCGGCGGACAATTGCCCGACGTGCGCCAAGACGAAAGGCGAGGCGGGACCAGCCGCCAACCCCGACCCGAGCCCGACCGGCAAGGGGGGTAAAGGGGGCGGCGCCGCGGCGACGACGACCCCGGGGTCGCCGCCAGAGCTCCTGGTCCGCACCGGGAAGCTGGTCGAGCCGAGCATCGTTCGTCCGCCGGAAGGTGGAATCAAGGCGGACGGCACGCCGCTCGGGGGCAAGCCGCTCCTGCCGCCGTCCACACAGGAGAGCCGCCCCGGCCAGCCTGTAACGCTCGACCCGAACAAGCGCTACCTCTGGGCGCTGCCGGAGGACGGAACACTTCGCGTGGCGGAGCAGGGCGCGTTCACCAAAGTGGTCGACGGCCAGGAAGTCACCGTCCCGCGAACCGGGCACCCGAACCTGACCGGAGGCGGACAGGCGCACATGGCCGGTGAGATCAACTACGACCCCGCGACGAAAACTTGGGTCATGGACAACGACTCGGGTCGCTACGGCTTCGATCGCTCGCGAACCCAAGACAACCTGACCTCGAGCGGCGAGATCCTGACGCGGAACGGCGTCGTCGACGCGTCCACGGGCAAACCGGCGAATTTCCAGACCAACTGGATCCCGCCGGATGACACACCTCAGCACTCGCCGGCCACACGATGAGCGAAGAGATCAGGCGCATTCTCACGTTCCGCCCGGCGGATCAGGCGGCGCTCCGTCAAGCGGATCCGAACGAGGTGGCCGCGACGTTCGACGAGCTCCTCACCGAGAACGCAAAAGAGACGTACGTAGACGGCGACGGGCTCATTTCGCTCGGCCGCAAGCTTCGCCTCGCCGAGCAAGGAGCGCTCGAGTCGCGCGTCGAAGCCTGGCTGAAGCAGCAGCCGACGCCGAAACGCATCGAGGTGGCGACGTCGTTTCTCACCGGCTACTGGCGAACCAAGCACCCGGTCTCCGAATCGCTGACGACGCTCGTGATCGATCGGCTGTCCATGTGCGAGGCGGAGAAGACGCTCCTCGCAACGGCCCTGCTCGCGCTGTGTCAGGTTCCGTTCACGGGGGCGTCGGAAGAGCTCAAGGCGCGAGCGCGAGAGGTTCTCTCCGCGTACATCGCGCGGGTCGACACGCTCCACCTGGAGCCCGGGCTGGTGGAGCAGATGAGCGACGCAGTGAAGTGAGCGACGCGGTGCGGGCGCGCTCTAGCAGCCGCCGCTGCAGTGCGCGCTCAAGGTCTGGCACGCCGTCGGAGTGACGAGCACCGAGTCGTCGAAGTTCGTGAGATCGATCTGGAGGGTGCCAGGATCGACATCGCGCGTGACGTGCTGCGTGTTGCAGCCGACGAACCAGTCCTGCCCCTTGTGCTTCGCGACGACGAGGAGCTGGTAGGTGCCGTAGGGCACGGTCACCTGCGCCTTGCCGCTGGCCATGTCGCAGGTCGCCGTCGCCGGCACCGAGACCGTCGGCCGGGGGAGCTCCACCTTCGAGCGCCGTTTCTGAACCAGCACAGCGCAGGTCGTGTCGGGGAGCGTCGCGTCGAACACGCTCACCTCGAGCGTATCGGCGCTGACCGCGGCGGCCACGGAGTGGAAGTTGACCGAGTAGCTCCACGTCGACGGGCCCGACGACTTCGCGCTGCACGCCACGAGCCCCGCCGTGAGCGCGGCAGCGCAGAGGAACGAGGAATGTCGCTTCGAAGCACGCACGGCGTTTCGCTCCACGTTACAGGGTGTTCGACTTGATGCGCTCGACGAGCTGGAACGCGCCCGTCGTGATCGAATACACCACGAAGTCCTGCAGCACGTCGCCGGAGTCGTCGAAGTCGACGTCCCCCGAGGCGCCCTTGTAGTCGATGTCCTTGTGGGCGCGAATGTCGGCCAGCGCTTCGCCCACCTGCCCGGGCCCGTAGCTGGTTCCTCCGCGGCTGACGTCGAACAAGGCGTTTCGCAGCTTCACCTTGTCGGTGACGCCGCCTGCTTGCTCGATGGCGAGGGCGATGAGGATGACCGCGTCATACGCGTTCGCCGCGTAAGGGGAGACGTCGGCCTGGCCGGTCGCGAGCGGTGTCGCGGCCGTGTAGATGTTGCGGAAGACGCCGTACTCGGGCGTCGCCGGATTCTGGTCGAAGTTCAGGATGTACATGCCTTCGGCCGCGGTCGGCGACTTGGGATCGGCGGGGTTGGTCCGCGTCGACGAGAGGAACGTGTCCGACTGCAGCGCGTTGCACCCCAGGGTGAGGAACTTCGCGGGCGCGTAGACCGGGTTGCCGGTGGTCGCCTTCACCCAGTCGATCACGAACTGCTTGCCCAGCGGCGAGAAGAGCGCGAGCAGCTGGCAGTCGGCCCCCGACGCGATGACCTGCTGGACCTCGTCCGCGTAGCTGTTCTTGGCGGTGGGCGGCACCTTGATCGACACCGCCACGCTGGCCGCGCCGCCGTCGAGCGCCTGCCCCGCGACCGACACCGCGAAACCGGCGGCGATGGGCGCGCCGAACGCGTCGTCCTGGTAGATGACCGCAGGTTTGCGGCACGCGGTGCCGCCAGCCGGCCCCTTGGTGATCCAACGTGCCAGTGCCTTGGCCTGAACGGCGTGCGACGCGGCGGTGCGGAAGAAGAAGCGCTCGCGCGGTGGCTGCGCGTCGGTCATCGTCGGCGTGCTCGCCGACGGCGAGATCTGGATGACCTGCGCGTTGAACAGTGTGGGCCCGGCGGCAACCGCCGCGGGGCTGCCTGTCGGCCCGATGATCGCGGCGGCGTGGCTCTCGTCGATGAGCTTCTGGAAGGCGTTCTTCGAGGTCGTCGGATCGGTCGTGTCGTCGATCAGGACGATGTTGAGGCTCTTTCCGACCACCCCGCCGAGCGCGTTGACCTGGGCGACGGCCGTGCGCATGCCGATCTCCTCGGGGGCTCCGAGGTAGGCAAGGCTCCCGCTGAGCGAGAGAACCGCTCCGAGGGTGACCGTGTCGGTGACGGCCTGGTTCACCGAGGGCGGAGGGCTGGGCGACGAGTCCTTGCAAGCGGCGATGGCGAGCCCGCCCACCGTGGCGCCGACGACGATTGCGGCCCCCAAGATTCGTCCAAGTCGCATGGTGCCATGTTAGCCCAAGTCGCCGGCGGGCGTCCGCAATGCCCCGATCGTTGCGGAGTTTCATCGGCGCGTCGCGGGCCCCCGAGGTCGTCCGCCTACTCGCCTGGGCCCGTCGGGGGCGGGTCGAGGGTCACGTCGTCGACCCCGAGGGGCTTGTCTATCGTGCCGCCCCCGGTGGGGATGAAGGGCTTGGTGCCTGGGCTCCCCGGCGCGGGCCCGCCCGGCTTCTTCGCCGGTTTCACGGTCGTCACGTTGACCGCCTCGCCCGCGTCCTCGTTGTTGATGACGACGTTGGGGCCGCCTTGGATCGTGATGTCGCCGCTCGCCGACGTCATCTTCGAATCGGCGCCGGAGTGGATGCACACCGAGCCCTCGGCGTTGATGTCGATGTTCCCGCCCTTCATCTTTATGCTCGAAGCGCCGGTGCTGAGCACGATCGTCCCGTCCGCGAACATCTGGATGCCCGTTGTCGGCCCGACCGAGACCGCGTAGGCGACGCCGACATCGGTCGTGTACTCCTTGCCGACCTTGACCTGGTGCTGCTGGCCGACGTCGAGCGAGTCGATTCCCCCCACGCGGATCGAGCGTGCCGCCCCGATGTCCGTGCTCTCCGTCGACTTCACGACGAAGGAGAGGTTGCGCTCGGCCTGGATGTGAATCTCTTCGTGGTTTGCGGCGTCTTCGAAGCTGATTTCGTTGAACCCCAGCTTCGTCTTCGACGGAAGCGAGTTGCTCCGCCAGCCGCTCTTGGTCTGGCTCTGGGGCAGCGTCCAGGGAACGGTCGTCGTCCCGTTGTGGACGCGCCCCGTGACGACCGGATGGTCCGGGTCACCCTCGAAGAACTCGACGAGCACCTCGTGGCCGACGCGGGGGATGTTCATCATACCGAAGCCGCCGCCCGCCCAGGCCTGGCTGACGCGCATCCAGCAGGAGCTGTTCTCGTCGTACTTGTGCTCGCGATCCCAGTGGAACTGCACGCGGACGCGGCCGTACTCGTCGGTGAAGATCTCCTGCCCGTCGGGGCCGACGACCAGCGCGCTCTGAACCCCGTAGATGCGCGGCTTGGGGGTGCGTCGCTCGGGGCGGTAGGTGAACTCGGCGAAGACGCCCGTCGCGGTCTTCGACCACTCGCCGTTCTGCTCGCCCTCGAAGGACGTCTCGACGATGAGCAGCTTCTTGTCGGGCGCGAGATCGGGGCGCGGGTGATTCTTGTTCTCCGACTCCTGGTTGATGCCGCAGATGGTGCCGGGGGCGACGTCGAGCGCGTTCGTGTGGAACGAGACCAGGAGCTTGCGGCGCCGCTCGGCGTCCATCTCGCGCTTGATGATCAACTTCGACTCGTCGGTGTCGGTCTTCGGCGCGTGATCGCGGTCGGCGACCGGCTTCTCCTTCTTCTCGGTGTCCCACCAGAAGGCGCCAGGCACGTAGTCGAACTGCTCGTAGACGTCCTCGGGCTTGCTGCCCGACTGGGCCTTGGCCACCAGCGGCAGGTTCGGCGCCAGCCGGAAGTCGAAATCCCGGATCGTGAATTTGCCTGGCTTGACGCGCTGGGTGACCGTCACGGTCGCGGCGAAATCCTCGGTCGAGCCGGAGGCCGGCGTTTGATGGCCGCCGTACGAGAGCTTGCCCGGCCGCTGGGCCTCCTTGTGCGGGGTATCGTTGAGCGCGAGCTTGGTGATGTCCTCGCCCTTGCCCTTCGTGACCTCATGCGAAAACGAGAACGAGATGCCGGCGTCCTCGAGCAGGCGCGAGATGAACGCGAAGTCGGTCTCACCGTACTGCACGCAGTACTCGTGTTTCTTGTAGGTCTCCTTGAGCTTCATCACCGGGGTGATCTTCCACTCGGCGAGGAGCTCCTGGACGATGACCGGCGTAGTCTTGTGCTGGTAGATGCGGCTGTTCCGGCGCAGCGTGGTCCGCCAGAACATCGGGACGATCATGATGTGGTAGACGGAGACGCCGGGCGGCGGCTCCGCGTGCACCTGGGACATGTGCGCGACTACGCCGGCCCACACGCGGACGGGCGTGCCGGCCTTGTAGTTTCCGGTCTCGAGCTTGAACGCCGCGCCTTTGCCGACCACCGAGTCGAAATCGATGTTGTCGTCGTGTGAGGAGGCGAGGATGCTCACCTCGAACAGCTCGTTCATCGCCTCGTGCACCGAGAAGTGCCGGACGTCGAGGACATCGGGGCCGAGGGAAGCGAACGCGAGCTTGAGGTTGTTATTTGTGGGCGGCACGGGGTGTCCTCTTGAGGCTGGCGGTCACTTGGTGGGCGGCGGGGCATCGACGTTCACGTCGTCGACGCCGAGGGGCTTGTCGATCGAGCCGCCGCCGGTCGGGATGAACGGCTTGATCCCCTTCGGCCCGCCCGCCGGTCCCGTGGGCGACTTGCACTCGTCCACCTTGTCGACGGTCGCGGCGGGGCCCTTGCCGCCGGGGATCTCGTTGATCTTCACCTTCTTGCCGGCGCCGCTCTGGATGTCGATCTGGGTCTCTTTTTTGCCCTTCGCGGAGGTGTATTTGATCCCCATCCCGGCGTGGATGCAGACCTTCCCCTTGGCGTTGAGGTCGATGTTCTTGCCGCTGAACTTGATGCTGCTGTCGCCGGTCGTGAGCAGGATGATCTTGTCCCACATCTGAAAGGCGGTCGAGGCACCGACGGTCACGCCACAGGCCTCCCCCACGTTCGTCAGGTCGGAGTGCCCGACCTTGACGGCGCGCGTGCCCACGACGTCGAGGTTGTCCTGGCTCCCGACGCGGACCGCGCGCGTGGCGCCGACGTCGCGCGTCTCGGTGGACTTTACGACATACGAGAGGAGGTTCTCGGCCTGGACGTGGACCTCTTCTCCGTTGGCCTGGTCCTCGAAGCTGATCTCGTTGTAACCAAGCTTGGTCTTCGCCGGCAGGGAATTGCTCCGCCACCCACTCTTCGTCTGGTGCTTCGGCAGCGTCCACGGCACGGCCGTCGTGGCGTTGTGGAGACGCCCGGCGATCACGGGCCGGTCGGGGTCGCCTTCGTAGAACTTGACGAGCACCTCGTGACCGACGCGGGGAAGGTTCGTGAGCCCGAACGAGCCGCCCGCGGACTCCTGGGCCACGCGGATCCAGCACGAGCTGTTCTCGTCGTATTTGTGCTCGCGGTCCCAGTGGAACTGCACGCGGACGCGACCGTACTCGTCGGCGAAGATCTCCTGCCCCTCGGGGCCGACGACGAGCGCGCTCTGCACGCCGTGGATCTTCGGCTTGGGCGTGCGCCGCTCCGGCCGGTACGTCCCTTCCGCGAAGACGCCGACGGCCGTCATCGACCACTCGCCGCCGTTCTCGCCCTCGACCGACGTCTCGACCAGGATCAGCTTCTTGTCGGGCGCCAGCTCGGGCCGCGGGTGGTTGGGCGCATCCGAATCCTGGTTGATGCCGACGATCGCGCCGGGCGCCAGGTCGAGCGCGTTCGTGTGGAACGAGACGATGACCCTGCGCCGGCGCTCGGCGTCCATCTTGCGAACGGCGAGATCGAGCCCCGCTTCCGCGTCCGTCTTCGGCGCGTGGTCGCGGTCGGCGACGGGGAGCATCGGTTTCTCGGTGTCCCACCAGAAGGCGCCGGGCTCGTAGTCGAACTGCTCGTACGCGTCTTCCGGCGAGCTCGAGATCGCCTTCATGACCAGCGGCAGGTTCGCTCCCAGGCGGAAATCGAAGTCGCGCGTGAGGAATTTGCCAGGCTTCACCCGCTGCGTGAGCGACACCGTCGAGCAGAAGTCCCTGTCGCCGCCGAAGCGCGGTGTCTGGTGGCCGGCGTAGACGAGGCTCCCCTTCCGCGGCGCCTCCTTTTCCGGCGCGTCGTTGAGGACGAGCTGCGTGATGTCCTCGCCCTTGCCGCTCGTCTTCTCGTGCGTGAACGAGTACGAGATGCCCGCGTCCTCGAGGAGGCGCGAGATGAACTGGAAATCGCTCTCGCCGTACTGCACGGCGTACTCGTGCTTCTTGTACTCGGCCTTCAGCTTCATCACCGGGGTGATCTTCCACTCGGCGAGGAGCTCCTGGACGATGACCGGCGTAGTTTTGTGCTGGAAGATGCGGCAGTTCCGGCGCAGCGTCGTGCGCCAGAACATCGGCTGGATCATCACGTTGTAGACGGACACGCCGGGCTGCGGCTCGGCGTGGTCCTGGGACATGTGCGTGACGACGCCAGCCCAGACGCGCACCGGGGTGCTGGCTTTGTAGTTGCCGGTTTCGAGCTTGAAGGCGGCGCCTTTGCCGACCACGCTCGAAAAGTCGATGCTGTCGTCGGGCGAAGTGGCGACGAGGCTCACCTCGAACAGCTCGTTCATCGCCTCGTGGACGGAGAAGTGCCGGACGTCGAGGACACTGTCCCCGAGCGAGGCGAACGCGACTTTGAGGTTGTTGCTAGACACTCGCCAAAGCTCCCGGGCTTGCGAGCCCCGCCTTGATCAACGGTGAACCACAGATGTCGACCGCGCCAGGTTCGATCCGGCCGGGATCCGCCGTTCCAGCGGCGGGGCTCGTCTTGGAGAGCGCCCACGCCCCTCCGCCGAGGTCGACCATCTCGACGGGCCCCGGCGTGTTCTTCCCGACGTCCTTGAAGCCCTTGCGCGGAAAGAGATCGCGCGGGACCACCGAGTGGGTCAGAAAGACCATCCCGCCGCCGGCATCGCCCGAGATGGCGCTGTCCTCGGCGAACAAGGCGTTGGCGATGAACGCGCTCGGTCCCACGTCGCTCGTGCCGAAGACGTAGAGGGCGTTGCCGCACTCCGGGCGGGTCGCGACGTTACGGACGAAGGTGCAGCTCCGGATCTCGAGCGCGGCGGTGTCGTCGATGAAGATCGCGCCGCCCGCCTCGGCGGTGTTCCCCACGAAGACGCATCGATCGAGCGTGAGATCGCAGTCCTTGCCGACGCCGAGCGCGCCGCCGCACATGGACCCATTGCGCTCGAAGACGCACCGCCGGAACACGCCGCGCGCGTGGTAGAGCACCGCGGCGCCGCCGCCGACCTCGCTCTTGTTGTCGGCGAAGCGGCAACCCTCGAACGACACGGAGTTGCGGTTGGGGGCCGAGATGGCGCCGCCCTGGCGTCCAGCGCCGGCCTGCAGCGTCAGGGTCTCGAACGTGAAGGTGTTTCCGTTGCCGAGGAGCATGAAGAGCGTGCTCGCGCCCTCGCCGTCGAGCACGGTGCTCCCGTCGTCCGCGCCGCGCACACGGACCGACCGGGTGAGCACGAGCGGCTTCTTGATGACGTGGCGGCCCGCGGGCAGCACCACCGTCGAGCCGGCCTTGGCGGCGGCGAGCTTCCCAGCGATGTCGGTCGTCGTCGTCATGGAGGGTGGGTGAACGCTGGGCATCACTCGAGCCCAGGCGATGCAACCGTATCGTACGCCCCTCCGAACTCTTCGTGGGAGACCTGTTGCGACCCCGCGGCGGTCGCGACGGTGACACCGGACGCCGACGCCGCGGTGACCGCGGCCTCGCCCGCCTTGCCGCTCGCCACGACCGGGGACTTGTCGAGCAGCCTGATGAGCCCCTGCGCTCCGAGCTGCTGGAGCGACGCGCTCGTGACCGGTTGGCCGGTGATCTTCTCGAGCGCGATCGCCGCGGCCTGGTTGCCGAGCGTGCCGCCGCCGAGCTTGTTGGACACCGCGCCAATCGCGATCGTCTCCCAATCCCCGCGCATGACGGCCGCGGCGTTGTCCTTGAGGAAGCTCGTCGCGTTGGTGGGCAGCCCGAGGCGGTTGCCGGCTTCGTCGAAGATGGTGCGAGCGATGTCGGGCAGCTGGATCGCCTGGCCGGCCAGACTGCGCACCTGCTTGTTCCCGGCGATCGCGATGGCGGCGACGGCCACGGAGGGGAAGTTCGCGTTCCTGATCAAGTCCTTGTTCGCGACGAGCACCGCCTCGACCGCGGAGGTCTTCAGCTCGTTCAGGTTCTCGCCGGCGTGGTCGATCCCGAAGTCGACGATCTTCTTGGCGATGGGATTGCTGACCATGCCGTCGATCTTGTCTTTGTAGCTGCCGGCGACCTGGTTGATGAGGTCCTTCCCCATCTCCTTCTTGTTGCTTCCGACGTGCTCCAGCCCGAAATCGACGACCTTCTTGAGGTTCTCGTTCTTGATCTTGCCGTCGAGGAACTCCTCGGCCTTGCCGGCGAGGTTCTGCTCGATCTCTTTTTTGCTCTTGCCGACCTGCTCGAGGCCGAACTTGAGGAGATTCTTGACCTGCTGGGGATCGGGGAGGGCGCCGCGATCGTCTTCGACCGGGTTGGAGATGCGACCCACGTACGCGACCGAGCGGGAGTGCGCCGTGCCCTGCACGTTGGCGAAGAAGATGACGGAGCGGAAGCCGTACTGGCTGAAGATGAGCTCGACGTCCTCCTTGATGGCGCGCGTGTCGATGCCGCCGCCGTCGATGGCGCGGTTCATCGGGGTCCACTCCGAGCGCAGGCCGGGGACGTACGTGACGCTGCGCGAGATCGGGCTCGCGACGATGTTCGACAGGCGGCGCGAGTACATCGCGAGGCGCGAGAGGTCGGCCGCCAGCCCCGGCCGCACGCCGAAGAGGACCGCACAGCCGGCCGTGCCGGACGCGCGCTGGTTGACGTTCGCGTCGAGCATCCGCGTGAAATCGAGGAGCACGCAGCATCGGGTGATGCCGAGGGGGTCGAGCTTCTCCTGGTGCCCGTCGCCCGTCACGTCCTCCCCCTCGTTGAGCCAGAGCTGGGTGGAGCCCTTCGGGCACGGCAGCTGCTGCATCATCGTGTGGGGGATGGCCATCCCGAGCTCGAACCCGTTGCCGGGGAAATGGTAGACGAGCTCGATCTTCTGGTCCTCACGGTGCAGGTGGATCTTGCCGCCGTCGCCCCCACCCACGTGAACCGAGCCATGGGCCGCCGGGGAGCCGGATTCGCCGTAGACCCAGCCCGACTTCTTCAGCGGGGCGGAGATGAGCCACTTGGCCAGCTTGAAGCGTATCCAAGCAGCGAGCGCGGCAGGCTCAGAGCGCAGCAGCGCGGGGCTGAAGGACTCGCACGAGGAGAGGGAGAGAGCGCGCGACATTCCTCTTCTTTCATACTCCCACTTGCTAGGACTTCCCCCCAACGGTCCCCGCCTTTGGAGAATACCGGTCTGGACGGCCGCGGGTAGCGGGATCCCAGGGGAGCCCGCTACCCGCGTAACCACAAATACTTACGTGGTATTTCGCGCTTCGGTCAGTTGACCGCGGCGGCGGCCCGCTTTGCCCGTTTTCGGACGTCCACGTGCAGGGTCGGATCCTGCTGGATTTGCGAGAAGGCGGCGCGTGCCTCCATCTTCTTGCCGCCGCGGGCGAGCGCCTCGGCCTCGTTCCAGCGCAGCTTCCAGTCGCGGCGGGGCATGTCCGGGACCTTGGCGGCGTCGGCCAGGATCTCGTCGTACTTCGTCTGACGGCCGAGCTCGGTCCAAAACTCGGCGCGCAGATCGTCGTCCTCGGGCGTGAGGACGAGCGCCATCCGGTAGAGCTCGAAGGCCTCGTCGAGCGAAGTCACCGCGAGCTTCGCGCGCGCCAACGAGCGCCACGGACCGGCGTCCTCGCCGTGCGCGTTCGCGAACGCGAAGAGCGCTGGGATGCATTTCTGGACCTCCGCGATGTCCTCGCGGTCCTTGCCCGTAGGCCAGAACGCGAGGTCGAGGGCCATGAGGTTGCTCGGATCGAGCTCGAGGGCCTTGTCGATCGCCGCCTTTGCGCCGGGCTCGTCGCCCTTTTCACGCAGCACCTGCGCGAGCTCCACGTGCGCGACGCACGACGTCGGGTGCCGCTCCACGAAGCCCCTGGCTTCGGCCAGGGCGTCGTCGCCGCGGCCGAGCGCGCGGAGGGCCTGCACCTTGGCGGCTTCGGCCTGCTCGTGCGGCGCGTCGCTCGCGGCCCGGGCGCGCTCCGACGCGGCGAGCGCGACGTCGTGGCGCCCCTCGCTCGCGTGGTAGGCGGCCTGGTCCAGGAAGTACTTGGGCTCGCGCTTCTCCTGATCCCACACGCTCGCCAGGTACTCGACGAGGGAGTCGGCGCGAACGTAGGTCAGGGACGACGCGTCCTTCGGGTTCTCGTAGATCGCGATGAGGACGCCGAGCTGCTTCAGCATATCCATCGACGCTTGGTGGTCGGGCTTCGCCTCGAGCGAGAGCACGAGCTCGTCGACGGCGGCGTCGCGGTTGCCCGTCGCGGCGTGGAGCTGGCCGAGCGTCGAGTGGTAGTCGGCCTCGCCCTCGAACGTCGGGCGGATCGCCTCGAGGAGCTTCAGCGCGCCGACGTTGTCGCCCGTCGACGCGAGCGTCGAGCCGAGGTTCATCTTCGCGGCGTGGTCGTCGGGGTCGAGGTTGGTGATGAGCTTCAAGGTCGAGATCGCGGTCTTGAAGTCCTCCTTCGCGAACGCGCCCTGCGCCTTGGCCCAGAGGTCCACCTTGCTCAGGTAGCGATCGAAGCTCTTCGCGAGATCGGCGTTCTCGGCGCGCCACTGCGGCGGCGCGATGGCGAGGAACCCCGTGATCCACTTCTTGAGCAGCTCGGGCTGGAGACCCTTCTCGGCCATCCCCTCGAACTCGGGCTTGGGAACGGGGATCTTGGCGGGCACGCCCTGGCGGCGCGCAATCTTCTCGTCCAGACCGACCAGCAGCCATTCTCCAGCGTCGCTCATGATTCGAACGCTACCATGCGGGCGCGCGCTCGTGGGGAGGCGGAAACGAGGCGATCAGCGCGTCGGCGGGACGGGCGCGGGCTTCCAGGCGAGGTCCACGTGGGTGACCTTGCCGCGCGCGATCTCGACGAGACGGGTCTTGGCGTTGGGGCCGTCCGTTCGGACTTCGTGCATGCCCTCCGAGAGGGTCACGCTGAGCTTCGGGCCCACGCCGCGCGGGGTGCCGTCGACCTGGATGGCCATCCCGTCGGCGGCGGACACCTCGAGGAGGCCCTGGGGCGGCAACGTCGCGGGCCGGACGGCCTTCGCCTCGGAGGCGGCGCTGCGGTGGGGGATCGCGGCCGCGGTCCAGCGCACGGCGGCGCCTGCGAAGACCGCCACGCCGGCGACCGCGCTCACGATCGCCGCGCGCTGCCAGCGACGGCGCCCAGGGCCTGGCGGCGGCGCGGTGACGCTCGTGGGCGGCGGCGGGGAGTCGCCGTCGCGGTGATGGTGGTGGACGAACGGGAGAGGGACGTCGAACGCCTCGTGCGTCCGCGGCGCGCGCTCCTGGAACGCCAGCGGCAACGAGAGCATCGTCGGGCCGGCGAAGCCCGGCGGCGGCGAGAGCGTGAAGGGCACACGGGGCGCGATCGGGGCGGAGAGCGACGCCTGCGGGGCGGGCGGCGGAGCGGGCGACAGCGCAGACGGCGGAGCGGGCGACAGCGCGGGCGGCGGCGCCTCGAGGCGGGCGATCGGCCGGGAATACTGGGGATCTTCGAAGGTGATGGGGACCGAGATGGATGGCTCGGGCAGCGCCGCGTACCGGGTCTGGTCGACGTCGGTGACTTCGGGGAGCTGCTCGGGCGCCGGCGGCGCGGCGATGGGCGGGGGGGCCGGCATCGGGGCGGCGATGGGGACGTGCATGCGCACGGGAACCGGCGGCGGTGCCGGCGCCCGCATCGGAACGGGCGCGGGGAGGGGGATGTCGACGACGATCGGGGCCGGCGCGAGCAGGATCGCGCGCTGGCGCTGGAGCAGGAGCGGCAGCGTCGTCTCGAGCACCGGCGCCGGAGGCGGCGTCGGCTCGGGCGCCGGCGCGGGCGCAAGCAGGACAGGGCGGGGGGCAGGGCCAGCCGCGAGCAGCGGGCTCTCCTCGCGGACCGCGGTGACGAAGCCCTGGCGGCAGAGCGTGACCAGCACCGACTCGAGCTGGCCCGCGTCGCACTCGCGGTCGCGGAGCAGCGCGCGCGGCGATTCGCCGGCCGCCAGCCTCCTTGCGAGCTCCTCGTCGGGCCCGTCGAGGAGCGCCGCGGCGTGGTGGATGTCCTCGTCGAAGCGGATCTCGGCGACGTTCGCGAGGTGGGCGCCGCGGACCGCGTCGGCCAGCGCGCGACCGGCGCGCACCGCGTCGGTGACGAAGGCGATGCCGCAAGGGCCCGCGTCGATCGCGGGCGCGGCTTCGATCGTGAACGTGCCGCGCGCGACGCCGAGCGCCGTGGCGATCGCCCGGGCCCCTTCGACCGTGCGGCCGCCCGGCGCGGTTCGCGTGACCTTGCGTAGCGCGCCGGCCATGACCGTCAGCGTGTGGACGAACGTCTCGTCCTTCACCGTGATCTTCAGCGTTCGGGGCGTCTCCTGCGAGATGGTCAAGAGGCGCAGGACGCTGACCTTGTCGAGCGTGCCGTGCAGCGAGCCGCCGGCGCGGAGCCGCTGGCGGAGGTGGGCGTGCGGCCCGAGCATCTCGACCGCCTTGGCCGCGTGCTCTTCGGGCGTCGCGCCCTTGCCGAGCACGGCGGCGTCGACGCCGGCGGCGCGCGCTTCGTCGAGGCGCTCCTGTTTCCACGACTGCAGAACGACCGGCACGTCACGCGTCGCCGGATCCGCGCGCAGCGCGCGCACGAGGGCGTCGCCGTCGAGGTCGCGCATCGCGAGGTCGGCAAAGACCAGATCGGGCACCTCGCGCTCGACGTCGAGAGCGCGCGCGAGGGTCGCCTGGCCGCTCAAGGCCTCGTCGACGTGGCAGCCCATCTTCCGGAAGTGATCGGCAAGGAACCACACGACGACCGGATCGTCGTCGCCGACGACCACGCGGCGGCCCACGAACGAGGTCAGCAGCGTCAACGGCGCGGACGGCCCCGTGGGGACGGCGGTCGCGATGGGCTCGGGCGCGCGGCGAACGGGCGGCGGGGGCAGCGTTGAGCCGCTCAATTCCACGCGGATCGTGTGCCCGCGTCGCTGCTCGACGGCGTCGATGCACGCGGCGCGCAGCGGCGCGCCTTGCGCCGGCTTCGTGAAAGTGCGCGTGACGCCGAGCGCCACGTAGTGGGCGACCTCGTCGCGCGTGTCGAAGCGGCCGATCGCTACGATGGGCACGAGCTCGGTGCGCAGATCGTCGATGATCGCGGCGACGAACGCGCGCGCCCCGGGCACGTCGACGTCGACGACGAAGACATCGGGCACGACCGGGTGGAGGTTGGCCCACACCTCGCTCGGATCGTCGAAGCGCGCTGACGCGAACCCGGTCGCGGCCCCCTGGCAGGGGCGCAGGAGGTCTTCCAGCGCGCCATCGCCGAGCACGCAGACGGTGATCGGCTGGGTGCCGTCGAGCCGCGGCAGACCCAGCGGGGGCAGGTCCTCTTTGGTCATGAGGAGGGGGAGCTCGTCGAGCAGGCCGTCGAGGGCCGCCAGATCCGCGCCCGTCACGTCACAGGTCGCCTCGAGCACGCTCTGGGCGTCGCAGAGGCGAATGGCCATCCGGAAGAACCCCACGGTTCGGGCTGCGGCGCCCAGCGAGTGGAGCCGCCGCTGGACCCGCGCGCGCATCGCCGGCGCGCCGCCGGTCTCGCGAAGCGCGTGAATGGCGCGGCGCAGCACGGTGACGCGCTCGGCCAAGGATGCGGAAAACCCGCTTTCTTCGAGGTTCAGGGCTTCGCTACCGTTCACCTCTCTGCGGGTAACACGGGTCAACAAAAGCGGGCCAATTTCGGGTATGTCCACCCCATGCGCCTCCGCGCAGTCCTGGCGGCATGGGCCTCGCTCGTGGTCGCGGCTCCCGCGTACGGCGCCACCCCTTTCGAGGATCCCTACGATCTCCCGGAAGCGCCGCGCCCGCCGACCCTCCCGGAGCTGACCCACCGGGACATCGAGGCGACCTTCGAGTCGACGGTCGGCGCCGTTTACCCGAAGGCGGAGGCCGGCCCGGGGTGGACGAAGGGGGCGGCCGAGTTCGTCCAGCGCCTCAACGTCGAGGTCCCGGTGAGCGCCCGGCGCTGGTTCGTCGGGACGACCTACGAGAGCACCCTCGGCGCCGATCCCGCGCGCGGCGGCGCGGCGAAGCTCGTCGGCGGCAACCTCGAGGCGTACGGGCGGACGGTGTGGGCGACGCGAACGGGCCTCGCGTTCGGCGGTGGCCTCGGCCTCATGATCCCCGTCGCCCGGTTCGACCAGGAGAGCCCCGCCGCGCGCGTGGCGGCGGCGGGCGCCGCGGTGAGACCCTGGGACTTCCAGTTCTTCGAGCGCGACGCCCTCACCGCGCGCCCCTTCATCGACGTGCGCCTCCTCGACGGGCGCTTCGTCGTGCAGTTCCGCGAGGGGCTCGACTGGTCGTTCGTCCGCGGCAGCGCGACCCGGAGCTCGCTCTCGGCGATCACGGCGCTCTACGTCGGCTACAAGGTCGGCAATCTCTTCGGTCTGGGGCTCGAGGCGTTCGAGCTCTACTTCATCGAGGGCCAGGCGCAGGACAACGCGCGCGCGTTCTTCGCCATCTCGCCGAGCCTGCGGCTGATGACGCCCCTCGTGCAGCCGGCGTTCTCGTTCGTGTCGACGGTGGCCGAGCCGCTCTACCCGCAATCGCAGAACGCCATTGCCGTTCGGCTGGCGATCACCGTCCTGTGGGATCCGACGACGCGGAAGATCGAGCTGGACGAGCGCAGCGAGCGCGGCGCTCCCGCACCCTGAAAGCGGCCTCGCGCGTCAACGTGCGCGGGACGTCCACGTTCCGGGCGGGTACACGCCGTCGGCCTTCTCGAAGACCTGCGCGGCCAGCTTGATGCCGCCCCAGGTCTCTGGGGCCCATCGCGCCAGGTCCACCTCCGGGCGCATGCCGGAGCGGACCATCAGCTCGTCGAGGCGAACGCGCATCTCCGCGCGCGGAAAATTCCCACGCACGCACTCGGCAGCGACGGCGCGTGGCCGCCAGGGCTCGCCGTGGCGGTAGCGGACGTTCGGATCGAGCTTGGCCTGTGCGATCGCGCTCCGCCACGCGGCCGGCTTCTTCCGATCGGGCAGGGGCACGCGTTCGCCGAAGAGCGTCGTCAGCGCGCGCACCGCGGCCTCTTCGAGCTCCTCGTTGGCGAGGTGGTGCAGGAGAAACGCCCATGCGCTCGGCGCGCCGAAGCGCGAGAGCGCGGAGAGCTGCGAGGCGGACGCGGGCGCGCGCGCGAGGATGCGCTCGAAGAGCTCGAGATCGGACGAGTCACCGGCGTAGACGAGGACCTCGAGCGCGTGTTGCGCCAGGTTCTCGCCGCGACCGGCGCGCACCTCGAAGCACGGCTCCGGTCGCCCCCACACGAGGAGCTGCCGCGCCGCCGGCCATGCCACCGTCGGGTCCTTGTGCGCGAGGTACTTGAAGAGGATCGGGACGCCGATCGCCGGCGGCACGGTGGCGTGCGCGCGCACGGCGGCCGCGACCACCGCGAGGTGCGGGTCCTCCAGGTGCGGCCGCAGCTGCTCCACGGCGAGCGCGCCTCGCCGGCCGAGGAAATCGATCGCGATCGCGCGCGCAATCGGGCTCTCCGCCGCGAGAAGATCGCGCGCGAGATCCGGCACGTGCGGGTGCGGGGAGACCACCAGCGCCTCGGCGATCGGGGCAATGTGCTCGGTCGCGTCGGGTTCCAGCAGCGCGATCTCGCGCGCGACCGTCTGGAGCACGTCGATCCCGTCGAGGCTGGCCAGCGCGAAGACCGTGGCCCACGCCTTCCACGGATCGTCGGTGTTGTCCCGCCACCAGAGGACGAGCGAGCGCACGCAGTCGCCGCCGGAGGTGGCGAACGCGTCGATCTGGGTCAGCAGCTCGGCCTCGTTCTTCGCGAGCTCGTGCATCGGCCGCTCGGCACGGTGGCGCGCGAGCATGCCCGTCGTGTCGGCGCACGCAGCGACGATCTCCGCGCGCATCGTCTCTTCGGGCTCCGGCGCGCCCGGGCCGCTGCGCACGATGAACGGTCCGTCCTTGGGCGGCTTCTTCTTCTTGCGGCCGAGATCGAGGGGTGGGAGCGGCGCGTCGTTCGCGTCGTCGGCCGCCGCCTCGGCTTCCGCAGGCGGAGCGGGGGGCTCCGGGAAGTTCCCGTCGAACGGCGCGCGCGCGGGCGTCAGCAGGGTCGGCCGCTCGCGCGACGCGTTGAACGGCGCGACGCGCGGCAGGCGCGCGGCGAGCGCGTCCAGCGACTTCGATTCGGTCACGCGCGGCCTCCCGTCAGCATCGCGACGCCGCGCGTGCCCTCCGGCGACAGCGCCCACGCAAGGCACGGCGACGCTGCCGCGTCGAGCACGTCGGTCGCCCCATGCTTCAGCATCGTGACGCCGTAGACCGCGTTGGCGAGGCCCGACGCGGCCCCGAGCCGGCCCGTGGCCGACTCGAGGCAGTGGAACTCGCTCTCGGCGTAGAACCGGTCATGCATGCGCGCGCTGGCGAGGTGCCACTCGTCGCGCCGGAGCAGGTCCACACGCCACGGACCGAACGAGGAGCGCACGCGCGGCTTGTCGGGCAGCTGGCGAAGCGCCGCGACCATCGGCGCGCCGTCGACTGGCTCGTCGTTGTCGTCGTGCGCGGCCCCCGCCGCGATCGCCGCCGCCTCGAACGTGCCGAGGATGGGGCAGCTCTGTCGCCGCGCCTGGTACGGATCCATGAGCACCATCGCGGCGGCCCCCTCGGAGGCCTCCGGACCGTCCATGTTCCAGTAGCTCGGGGGAAACCGGACGCGATCCTCGAGGGTGCGCGGCTCGATGAACGAATCGGCCGCGACGAGGACGACCACGCGTACGTCCGGCGTGATCAACCCCGGCACCTCCCGAAGCGCCGCGAACGCCCCCGCGTCGCCGAACCACTTGCGCACGTCGCCTACCGACGCGAGGTGCTTCTCCAGCCGCGCGGCCGCGTGCACATCGAGGCCGGGTCGCGGCCGGCTGGTGCACAGCATCACCCGCGTCTCGCTCGGCTTGACCCACGCGGCGAGCGGCGCCATCGCGCTCGCGAGCGCCCGCGCGCCGAGCTGGAGGAGGCGCTCCTCGATGGGCGCGGCGGCGCCGAGGAAGCGGCAAAAGCTCGCGTCGACGCGGTCGCCGTCCTTGGTCTCGAACGGGGAGGCGGGCGGGGCAGGCACGCCGGCGCGGAGGTAGAAGACGTGCTCGGCCGGCGTCGTGCCGAACGGCGTGACCAGCCCGAGCCCGCAGATCGCCAGCGTCATGGGTGCGTCGTCTTGGAGGACTGCTTGGAGTCGTCGGTGATCGTGATCTCGCTCGCCTCGACGAGCACGCCGCTGTCGGAGGCGGCCACCTTCGAGCTTCCGCAGACGAACGCGATCACGGCGCCCTCCATCTTGAGCGCCCCGCCGATGGTGATCGTGAGCTTGTCGGACACCTTGACGTGATGCGGGCCGTCGGACGTGGTCTTGAGCGCGCCGGCGATCGTCGTGGTGGCGCTCCCCGTCACGACGCGCGCGAGGTTGGCGTCGCTCTTGATGTGCTGCGCGCCGAGTGTTTCGGTGGAGATGCCGCGGATATTCTGCACGAAGCTCTTCGTCTTCGTCAGATGGCTTCCGCCGACGGCGATCGTCGAGGCGCCGGTGGTCTTCCAGCCGATCGAGCCCGGCGTGAGCACCGAATACGATCCGCCGATGGTCTCGGTCATCGTCCCTTTGACGATCTGGTTTCGGTGGCCCGGACCGGGCCCCTGCGCCGCGCTCGCGTCCGCCTTGTCGCCGCCCGCTCCGCCGCCGGCTTCTTGTGCGCCGGCGTCCTGACTCTTCTCTTTCCAGGGCGCCGGTGTCGTCGCGTCCTGGATGCTCGCGAAGATCGCGTCGCCGCCGGGCACCATCCCCGCCGCCATTCCGGCCGCGCCCATGCCGAGGCCTTGCGCGGCGCCCTTCAAGCCGCCGGCCTTGTAGCCCTGGTACGCGCCGAGACCCAGGCCGCCCGCCGCAGCGAGGTAGGGGCCGACCTTCGGGATGAATCCCGCACCGGTGAGGGCCGCGGACGTCGCCAGGTTCGTCGCGCCCGTTACCGGGTTGCCGACCTGCTCGAGGAGCGCGGCGCCGATCGCGATCGTCTCGCTCTTCACGCTGTTCATGAAGTTGCCCTTCACCCAGACGTGCTGCGAGGCGCCTACGGTCGCGGATTGCGACGCCATCTGTGCGAGGTAGGCCTGCTTGACCGTCACGGACTCCTCGGCGCCCACCGATCGAGTGAGGTTGCCGGTGATCGTGTGGTTATCCACCTTCAGCGTCTGCACGTGCGCGTCGTGGGCGACGGTGACGAATTTGTCCTTCGCCGCGGTGAACGTGACGTGCTGACGACCCGACGCGTCGTCGTAGGTGATCGAGTTTTTGGCCTGCCCTCCCGGCGAGCTGTACGTCGTGAGCGCCGTCATCGTCTTGTTCTGCGGCAGGCTGACCGGCGGAGGCTGCGACGCGTTGTACGTGCGCCCGATGACGTACGGCCGATCGGGATCGCCGTCCTCGAACATGACCCACACCTCCCAGCCGATGCGCGGGATGATCATGGAGCCCGGCATGCTCTGCTGCATGACGCGAACGGGGAGGCTGCTATTTTGGTCGATCGGGCCTTCGCGGTCCCAGGGGAAATGGACGAAGACTCGCCCGTGCTCGTCGGTGTGGATCTCCTCCCCGGTGGGGCCCGTCACGATCGCCGTATGCACCCCCAGCGCTCGCGGCCGTGGAGTCACCATGGGAAGGCGGTAGGGCACATCCAGCGGGATCGCATGGATAAGGGTCGTGTGGAGGTCTTCTTTTGCAGTCCAACCGTGGTCGATACCGAACACGAAGGAATTTCCGCTCGGCTTGATGGCGCCGGCGAAGGCGCCGTCCGATTCGAGCGCGACCTTCGCCCCCGCGAAGAGCATCAGAGTGTTCGTCGCGAATGCGCTCGTGGTCGCCGTCGCCCGCTCGGACTCGAGGCGAGTCTTGGCGACGCGCTTGCCCTCGTCCGGCGTTTCGAAGCGGGCGGCGCCGCGGTAGATCTCGACCTCTTGCTCGACCGGCGTGCCACCCTTCGATACCCCTTCGAGGGCGAGCGCGGGTTTGACCGGATCGTACGCGCGGAGCGTGATTTTCCCGGGTCTGCGCTTGCGTGACTCGCGCACGTCCCACGCCATCACCTGTGTCCGGAGCGCGTCGCGCGTGACGACCAGGAGCGGCTCGTGGAGTGCCGCGGTCGCGCTGGGCGATGTGTCCTCGAGCACGAACTGCTCGGCGTGTGCACCCGACTCGCTGCGGAAGTAGAGCCCCTCTTCTTCGCACATGCGGCGGATGAACGCGGCGTCGGTCTCGTCGTACTGCACCACGTAGCGACGCGGCGCGTGGGCGCCCGTCACGTTCACGACGAGCTGGTCGGCGGCGTACCCGTTGGCGAGGAGCACCTTCTTGACGATGTCCGGCACGGTCATCTTCTGGAAGACGAACGTGCGGCGCCGGAGCTCGAGAGCCGCGACGGCCGACCGGATCCTCAGTCGGTACTTTCTCTGGGCCCCCGGCTGCGACGTCAGCGTGGTCGTCGCCGACCACACGACGCCAGCGATCACACGGCTGCCGAACGAGTTGAATAGCCGCAGGAGGCACGGACCGCCGACCAGCTTCTTGGTGTCCACCGGCTCGAGGCTCGCGGCGACGACGTCGAATGTCGCGGCTTCGCCGAGCCGCTCGCGCCCGGACATGCCCAGGCACGAGAGGTGAATCGAGTCGTCGCGAAAGAGCAGCTCGAGGCCCATCAGGCAAGCTCACTCTGGCATGTCATTGGAGCCGCATGATGCCATATCATCCCCCTTGTCGTAGGCCCGGCGTGCCGCCTTCGCTTGTCGTCCAAATGGACGACTTGGTGGACCCCGGAGCGAGGTTACGTTGAAAGACCGGAGATGGAGGGACCTTGCCGCACGCAGTGACCCTTGAAGCGGGCCCCCTCGGCATCGTCGATGTCGTGGCGCTGACCGCGCGCGAGGCGATGAGCTCGCTCACGCCGTGGTCGGTGGAGATCCTCCTGGAGGACCCGATCGACGAAGCGCAGCTCGCCCGGAAAGCGGCGACGATCCGCTTCGTCGACGAGATCGACGGCAGCGAGCGCGGCGTCCAGCTCGTGGTGTCCCGCGTCCTGCACCAGGGCAAGCAACAGGAGGGGCACCGCTACCTCCTCTCGCTCGCGCCGCCGGGATGGCTCTTCGCGCAGCGCGAGGGGTACAAGGTGTTCGTCGACAAAACGACGCAGGAGATCGTCACGGAGATCGCCCGGAACTCGCGGCTGACGCTCAAGTGGCGCCTCTCGGGTACCTACATGAAGCGCGTGCAGTGCGTTCAGTACCGGGAGACCGAGTGGGCGTTCATCGAGCGGCTCCTGGCGGACGAGGGGATCGCCTACTGGTTCGACGCGGGCGACGACGGCCCCATCCTCGTCCTCGGTGACGATCCGGGCTCGCACGACGGCATCGAGGGAGGCCCGGTGCCCTTCCGTGCGGTGGGTGGCATGGAGTCCGTCGCAGGGTTCGATGAGCTCGAGTGGTCCGTCGAGATGGCCAGCGACGCGACGCACGTGCGCGACTTCGACGTGCGCCAGCCGAAGATGCCCATCGAGGGCAAGGCGGGAAAGGGCGGGCTCGAGGTCTTCGAGTTTCCGGCGTGCGTGCTCACGAACGAGGCCGCGACGCGGCGCGCGAAGGCGCGCCTCGAACAACTCCGGCGCGACACGCAGCGACTCGTCGGCACCGGGGACTGCTCGCGCCTGCAGCCCGGCTTCGTCGTCGAGGTCGAGGGAGCGATGGACGACGAAGGGAACGGCAAGTTCATCGTCGTCTCGATCGACCACGACTACCGCAAGCCCACGCCGCAGGATGAACAGCCGCGCCCGTACGGCAACCGCGTGACCATGGTGCCCGCCAAGGATCGCACCTACCGCCCCGCGATTCCGCGCAGCGCCCCGCGCGTCGCCGAGCTCGAGCCCGCGGTCACGACGGGTCCGGCCGGCGAAGAGATCCACGTCGACGACCTGGGACGCGTGAAGATTCGCTGGATGTGGGATCGCTCGGGGATCGGCGACGATCGCTCCTCGGCATGGGTGCGGTGCCTGCAGATGGGCGTCGGCGGCTCGATGCTCCTCCCGCGCGTGGGCTGGGAAGTGACGGTCGCGTACATGTACGGGAGCCCCGATCTGCCGGTCGTCTTCGGGCGCATGTACAACGCGACCGCGGTCGTCCCCTACGGTCTGCCCGCGGCGGCGATGAAGACCACCCTCCAATCGGCCACGTCGCCCGGGGGCGGCAGCACGAACGAGATCCGGATGGACGACTCCGCCGGCAAGCAGGAGCTCTTCATCCACGCGAGCAAGGACCAGACCGTGATGGTCGGGGGCAACTCGAAGGAGCAGATCGGCAACAACGAGACCTACGACGTGGGCCTCTCGCACTCGCTCGGCGTCAAGGGCTCGCACAAGCACCTCGTCGGGGCGGCGCAGAAGGTCAACATCGGTACCGAGCACGTCGTGGCGGTGAAGGGGGCGCGCACCGAGACGATTGCCGCGATGGAGAACATCCACGTCACGGGAAACCTCACGGTAGTCTCCGACAGCTCGTACACCGAGACGATCGGGGCGATACACGCTCTCGAGTGCAATCAGGCGAACACGAAGGTGCAAGGCGCCTTCACGCAGATGGTCGGCGGCTCGATGAACACCGCCGGCGGTCTGGGCAGCGGCGAGAACGTCGCCGCCGCGCGAAGCGAGAACGTCTCCGGCGCCCGCATCATCCTCGCCGGCAAGTACACCGAGGGCGTCACCGGCGCCAAGTCGGTCACGGCCGGCGCGACGAGCGACAAGGCCGCGCAGAAGCTCGTGATGGACGTGAAGGGCGCCTCGAAGGTCGAGGCCGCGAGCCTGAGCGCCACCGCCAGCGGACCGCTCGTCTTCAGCGCGAGCACGATCACGTTCGACGTCTCGGGGGCGCTCAACGCGGGCGCGCTCGAGCTCAAAGGGGGGACGCTGAAGGCGACGAAGGGCACGACCAAGCTCAAGGGAACGATCAAGCGCCAGGGGGAGACGAAGATCGAATGACCGACGCTCCGCTCTTTGCACTGGAAATCACGGGGACCGACGACGTCCAGTGGCGCATCGCGCGCGTGCGCGGGAGGGAGATGCTCCACGCGCCGTTCCGCTTCGTGGTCACGGCGGTCCCCCTCCAGGGCATGGCGCACGCCGAGCTCCATCTGGACGACCTCATCACGAAGCCGGCGCGCCTCACGTGGCCCGAGGAGACCGGGACGCGGACGATCGAAGGGCTCGTCGACGAAGTCTCGCGCACCGAGGACCACTACGAGATCGCGATCGTCCCCCGCGTGGCCCTCCTGGCCGACACCATCGATCACAAGGTGTTCGTCGACAAGGACGTGATCGCGATCGCGACGTCGATCCTCGGCGAGCACGGCGTGACCCTGAAGTCGAACGTCCAGCGCACCCTCACGTCGCGGTCGCAGTGCGTGCAAGCGTTCGAGAGCGACCTGGCGTTCGTCTCGCGCATCCTCGCCGACGAGGGAATCAGCTGGTACGTTTCGCCGACGGACAAGGACGTCGTCGTCGCGACCGATCACGCCGACGGCTACCCAAAGATCGAGGGCAGCCTGCCGGTGCTCGAATCGGGCGGAATGGCGACGACCCGTTCGGTCCACGAGGCCGAGATCGTCAAGAACGTCGTGCCCGACAAGGTCTCGCTGCGCGACTACAACTTCAAGACGCCGCAGGTCGAGCTCAAGGCGCACGCCGGGCAGGACGGCGACATCGAGGAGTACCAGTATCCCGGCGGCTTCGCCGATCCCGCCGAGGGGCGCACCGTCGCGAAGCTCCGCCTCGAAGAGCGTCGCGCGCGCGAGCGTGTTCTCACGGGCACCACGACCTCGCGCGAGCTTGCCGCCGGCAGGACGGTGACGCTCGAAGGCGATTTGGCCGGCGTAAGCGGGGAATGGCTGGTCCTCGAGGTGACCCATGACGGCCGCGATCTCGACACCGACGCGGCCGAGCAGCGCTACTCCGCACACTTCGTCGCGACCCCGAAGAAGACGCCCTATCGCCCAGCACGCCTGCCGCGCCCGCAGCTCGACGGCGTGCAGAACGCGACGACGACGGGCCCGCCCTCCCAGGATCTCCACACCGACGAGCACGCGCGGGTCAAAGCGCAGCTGCGGTGGGACCGGCTCGGCAAAAAAGACGACAAGAGCTCGACGTGGGTCCGCACCCTGCAGCCGCCGACGTCGGGTGGCTTCATGCTTCCGCGCGTTGGCTGGGAGGTGCTCCTCGGGTTCTGCGGCGCGTCGGCGGACGCTCCGTTCGTGCTCGGCCGCATGTCGAACGGCGCCGCGCCGCCTCCCCAGGGGCAACCGGGGAACAAGACGCAGAGCGCCTTCGGCTCGCTCACGACGCCGGGCGGCGGAACGAAGAACCTCATCATGACCACGGACTCGGGCGGCGCCGAGAAGTTCGAGGTCATCGCGTCGTACGATCTGAACGAGAAGACGGAGAACGACAAGGTCACGGCGGTGAAAGGGAACGAGACGGACTCGGTCGGGGTCAACCGCACGCTCATCGTCGGGCAGGTTCACTCGCTCGTCGTCCTCGGCAGCCAGACGCACACGGTCGGCGCCAACCGCGATCTGAACGTCGACGCGAACATGCAAGTCACGGCGGCCGCCGAGTCGATCACGGTCGGCGCGGTGCGCACGTTCAAGGTCGGCGGTGATTCGACGATCGGGTGCGCCACCCTGTCGCGGACGGTCGCCGCGATGAAGGTGGAGACCGCCATCGAACACCAGACGCGCAGTGTCACCGGCGCCTCGTCGATCCTCGTCGGCGGCAGCTGGAACGCGCTGGGCGGCGTCCACGCCTCCATCTCGGTGGGTGGCGCGAACAGCGAGACGGTCGGCGGCCCGAAGAAGGTCAACACCAAGAAGGACTACGCCCTCACCGTGAAGGGAAACCTGTCGCAGACCCTCGCCTCCCGCAGCGCCAAGGCCGGGAGCAAAATCGAAGAGAACTACCAAGCCTCCGCGACGGTCGACATCTCCGGCGCCGCTTCCATGAAGGGGGCCGACATCGTCGTCGTGGCGACCGACAAGATCACGCTCACCGCCGACGGGATCACGGTCGAAATCACGCCGAGCGCGGTGAAGATCAAAGGCAAATTCGAAGGGTCCGTCGGCGCGGTCGACGACGGCGACGAGACGTACGCATGAAGGAGATGGCGATGAGCAAGCGAGCCCCGTTGAGTCGTCGGGTGGCGGTCAAGAAGGCGCTCGGGCCGGGCATGCACGCCGGCACCGTGGAGCTCGAATCGGGCGGTTCGTACCGCGTCGCGCTCGCCGCCGGCGGGCACGTGCGCGCGCACCTCGAGAAGGGGCTGTCGGTTCGGTTCGTCGAGACCTGCATGAAGACGGGGCAGAAGGTGCTGCTGCTCGACACGCCGCGCGGACCGGAGATTCTTGGCGCGCTGCACGCGCCACGCGAGCTGCCGGGCGGTGAGGAGGAGAGCGTCGAGCTCAAGGGCAAGACGATCCGCCTCCGCGCGACGGACGAAGTCCAGATCCAGGTCGGCAAGAGCACGCTCCGCCTCGACAAGACCGGCGCCGCGCGACTCGAGGGGCGCAAGCTCGTGCTCGACATCGCGTCGCTCATTCGCATGCTGTCCGCCCGCGTGGAGCTGCCCTGATGGCTACCAGCGTCGGCGGCAAGGAGGTCGCGTCCACCTCGACGGGTCACATGTACGTGGCGCCGCCGGCGGTGAGCAATATCCCACCGATGACGCCGGCGACCCCGACGGGCGTGCCCGCGCCGTTCCCCTACATGGGGACGGCTTCGACGGGCGCCAGCACCGCGTCCAAGGTCATCGTCGGCGGCGGTGAGGCCATGATGGAGGGCAGTAAGGTCGACGTCACGCCGGCTCCGGGGAACGCGCCATCGCAGGCCGCCCCGTTGCACGATCTGGTGACGATGATGGTCAACAACAAGACCACGGTCCTCTAGTGCCCAGCCACAAGAAGCTCAACAAGCTGATGGATCGGGGTACCGCCGCGAACGGCGGTCCCCCCGCAGCTTCCCAGCCGACCACGATGAAGAAGCCGGACGTGGGCATGTCCGGCGCGAAGAAGAAGAAGATCCGCAGCAAGGCGAAGGGCAAGAAGCAGAAGAAGAAGGGACACCCGGTCAACGTCGTTTCGGGCCAGGTGGTCGACGAGGCACTCGAGCTCGTCCTGCGCGGACCGATCCCCGTCCTGTGGCAGCGCACGTACTCGTCGGCGTTCTCCGACGAGACCTCGCCCCTCGGGCGCGGCGGCTGGACGCACGCTCTCCATCAGTGGGTCGACGTTCGCGACGGAGACCTCACGCTTCGCGACGAGGACGGCACGGAGCTCGTCCTGCCGCCGGTCCCGGAGCGGCACCAACCGGTGCTCCACCGAGGCGAGCGCCTCTCGATCACACGCCTGGAGGACGATCGCTTCGAGATCACGAAGCTCGACACGCGCATCAAGCGGCTGTTCGTGCCGCTCGACCGCGGCGGTCCGGCGATGCTTCGCGAGATCACGGACGCATGGGGCAACCGCGTCGAGCTGACGTACGCGTCGGGTCGGCTCGTCGCCGTGCGCGCGTCGGGCCGCGAGCTGCGACTCACGTACGACGCGAAGGGCTACGTGCAGCGGGTCGCGGCGTGGACGGAGGGGGCCGAGCAGCAAGCCGTCGCGTACGCGTACACCAGGTACGGTGAGCTGGCGCGCGCGACCAACGCGCTCGGGCACGCCGACCACTTCGCGTACGACGCGCTTCACCGGATGGTGAAGGCGACCTTGAAGAACGGCCACTCGTTCCACTACGCCTACGACGACGAGACGGGGCTATGCGTACACACGTGGGGCGACGACGACCTGCACGACGTCGAGCTCATTTACGATCTCAAGGCAGGTACGACCGTCGCGGCCGACGAAGAGGTCCGAACTTACACGTGGAGCGAGAAAGGTGCGCTCCTCAAGGAGTCGACCCCCGACGGCGATTTCGTCGAAGAGTACGCCTACGACGACGATCTCCTGGTGCTGTCCGAGGCCAACGGGGCCGGTGAGGCGTGGGAGTACGAGTACGACGAGCGCGGCAACCGCGTGCTTGCGCGCGATCCCGCGGGCAACGAAATGCGCTGGGTCTACCGCGGCGACCTGGCCGTGCGGCGCATTTCGTCGGAGGGGCACGCCACGGCGTTCTCGTACAACGCGCAGGGCGAGCCGGTCCTCGTCCAAAGCCCGACGGGGCTCGTCTACAAGCTCGGCTACGACGGTGCCGGGCACGTCGCGTACCTCTACGCGGACGAGAGCATGCTCCGGTCGTACGCGTACGACGAGAAGCAGAACCTGGTGAAGGAGACGGACGCGCGCGGCGCGGCCACGACGTACACCCACGACGCATTGGGGCGACCCCTGACGCAGACCGACGCGCTCGGTCGCACCACGCGCGTGGAATACGACGCGATCGGGCAGCCCGTCCTGATTGAACGGCCGGACGGGACGCGCGTCTCGTTCGCCTACGACGCGATGGGCAACGTCGTGAAGCAGACGGACGCGCTGGGGCGCGTAACGCGCATGGAGTACGCGGGCACCGGCGTGCTCGTCCGCAGCACGACGCCGGACGGCCAGACGTGGCAGTTCGCCTACGACGGCCTCGAGCGCATTCGAACGATCACCAACCCGAAGCGCGAGACGTACGAATACGACTACGATCGCGCCGGGCGCATCGTCGAAGAGCGAACGTTCGACAAGCGCGCGATCAAGTACCAGTACTCGAAGGCGGGGCGGCTCCACCGGATGGAGTATCCGGACGAGACCTGGCGCGAGCTCTCCTACGATCCGCTGGGCAACGTCCTGGTGGACGACTCGCCGCACGGCGCGCACAAATTCGCGCGCGATCCGATCGGACGGATGCTCGAGGCGGTCGTCGCCGAACACAGCGGGAAGACCGTGGTGAAGTTCGTGCGCGACGCCTGGGGGCGCGTGCTCGAAGAGATCCAGAACGGCCAGTCGATCACGTCGACGTACGACACGCGCGGGCGTCGCGCCACGCGCGTACTGCCCGCCGGTGAGACGACGAAATACGCCTACGATCGCGGCGGAGCGCTGATCGGGCTCGACCACGACGGGCACAAGGTGACCATCACGCGCGACGTGCTCGGTCGCGAGGTGCGCCGGCAGGCCGGCAAGGCCGCCGACATCGCCGCCACCTACGACACGATGGACCGTCTGGAGAGCCGGATCGCCAAGTCCGCGGAGCGCACTGGCGAAGCCGCGCAGCGCGTCCTGTCCGAGCGCAAGTGGTCGTACGATGCGAACGGGCGCGTCACCGGGGTCGACGATTCGCGCTGGGGCAAGACGCGCTACGGCTACGACGAGCTGGGCCAGCTCATCGAGGCGCAGCGCGGCAAGGCGCACGAGGTCTTCTACTACGATGGGGCGGGCTCGCTGAGCGCGGCCGTCGAAGGTCTCATGACGCGCGCCGTCCCGTGGACGGTGGGCGAGGGGAACATCCTCCAGCAAACGGAGGACGGCGAGCTCGCCTACGACGCCCGCCGCCGCCGCGTGAAGGAGACGGCCCCGGACGGCAAGGTCACCGAATACTGGTGGGACTGCCGCGACCGTCTTCGCGAAGTGGAGCTGCCGAGCGGCGAGCGCGTCCTCTACACGTACGACGCGTTCGCCCGTCGCGTGCGCAAGGAGATCGTGCCGAAGGAGCCGACCGTCGGCGTGCCGAGCGTCACGCCGTCCCGCGTGCGTGTGGTCACGTTCCTCTGGGACAAGGACGTCCTGGCGCAGGAGATCGACACCGAGCGCGGCAAGCGCGTCTTCGTGCACGGCGCGCGCGGCTCGCTCCTGCCGATCCTCCAGCAAGAGCAGGGAGAGATCTTCACCTACGTCCTCGACCATCTTGGAACGCCGAAGGAGCTGATCGACGAGAATGGACGCGTAGCCTGGAGCGCGGCCCACTCGGCGTGGGGCACCATCACCGAGACGTGGCGCGACGCGGGCACCTCGCGCGTCGAGTCGCCGTTTCGGCTCCTCGGGCAATACTTCGACGACGAGACGGGCCTCGCGTACACGCGCTTCCGCTACTTCGATCCGGCGCGGGCGCGGTGGATCTCGCCCGACCCGCTGGGTATCGCCGGCGGCGCGAACCTCAGCGGCTTCGAAGGGGCGCCGACGACGGACACAGATCCGTTGGGACTGTGCGCGACCGCGCGCATGAAGCAGCTCGCGAAGAAGGCCTACAAGAACGTGATGGAGGACCCGGAAGGGAAGTTCGAGGAGCACCTCACGAAGAAGGAGCTCGAGGCAACCGAGGAGAAACCCTTCCTCAAACGCTGCTTCTTCGGCACCGCCGTGGAACGGGAGCTGGACGCGCTCGTCAAGGCCGATGCCGAGCTCGACGGCAGCGTCAAGGTGCAGACCGGCCCGCGCGCGGACTACAAGGGGGCCGACGGCACGCGCTACGACATCACGACGGACAACCCGGGAACCGTCGCGGCGCACGAGGCACGAACCGGCGACAACAAGATCGACGTCGTCCTGACGTATCCTGCGTTGACCCAAGCCCAGGTCGACGCCCTTCCGTTCCCATGAAGACCTACGTCAAGCAGACCTTCAAGGATCTCGAGCTGAAGCGCGGTGGCGTTCTCGCCGACGCGGCGTTCGATCAGTGCGTGTTCGACGGCTGCAACGTGCGCGGCGGTGTGGGGCCGTACGGGGTCGTCCGCAACGTCGTCGCGAAGAGGTGCAAATACAAGAGCACGTCGCCGTTCGACGCCATCCTGGAAGAGGCGACGATCGAGGACCTGGACAGCGGCGCGGCCATCCTCTCGATTTCGAATTGCCTCTTCAAGCACGTCGTCTTGAAAGGAAAATTCGGCAAGTGGTTCGTGCACCCCACGAGCCATGCGCAGATGGACGCCAGCGCGTACTACGCTGCGGTGGACTGGGCGCTCGACGTTCGCGACGCGGAGTTCGTGGAGCTCGATCTTCGCGGCATCCCGTCGGAGCTGTTGCGGCGTGACCCTGCGACGCAGGTGGCCGTTCGCCAGGAGGATGCGCGGAAGATCACGGGGTGGGAAGACCTCCCCTACAAGGTGTGGCGAAGCGCCATCCGTCGCATGGCGCGCGAGGGGGCCACGACGGCGGAAGTTCTCCTGATTCCCGAGAGGCGTAGCAAGGACCTGGCGGACCAGCTCGCCTCGGCGGAGCTGCTCCACCGGCTGGGCCTCGCGAAGTAGCGAGGCGAGCAGAACGTGCCAGACCGCATCGGCGACATCGTCGCGGAGCGTTCCCGCGGCGACGAGGCGGTAGCTCGAGCCGCCTGGCCTACCCCAGCGGCGATCGCGTAACCTGCCCGCATGGGCGTCCTCTCCGATTACTTCCTCGCGCCGGAAAGCGAGCTTCGCCGAGTCTCAGGTCGCGGTGTGCCAAAGGAGTTTCCGCGAGTGGACGCCAAGGGGTTCGGCCTGATTCCCCTCGGTTCCTTGTCCGAGATGCTGGGCGCCGGAAAGGAAGGGCTGGAGCCCGGCGAACCGATCCTCTCCGGTGACGACTACGCATGGTTCGTTCAGAAGCTTACCGCCCCGATGGTGGAAGCGCTTGCCGCGTTGACTGACGCAGCGCTCCCGAAGACGAGCCAAGCGATGGCTGCGACCGAGGAGGTCGACTGGGAGCCCAAGGAGGTGGAGGCACTGCTCAACGGGCTGCGCGCGCTCGCGCTCCAGTCGAAGAAGGCAAAGAAGGCGATGTATTTGTGGACGTCGACGTAGTGCGGCAACGGCAATGGAGCGGAAGCTCTACGAGCTGGATCGCGCGGAGCGGACGACGATACCCGGAAGCGCGCCCAGCACTTCCTGGACGGGCTCGACGGGTAGCGGCGTGGGTGCGTTGTCCATACGACACGGATGGGGATCCCCGATGTCGGGCGCGAGGGTGGATCCGTTCGTGAGCTAAGGCATTCGAGGGAAGTATGAGCTCGTCGTCGATACAGTTTCACGCAGCCCCCGGCGAGTTGCTTGCGCTGGTGCAATGGGTCGCCGAGAGCGCCAAAGCGCGCGTGATGTACACGGAGTTCCCTCCGTTGAAGACCGTCGTCCTGGCGGTCACCGACATACTCAAGGCGTTCGAGAACGAGAAGTTCATCAGCTTCGCGTTCGTCGTCGGCGCGGCAGGCGCGCCCGAGGGTGAATACTCTCCTGGAGATGTCATCAACATCGAAGTGGAACGTCCGAAGGACAACAAGCTGCGGCAATCGACGATCGGCATTCTCTCGACGAAGCCGGAGGTGCAGCGCGCATGGACCGTCGTCGGGCGTCACGTTCGGGCGATGACGACGTACGGGGTCGTCCGCAAGGTCAGCGCGAAGAAGTGCAAGTACGAGAGTGCCGGGACGATGCGATGCGAGATCCGAGCTCGCGCGAGATCCCGTGCAGAACGTGGCAGATCGCGATCGGCGACGTCGTCGCGGAGCGTCCGCTCGGCGACGAGGCCGTGCTCATCCCTGCAGCGCTGGGTCCGAAGCGCGACGAGCAACTCGCCTCCGCGAAGATGCTCCACGAGCTCGGCCTGGCGCGGTAGCCGGCGCGCGTGCGCGGCGATGACCTGCCTGGCCCACCGCGCTTTCGATCGGTTATAAGGTTCCTGCGGATGCCGTTCGCCAACGCCACACCCTACGCGTCGATCGACGTGCCGATGCTCGACGGGATCGGTCGCGAGGTCGTGATCGTCATCCTCAAGGCGACCTTCACCGTGAAGTCGCCGGACGAGATCGTTCTCGCCGACGATCCGGTGGCGGTGCGCGTGGTGGACGAGCTCACCGATCCCAAGAACCCCGAGCGCTCGAGCGCACGCTACCCGAGCGACCTCTGCATCGAGAAGCGCGGGACCGACGTGATCCTCGTCGGCAGCGCGGTCGCGAAGAAGCGGGTCACGTCGGTCGACGTCGGTGTGCAGGTGCGGAGCAAATCGGTCGCGCTCAAGGTGCACGGGATGCGGGAGTATTTCCGGGCGCTGGCCGAGGTGGCGATCAGCGCGTCGGTGCCGTTCGAGGAGATGCCGATCGCGTGGGAGCGCGCGTACGGCGGCGTCGCCGAGGACTACAGCGTCGTCGAGGCGCGCAACCCCGCGGGCGTCGGGGTGGCCAAGCGGGATCGCGATCTGGTGGGCAAGCTGGCGCCGCAGATCGAGCATCCGGGGATGCCGTACAAGACGTCGAAGGATCGGCACCCACCGGCCGGGCTCGGTCCGCTGCTGCCGCACTGGTCACCGCGCCGCGAGCTCGCGGGCACGTTCGACGCGGCCTGGCAGAAGACCCGCATGCCGCTCATGCCGCTCGATTTCGACGTCCGCCACAACAACGTCGCCACCCCCGCGCTCATCATCGAGCCGTCGCTCGCGATGGGGGACAACGTGTCGGTGCTCGGCATGTCCCACGACTTGTTCGCGTTCCGGATCCCGAAGATGCCGGTCATGCTCGAGGCGCTCTACGACTCGCGCACCGAGGTCGTGCGGCCGACGATCGACACGGTGATCATCGAGCCGGGCAAGCGGCGCTTCGAGATGGTCGTGCGCAAGGCCTTTCCCATCGGACGCGGGCACGACACGCTCCGCGAGATCCGGGCCGATCTCGATGGATGAGCCGGTCGTCATTCACGGGCTGACGGTCCAGGCCTACGCGGCGGTCTACGCGGCGACGGCGGAGGGCTTCCCGCTCGAGCTCGTGCTCGACCAGATCGGGATCGTGCCGGAAGCGTGGCCGCCTATCGACGAGGCGTGGATCGAGACGCTGGCCGAGGATCTCGATCGCGACGGGACGCTCGGCAACACGTTCGAAGCCGCGCTCTTGCGGGCGCAGGACTCCTACCGGCGCCCGATCCCGCCGCTCGACGAGGACCCCGCCGCGTGGATCCGCTTCGCGCGGGCATGGGCCGCGGCGAGCGAGCCGCTCGCGTTCTTGCGCCACCGAGGCCTCGAGCAGAACGATCTGGTGCGCTTGCAGCGGCACTGGGCGCGGCGCATCGCGGACGAGCCGGAGCTGCAGAAGACGATCGCGGAGGTGATGCAGGAGGAGAACCCTGCGCCGCCGCCGATGCGAAAGCCCGTGCCGCTCGAGCTCCGGCTCCCGGCCCGTCGGCGAACCGGGACGATCCGCATGGAGATGCCGGCGGCTGGGCCCCCCGCGCCGCCGTCGATCCTCGCGGCATTGCCCTCCTCCGGAGGGCCGATCGCGGTCCCCGTGCGCGCGCGCGCGCCGGTGGCGACCGGGATCGAGGACGGGCTCGCCACCGCGGTCGAGACGCGGGCGCTGGTCATCGACGAGGACGGGGAGCTCGTCCCGCCGTCGATGGACATGACGATTCCGGGCGCGGCCAGCCCGTTCGACTCGGTGCGCCTCCCCGACGACTTCGAGCTCCCGGCGCCGGAGAGCGTGACCCTGGCGCCCCCGATGGCGGTCGGCCAGGAGCTGACGCTCGCCCAGTACGCGGCGCTGCGCGCGGAGCTCGAGGTCTTTCCCGACCAGGAGGAGGCGATCTTCGCGAAGTACGGCCTGGCCTCGCTCGAGCGCCGCGCGAAGGTCGACGCCGAGTGGCAGGAGCGCCTGGGCAACGAGACGGGCACCTATGCCGAATGGCGGCAGCTCCACAAGCACTTCACCGAGCACTGGGAGGCCCTGGCGCGATCTGGGGCGCCGTAGCTATTCCCCGTGACCGTCCCCGGTGGGCGGGGTACTTTTTCGCACCATGCACGGGGGCTCCTCCTACGTCGGCCGCTCCTTCCATCTGGTCGGCGGGCTCGGCGGTCCGGTTTCCGTCTATGTCGGCGCCCCACCGACCGAGGCGCGGGGACGCCGCGTGGCCCGCCGGCAGCTCGAAGGTGAGCTGCGCGCCTGGGCCACCGCCGGCGGCGGCCCGAACTACTACGCGCTCGTCGAGCTCTACGAAGCGCTCGGCGCGGCCCTGCCTCGTCCTCCGCAAGCCGCAGACCTCGCGCGCATGGCCGACGCGCTCGTCGACGCCGTCGCGCGGGACCACATCGTCGCGCTCGAGGCGCCCCTCCACGACGCGCCGATGCCGCTGCCCGACGACGCCGCCGCCGCCGCCCCCGCTCTGCCGGCGCGCGTTCAAGAGGTCAGCGAAACGACGTGGTTCTCGCTCACCGTCCTCGACGAGGTCGGCGCGGCGCTCGACGGGCTGAAGATCGCGTATTCCGTGCGAGGCGAGCGACGGACGGTCACGACGGACGGCGGCGGCAAGGCGCGCCTCGACGGTGTGCAAGGAGGCTTCGCCTCCGCGAACATCACGAACCTCGACGCCGTCCGGGAGAAGCTACGACCTCGTTGGAAGGAGCCGCGCACGCCGAAGCGGTTCGACGATCCCAAGATCGTGTTCCGCGAGATCGGCGCCGCCGTCGTCGAGCCGGTCGCGCTCCAGAACGAGACGCCCACCACGCTCGTCATCACGCCGTACTTCCGGTGCCACGAGATCCCCGGCGCGCACTTCGCGTTCGGACGGAGCTTCGTCCTGCGCGACGCCATCACGAACCTCGCGGGCCTCGCCGAGGAGATCTCGGGCGAGGAAGGGCACAAGGGGATGATCTTCGGCCACACCGACAAGGCCGGCCCCGTGCTCCTCAACAAGGAGCTCTCCGAACGACGCGCGAAGGCGATCTACGCCATCTTCACCCACGACGCCGCTGCGTGGGAGGAGCTATGGACGGGCAGCGCCGACAAGAAGGGCGCGGCCCACTGGCGCGAGAAGTGGGGGCCGTTCGAGGCCAAGCACATGCTGAACTCCCTCGCCGTCAAGGACCGCGAGGGCAACGGGCTGAAGGAGGACGATCTCCTCGGCGCGCCGTACGGCCAGGCGCTCAAGAAGTTCCAGAGCGGCGACTACGAGGAGAAGCCCGGTGAGCAGGCGCCGCTGCCGGCGACGGGCAAGCTCGACAAGGCGACGCGCAAGGAGCTCTTCCTCGCGTACGCGAAGAAGGTCACACGCAAGCCCGCCCCCAAGGATCGCCTGTCGAAGATCGGCGCGGCGCCGTACATGGGGTGCGGTCTCTTCAACCCGCTCAGCATCACCGCGAAGGACGCGCAGAGCCGACGCGTCGTGGTCTTCGTGTACGATCCGGCCGCCGAGCCGCGCGATCTGCCGTGCAAGCTCGGCGATCTGGGGCCGTGCAACCAGAAGTGTGGTGCCGCCCCGACCGCGCCCGCCGAGGACGGCTCGCCCCCGTACCGCTGCTCGGTCTACAAGAAGATCGCCGCGTCGTGCCCCTGCAACGGCGGCGCGGATCTGAGCCACGATCTCATCGTCCGGATTCCGTTCCCGCTCGACGTCGTCAGCGGCTTCAAGCACGAGCTCGTGGTGGAGAGCGACGACGGCACGATCCAGCGGCGCGCGAAGGTCGCCACGGACGCGCGCGCGCTGAACGAGGAGGAGGTGGAGATCTACTTCTCCGACCTGCCGCCGGCGCACCACTACCGCATGCGCGCGGAGGGCGTCGACCCGCCGTACCAGGTGTTCGCGTTCACCGAGTTCGAGAAGCTGTCGAACCTCTCGCGCGACGTGCCGCCGGGGGAAGCGGCGGGCACCTCCTCGGCCCTCGCGTTGAACGACGCGCCGCCCGACGATCCGATCGATCCCGACGCGGAGGGCATCGCATGAGCGATCCCGGTCTCGCCCCGTCGAAGAACACCGCCACACCGGCGCCCACCAACGCGCAGCTCGTGACGCTTGCCGTCCCGCTCTTCGTGCTCAAGGCGCGCTACCGCGACTTCGAGGGCAAGGAGAAGGCGCTCCCACCGCACCGCTGGCAGGTCGTCGGCTCCAAGCCCAAGGCGATCTTGACCCAGCACGCCGGCGTCGACAGCGATGCCGAGGGCGTGTCGTCGATCGGATCGGACGCCGATTTTGCCGACGCCAAGCGCAGCTGGCACCTCTACTGGTACCCCATCTTTCCCGACGCCGCCGACGCCGCCGACTGGGCGAAGCGCGAAGAAGTCTGGATCGACATGGACAAGAACGAGTGGGTCGCCGCCAGCAAGGTGAAGGCGCTCGAGAAGCGCCGCCTCGTGCGGATGCCGCTCTGGACGACGCCGCTCAAGGCGAAGAACGGCAAGTTCAACGAATCGCCCAACGACGCCTTCACCGCGACCGGGCTCCTCAGCGGCGCCGAGATTCTGAAGAAGCTGAAGGCGAACGAGACGTTCGGCACCAAGGCCAAGCCGTGGCTCTTCCTCGTCGATCACGAGTGGATGCGCTCGTTCGTGCGCTTCCGCTTTTACAACTTCAAGTCGAAGGCCATGGAGTCCGTGCCGCCAGGGCTCGTCGTCCGCGCGACGAAGGCCGGCAAGAAGACCGTCGGCGGCGGCACCGCGATCGACGCGAAGGGGACCGTCTTCGTCCTGCATCAGCAGACCAAGGACGACGCGAAGAAGAACGTGGACTACACGTTCGCGACGCCGGCCTCCTTCTCGATCATCGATCTGGACGTGGCCGCTCCGGCGAGCCCTCCCCCTGCCAAGGACGATCGCGTCGTGGAGATCGCGAAGATCCCCGCCGGCGGTCCGGTGAAGCGCTACCTCCTGCCGCCGGTCTGGCACACGAAGGGCATGGAGGCGTTCATCGACGACGGCGCGGCGCCGAGCCGCAAGCCCTTCAAGGACATGCGCGGCGAGGACACGACGAAGGACAAGCCGCTCGCCTTCCACCTCGACGACTTCGTTCTCTTCGATCTGAAGGCGAAGACGCCCACCGTCCTCGCCGCCAACTCACGCATCACGGTCTTCGATCACCGGATGAAGCTGAAGGGCCCGTTCGACCCCACGTTCGTCAACATGCTGGCGGACAAGGTGAAGGGGAAATACTTCCGCGCCGAGGAGCACTTCGTGAAGGCGGGGGACGACATCCGCGCGGCGACCTTCGTGATCAACCACGAGGCCGATTTCTTCGTGATCCGCGAGCGTCGCGTCGGCGGTGACGTCGAGAAGACGGACCAGGTCGGCGTGCGCATGGCGGCCGCGCGGGCGCCCGAAGATCCGATCGGCAATTTTCTCGGGGGGTACCCGAACCTCGACAACGAGGGCACGGTGGAGCTCATTCTGCTCCCGGACGCCTACGAGGGGCCGTACGACGAGGCCGTGGAGGGGAAGTTCCTCAAGGATCACCCGAAGGCCAAGCTCGGGCATCTGCTCGTCTACGTGCCGCTGAGCGTGAAGGCGGCGGCGGTGGGGCCGGCGCTCATCAACGCGCCCACGGCCGCCGACGCGATCCCGATCGCGCAAATGAACTCGGTCTACCAGGCGCTCCTCGACGCCGCCGAGCGCTGGGACCAGGCGCACCCGGCGGCTGGAGCGGCATCGAAGAAGGACTACGTCCTCGTGCCCGAGGCGGGCGTGAAGGACGACACGCGCGTCATCAAGATGCGCCACTTCTTCGGGCCGCGGACCGACGGGCACCACAAGTTCACCATCTTCGGCTGCTACAAGAACGGGTTCGCAAGCGGGGACAGGTCCTTCGTTCAGGGCAAGGCGATGAACCTCGTCGTGAGCCCGCGTCCGCCCGCGGCGCCGGTGTGGACGATCCCCCCGGGCGTCGCCGACTCGGACGCCGTGTCGCTCGCGTGGTTCACGCTCGCGCACGAGCTCGGTCACACGATGGGCATGCCCGACGAGTACGGCGAGATCGCGTCGATCCCGACGGTTGCCACGAGCCCGGAGCCCCGCATTCTCTGCTTCGGACAGCGGGATCCGGGGTACCCGTTCTACGCGGACCTGCAGGGCATGATGCGGTCGAACAAGCTCCCGCGCCTTCGCTACGTCTGGCATCACGTGGCGGCTTTCTTGAACGGTGGCGCGAAAGCCGCGCTTCCCGAGGGGCCGTACGTCGCCCTCCACGATGCGTTCCGCAACGGAACGACGCACAAGATCGCGGACGGCAACGCGGCGCATCCGTGGAAGGTCGACAAGCAGCACGCCGGGCCCGGCGGGCGCTCGAACCTCGTCCTCTACCGGTGCGGTGACGACGAAGCCACCGTCGAGCGCATGTTCCCGCGCCCTACCAGCGGGCCGAACCGGAACGCGACGAACCCCGGCGCGTGGATGCAGGGGATCCTCGTCGTGACCACCAAGATCTGGTTCAACTTCCTCAAGTCCGCGGCGGGCGATTTTCCGAACAACGCGCAGCGACACGCCGTCATGTCGGACTTTCACAAGCTCGTCTTCGATGCCGGCATGGTCCTCCAGCAGCAGTTCTTCATCGAGGGGGACCCCGCGCTGAAGTTGCCGCGGATCGGTATCCTGTTTCAGCCGCGCATGGAGTTCGGCCCGGTGCCGCAGCCGCGAAACTTTCCCAGCCCTCCCAACGTCAACGAGGTCGACGCTCACGTCGTGATCGACGTGGTGTCGGGCGCTGCGCCCTCCGCGCCGGTGGTCCCCCATGGCTGGCCGCATTCGCACAAGCCGCGGCTTCGCCTGTACCAGGCCGCCGCGAAGCTCGCGATTCTCCGTTTTTCGCTGAACATCACGCCGGCGCCCGGCGTCGCGCCGAACAACGCGCCGATCACCGCGGCCGATCTCAGCGCGCTGGCGACCGCCGTCCAGACCATGCTCGGGGACAAGGCCACCGATCCGCCACGCACGGTGAAGGCGCTGCCCACATGAAGCGCTGGGTCTCCGTGTGCATCGTGGGCGTGGTCGCCTGCGGCAACGGCTGTCGACCTGCCCCTCGGCAGGCAACCGATTTGGGTTCAGCCGAGGCTTCCCACGATGCGTCGACGGTCTATCTTCCGCCACGCGATGCAGGCTTCGGGACGAAGGAGAATGGGATGAAGAGCTACTCCACGAGCTGGGCTACGCCTGCCCGCAGCTCCCGCGTCCAGGCGCCGCGACGCAATTTCAACACGATCTCCCGCGTATCGGACCTCGGGGGCCCGCCGGCAGCGCTTCTCGTCACCGTCGGCGGCGACCACACCGCGCTCGACTACGGCGGGCGTTACGAGCTTCGTGACGCGCAGGGAGCCGTCGGCGCCAAGGGCACCAAGCCGGCGCATCAGCCACTCGTCGTCTGGGGCTCGACCTTGCTCGGGGGAAACAACGAGGTGGACTTCGCGGGGCGCGGTTGGTCGGCGAGCTGGGCCGATGCGCGACGGATCTCCGCCGCGTCGAACGACGCCGACAAGACCTGGGCGCTCTCGCTCGGTGACACCGACGGCATCTTCGTGCTCCAGCGCGCATCGGTTGGAGTGAACCGACACGTCGCGACGCCGGAGGGCGGGATCGAGGTCGCCGATCGGTCCGCCCTCACGCTGGAGGTCGCCGCCGGGCGCTTCATCGGCGAGCACCCCCGGTCCTTGTCGATCCACCGGGTCGCGGAGCTCGAGGGAGCCGGCTGCGGCGCCATCGCCGACGACGGCCGCGTCGCCGTGGCGATGGCCGACAAGCGGTTCGTCCTCTTCGACGCGAACCGTCTGGAAATCGACGGCGTCATGAAGCCGGTCGCGACGTCGCGGCTCGACTTCGTTCCTGTCGACATCAGCGTCGTCGAGGGTGGCGTCGCCGTCCTGTCCACGTCGTCGGCGGGCAGCGTGGTGCACATGCTCGACGCGGCCGGGAAGCAAGCGTGGGAGGCGACGGTCCCGTTCGTGGCCGACGCGCCGCCGATCGACGCCGGGGGCGGTCGCGTCGCCGTCGCGGGCGCGGGCTTCGCGGCCGTCGAAGGCGGCAAGACGCTGTGGGCGCAAACGTCGAAGAGCCGTGTCTTCGCGACGGCGCTGGCCGACGGAAGCGCGCTCGTGGCCGTAGGCCCCGAGCTTCGCGTGACGAACCGGGACGGCGCGATCCTGCAGGCGCTACGCGTGCCGGAGGGAGACGCGATCGTGGCGCCGCCGGCGGTGGCGGCGGACGGCACGGCGTGGGTCGCCACGGCGAAGGCGCTCTACGTCGTGCGCTGAAGCGCCGTCGCCCGCGGAAGCTCGCGGTCCTGCGCGCGAGAGATCGCGCCGGTTCGCGCGATCCCACGCGCGAGCCACCACGATGGTTCGTCGCCGACCATGGAAGGATCTCGCTCCACGCGGGTGCCGTCGTCGTCGCGTAACAGCATAAAATTGTTGGGCTACGCCGGCGAAGAAGAGCTCCGGGGTGCCCTTTGGTGCGTCTGGCGCGCACATTGCTCTACGTGGGTCTCATGAGCACGACGCGTTCGCTCCTCTTCATGTTTGCGGCTAGCACCTCCGCCCTCGCGTGCAGCTCGGCGCCCGGCGAGGCCGAAGGACAGACCGGCGACGAGGCGTTCACCGCCCGCTCCGCCTGCTCGTTCCAGCGCGGCGACAAGGCGAGCAAGACGCTGCCCGGCGCGAGCGTCCCCGCCGGCACCGTCGACAAGGTCGTCGTGCTCATGCAAGAGAACCGATCGTTCGATCACTACTTCGGCCAGCTCAACGCCTACGTCGCGAAGAAGCTGAAGGAGAAGCCGGAGCTTCGCGCAGCGTACCCGGCCTGGCACGTCGACGGCGCGGAGGCGAGCGGCCAGGACGACGGCAAGGGCGGCAAGCTGCACGGCGCGCACGCGCCCGAGCTCTGCCACGCCGACACGAACCACGAGTGGTACGGCGCGCACGAGGAGTACAACGACGGCAAGCTCGACGGCTTCTTCCTCGCGAACAATCACCAGTCCGAGCTCGGCCTCCCCGACGCGCTCACGAGCGGTCAGCGCGCGCTCGACTGGTACGACGATCGCGACCTGCCGTATTACTACGACGTCGCCACCACGTTCGGCATCGGCGATCGGTACTTCTCGTCGCTCCTCGGCCCCACGTTCCCGAACCGCGATTTCCTCTACTCGGCGACGAGCCGCGGCATCACCTACAACTGGACCGGCCTCGAAGCGCGCGACAGCGCGCACGTGCCCTTCCGCCAGTCCTACGACAACGACAACGAGAGCACCGAGCGCCTCATCTTCGACCGCCTGGAGAAGGCGGGGATTTCCTGGGCGATCTACACCGACGGCCACGTGACCGCGGATCTTCCCGGCCCGTTCCCGAAGATCTCGCCGGCGGTCACGCTCAAGGTCGGCGTCTCCACGGCGATCGGCGACGGCATCGGCATCCACGGCCACTGGGGCTGGCACACGATCTTCAAGTTTCACTCGATGGACGACTTCTACGAGGATGCGAAGAACGGCAAGCTCCCCCACGTGGCGTTCGTCGACCCCAACTTGACGGGCGGCGCGAGCCAGAGCAACGACGAGCACCCGCCGAGCAACATCCAGCTCGGCGAGGACTACGTCGCCCGCGTCGCCTCGGCGCTCATGAACGGCAAGGACTGGAACCACAGCGCGCTCTTCGTCACCTGGGACGAGAACGGCGGCATCTACGATCACGTCGCGCCCCCGAAGGCGTGCCCGCCCGACGGCAGCAAGCCGAAGTTTCACACCACCGAGGACATCGCGTTCGACAAGGAGCACCCCGGCGACGGCTTCGATCGCTACGGCTTCCGCGTCCCCGTGCTCGTGATCTCCCCATGGTCGAGGGCGCACCACGTCTCGCACGCAACGTACGACCACACGAGCATCCTCCGCTTCATCGAGACGCGCTTCGATCTGCCGGCGCTCTCGGCGCGTGACGCCAACGCGGACAACATGGTCGACTTCTTCGACTTCTCGCGGCCCACCTTCCCGGCGAAGGACGACGGCAAGGGCTGGGCCGAGGGGCGGCCGCACCTGGCGGCCACGGGCATGGTGCGCGACGGTGACAAGGCAAATCAGCGCGTCCGTGCCTGCGCGGACAAGTACACCCACGGCAAGTGAGGGGTTGTTTCGGGTGAGGCGGCGTCTTCGCTTCGCCTCGGGCCCGCTTCGTGAAAAACTGGTCTCGTATGGACGAGTCGAGGCGCAGCGTACGGGTGGCGACCCGGATCCTCGCCGCCATCGAGGGGATCGACGCCGAGCCGAGCCCCGCCGTCGGAAACGTCAGCGCGACCGGCGCGTACTTCGAGACGACGGGTGATCCGGGCGACATCGGCGCCGTCCACTGGATCCGCGTGGGGTCGATGGACCGAACGCGCTCGCTTCGCCTGATGGCGCACGTCGCGCGGCGCGTCACGCTCGACGACGCGGACGGGCGGCGCTGGGGCGTCGCCTTCGAGTTCATGCCGGAGAGCGAGGAGACGCGGAAGAAGATCGGCGACTTCGTCGTCCACGCGCTCGAGGGAGGAGACGCGCCGAGCATCGAGCCGCGCCTCGACGCTTACGTCCCCGCGCCGACCGAAGGCGCGCCGCCCGACGTCGCGATCCGCAAGCTCACCGTGCGCTCGTTCACGCTGGAGACGAGCTGGCGTGTCGCGCAAGGGGAGCAGGTGCGCGCGGACATCTCCGCGCCGGGGATCGCGCGCCC
This sequence comes from Myxococcales bacterium, assembly GCA_025359105.1. Classification (GTDB taxonomy): domain Bacteria; phylum Myxococcota_A; class Polyangia; order Polyangiales; family Polyangiaceae; genus JANYHK01. The sequence continues at coordinate 12,376 of JANYHK010000099.1, read as the reverse complement.
CATCTCCGTGCGCGGGCGCGCGAGGAGCATCAGCCGACTGCACGACACGTCGCAAGGCGAGCGTTACCTCATCGAGGTCGACGTGCACGAGGAGGTCGACGGGCCCGTCCGCCGGCGTTCGTCGACGAGCTTCCGCGCGGTGAGACTCGACGACGCCGCGCGCGCGGCCGCGGCCAAGACGCCACCCGACTCCAAGGGCGTCGCCGCGGCCACGCTGTCCGGCGTCACCGACGACACGCTGGACGATCTCCTCTCCGCGCTCGTCCTGTCGCCCGCCGCCGAGCAGGAGCGTCGCACGCCGCAGCAGCTGTCCGGTCAGCTCGGTCGCGTGCGGCTCTCGGCGCTATGCTCGCTCTTCGACATGGAGCGCATGAGCGGCGAGCTCGTGCTCCGCAGCGCCGAGGCACGCGTCACGATCTTCGTCCGCAACGGCGAGATCGTCGACGTCGAGCCCGTGCGCGCGGGATCGACGCCGCGCGAGGCCCTGAGGAGCGCGCTCGGCTGGGTCGCCGGCACGTTCGATTTCTTCGTCGGCAAGGTCGACCGCGACAACCGCATCAACGTCGGCACGACGGCGCTCCTCCTCGATCTCGCGCGCGAAGACGACGAAGTGGAGCGCACACACTGAAGGCCGCGTCAGACCGACAGCGACCTACGAGCGCTCAGGCGCTGGGCTTCGCCGGCCGAACTTGGGCGCGCATGCTCACGATGGTCTCACGACGCGGCCCGGTGGGCTTCTGGTAGCCGGGGGCCGCCGCCTTCGGGAAGATGCCGCTCTCACGGACGTTCGGGCGGAGATCGTCGCGGACGTCCTCGAGATCGGTCCCCATCTCGTCGCTCGTCACGCCCGAGGTATCGCGGTTCATACCGGAGGGCATTGCAAAGCCGATACCGCACCGCGGATCCGGCCTTTTTTCGCTGATCTGCGGGGGATGGGTGCCCGAGCCCGTCCGCGGGCCGTCAGCGGGCCGTCAGCGGGCGTCAACGGCGTGAGCCGCGCCGACGTCAGTTCACGTTCGGCTGGTTCTCCGGCTGGCTCTTGCGCGCTTCTTTGCCGCGCAGCGCCTGACGCTCCAGCGCCGCACGCACGAAGCGCGCGAAGAGCGGGTGCGCCAGCGAGGGGCGGCTCTTGAACTCGGGGTGGAACTGGCACCCCACGAAGTACGGGTGATCCTTGAGCTCGATCATCTCGACGAGCTTCTTGTCGGGCGACGTGCCGGAGAGGACGAGCCCAGCCTCCGAGAGCTTCTCCTTGTACTCGTTCGCGAACTCGTAGCGGTGGCGGTGCCGCTCGCTGATCTCGGTCGCGCCGTAGGCGTCGGCGGCGATCGAGCCTGCCAGGAGCGAGCACGGGTACGCGCCGAGGCGCATCGTGGCGCCCTTGGTGCGGAGGCCGCGCTGCTCGGGCATCAGATCGATCACCGCGAACTTGCAGTCGGGATCGAACTCCGTGGAGTTGGCTCCTTCGAGCTTCGCGACGTGCCGCGCGAACTCCACGACCGCGAGCTGCATGCCGAGGCAGATGCCGAAGAACGGGATCTTGTTCTCGCGCGCGTACGCGATCGACTGGATCTTCCCCTCGGTGCCGCGATCGCCGAAGCCGCCGGGGACGAGCACCGCGTCGAGGTGCGCGAGGAGCTTCTCGGGCCCCTCGACCTCGACCTGCTCGGAGTCGATGTACTCGAGGTCCACCTTGCAGTCGTTGTTGAGGGCGCCGTGCACGAGCGACTCGTGGAGCGATTTGTACGCGTCCTTGAGGCTCACGTACTTGCCGATGACGCCGATCTTCACGATGCCGCGGCTCGGCTTCTTGAAGCGCTCGACGATCTTCTGCCACGCGCCGAGGTCGGGCTGGCGGCTCCAGATGTTGAGGCGATCGGCGATGAGCTCGTCGAGCCCCTCGGCGTGCAGGTGCAGGGGCACCTCGTAGATGCACGAGACGTCGATCGCGGAGATGACGGCGTCGACCGCGACGTTCGAGAAGAGCGCTATTTTCTCCTTCATCGCCAGCGGCAGTGCGGTCTTCGTGCGGCAGAGGAGGATGTCCGGCTGGATGCCGATCCCGAGCATCTCCTTGACGGAGTGCTGCGTCGGCTTCGTCTTCATCTCGCCCGCCGTCTCGATGTAGGGGACGAGCGTGACGTGCATGCTGAGCGCGTTCTGCGGGCCGGCCTCGACCTTGAGCTGGCGGATCGCCTCGAGGAAGGGGAGCGACTCGATGTCGCCGACCGTGCCGCCGATCTCGATGATCGCGACGTCCACGCCCTCGGTGGCGTCACGGACGCGCTGTTTGATTTCGTCGGTGATGTGCGGGATGACCTGCACAGTGGCGCCGAGGTACTCGCCGCGCCGCTCCTTGGAGATGACGGCCTCGTAGATGCGGCCGGTCGTGAAGTTGTTGTTCCGGGCCATGCGGCTCGTCGTGAAGCGCTCGTAGTGGCCCAGATCGAGGTCCGTCTCGGCGCCGTCGTCGGTCACGAAGACCTCGCCGTGCTGGTACGGGCTCATCGTCCCCGGGTCGACGTTGATGTACGGGTCGAGCTTCACGTTGGTGACGCGCAGCCCCCGCGCCTCCAGGAGCGCGCCGACGGATGCGCTCGCGAGCCCCTTCCCGATGGAGGAGACGACACCGCCCGTCACGAACACGTACTTGGTCGGCTTCCGGCTCATCCGTGCGCTCCTTTTGATCGAGCGCGATTAGCACAGAGATCCGGCGGGCGCGACCCACTTCCGGTATTCGCACCCAGAAGAACTCCACAATGCGCAGAGAGTACAGGGCCTTGGGGGCCCCTCCTTAGAGAGCGGCCACGCGGCGCATCAAGCTGCCGCACAGCTCCGATCGCGGATCGCGATTTCGCTCGATTTCCAGGCCCGCCGAGAAGGTGGAGCTCGCCGAGGTCTGATCGTCGAGCAGCAGCTGGCAGATGCCGAGCATCTCGTAGTCGGCCGCGTGTCCGTGCTGGGCGATGAGGCCGCGGAGCCGCTCGGACGCCGCGCGGTGCGCCTTCTTCACGGTTTCGGTCACCGCGGCCGGGCTCTTCAAGACGAGGAGCTTGAGCGTCTGGCGCTGGTGCTCGGACTGGTAGGTCGCGAAGGCCTCGCTCGAGAAGAGCTCGGCGTACGCCTCGAACGCCTGCTCCGACTGGCCACGCTTGGCGAGCTGGACGATCTTCTTGATCGACGCGACGAGGTCGGGGTTCGCGGTGGTGGTCGTCGAGCTGGACTCGCTGCGGAGGAGCACCTGGCTCGATGCCGGTGGCGGCGGCGAGCGTGTGGCCATGAACGTCTCCAGCGGCGACACGCTGGTCCGGGCGGCGGCGCCGTTGGGCGGTGCCGACGGGGTCGCTGCAGGCGGCTCGGACGCCGCCGGCTGCACCGGGATCATCGACACGATCGGCTGGTGCACCACCGACGCCTGCGGCAGCGCGGGCACGAGCGCGAGCGGATCGAAGACGCGTTTCATCTCGTCGGGCAGGTCCCCGTACTTCTCGCGGAGCTGCGCCTTGGAGACGAAGATCTCCTCGCGGCGATCGTCGCCGAGCAGTCGCTTGATGACGAGCTCGGTGGGGGTGAGGCTGTGATCGTTGATGTCGCGGACGATCGGCGCCATGGCGGTCACGAGGCGCTCCACGATCTCCCTCAGGGGCGCGTGGGATTCGAAGGGCTGGTCGTCGAACGTCGCCTCGACGAGTCGCTTGCGCGTCAGCTCGTTCATGCACTGACGGAAGCGCTGCGAGAGCTCGATGAGCGCGGGCTCGTCCTCGGCGCGTACCTCGAAGGGGCCGTTGACTTGCACTTCCTTCGCGCCGGTGCGGGTCATCGTGACCTGCCCCTGCGCCGTGACCTCGAGATCGTAGCCGGCGTCGCTACCCGGCTCCATGCGCAGCTTGGCGCGCACGACGTCGTCGCTCGCGAAGAGCTCGGTGAGCACCATGCGCTCGAGGCGCACCGGCTTCACCTTGACCTCCTTCTTGAGCCAGCCGCTCATGTCGGGGACGGAGATCTCGAGGACCTGCACGAGCCGCTCGATGCGCATCGGTTCGGAGAACGGGTGGCCGCTGCCGACGGCGAGCTCGATCGTCCACGCCCAGCCGCACCCCGAGGTGCCCTCGGCGCGGCCGATGTAGCTCATCGAGATCGGCGAGTCGCCGGTGAGGACGACGCGGCGCTCGCCGGTCGCGTCCCACGGATCGTGCGGGAGCATCAGTCGCTCGAGCGCCTTGCGGCAGGCGTCGCGCTCCGCGGCCTCCCGCGCGTCGACCTCGTCGATGGAACGCGCGAGCTGCGCGCGTACGCCGCTCATCGCGTCCTGGACAGTCGCGTCGGTGAGGCGCTTCAATCCGAGCGCGCAGCGGCTGGTCGCCGAATCACCCGCGCCGCACGGCGCCTGGCCGATCGCGTTCGTGGTGAGCTCGCCCAGCGCTTCGAGGCGCCCCATCTCCTGGCTCGCGGCGCTCTGGAGCTTCACGATCTCGCGCTTGCCCTGCGCGATCTCACCGTCGGCCTTGAGCACGAAGGCGCTGAAGTCGAGCGCGTCGCGCAGGAACTCGAGGAAGTTCGAACGCAGAGGCGAAGCCGTGGAATCCCCGTACAGGTACATGCGTAAAGTCCCTCCAGCCTCCAGGCTAACTTGATGGCGGCGCGCAAGCGATGTAGTCCGCTTCCTTCAGGCGGCGTACATTGGTCGCGATTTCCGGAGGGTTACGGCACATGAGCAACATCGGCATCCTGGGCTACGACTCGTTCCACTTCGTCGTCGAAGATCTCGAGAGGTCGCGCGCGTTCTACACGCAGAAGCTCGATTTCAAGGAGGTTGCGCGCGCGAGCGAGGAGCTCGTCCAGCGCAGCGGCCAGCAGTCGGTGGTGTTCGGCGCCGGGGATGCGCGGGTGTGCGTGTCGACGCCACTCAATCAGAGCTCGAAGGCGGCGCGCTACCTGAAGCGGCACCCCGCCGGGGTCATGAGCCTCTCGTTCCGCGTGAAGAACCTGAACGAGACGATCGCCTTCCTCGAGCAACGCGGTGGCACTCTCATGGCGGAGCCGCTGGAGGACAAGGACGGAGCCGGCACGTACCGCTCCGTCGAGATCGCGACGCCCCTCGGCGACGTTCGCTTCCGCTTCGTCGAGCGCAGCGACTACCGCGCGTTCGCGCCGGGGTTCGTCGACTCCGGCGTCGGCAACGCGGGGCGGCCCGAGAACCTCTACGGGATCCAGAACGTCGATCACGTCACGTCGAACGGCCTCACGATGCAGCCGATCATCGGCTGGTACAAAGAGGTGCTCGGCTTCGAGCCGTTCTGGGAGATCAGCTTCCACACGCAGGACGTCGCCTCCGGGCGCGCCAGCGGCTCGGGCCTGCGCTCGATCGTCATGTGGGACCCTGCGAGCGGCGTGAAGTTCGCGACGAACGAGCCCTTGCGCCCGCACTTCAAGGACAGCCAGATCACCAAGTTCGTCGAGGAGAACCAGGGCAACGGGGTCCAGCACGTCGCGTTCGCCGTGAAGAACATCATCTGGAGCGTCGAGGAGCTGCACCGCCGCGGCGTGGAGTTCCTGTCGACGCCGCCCGAGTACTACCGGTACCTCCCCGAGCGCCTCGCAAAGCTCGGGATCCACAACGTGAAGGAGGAGCTCAAGGAGCTAGAGCGCCTGCAGATCCTCGTCGACGGCGCGAGCGACAAGTACATGCTCCAGATCTTCATGCGCGAAGCGTCGATCATGTACGACGAGACGCGCGCCGGTCCGTTCTTCTACGAGATCATCCAGCGCGCCGGCGATCAGGGCTTCGGATACGGCAACTTTCGCGCGCTCTTCGAGAGCATCGAGCGCGCGCAGAGCGAGGGCACGCCGTGATCGATCGGGCGTGGGCGGGCCTCTTGCCCGACAAGCCGCACACGGCGCTCCGAGACGCCGCGGGCGCGCTCTTCTACGAGGAGATGCACACGCGCGGCGGCTTCGGCGGGCCGTTCACGTACCTCTACCATCGCTATCCGGTGACCGCGCACCGCGAGGTCGCCTCGTGCAACCGCGGGTGGGCGCCGCCGGTGGCCGACGAGCGCGCGTTCCATCCGCTGCGCCGCCGCCTCTACGGATCCGACAAGATCGCGCAAGGCGGGCAGCTCCTCGACGCCCGTACGCCGATCCTCTTCAACAAGGACGTGACGATCCTCCTCGCGCGCCCCGACGTCACCGACGACGCCTACTTTGCGAACGGCGACGCCGACGAGCTCTGGTTCGTGCAGGAGGGGGCGGCGCGTCTCGAGTCGGTGTGCGGGTGGCTCGACGTCACCCCGGGCGACTACGTCTGGGTGCCGCGCGCGATGATCCACCGCTGGCACGTCGAGAGACCGATGCGCCTCATGTGCTTCGAGGCGCCGGAGGGCATCGTGGTGCCGACCGATTTCCGCAACCCGGTGGGGCAGCTGCGGATGGATGCGCCGTACACCCATCGCGATTTCGTGCGGCCGAAGGGCCCGATCGCAACGCCAGACCAGATCCAGGAGGGGCCGCGCGAGCTCGTCGTGAAGCGCCACGGCACCTTCACGCGCTTCGTCACCGAGCGACCGTCGATGGACGTGGTGGGGTGGGACGGTTTCGTCTACCCGTGGGCATTCAATATCGAGAAGTACCAACCGAAGACCGGCATGGTGCACCTGCCGCCGACGATCCACGCGACGTTCGCGAGCCGCGGGTTCCTCGTCTGCTCGTTCGTGCCGCGCGTGACGGACACGCACCCGAACGCGATCCCGTGCCCCTACCCGCACTCGAGCGTGGACTGCGACGAGGTCATCCTCTACCTGCGGGGCAACTTCACGAGCCGCCGCGGCGTCGGGCCCGGCGCTCTGTCGCTCCACCCTGCGGGCATCGCGCACGGGCCGCACCCCGGCGCCTACGAGGCGAGCATCGGGACCAAGCGCACCGACGAGATGGCCGTCATGATCGACACCTACGCGCCGCTGCTCCCGACGGCCCAGGCCGCCAACCTCGAGGACGCCGGCTACCACGAGTCCTGGCGCACGACCTGACGCGATTCCGCGTGCCGCCGCGCGTGTGGGTCAAAGGCGCCGTGCACCGTCCGCGGTCGTAGCCGAGGCCGAGTCCGCTTCCAGATCGGGTTCTGCTGCGCTTGGTGGGCGGGGGTCCGCGTCGACGCGGACGCGCGTCGCGCTCATCATGGACGCCATGCGCTTCACGTCGGCGACCTTCTCGTCGATCTTCGTGAGCTCCGCCTTCGCGCGCTGATCGCGGGCGCGGCCGAGCGACCAGACGAGCAACATCCCTGGGTGCAGCGTCAGCCCACCGAGCACCAGGAACGGTATCCAGGTGCCCAGCAGGAGCGACAGCACGGTCGCGACCACCATCGCGACGGCGAAGATGATGCCGCGGACGCGCCAGCGCCGCTTCGGATCGCCCATGCCCTTGCGGCTCTCGGCGAGCACTGCGGCGCGCTGGGCCTCGAGCTCGCCGACCCACGGCGCGGCGCTGCCGCCGCCATCTTGCGCTTCTGCCAACCTTCGCTCGAGCTCCGCGATACGGCCGTGCGCGGCGGCGAGCTCGTCGCGGTAGTCACCTTCCGTCATGTCGGCTTCAAACCTAGATCAGAGAGGACAATCATGCTCCCTGATTTGGCTCTCCTGGTGGGCTACCTCCCGCCGCAGCGAAACAGCGAAGAGTCTCCCTCTCGTGCGCAGCAAGCTAAGGCAGCGACGCCAGGCCCAACCAGCGCCCCTCGGCGCTCGGAACGAAGGCGCGCGCGCGGAGGCTCGTCACCGCGACCTGGTCCTCGTGCCACAAGGGGAGGACCCACCCCATGTCGCGCACGCGCGCCTCGAGCTCCGCGTAGATCTGGCGGCGCGCATCCACGCCGGTGACCGCGTCGCCCAGGTCGAGCAGCCGGTCCACCTCCGGGTCGCGCACCCGCCCGCGGTTCGCGCCGGCCGGCGGAATGCTTGCACTGTGCAAGAACACGCGCAGAACGTTCGGCTCCGTCATCTCTGGCAGCTGCATCGCCGCCATCTCGAAATCGCCCGCCCCCAGCCGCGCGAGCATGGTGCCCAGCTCGAGCGGCGTCACGTCGACGTCGACGCCCACGTCGCCGAGCTGCTGCGCCAGCGCGCGCGCGATCGCGCCGCGCAGCCGATCGGTCGACGTGACCACGGCCAGGCGAAGGTGCTTGGGGGCAAGCACGCGGCGCGCCTCGGCCGGATCGTAAGGGAGGGGCGCGGCGTCCGTGTGCGCCCAGTGCGTGGGGGCGACCAGCGCCGCCGCGGGCTGCGCGCGGCCCGCGAGGAGCGTGCGGGCGACGAGCGGGCGGTCGATCGCCAGAGAGAGCGCGCGTCGAACCTCTGGATCGGCCAGCGGCCCGCGATCGGCGCGAAGGACGAGGTACGTGAGGTTCGCCCCCGGCCGCGACGTGACGTGGAGGGCGCCCGTCTCCATCGCCGGGAGCAGCGTCGGCGAGAGCACGTTGAGCGCGACGTCGGCCTGCCCCGCGCGGAGGCGGAGCGCGCGCGCGTTCTCGTCGTGGACGGCGCGGAGGCGGAGCGCGCGCGCCGGCGTCGGGAGCGGGGAGCCCGCACGCGGCGTGAGCTCGAGCTCGCCGCGCGTGAAGTGGACGACCCCGTAGGGGCCAAGGCCGTCGAGATCGCCGCTCGGGCGGGGCGGGCTCATCGCCTCGTCGGCGCGCAAGATGGGCAGCTCCAGATCGGTCAGGAGCGTCGCGTGCGGCCGTTTCAGCGTGATCATCACGGCACCCGGCCCGTCCTCGCGCGCGACGTCGATCGCCTCGACGACCCGCCCGTGGCGTGAGCCGACCTCCTTCGACGCGAACGCCCGCAGCGTGGCGACGACGTCGGCGGGCGCGAGCTTCTTGCCTGAGCGGAACGTCACGTCGTCACGGAGCTCGACGCGTAGCGTCTGCGGATCGAGCCACTTCCAGCCGCGCGCGGCGTAGGGGATCGGCGCCAGCGTGTCGGGATCGCACCGGACGAGGCCCGCGTGGAGGAGGCGCGTCGCACGAAGGGACACCGCGTCGGTGGCATGGCGGGGGTCCAGGGTCTCGATGTCCGTCGACACGAGCATCTCGATCGGCCGCGCCGAAACCCCGCTCCCGTCCGAACGCGTGCATCCTGCAAGCAAAAGTGCGCCGAAAAGAAGGACTTTGCGAACGGCGCCAAGCGTCTTACTAGAAGAGGCCTGATGCACCTCCGCCGCGCGTTCCCGATCGCCCTCCCGGCGCTCCTCGCCGCGCTCCTCGTGTCCCGCGCGGCCGTGTCCGACACCCCGCCCGCGCCGAGCGCCGCTCCCGGCCCCGCTGGCGCCGCGCCCGCGCCCGCATCCGGTCCAGCGCTCGTCACCCCGCCGGAGGGGCGCGCGCCGGAGATGGAGCAGCTCGTCCGCACCTTGGTCGCGAACCTCAAGGACGCGACCGCCTCGGTGGCGATCCTCGACGTCGACACGGGCCGCTACCTTGCCGTCCACGACGAGCACGTTGCGCTGAACCCCGCCTCCAACGCAAAGCTTTTCACCGCCGGCGCCGCGCTCGCCCTCCTCCACGGCGACCACCGCTACGAGACGACGCTGTCCGGCACCGTGAAGGGAACGAGCGTGTCGTCCCTCGTCCTGCGCGGCCACGGCGACCCGTCGCTCGGGACCGACGACCTCTTCGCCATGGTCCAGGAGATGCGCGCGCACGGCATCCGCAAGGTCGAGGGGGATCTCCTCGTCGACCAGCGCTTCCACGACGATCAGACGACGCCCCCCGCGTTCGACCAGCAGCCCGGCGAGTGGGCGGCCTTCCGCGCGCCGGTCAGCGCGGTCGCCGTCAACGAGAACACCATCACGCTCACGGTGCGGCCCACCTCGCCCGACCAGAACGCGAACGCGTGGTTCGATCCGCCGGGCTTCGTCGACGTCGAAGGCAACGTGAAGACGGGCGACGAGGGGGCCGACAACGTCATCCTCGCGCTCGCGGGCAACGGCGGGCGCATGACCGCGAAGCTCTCGGGCACGGTCGGCAGCGACGCGAAGCTCGTGCGGTACACGCGGCGCGTCGAAGACCCGACGCTGCTCGGCGGGTACGTCCTCAAGAACCTCCTCGACAAGGCCGACATCAAGTTCACGGGCGAGGTGAAGGCCGGCCACGCCAAGGGCACCACGATCGCGCGCCACGAGTCGGCGCCGCTTTCGACGCTCCTTTACGCCGTCGGCAAGCACAGCGACAATTTCTACGCGGAGATGATCTTCAAGTCCCTGGCCGGCGAGGTGAAGCAGCGCCCGGCCCGGAGCGCCGACGCCGCCGAGCTCGTCACCAAGTGGGCACAGAAGATCGGCGCCGCCGACGCCGGGCTCGTCATCAAGAACGGCTCCGGCCTCTTCGACGCGAACCGCGCCACCGCCGCGAGCTTCGTTCAGCTTTTGCGTGCATGTTACAAAGATCCGGCCATCCAGCCGGAGTACATCGCCCAGCTCGCCATCGGCGGAGTCGACGGCACGCTTCACAAGCGCTTCCGCGAGCACAAGCAGGAGCGTGTCGTCCGCGCGAAGACCGGCACGCTCGAGGACGCGGTCGCCCTCAGCGGCTACGTGCTCGGGCCGAACGGGAAGGGGACTCTGGCGTTCTCGATCCTCGTGAACAAGACGTCGCCCGGCTTCGCGCGGCCGTACATCGACCGGCTCGTCGACAAGCTCGCCGACCGCGCGGAGAAGTAGCCGGCTAAAAGGACGCTGCCCGCTACTGGAGCTCGATCTCGAGCGATGCCTTCGGCTCTTTGCAGCAGCGAAAGCCGATGGAGTAGTCGTGGTACTCGCGCACGTGGGCGGTCGTCCGGTAGAAGCAGCCATAGCCGTTGCCCTGGGCGTCGGCGAAGTAGCCGCCGACGAAGACCCCGTACCGCCAGTCGCCGGGCTTCGCCGCGTCGCTGATCCATTCGTGGACGTTGCCGTGCATGTCGTAGTTGCCGTAGGCGCTGACGCAGAGCGGGAAGCTTCCGCCGGCCTCGATCGTGTTGTCGGCCTCGGCGAGGCGCGGATCGTCGTGGCGGCCCCAGCCGAACGGGCCGAAGACGGCGTGCATCGGGCTCGGGCGTCCCTCGTTGCACTGGCCCTTGCGGTACTCGTTGCCGTACGGGTAGACGCCCTTCTTGGGACCGCGGCACGCTGCCGCCCACTCGACGCCGGTGCACAGGCGCTTGCCGGCGTTCACGCAGGCGTTGCCGGCCTGGTACATGCTGATGTTCACCTGCGGCTTGATGCCCTTCGCCGAGATGGCGCGCAGGACGCTCGCGTCGAGGGCGTCGACGGCGTGCGATGCCGGCCAGCCCTCGAGCGCCGCCTCGTACCGGTCCACGCAGACCTGTCTCTTCTGGTAGGTGACGAGCGCCATGTCGAGCGGACACGGCGGCTCCGGCGGCGGCTCCGGCGGCGGCGGCGCGGCCTCCGGCACAGACACGACCTTCTTCTCTTTGCCGCAGGCGTCGCAGCCGGCGGCGGCGGCGGTGAGCAGGAGGGTCAGCGCGAGCGAGAGCGCCGCGCTTCGAACGAACGTCACCCGCCGATCGTAGCAGTCGCGCGTGCGCCGGCGAAAATGCCGGCTATTCGCGCATGTGCTTGCGGATCTTGCCGAGGGCCTGCTCCTGGAGCTGCCGGATGCGCTCGCGCGACAGGTTGTACTTGTCGCCGATCTCCTTCAGCGTGAGCTCGTCCTCGTCGTCGAGGCCGAAGCGCCAGCGGATGATCCGCGACTCGATCGGCGTCAGCGTCGTGAGCAGGCGCCGGACCTCGTCGCTCCACGTGCGGTTGGCGAGGTGATAGAACGGCGAGAGCGCGTTCTCCTCCTGGAGGAAGTCGATGAACTTCCGCCCGTCCTCGTCGCCCACGGGGCGATCGAGCGAGAACGGCGTCTCGGCGTAGAAGTCCTTCACCTTGTCGAGCTTCTCGCGCGGGACGCCCGTCTCCTTCTCGAGCTCCTCGATCGTCGGCTCGTGCCCCGTGCGGGCGATGATCGCCTGCGTCGCGCGCGCCACCCGGTTGTAGGTGTCGAGCATGTGCACCGGGATCCGGACCGCGCGGCCCTTGTCGGCGAGAGCGCGGCTGATCGCGTGGCGGATCCACCACGACGCGTAGGTCGAGAAGCGGTAGCCGCGGTTGTGATCGAAGCGCTCCACGGCCTTCATCAGGCCGATGTTGCCCTCCTGGATCAGGTCGATCAGCGGCAAGCGGCCGCGGTTGTAGCGCCGCGCGATCGACACCACGAGGCGGAGGTTAGCCTTCACGAAGCGGTTCTTCGCGTCGTGCTGGATCTGGAACGCGCGCTCGATCTTCTCGAGGTAGCGGCGGTAGTCCTTCGTGATCGCCAGCGTGGGCCGGCGGACGCGCG
>JANYHK010000097.1 GCA_025359105.1 Myxococcales bacterium | reverse complement strand
GGGACTGCGGGCTGTACATGTAACGGCCGCCGGCGCCACGGCCTGAAGGCGTTACCTGCCCGAGGACGCGCTCCCTCACCTTGCCAACCTGAGCGCACAAGCGTCCGCGTGGGGTCCGGATCTGCCGGCGACGTCGGGTGTTCCATGTCCGAGGCCTCGCGGATCGACTGCTCGATGATGGAGAGATCGCCGGTGCACGAGGTGTGGCGCATGAACGGCCGCGCGGCCGCCACCACGTCCTCGGTGGCCATGACGCCGCCGATGACTCCGTTCACGAGGGTCCCCGGCGACGCGTGCTCGAACGTGAAGACGGCGTTCCTGATCGGCAGATCGATCGCTGGCACTGTTCGGCACCTGCGCCAATCGCGCAAGGCGGCCGCGCATGAAGCGCACGACGCCGCGCCGCACCGCGAAGATCCAGCCCGGCATTCCGCGGCACGGGTCGTGCTCTCCACCGCCACGACGGCCGTGCACGGCCGCCAGGAGCGAAGACCCGAGCATGATGCGCGCACGCTTGCAGTCGGTTTCCCTCGCGGTGCTGGTCGCTGCGCCGGTCGCGTTCGCTGCCTGCTCGTCCTCCAACGTCGAGCCTCCGCGGCAACACGTGGCCGTCGGCCGGTCGCAGGAGGCCGTGGCCGTCGCCGGGTGCGTCCCGTTCGCGCTGCCCGGCGCGGTCGGGCAGGTCGAGCTGACAGTCGGCGACGTGAGCGGCGATGGCGTGACCGATCTCGTCGTCGTACGGCACGCCGCGTCGGCGAGCGGGATGACCGAGGCGAGCGCGTTCCTCGGCCCGGACTTCACGACGCCCACGGCGACGAACGCCCGAACGCCGGTGCCGTACACCGGCGCGGCGACCGACTTCGCCGTCGCCGACTTGAACAGGGACGGAAGGGCGGATCTCTGGGTGATCACCAAGGGCGGGACGGCGAGCGGCCGGGTCGAGATCACGGTGCTCGACGCCGCGACGAGCTTCCAGACCGCGCTCGTCGGCCCGGTCGCGACCGCGCTCGCCGCCACCGACGCGACGTGGACGTTCCGCGCCGGTGATTTCGACGGTGATCGCGCGGCGGATCTGATCGGGATCCACCGCACCGCGACCGGCGTCGACGTCACCGTCCTGTCCGCGGCCTCCACGTTCGCGACGACGATCCTGCCGCCGACCACCACGAGCCTACCGCCGACCGGCACCTGGGCCTTCTGGGCGATGCAATACGACGCCGACGGGACCGTCGACGTCATGGCGCTCGACCTCAACGGAACGCCGCCCGTCGCGCACCTGCTGTCGGGCGCGACGAGCTTCAAGAGCCGGCTGTTCATGGCGCCGGCATCGCTCCCGCCGAGCGCGACCGACGCGACCTGGGTGTCGATCCCGACGCGCGAGACGGCCTGGCGCATGAGCGCGTTCCAGACGCTGCAAATCGGCGGGACTCCGCCGGGCAGCTGCATTCGGACGGCGAGCAACCTGCCGATCCGTCACCGCGGGCCCGTCATGCACGGCACCGTCGGCGTCCACTTCATCTGGTACGGCGACTGGCCGGCCGCGAGCCCCACCCGGTCGATCCTCGCGGGGCTCGTGAACGGGCTCTCCGGGAGCGCGTACTCGTCGACCAACTCTCCGAACTACGACGCCGCCGGCTACGGAACGACGCAGCTGCAGCTCGTCGAGCAGGTGAACGATCCCGGCTCGATGGGGACGTCCCTCGGCTACAGCGGCGTCAACGACGTCGTCGCCTTCAACTTCTCCGTCGGGAGGCTGGCGCCGGCCGACCCCAACGGCATCTACGTGGTGCTCACGTCGAAGGGCATCTCGGTGGGGGGATTCTGTACGTATTTTTGCGCGAACCATGGACTCAGCTCCCCGTCGTCAGCCTGGCCGGGCACGCCGAACGTCCTCTCCGCCTTCGTCGGCGACCCCACCTCGCAGTGCCCGAGCAACTGCGCGGCAGGGGCGACCCCCAACGGCGATCCCTCCGGCGACGCGATGGCGAGCCTCCTCGTGCACGAGATCTTCGAGACGCTCGCGGACCCGGACGGCGCGAGCAACACGGACTCGAACGGCTACGAGAACGCGGACAAATGCGCCTGGCGCTTCGGGACGCCGAGCGCGTACACGACGACGGGCCAGCCCTACAACCTGTTCGTCGGCGGGCGCCCGTACTGGGTCCAGCAGAACTGGGTCGACGTCGGCCTCGGCTCCTGCGCGATGGCGGCGCCGCCGGGCCGCGCGATCCCGCCGCCGGGCGGCGTCATGGGCGGGCTCCTCGCCGCCGTGAGCGCGTCGGACGCGACGACGAGCACCGTTCACCGCACGCGGGGCGCGCTCACGGTCACCGGCTGGACGGCGAGCTGGTACAGCAGCGACGGTGGCGTGCAGGCGCGCGTTCTCGTCGACGGGAGCGTCGTGGCGACGGTTGCCGTCGGCGATCCTCCGCCTGCCGGCGCGCCGGGCTACCCCAACGACGGCTTTCACGCGACGATTCCGATGAACGGCGCCCTCGCCGACGGGACGCACACGGTCACGGCGCAGGCGCTCGACCCGACCGCGCAGAAGTGGCTGCCGCTCGGTGGGAGCGCCACGTTCACGGTGGTCGAGGGGCCGTTCGGCTGGGTCGACGGTGCAACCTACGGGGGGACCGGCGGCGCTGCGTTCCCGCCCTCCGGCGGCAACCTCGTCGTCAGCGGTTGGGTCGCCGATCCGGTCCCGAACCAGACGGCGGCCATCGCCTACGTGACGCTGCTACTCGACGGCCAGCCGCTCCTCGACTCACGCTACGCGTACGCGGTCTACGGCGCGTCGGCCACGCTTCACCAGCCGCGGGGCGACGTCGCGGCCGCCTATGGTCGTCCGGATTACGCGCCGAGCGGCTTCTCGCTGACCGTGCAGTGGTCGACGTCGAGCACGTTTCCCGGCGTGCCCCCGGCGCCGTATCCGACGCCTGCGCCCGGCCCGCACACGCTGACCTTCACGGCGACGACCGCCGATGGCATCACGCTCCCCTTCGGCGCGCCGCGGACCATCACGATCGGTACCTGCGAGACCGCCAACGGCTGTCCGGCGGGCGCCGCCTGCATGACGAACGGCGCGTCGGCGACGTTCACCTGCTCGACCACCGGCTGCGCCACCGGCGGCGCCTGCAACGGGGGCTGCTGCTCGAACAACGCGTGCACCGCCGGCACCTCGACCTCGTCGTGCGGCGCAGGCGGCGGCGCGTGCGCGGCCTGCGGCGCCGGCCAGCTGTGCCAGGCGAGCGCGTGCGTCACCCCGCCCCCTACCTTAGACTGCAGCGTCTGCGCGTGCGGTTGCAACGCCAACGCCACGTCGTGCGTCGCGCCCGTCCGATGCCATAGCGCCGCCGCGTGCGCGCGGGCGGGTGGCGTGTGCGATCCCTGCTCGGGCGGCTGCATGTTCTGAGACCAGCTGGGCGCCCGCCGTCGCTTCGAGTCCAGGTGCAATGAAAGCGGCGAGGGTCGCGGCGCGCGGACTCCGTGCCCATTGACGCCCGTGCGTCTCGAGCGAACCCTCGACATGATGTCGACGCCTGGATCCGAAGCCGCCGAGGGCTCACCGGTAGATCGTGACGAGCTCGTCGCGATGATCGCGCACGCGCACAAGGACGCGGGCTACGCAGAGGCGCAGCTGGCGGGCCGTAAGCTGGCCGAACACTCGAAGTTGCCGAGGCTGATCGCCGAGAACCTGGGGGCCGGCTTCGGCCAGTGGAGCTTCTTCCCCGAGGCCGCGGAGATCGTCGCCTTCGCGCTCGGGTACGTCCCGCCTTCGACGGCCGAAGACATGTGGGCCCTTGCTCGCGCCTGGGCGTCGGACGACGCGGCCGCGCGCCCGACGTTGATGAGCCTCGTGGGCCGGGAGATCGTGCAGCACGAGCTGCGTCGAATCGACGTGCCGGAGCTGCGCCAAGTCGTCGACGAGGCTCGACCCAGGCGGGCGAGGGCTCTGCGCGAGGCCGCCGGGCTCGCCGTCGCGGCGCCGCCGGCGGAGGCGGGGCTGAAGCGCAGAATGCCCCAAGCTCCTGCGGTCCGCGCCCCCGCGGACCCCGACGCGCCCGCGCCCGCGCCTCGGAGCGGCGCCGCGCCCACGCCCTCCGCCAAGAGCTCGGTCCCATCGCGCATGCCGAAGCCTGCGTTCAAGCCTCCCGCGAAGGCCGAGCCCGCGCCTCCGCCGAAGAAGTACCTTCACGCGAAGTTCGGTGAGGGCGTGCTCGTGTCTCGAGCCGGAGACGGCCCGGACGC
This sequence comes from Myxococcales bacterium, assembly GCA_025359105.1. Lineage (GTDB taxonomy): Bacteria > Myxococcota_A > Polyangia > Polyangiales > Polyangiaceae > JANYHK01. The sequence continues at coordinate 106,307 of JANYHK010000097.1, read as the reverse complement.
GAAGCTGACGATCGCGTTCGACGGCGGGCCGAAGACGTTGCTGGCGCGCTACGTCACGGAAGTGCCATCGTCGTCGCGCTGATCGCGGCCGCTACTCCACCGCACCCGTCTCCTTGCAGAGCAGTGTCGCCGCGCTGTAGGTCGGGTTATCGACGCACTCCTTGCGCCACAAGACCTCGTACCCGTTGGGGCACGCGCTCTCTGCGCGCGCGACGGTGAACGGTTCCAGGTGCACCGGTGCATAGGCCGGGCTGGCGACAGGGCGATCGCTGCAGCCATAGAGCAGAGCGAGAAGGCCGAGGAGGGCGAAGCGGCACGTCATGCCTCCTAGATGGAGCGCGGCCGCGATCTTGATCACGCACCTCTGGTGCCTTAGGTGGCGCGCTGCCGCTTCCGGGCCCTCGACCAGACCAGCCCCCCCGCGAAGAGGAGCGCCCCGAACGCCGCCATCTCGGCGGCGAAGACGCCCTCCGACCCGGGATTGCGCCGGTGGCGGACGACGAAGTAGTCCGGCGCCAGCAGGTTCTGGTCGGCGACGTGGGCGCGCAGGGGGCCCGGGAGCCCGTCGAACGACAGCTCGCCGATGATCTCGGCGGGCGGCGACAGGGCGTCGCTTCCGTCGAGTCGGACGAAGACCCTGAAGCGGTCCGCGCCTCCTTGCTTCGACGTGACCGGGTAGTAGTGCTCGACCGAGCCGTTCCTCGTGAACGAGAGCTCGCTCTCGGTGAGGATCCTGCCGTCGGTCAGGCGGACGTACCGGCTGGTGGGCCGCTCACCACGTTCGGCCTGGGCGACGGAGAACGTGGTGAGCGGCCCCGCCGTCGCCGAGCTGCCCCAGAACCAGGCGCCCATGCAGAAGATGATGAGACCGATGCCCGCGAGCTGCCCTGGCCTCTGCTCGAAGAAGAAGTTGAGGACGGCGACGAGGCGCTTCCACGTCACTGGCTCGCGCGTCACACCGAAACGCTTCTCCACGCGGCCGACGAGAAGGTGCAGCGGTGCGTAAAACAGGGCCCAACACACGATGAGCGAGATGTTGACGATGTCCACGGCCCACAGCGAAGACTGCAGGTCTGCGATGAGCCGGTACGGCCCCCAGTAGCTCCGCCACGAGAGGAGCGACAGGACCAGCGACGCGAGTCCCGCGAGTGCATAGTACATCGGTGTGTTCCTCCGGGGACATGGCATACCACGGCTGGGGAGGGCTCTCGTCGCGCGGTCCACCATCGGAGAGTCGTGCCGGCAACGGGCGCGAGAGGGTGGTAACTAGAAGTCGCGGACATGCCGGTCGAGACAAGCGAGATCCGTCTACGCGCGGGGAGCGTGACCCTCGTGGGCGCTCTCGCCCTGGTCGGCGCGTGCGCGCAGAAGCCGACGCAGGTGATCGACGAGCCGACGTGGGTGAGCACCCCCGCACCCTCGGACGTCGGAGCGAGCTGCGCCGACGTGCACAGCGCGCGCGCGTGCTGGGGGGCGAGCGCCGGCGCGGTCGTCCTCGTCGCTCGCCCCGTTCCGGCCAAGGGCGACGCATGGCGGTGCGTCGGCCAGCGCGACGCGCGCGCGTGCCGGCGGCGCAAGGGGACGAGCGGGCCCTTCGCCTGCGGGGACGGCGGGTGCGTCCAGGATCACCCGCGAATGCCCGACGACGGCGAGTGGGAGTGCTTCGAGCGAGGCGGCGCGGTCGTGTGCCACGGCGGGGAACCGGCCGCGGGCGTCGTCGCGGGGCGACGCGACGAGGCGTGGATCTGCGGCGAGCGGCGCGGCGCTCCGGGCAGGACGCGCGTGTGCGTCGATCTCGCGCCCGACCGCCCCGACGACGGCTCATTCTCCCACTGCACGGTGCAGCAGCGCGCTGCCGGCGCGCGTCAGGTCTGCGGGCCGACCAAGGAGCCCAGCCTCGGGGGGGCATGCGAGGCGGACCTCGGCTGCCCCGCGGGCGCCGCGTGCGTGAGCCGGGTCTGCCTGCCCGCGCGCGCCCCACTCGGTGAATGCTGGCAGGACACCGATTGCGGCGCGGGCGAGGTGTGCGTCTTCGCGACGTGCGCGAAGAGGCCATGACGCTCCGCTCGCTGCTCCTGCTCGTCGCGCTCGGGAGCGCCGTCGCGTTCGCCGGCTGCCGCGAGCAGACGACGCCGGCCGTGTGGGTGCTCACGGCCGGGTCGACCTCCGTGGATCTCCGCCTTGCCCGATGGGAGCCGAGTGAGGCGGTCGCGATCGCGCGACGCGTGGGCGGGGCGCGCCTCGAGCTCGAGCTCCGCCCGGGGTTTCGCGGGCACGTGCGCGTCGAGGCGGACGGAGCCTGCCCGTCCGAGGCGTCGTTCGAAGGGGACGGCGCACAGGCGACCGTGGTTCCGCCGCGCGTCGTCCTCCCCGAGTGGATCGCCGACGTCGGCTACGATCGCGACGTCGATGTCGTCGCGACCTCGGGCTGTCCGGACGCCGTGGTCCCACCGATCGCCTGGCAAGTCGTCTCCGGTGACGCGCCGCCGCTTCACGTGATCGACGACGGCAGACGTGTCCGCGTCCACACGCCCAGCCTCGAGAAGGCGCTGTCGCCCGTGCGCGCGTCGCTCCCCACGTGGGGGATCGTCCCGATCTCGCCGCGCACGCAGGGCAAGATCACGCTCGAGGCGAGGTTCGCGGTGGGCGCCGTCGCCGCCACGCGACGCGTGCAGGTGGTGGCTGCTGCGCGAGCGACCGGCGTCCCAACCGTCGCCGCAGGCGGGCGGGTCTATCTCTTTGGCGACGGGTGGACGGTGGAGCCGGGCGCCCAGGGGCGCGCTCCTGCGCTCGCCGCAGCCGGCGGCTTCACGGAGGTCGAGACCCACGCCTCCGGACGCTTCGTCCTCACCGACTCCGCGGGGCGGCGCCTCGGCGTTCGCTTCGGCCGCTACGACGAGATGGCGCTCGACTGCGCGCGCGCCGATTGCCATCGCGAGGTCGGTCGGTCGGTCGAGGGGAGCCCGATGACGCACGTGTTCGAGCGTGGCCTCGCGGGGACCCTCGGCGAGGGGTACTCGCCGGCGTGCGCCGTCGCATGCCATGCGCTCGGCGAGCCCGGCGAGGACGATGGCGGTTTCGTGCATCTTGCACGCACCCTCGGCGCCCGCTTGCCGCCGGGCCCTGATCCGGCGTGGTTCGCGGACATGCCGCGCGCGCTGCGTCGAACCTCCGGCGTGGGCTGCATGGCGTGCCACGGGCCCGCGGCCATCCCCGAGCCGGGAGCGCGGTGGAGCGTGCTGCGCGCCGACGTGTGCGCGACGTGCCACGACGCGCCGCCCAGGTACGGACACGTCGCGGCCTGGCAAGCCTCGCGCATGGCGACGTCCGACCGCACCCCGGAGACGCGAAAGGGCGAATGCGCGGCGTGCCACACGACCGCCGGATTTTTGGCGGCGATCGGCGCGCGCAAGGAGATCGACGTCCCTTCCGAGGCGGGCGTGATCGGGATCGCGTGCGCCGCGTGCCACTCGCCGCACGCCAAGGGGGCGGGCGCGTCGCTCGTCCGCGACGTCGCGGTCCAGGGTGACTTCGGCACGAGACCGCTCGGCACGAGCGCCGTGTGCGTCGCGTGCCACGGCGGTCGCGGCGGCGCGACACCCGCCGACCTCCCTCGCGCGACGGCCGCGCGCCTCGCCCTGTCGCCGGGCCCGCACGCGACCGATCGCGGATGCCTCGCGTGTCACGGCGCGCCGCGGGATCCGAAGGCCGAAGTCCACGGCGCCGGCCACTCGTTCCGCGCGAACCCGGCGACATGTCGCCCCTGCCACACCGAGACGCCCGCGGAGCGCGTCGACGCGAAGGGTCAGACGATCGCGCGCCGCGCCGACGCGCTCTTCCAGTCGCTCGTCCGTCGCGGCCTCGTGACCGCGGCGGGCGGCACGACCCCCCACGCCGCCGAGCGCTACGCGATCGCGGCCAGCGCGTCTCCGGCCTTGGCCGACGCCGCGCGCAAGGTGGCTCTCGTCCACGACGATCGCGCCGCGGGCTCGCACAACGCCGCGCGCGCGCGCGCGTTGCTCGACGAAGCAGAGGCCGCGCTGCGCTGATTCGCGAAATCCGCTAGCCCGTGCGCAGCGCTCACTTCACGACGTCGCCAGGGCAGGCGATCGCGTCGCAACTGCCCTTGGATTTGTCGGGATCGGGGCCTTCGAAGTCCTGGCAGCACTGGTTCGCTTGCAGGCAGCAGGTCTCGTTGTAGCTGGGATCACCGCTGGCGCAGCTCGGCGGGCGATCGTTCGTCTCGTTGCACGCGCCCCACGTGCCGTCGGGCATGCACGTCTGCTTTCCCCAGTTGCACGCGGCCGGCGTGTCGCACCATCGAACGGCGCTGGGGACGCAAACGCAGTTGGGGGGCAACGGCGGCGGGGGCGGGGGCGGCCTCGTCCCTCCGCCGTCGGCGCCTACCGTGCCCGTCGAGCAAGCCGTCGCCTCGCCCGTGCACGCGCCCCAGACCGCGAACTCCCCTTGCTTGGTGCACGCCTGCGTTCCGTCGTGGCACCCGTTCCCGTTGCGCTTGTCGGCGGGGACGGTCCAGCACGCGCGCGTCGTCGCGGCGCATCCGCACCCCGCGAGATCGCCAGAGCCCGGATCGCAATGGGCCGCCGACGCGTCGCCGGACCCGGTGAACCCGCTGCTGCTCCCGGAGCTCGCGCCGGAGCTTCCGTTGCCGCCGCCGGGTGCCGGATCATTGAACCCGGTGCCCGCGCCCGAAGAACCGCACGCCGCGAAAATGGCGATGGCGACGAACGAGACCGCGACCGAGGTGGCGTGGGAGTTCTTCATGGTAGAGCGGCAAGGAGCAACACGCGTGCCGTCGGCAAGTGCTCGACTCCACGCCGCGAGGTGCGTCACGGGTGCAGCCCTCAGGCAGCACCCGCGACTCGCCCGATCCATCGGCGACGCGGCGGCGCGTCGAATTCTCGCGCCTGGCTGGAACGAGCCAGACCCGCAATCACCACGCGACGGAGACGTAGTCCTTCAAGAACTTCCCCCACACGTGCTGGCCCGTGAGCAGCCCCGAGAAGAACGGATCGCACACGCGCGCTGCGCCGTCGACGATGTCGAGCGGCGGCTGGAAGTCGTGCATCTCCTGCTTGCGCGCCGAGAGCGCCGCCGGATCCTCGTCGGTGACCCAGCCGGTGTCGACGGCGTTCATGAAGATGCCGTCGGCCGCGTAGTCGGGGGCGCTCGTGAGCGTCATCATGTTGAGGGCGGCCTTCGCCATGTTCGTGTGTGGATGCTTGTCGGTCTTCGTGCGCCGCGAGAACTGGCCCTCCACCGCCGAGACGTTGACGATGTGCTTCTCGCCCGTCGGGTGGCGCAGCATCAGCGGCTTCAGCTTGCTGCACAGGATGAACGGCGCCACCGCGTTCACGAGCTGCACCTCGAGCATCTCGGGGGAGGGGACGTCCGCGAGGGTGAGCCGCCAGCTGTTGTTCGGGCGGAGATCGATCTGCTGGAGATCGGCGTCGGCCTTTCCGGCCGGGAAGATTTCGGCGTCGTTCGCGGCGTCGTCGTACGCGCACGGGACCTGCGAGAGGAGCGCGGAGGTGCGAATTCCGACCCCCGGGCCGTCCCCGCGCCACGCCACGAAGCCGCTGGCCTCCCCGCCGCTGCCGTTGTTGCCGTTGTTGCCGTTGCCGCCTCCGCCGGCCGCGCCGCTCGTGTGATCTCTCGACGCCAGCGCGGGACCATGAACGGCGCCCTGACCCATCGCCATGGCGGCCTTGCACGCCTCGTGACCGCCCAGCACCGACTGCACCTCGGGCGGGAGGCTGTCGAACGGGCGCATCTCCGTCTCCAGCATGTGCGCGTAGAACCCGGCAGGTCTGCGCACCGTCTGCGCCGCGTTGTTGATGAGGATGTCGAGGCGATCCTTCGTCTGCGTCAGGTAGCGCGCGAACATCTCGACGCTCGGCGCGTGCCGCAGGTCGAGGCCGTGGACCTCGAGCCGGCTCTGCCACTTCGCGAAGTCGGCCTCGCGCGCGAAGCGCTGCGCGGCGTCACGCGGAAAGCGCGTCGTCACGATCACGCGCGCGCCCGCGCGAAGCATCAACAGCGCCGCCTGGAAGCCGATCTTGATGCGGGCGCCGGTGATGAGCGCGACGCGCCCGTCGAGCGAGGCGCTCTGGAAGCGCTTGCGGTAGTTGAGCTCTGCACACGTCGCGCACATCGCGTCGTAGAAGAAGTGGAGCCGCGTGAACTCCGTCTTGCAGACGTAGCAAGCGCGCGGTTTCTTGAGCTCGCGGACCGAGTCTCCTGCCCCGGCCGCCCCCGCGGCCTCGCTCGCCGCTCCTTCAGGGTTCACGAGCTGCTTCGGCGCGACGAAGACCTCTGCGCGCCGCGCTTCGCGGATCGCGGTCGCGGCGCGCACCTCCCGATCGTGCCCCTGCGCCGTCTTCCGTACGATGCGCCGGAACGCCTTCGCGCTCTTGCGGGTCTCGTCACGCGTGGGCCTCGACACCCGCCCGGCCGCGACCAGGAACGCGCGCCGCAGCGCGTCGGGCATCTCGCTGAGGCGCGCGCGATCTTCGAGGATGGACTCGAGCACCGCGAGGCAGCGCGTGAGCTCTTCGGGCGTGATGGCAGGCATCAAGCCCCACTACTTAGCCGCAGCGCGGACCTTCGGCAAACGACGGCACCAGGACCGGCGGGCTCGACTGCACGTCGATACCGGCGGCTACGAACGAGCGCGCGAGGCGCTGCTGGGAGCACGAGCAGCACGGGGGACAAGAGGGGCCACACGGACGCGCTTGACGGGAGCGAGACCGCCATGACCATCAGCGGGATCAGCACGAGCATCAAGAGCCCCGCGACCAGCTCATGGACCGGGGTGCCATCTCCGAGGAGTCGCCCTTCCTCGACGCGGCGCGCGAGCCTCTCGAGGATGTCGGCCGGGACGTTCAAGATAGGTCCCCGCACGGTGGGCACGAGCCGCAGCATGCCGGAAATGTTACCAGATCCGGTCCGCCCTCCTTCGCCTCGCGCGGCAAGATGGCGGGCCGGGCAGGCCGGTCGGTCGAGGGGCTCACGTTCTGGGGCGTTGCCGAGCGCGCTACACACGACGTTGCACATCCGGCAACCGCCGCGGGCCCGTGCTCGGAACGCCGCTGTTGCGCGGTGCCCGGATCGGGTCTGAGCCTTGCAACGAGGGCGACATGCCCACCTCCGACGCTCGCCCCGCACCCGCCCCGAAGCCGTTTGTGGGCCGCATGGCGCTCCCCACGATCGTCGACAGAAAGTACCGCGTCGAGCGCTTCCTCGGCCTGACAGGACCACGCGCCCTCTACGAGGTGCGCGCCGTCGTCGACGAGGGGCGCCTGATGCTCCACCTCCTGGAGCGCGACGAGCCGTCTTCGGTCCGGACGCCGCTCTTCGGCGAGGAGGACAAGCTCGCGGTGGAGCTCTGCGTGGCCGGCGCGATGCGCTCGATGCACATCGTCCCTGTGATCGACCGGGGAATGCTCGTCGGCGGTGAGCGGTACGTCGTCACGGAGTGGTCCGGTGAAGAAACCCTCGCGGGGCTGCTCCGGGAGCGTTGTCGCCTGCCGGCGCGTGAGGTGTCGCCCATCGTGCTCGACGTTCTCGCCGGCCTGGCGGACCTGCACGTCGCCGGAATCACGCATGGGGCTCTGAGCCCGCAGCGCGTCGCGCTCTCGACGTCGCCGCCGCGCGTGCTCGCGATGCTGACGGACCGCGGCCAGTTCCCGCTGGGCATCGAGGAGCCGGACGCGTCGGCGGCCGGGTACACGGCGCCGGAGGTCGCGGCCGGGGGGCCTGTGACGCCGATGTCCGACGTCTACTCCGTCGGCGCCATCCTGTTTCGTGCGGTGACCGGCTGGCATCCCGGTGCGAGGAACGTCATGCCTCCCGGCTCCGAGCCGCCGCTCGATCCCGAGTTCGCGAAGATCCTGGGACGCGCCATGAGCCGTGAAGTCGGCGGTCGTTACCCGGGCGTCGAGGCGCTGCGCGAAGCGCTCGCGGGCTGGCTCGGCGGGCTGGAGCGCGTGGACAGCTTGCTTGCGTCCTTCCTCGAGGAGCCGGTCGCTGCGTGTTCACCTTCGAGACGCGTCTCGTGACGGGCCTCACTGCACCAGAGACGCCTCGACGCTGTTGCCGTAGGTGCCCATTTCGCTGCGGCTGCCCGCCCGAGCCGGCCCGTCGGTCGAGGGGCCGGAGGGGTCTCCGGAGTGGAGGGCAGGGCTGTCGGTGGCGTCGACGGTGTAGCTCGCAGCCGCCCAGTGTCCGTGCTTCGACCGGAGGTGGTAGTCGTGGGCGGCGGGGTCGACGAAGAGCGGATCGGCGCCCTCCAGGTTGCCGGCGCCGAAGGTGACGCTCACCCCACCGTTGGCGTACGCGGTCTGCACGTCGGAGTAGCTGACGGCGACGCGGACGTCGGCGCATCCGGAGCCGCACGACGCTTCGAAATCGAGACCCTTCGCGTTGCCCCAGAAGATGGAGCTCTTGAACGTGTAGGAGTCCTTCGCCGTGTTGTTCTTCGTGATCTGCACGCCAGGTCCCGGCGCTCGGCAGTCGACGGTCAACGCTTGGCTGTTGGTCATGTGATCGAACGTGGCCACGGTCGGCCCCGCGCCGTCGGGGCCGCAGTCGAGATAGACATTGCCGCCGCAGTTCTTCTCGAAAAGCTCGTGATCGCTGCTGCAGTGGGCAGAGTCGTCGCAGAAGAGGCCACCGCCGTAGATCGCGGCGCGGTTGTCCCGGTAGACGTTCCAGGTCAGCGTGGCCGTGGTGTCCCTGCCCCTGCCGGTGTCCGCGCCGACGTAGAGCCCCCCGCCCCAGCCGGTGACGCTGTTTCCCGTGAGCTCGTTCGCCGTCAGCGTGAGCGACTTGCAGAAGAGATAGAGACCGCCCCCATGGCCGATGTCGGGTTCGTTGCCGACGTTCGAATCCACGAGGTTGTTGGCGAGGGTGACCGAGTTCTCGTTGGCGCTGTCGTCGATGGCGCCGCCGCCGCCGCGGCCGCACGTGTTGCGGGCGATGACGTTCCCGCTGATCGTGCCCGACACGTTGTTGAGGTAGAAGCCGCCGCCGTTGTTGCCGGGCGCGCAGGCGTTGTCGTGGATGAAGTCGTTCGTGAGGTCGAAGCGCTGCGAGTAGTAGACGTCGTGAACGATGGCCTGCGCGTAGCCGGTGATCTCGAAGCCGTCGATCGCGGTCAGCTGCCCCGCGGTGGGAGCGGGGTCGACGATCTTGAGGAACGTGTTCGCGCCGTTCCCCTGCGCCTTGGAGACGTGGGTGGACGAGTCCCGCACCTTGAAGTCGGTCTTGCTCTGGAAGCCGCCGGCCAGCGTGAAGTACTTGGTCCCCGGAGTCAGGGCCTCCGCGTACGTCCCCTCGGCGACGCAGATGATCGCGCCGTCGTTCGCGGAGGTGAGCGCGGCCGCCAGGGTCGTGTGAGGGCGGCCGGCCGTTCCGTCCGCGGCCTCGGTGCTCGCGGCGTCGACGAACACGGCGCATGCCGGGATCGACGTGGTCCGCGCCACCTTCACGGCGTGCGGGACCCCCGCGGCTGGCGAGCCGGCAGGCGGGGTCGTGGTTGGGGGCGTCGTTCCTGGCGTCGGCGCGCTCGGCGCGGTCGTCGCGGGCGGGCCTGCAGGCGACGCGCCCGGGGGCGACGAAGACGGCTCCATCTTGGCTCCCACCGGCCCACACGCCACCACCGCCGTCGCCGCGAGAACCACGAAATTGGTGAATGAACCTCGCATGGACGCCCGCCTTCCGCACGGGGGATGCCGGCCGGCGGGCGAGGTCGCACGCCATCGACGACTCTTCTTCTCGGGGCCGGCCCGCTCGGCGCTGGGCCGACCGACTGCTACGCTGCTCACGAGTGGTCCATCGGCTCGCATGGGTCTCGCTGGTGCTCGGCGGCTGCGGCTTGCCGCTCGTGGGCAGCGCATTGTCGGTGTCCGATGGGGGCGACCTGCCCGGGGATGGGCCCGCCGCGCTCGATGCGGGGACGCCGGACGGCACGGCCCTCGTCTCGCAGGACGCCGCCGTCGTGGCGCCCGACGGCGCGATCGTCGCGGTCGACGCGGCCAAGCCGACCGACGCGCCGGTCGACGTCGTCCCTCCGCCCAATCCGGCGAAGGTGTCGCTGTCCTTCAGCGCGGGGAAGGACCAGAAAGTCTACAAGCTCGACATCGTCTCCAACGTCTTCACCGCGCTCCCTTCGGCCGGCTGCCCGTCCGCCGAGGAGACCGCGATCTTCACGGACGGTACCCTGTTCGTCACGTCGTTCGACAACAAGGATCTCTACCGCGTGACGCCGACCGGATGCACGGCGATCCGAACGAACTCGAAATTTCCGTACGCGCTCGGAACCGCCCCGGTCGGCACGGTCTCGCAGACGCGGGAGGTCCTCGTCGGGTACATGGGCGCCGGCGACTACGTTCGCGTGGACGAGACGAACGGGGACGTCACGGTGATCCTGGCGAACGCGCTCGGCACGCTCCGACCTTCGGGGGACGTCACGGCGCTCGGTACCAAGGGTTACCTGGCCGCGGCGGCGAACACCGGCAGCGGCGCGTTCGCGTGCCCGAACGGCGGCGACTGCATCGCGGAAGTGGACCTCGTCACCGGCGCGCCGATCAAGCTCATCAAGCAGTTCACCGGCCTCGGGATCTACGGGCTCGCCCACAGCCACGGCAACCTCCTCTTCTACGCGAACAGCCAGGTATTTCCCTTCGACCCGAGCGCGCAGACGCTGGGCTCGGCTATCGCCGGCTTCCCCGCGGGCGCCAGCTTCAGCGGCGCCGCGGCGGCCCCGTATCCGCCGCCCTGACCGCCGTGATGCCTCAGCGGACCCGAACCGGCATGATCTCCGTCGAGAGCTGCACCTCGTTGCCGAGCCGGTAATAGTAGTACGCCGGCGTCGACACCTGGCGCAGGAGCGAGAAGAGTCGCAGGCGCGCACGCGCGAAGGCGCTCGCGTCCTTGGCCGGCATCGCGTTCTCCTGCGACACGTGCACGATCCACTTGTGCGGGTCGGCCGGCAGATCGATCTCGTGGTGCCCCGCCAACCCTTCGAGCACGCGCTCCACGTTGGGCTCCTCCATGAAGCCGAAGACCACCGTGACGCTCACGATGCACCCGCGCGCCGGCGAGCGCTGGAACACCGTCACGCGGTAGCGCGCGTCGTGCACGTACGGCACCTTCTTGTGCACCACCTCGACGAAGATGAGGTTCTTGGGCAAGATCCCCCACCGATCCCAGAGGAGCTGCATCAGCGCGGGCGAGTTGTCGTTCTCCGACCGCAGGGGCTTCGGCACCATGATGACGGCGTTGCGATCGAAGAGGGACGCGGTCTCCTTGATCGCGACGAGCTCCTTGATGGTCATGGTGCGCTTTCCGGAGTAGGCGGCGAACGTCGCCTTCCGGCCCCAGCGCCACGTCGTCATCACGACGAAGAGGAGGACGCCGAGCGACAGCGGGATGTACCCGCCGTCGAGGAACTTGAGCGAGTTCGCGGTGAGGAACGACGCGTCGACGAACGCGAGCGGCGCGAAGACCAGCAGCGTCACCGGCCATCGCCAGTGCCAGTACAGGCGCGCGACCGCCGTCATCGCGATCGACGTCGTGAGCATGACGCCGGAGACCGAGAGGCCGTACGCCGCCGCGAGGTTGGTGCTCGAGCGGAAGCTCACGACGAGGGAGATGCACCCCGCGAAGAGCGCCCAGTTGATGAACGGCACGTAGATCTGCCCCGCGTGCGCCTGGTGCGTCTGCACGACGTGCAGGCGCGGGAAGAGCCCGAGTGCCATCGCCTGCGTCGCGAGCGAGAACGCGCCGGAGATGAGGGCCTGCGACGCGATGACCGTCGCGCACGTGGCGAGGACCACCATGGGGACGAGGGCCGCGGTCGGAACAACGCTGTAGAAGACGTTCTTGTGCGCGACCGGCTCGCCGCCGAGGAGGTACGCGCCCTGCCCGAGGTAGCTCGCGAGGAGCGCGGGGTAGACGAGCGAGAGCCAGCTCAAACGAATCGGTCGGCGGCCGAAGTGGCCCATGTCCGCGTACAGGGCCTCGCCGCCGGTGATCGCGAGGACGACAGCGCCGAGCAAACGCATCGTGCCGCCGAGCCCGAGCGCGTGGAGCGTGCCGAGCCCGCGAAGCGGATTGACGGCGGCGAGGATCTCCGGATGCTTCGCGACCTGCATCGCGCCGAGCACGCCGATGGCAGAGAACCAGCACAAGATGATCGGACCGAACACCGTCCCCACCTTCGCGGTGCCGTGGCGCTGGATGACGAAGAGCGCCGTCAAGATCGCGAGCGTGAGCGGCACGACGAAGCGATCGAACGCTGGCGTGACGATCTCGAGTCCCTCGACCGCCGACAGGACGCTGATCGCCGGCGTGATGATGCCCTCGCCGAAGAGCAGCCCTGCCGCGAGCATGAGGAGCCACAAGAGGAAGCCGATCCCGCGGCGCTTGTACTTGTGGACGAGCCCGTAGAGCGCGAACGTGCCGCCCTCGCCGTCGTTGTCGGCCCGGAGCACGAAGAGGAGGTACTTGAAGAGGACGACGAGCGTGATCGTCCACAGGACGAGCGAGATGCAGCCGATGATGTTGTCGGGCGTCGGCGCAACGCCGGAGTGCCCGAAGAAGATCTCGTTCACCGCGTAGAGCGGCGAGGTGCCGATGTCGCCGTACACGACGCCCATCGCGCCGACCGTGAGGGTGACGATGCCGCCTCGTGGGGCGTGGTGCTCGCGATCCTGCGCCTCCATCTCCGCAGCCCCACGCTACACCGCGCCGTGCTGTCCGCGCGCGTTCAACGCGCGGTGCGCCGCCGTGCACACTTTGCGTGCGCTACTGCCGGTCGGCAAGCCTCGGGCTTCCGCCCTCGAGGTAGTAGAGGCGCGAGCACGCCGCGTTCGGGTGAACCGAGGTCCAGGCGCCGAGCGCCACCGAGAGCGTGAACTCTCCGCCCAGGCTCGTGCGGTATACGGCGCGCGCCGTGGGCGTGCTCGGGTAGTCGTCGGAGATGAACAGCGTCAGTCCGTCGAGCGACGAGGACACGGGGTGACGGTAGAACGTCTCGGCGTCGATGTGGACCGGCGAGACGGGCGCTCCTCCCCGCGGGCTGCCTGCGGTCCACGCGGGTGTCGCGCCAGCGTGGGAGGCTCGCGACTCGCTCACCGTGACGGGGGCGCCGAGCTGCGAATAGAAGAACGTGCTGCCATCGCTTCCGTAGGCAGGATCGGCGACGGTCGCGCCGAGCGAGACGACCCACTGGTTCACCAGCGCGAACGCCGTCTCCGCGGGGGCTTCGAACGTGCCGCCGCGTGCGTCGCGGGTCACCTCGGCGAAGCCCTTCGCGTCGGGCTTGACGAAGACGAGGTGCAGGCCGTCGGCGCTGAGCGAGAGGCTGCGCGGTGAAGCCTGCGCCGTCACCGCCACGGTCTGGCCGTTGCCGAAGGGCTCGCTCGCGATCGCGCGATCGGCGACGTGGGTTGCGCCCGCATCGTCGATCCACGCCACGCTCCGCTCGTCGGGTGTGACGGAGAACGCCGCGGCGTGGAGGCCAGCGGGCAGGCCGGCGATGGGCCGCCCCGGTGACCACGCGGCGGCCGGGTTGCAAAGGAAGGTCGAGGCGTCGACGTCCTGGAAATTCGGATCAGGCTCGCTCGGGCCCGCGTCGACCCACGAGACCGCGCCGCCCGCGGTTCCCTTGTGCGGAGGCGGGGCCGCGGAGCTGCCGGGCACGCTCCCGGCGCCGGCGTAGGTCGTGGTGGCGTGGCTCGTGGGGCGCGCCGCGTCGGAGCAGGCGCCGGTCAGGGCCACGATCGCCACCGCGGCCGCGCACGGCCACGGGGAGCAAGCCTGGGAGGTGTCGCGTTCGCGCAGGGTTCTCATGGGCCTCACTTGTACGGAACGCAGTCGTAGGAGGCGCGCCAGCCCACCAGCGTCGGCGCCTGTTGACCGTCCGACGAGGGATAGAAGTCGATGCTCACCCGCATCGTGTTGTCGGACGCGATGGCCGGCGAGCTCCCGGCGAACAGAGGATCGACGTCGACGCCCGACCAGTTGGTGACGGGCGCGCCCTGCGCGATCCCGAGGGGCACGAGAGGAGAGAGCGTCGCCGGGGTCCTTCCGGTCTGGGCGGAGAAGACGAGCCTCGTGTCTCCCGGCGTCAGCGTCTGCCAGTCGAAGAAGCGCCACTTCACCTGCGTCGAGTTGGCGCACGTGATGGTGTAGTCTCGCGTGTACGTCGCGGCGGCGTAGGCGAGGGGGAGCGTGGGCGCGGTGCAGAGCCCCGAGATGCACTTGTCGGCCGGGAACCCGCAGCAGTTCGAGTCGGCGAGGCACGAGGTCCCCACCGGTGCGCACACCGGCGGCGTGACCGACGCGCAGTGCTTGGAGAGGACGTACGGCGACGCTTTGCCCGAGTGATCCCACGCCGCCACGCCGCCGTTCAGCGTGAAGGCCATGCCGTCGATCGTCACTCCTGCCAGGCCGACCACCTCGACGGGCACCTCGAGCCGCAGCCACTGACCCGTCGCGGGAAGCGCGCCCATGTAGTGACGCGAGACCGTTCCGTCATTACCCCAGCCGACGCTGTTGGAGCCCCAGTACGCGCGGTGCTCCCAGCTCCCGCTCGTGTCGTGGAACTGCAGCATCACCTCCGTCGGCGTGTCGGACGGGTCGAGCCACACGTACGTGAACGCGGTGTCGCCGCCGGTGAACGAGAGCGTCTGCGCCGCGTCGTAGAAGTAGTGCTGGTGAACGCCGCCGTTGGTCTGGCTCTTGTGCGCCGACAGTCCGAACGGAATGGACGGCACCGCCGAGACCCAGTTCCACGAGTCGCCGCCGTCCGACGCGGCGGTCGCGCCGGTGGGGACCGAGTCCTCGACCCACGTGCTGTCGGCGCCGCCCACGACCTTGCCGGCGTGGTCCCACGACGCCTGACCGCCGTAGAGCGTGAACGCCATGCCGTCGGCGGTGCGCCCTTCCATGCCGACAGCGCTCGCCGGGACCTCGAGGCGGACCCACTGGCCGGTGATCGGCGCCGCTCCCTGGTAGGCGCGGCTCGTCGTGCCGTTCGAGCCCCAGCCGATGCTGTTGGCGCCCCAGTAGGCGCGGTGCTCCCAGCTCCCGGTCGTGTCGTGCCACTGCAGCATGACCTCGCTCGGCGGCGTCGATGCGTCCAGGAACACGTACGCGTACAGCCGATCGCCCACGCCGACCGGCATGGTCGCCGACGCGCCGTAGAAGTAGTGCTGGTGCTCTCCCGACGCGGTGTTCGACTTGGTGGCCGCCGAGCCGAACGCCGGTGCGGGTAGCTGCGGGATCCACGCCCAGCTCTCGTTGGTCGTGGCGGCAGTCGCCCCGGCGGGGAGAGCGTCCTCGACCCACACCGTATCGTTCGAGCCGGTGATCGCCGGCTGATCGATGCGGCAGATCGCGGTGGCGGGCGACGCCATGCCACCGCAACACTCCTCGTTCGACGTGCACGCGCTCGCGGCCGTCGTCCCCGCGCCCTTGCACGCGTCGAGGACCCAGAAGCCGCGCTCGTTGATGTGCCGGTTGCCCCCGTTGTCACCGAGTGTCTGCCCCGGAAGCCAGAACGGCGGGTGGCTGCGATCGATGCCGCCGCTCACCTGGTCGTCGATGGCCGACACCCAGAGCTGCGTCGTGAGGGTCCCGGAGTTGTTGAGCGTATTGCCGTAGAGCCGTGACGACGTGAACACCGCCCAGCGGTACCCGCCGACGGAGATCGGCAACATGGTCGGCTGGTAGCTGAGGTTGGAGTCGGAGCCGCCGAGGCCGACGTTGATGTTGTCGAGCGTGACCGGCGCGTTCGCGGTCTGCGAGTCGACGGAGTAGAGCTTGCCCGCGATGGTGTGGAAGCCGGAAGGGAGCATCCCGCCGTAGCTGGAGTCGTCGGCGTTCGTCGGGTTCGCCTGGAACATCACGCTGCGCGAGTCGCTCTCGAACGCCGGCCAGCGGATGTACTCGTTCGCGGCGATGCGACTGGCGAAGCCGCGCGGGTTCGAGAACTGCTTGGCCGTCGCGTCGAAGTCCCAGACGTCCAGGCCCTGGCGCCACGCCGCGCCGTAGGAGCGATCGCCGTCGAGCGCCAGGAGCTTCGTGCCGTCGGGGGAGAAGCTCGGCACCATGAGCGCCGCGCTCCCGAGGCCCCACGAATTGCCGCCCGTGACCTCGACGGGCGCGGTGCCCGGCGTGTCGGAGAGCTGCCAGAGCTGCAGCGGCGTGCCGAGTCGGTGATTGCCGGTGTCGCCGCCGACGGACCAGTCGGTGGTGTTGCCCCACCAGTTCGCCGTCTGCAGGGCGTACGTCCCGTCGGCGGTGACCGCCGCGTACGCGAAGCCACGCGAATCCCAGCCGGCCGACGAGCTCGGGGACGCGGAGATCGCCGTCGTGGTCCCGTCGGCGTTGATCTTGGAGACGCCCCACGGGTTGTACCAGTTGGACGTCACGAGCCGCTTCCCGTTGGACGAGACCGTGTGGCAGGGGTTGTTGCAGCCCGTCGACGCGCCCGCGGGGTAGGCGCTTACGTTGGTCGCGTTGCGAGAGCCCGGCTTGAAGGTGCGGACGTCGGCGGTGGAGCTGTAGTCGGTGTAGAAGATCTGTCCACGCAGGCCCAGCGGCGAGAAGTGGATCGTGACGCTCTTCTCTTGCCGCAACGTAGAGCTGACGAGGCGCTGAACGTAGAGGGTGACGTCGTTGCCCCGCGCGATCTCGTCGAGCGCGGCCCACGCGTACTGCGGAATCTGGAACGCGGCGGGGCTCGACTCGGCGACGATCGCCGACCACTGGAAGACCGGGGCGCCGGTCGTCGGGTAGCGAAGCCCGACCTTCACGGCGTTCGCGGCGACGCCGTTCGTCTTCCACTGAACGAGCGGCGCGCCGATGGCCACCGGGTAGACCGTCTTGTCGTAGGGGTAGACGAGGGTGAGATCGCCATCGACCGCGGTGCCCGCGCCGCCGAAGGACCCGCTCGTGCCTGCAGGGGCGAGGTCCGTCTCGTCGGCGGCCACGACGACGGTCGCGGCGGCGATGGCCGTCATCGTGCCGACGTAGGCCACGATGTTGATCGTGCCCGCGAGGGGATCGAGGAGCTTCAGCGTCGTGGCCGACGACGACGAGCCCATCACGGCGCGATCGAACTTGTCGATGTCCCAGCCCACCTGGAACGGCGCGGTGTAGCAACCGGCGGGGAGCAGGGTGGCCGTGAACGCCACGCTCGCCGGGCTCGTCGTGATGGTCGGAGCTATCGAGGTGACCGTGACCGTCTGCGCGCTCGGTGTGATCGCCACGCCGGTGCAGTGGGCGAGCTGCGGCGGGTTCGTGCCCGTCAGCGTGAGGCCGGCGTCGGTCGACATGAACCCCGCGCCGGCATCGAGGCCGGACGCGTCGTCGGTCATGGAGCTGCAATACGGATCGCACGGGTTCGAGGCGCAGGCCTGCGGTGCGCCGAGACCGAGCGAGTGAAGGCCAGACGCCCGGACGCTCTTTGCCGCGACCGAGTCGCCGATGCACGCGCCCCACGTGAGGTTGACGCACTGGCGCTTTCCCTCCGAGCACGAGACGTACGCGCCGGAGCGGCGAACCACCTCACCACACCGGACGACCTCCCCCTCCGTCGGGCACGCACACCCTTGGTTGGGGGTCCCGCAAGTGTCACCGGCCGCGGCGGCGAAGGGCCGATCGCCGCTCCCGGCCATCCCCGGCCGCTCGTCGGCTCCGCATCCAAGGAGAAGCGCCGAAGCGCCGACCAGTAAAATAGGGGCAGTCAGGAGGCGAGCCATGGACGACAGGGAGAACGGCCACGTTGGGAGGGGCTTTAGCGGCGCGACCCCGTTTACTTGTTGAAGCGACTCACCAGGCCCTCGGTGAACCCGCGCTCCCAGAGCTCGCGGGCGATGCCACGAGCGTGGTCCCACACCGCGGCTGGCCGCGGCGGCGCGGGCATGTCCTTCTGCGCCCTCACGTGGGCGCCGACGCGGCGCATCCACGCGAGCTCGTCCTCTCGCATCGGCCCGCGCTCGAGCGCCTCGAGGACGCCGTCGAGCTCGGCCGCGTCCTTGGGCCCGGCGAGGCAGGTCGTGACGGCGGGGTGGCTCAGGACGAACCGGTAGCAATCCGCGCCGCGCGGCTGCGCCTCGCCGGGCGGCGCCGCGCCTTCGCGCAGCAGCGTGCCCCAGCGCGTGGCCGTGTATGCGAGCACGCGCCGTCCTCGCGCGACCGCGGCGGGAAAGACCTCGCGCTCCGCGCCCGTGTGCGCCGCGTTGTACCGCGCCATCACGCCGTCGTAGGCGGGCTCAGCGAGCAGCGCCTCGAAGGTCGGGCGCGCGTGGCACGAGACGACGAGCGACCGCACGAGACCGCGCTGCTTGCAGCGCAGCGCCGCGTCCACGATCGCGCGCGGCGGCGGCACGTTCCAGAAGCCGAGGCCGAGAACGTCGATCACGTCGACCCCGAGCTGCCTCCGCGCGAGCTCGATCGACGGGCGCAACATCCACGGCGATCGCGCGAAGGTCTGGATGGCGAGCGTCATGCCGTCGCGCCCGCGACGCGCCAGTCGTCGCACCGCGCCGCCGAAGTCCGCGCGCCGGAGCGCGCCCCAGAAGAAGAAGCGCAGGCCCCGCTCGAAGGCGCGCTCTACCTCGCGCGCCGGCAGCCCGTAGCTCGACGCGAGCGCGATGCGGGTGCCGTCCACGCTCCTACCTTACCCCGCATCTCCGAGGCTCGCCGCGATGGCCGCTTCAGAAATGCGCGCCGAGCGATGCGCCGCCTGTGGCGCCCGGAACTGCACGCAGGTGTCCGCCCTCGCGGAGCACGAGCAGGCTTCCGCGCGCGCCGAGCTCGGCGAACAGGAGCGCCCCGAGGTTCATGCGGTAGGCGGCGAGGACGTCGGGGCCGGCGACGAACGCGCCCGAGTGGGTGGGCGACGCGCTGCCTTGCGCCGGATCGAGCGTCTGCCACAGCCACCCCGCGCGCGCGCCGCCGCCGAGGCGGAGCATCGACGAGTCCCAGGGGAACCGCACCTCGAGCCCCGCGCGTCCGAACGCCGTGACGAGGTGCTCGGTCGTGTCCGGCAGCGTGCGCCCGGCGAGATCGGCCCCTCCGCCGACGGACACCGCGACCTTGCCCCACGAATACGCGTACCCGCCACGCGGCCCCTGGACGAGCCCGGTTCGCGTGTCGGCGCCCGCTTCGTACCCCGCGCTCAGCTCGTGGCGCGACGGATGGGCGGGCGCAGCGACGACGTCGGTGTCCCCTTTCGATGCGACCGCGTCCAGCGGCGACGCCGCGAAATCGCGCTCCTCGAGCTTCCGCTCTTCGCCGGCGGCCAGCGACACCTGCGCGGCGCCACCGGTGCCGCCCAGGCGACGCTGCACGACGTAGCTGCCGGGAGGCACCGCGAGCGCGATGCGCCGGTCGGGCGAGCCCCACAGCTCGGAGATGACGCTGCGCGCGGCGCCCGCGTAGACGAGAAAGTGCGTGTCCTTCGAGACGGGCAGGGACAAGGTCGACATCCGCGCCGCCGTCTGCGTCAGGACGACGGGGGAGAGCTCGTGGAGGTTCACGACCGCCTCGGGCTTCTGCATCACGCCGCTGCTCTTGGCGGAGCGGATGAGCGTCTGCGAGTAGGCGAACGCGAAGCTCTCGTCGAGCGTCACGCGCGCGTCGTTGTTCGCGTCGGCCGCGCCGCGAAGGCCGTTGAGCCACGCGTGCGTGAAGAGCGCCCCGCGGAGCTCGTCCGACTCCTGCGCCGCCTCGCCGTCGCTCGACGCGTGCAGCCACACCTGGCCCGTCGCCTGGGTGCTCGTCGTCGTCGAAATCGTGAACGGCTCGTCTTGCACGAACCCCTTGTCGCGCGTCGTGCGGCACGCGTCGGTGATCGCGATGCGGAGCGAGGCCGGGACCTGCTCGAGCTTGGTGGTGATCTCGGTGAGGAGCACGCGCTCGTCGCCGAGGTGGAGCGCCTCGCGGTCGCCGTGGCCGCTGAAATAGAAGACGAGCGTGACCTCGTCGGGGCGGTGCTTCATGGCAAGGTCGCGGCCCTTGTCGAGCGCCGCCAGGAGCTGCGCGCGCGTCGGCTCGGCGAGGACGAACGTGTGCTCGGGCTTGACGCCGCCGTAGGCGACCATGACGTCGCGCACGCGTGCGGCGTCGGCGTCGGCGTACTTGAGGGGGTGCTCCGCCGCGAGGCCGATCTTGTGGCCCGCCGCGACGAGGATCCGCACCGGCTCGGCGCGCGCAGGTCCGCACCACGCCGCCGCGAGCACCGGGGCGAGCAGGTACGTCGCGAGGCGCGCGCGAAGGGTCACGGGCTCTCCCATACGACGTGGAGGGCGCGGACGCCATCGGTGCGCCTGGTCTCTCGCGCGCGGCGTACGGCGTCGGGCGTGCCAACGAGGATCATTCCGTCGGCGCGGTGATCGTCGATCCGGACGGATTTCTCCGAGAAGTGCGTGCCCGCGTCGCGGACGGCCTCCGGCATCAGCTCGGTCCAGCTCCCGTCGTCCCCCATCACGCCGGCGAGTATGGCCTGAGAACGGTCGAGCGCAACCTCGATGCGCAGGCGGTCGCCCGGCCGGACCTGCACCGTCGCCACGAAGCGATCCTGGGCTCCCGTGCGCTCGCGGACCACGGCGAGCTGCAGTCCCCCCTTGAACGTCGTGTCGGGATCGTTCTGGGCGAGCGCGCTCGGCGCCGTCGTCGCGCTCGGCGGCGGCGTCGTGGCGACCGGCATCGTTTGCGGGGAAGAGCGGAGCCAGAGCACGGCCGCCGCGGCCAGCGCGAGCGGCGCTGCGGCGGACATGACGAGCGTGAAGCGCCGTCGCTTCTCGGCGCGCCCGGCCTCGGCGAGGACGGCGTCCATCGAGAAGCGCGAGGAGAGTCCGCGCGCCTTCTCGACGAAGGCCCGGCACGCGTCGCAAGAGTCCACGTGGGACGTGGTGCTCGTCGACTCCTCGCCGGCGGCGAGGGCTTCGAGCTTGTGGGCGTTGGGGTGGGTCATGATGCGGCCTCTTCTGGAACGTCCGCGAGGCGAAGGCGAAGCGAGCTGCGAAGCTCCTGCGCGCGCTTGTTCACCGTCACGCGCGAGACGCCGAGCTCTGTCGCCGCCTCGGCCTGGGTCATTCCGTCCACGAAGAGCATGATCGCGAGCACCTGCTGTTCGGGCTCGAGCGCGTCGAGCGCCTCGAGGACCGCGCGCCGCTCGTCGACGTCGACACCGGGGGCAGGCCCCAGGACATCGACGTCGTCGAGCGCGAGCGCTTCACGAACGCGCTTGCGGCGGCGCAAGAGATCGAGGCTCGTTCGCTCCACCGCGCGGCAGAGCCAGCGGTAGGGCGAGGTCGCCTCGCGCAGCGGCTCTCCGCGACGCAACAACGTCGCGCAGAGCTCATGGAGCGCGTCCTCGGCGAGCACGTCGTCGCGCAAGAGGAGGCGGCACCGGCGCTCGAGCAGCGGTCCATAGCGGCGATACACTTCGCTCACCTCGTTGGCGGTCAGACCGCGAAGGACCACGACCTCGTGTTCTCAGTCCACCTGGACGTCGGCGCTGCCGCCATCCCGGATGGGGCCCGCGTCCGACGCCCCTCCGTCGCTATCGCCCTTGAGGAGCGGGCACGGCCACCCGGTGGGGACCGGGGTGCCGCTCGAGAGGGACTCCCCGCCGATGCCAGCACAAGGCGCGGTCGCGTAGCCGTAGTCGCTGGAGCACAAACCCTCCGGCGGGGGAGGGGGAGGGGTGGGGCACGTGTAGTCGTACTTCCAGCTGCGACCGTCCGCAGAGCAGTGCAGCTTCGGATCGTTCGGCGGCGGGAACCCGTTGACCCACCCGGAGCCGACGCCCGTCGTGGTGGGAGGAACGTCCACCCCGCTGCTTCCGGAGTTGCTGGTGCTGTTGTCGAGCCGGGAGCTGCTCGAGCAGATCTCGGGGGGCAAGCGCGGCATCGTCGACGTGAGCTTGAGCTCGACCTCGTTCAGGGGAAGCCAGCGTCCCTCCGTCCACACGAGGTTGAATCCCTCGGCGGGGAGGACGCCCGACTTGTCGCGGAGCTTCTCGTAGTCGAGCAGCCCGCCGCCGCGGAGATCGGCGATGAAGAGCTCCTTGCTGCCGCCGAGGAGCTTGTCCGGCGACGTCGCCGTGGCGCCCGCGAGATCGAGCGCGCCGTTGCCGTTGGCGTCCGCGTACACGACGAAGCCGGCCACGGCCACGGTGAAGGCGGGGGCGATCTGACCGCCGGCGGTGTCCTTCGGGTGGATGGACCGCGCGCCCGCGGAGGCGTCGGAGCCGAAGGCGACGCCAGCGTCGTCGGACGACTTCGGGACTCCAGGCCCGCCGCCATTGCCGACCGACGGCGGGGTGGCGGTGCCGGGCGCGCTGACGGTCGCCGAGCTGCCGGTCTCGTCGGTGAAGTAAGCGTCGGGCGGCGTCTCGAGGATCAACGTGAAGTGACCGTTGACGATCGGCGCGTCGGCGCCGACCACGTAGCCGCCGTCCCTGCCCGCGCGCCACACGAGCGCGACGTGCGCGCCCGCGGGGGCGGCGCTGCCGGTCAGTGCGCCGGAGATCGTGGCGACGCGGCTGGTGCTGCTGCCGATGGTCGGATCGTGGATGCCGCCGCACGCGACCGCGAGGGCGACGAGGGACAGACCGAAGGAGCCGGCAAGAAAGGTGCGTCGCATGGGGTGGGGATCTCCGAGGAAGAGGTTTCTTGCCCCGTGAGACGCAGCGAGTGGGCCGCTGTGTAAAGCACGCCCCGTCGATTTTGCCAGCACACAATGCCTTACACCGCGCGGCGCGGCCGGCAGAGGGCTCAAAAATGCGGGAAAAGCGGCCGGCCGTACGACAAGAAGGGCCAGGGCATTCCAGCGAGGACCAGGACGAGCGTGATCGCCGTCCACGTGACGACGCGGCGGCGTCGGGTGCCCTCGTCCTTCGCCTTGCGCGCCGCGATGCGCCCGCCGTGCACGGCGACGAGGGCAAGGAGCATCGTGAACGGGTGCTCGACCGCCCAGAAGCGCAGCGCGTGATCCTTCATCGCCAGCTTCATGTTCGCGAGCGCGACCTGCGTGACCGGGCTGACCGCGGCGTACATCAGGAGGCCGAGCAGCACCTGCGTGTCCATCGAGAGGACGAGCGCCAGCCCGGGGCGCTTTTCGAGCGGACGCACGAGCGTCCAGATCGCCGCGCCGACGACGACCCACCGGAGAAGCCCATGCAAGAAAATCAGCGTGGAATAGAGCACGGGCGCACCTTACCGTGACCGTCGCGCCACCGGCTTCTTCTTTCGCGCGGCCGCCGGGCCCCGCGGTCTTCGGGCCTTCGGCACCTTGCCGATCCGCGGGTCGTTCCCACGCACGAGCTCGCACGCGCGGAGCACCTCGTCCTCGAAGCTCGCGCCGTCTGCCGGCACGAGCTGCCAGCCCGTCTCGCCGCCGCCGGCGAGGACGCTGATCGAGCGCATGCTGGGGAGCTCTCCGCGCAGCGACGCGTGGTGCTCGCGGGCGGTCGCCAGCCATACGCCGTTGTCGGCGGGGTGGTCGGGCTTGTCGCGGAGCGCGAACATGATCTTGTCCTCCACGTACACCGCGACGCACCCGAACATGGGCCTGGTCCACGGCCCGAGCGCGTCGAGCTCCGTGAGCACGAAGTCGAAGGGCACCGCGCGACGGCGCGCGGCCGCGAAGAGCGCCTCGTCGGCACGCGGCGGCTTTTTCGCCTTCTTCGCGCTCACGGCTCCTTGACCGCGCCGCTCCATCGCTCGCGCAGGTAGGGGAGGATCGTCTCGTTCATGCCCCAGATGTGATCGATATGATCCTTCACGCCCTGGCCCTCGAAGCCCTTCACGTGGAAGTCGCCGCGGTGGCTCTCGTAAATCTGTCGCATGCTGCGCGGGCCGACCGTCGCGTTCACGGTCTTGGGCGTGCTCGTGATCTTGAGCAGCGTGCCGATCGTCTCCGACGCGCTCGGGTACCCGTACGTCGGGATCGACGAGTGGGTCAGCACGAAGAGCTTGTCGCCCTTGAACGCCGCCTCGGCGATCTTCGCGTACTTGCCGAGGGGCGCCTCGTTCACGACGCGCTTCTTCTCGTCCGAGTAGCCGGAGTGCAGGCCGTCGGCGAGGAGCACCGCGTCGATTCGCTGCACAGTCGCCGGATCGCGGAGCAGCGCGCTCACCGCGCCGTAGCCGGCGCTCCACGCGGAGAGGGCGACGCGACCCATGCGCGCGCCCGGTGCGCGGCCGCTCTTGTCGACGTGCCGATCGACCGCGTTCAAGATGCGCGTGAACGAGGCAGGATCGCGGAACGCGTCCTCGTACGGTCCGGAGCCCATGCCGAGGTTGACGCTCACGACGACCGCGTTCACCTTCGCGCGCTCGATGTTCGTGTCCTGCGCGTCGTGCATGCCGTGGAAGTGCACGATGACGTCGTAGCTGCCGGCGGCGGCGCGGAAGAACGTCGGGATGTAGAGATCGGCGTGGCCGAAGTGGGCGCGGTAGGCAGGCTCCGGCGCGGGCTCCGCGGCGTTCTCGTGGGCCTTCTGCGTGACGCGGTCCGCCGGCGAGATGCGCGCGTGCGTCTTCTGGCCGCGCTCCGCGGCGCCTGTCGCGCCGAGCGAGCTCGTGATGGAGAGCGCGCAGAACGCCACCGCGATCCCCAGAACGCCGCCTTTTCGTACACCTGCTCGACTCATTCGTGCGTGCCTGCCTGGCTCCCCGGTGCGTCAAATTCCATGGCACCCGACAGGGGCGTTCAGCGCGGCCCTATCAAAGTCCGCGCCGTCGCCTTCGCGTGGCTGCAAGCGGTCGAAATCGCAGACGGTTGAGCCGAGCTCTGGGACGCTGCGCCCCTGAGACCGGGAGCCCGCTGCTGAGACCAGCAGGCCGCAACCAAATCGCTCGACACACCACCTTTCGCGTGGTTGAAGTGGGTCCGCGATGCGTCGTTCTTGGCCGGATGCGTCAGAGACGTCGACCTTCGAGGGGCGTGTGCTCACGCGCTCCTCGGTCCTCGTCGATTTTCAGCTTCCGGTGCAGGACGGGCCGTTTCGGGCGGCGGACGAGAGCCTCGTCTTCGTCGCCCCGAGCACCGCCGCGCCGGACTACGACGTGAACCTCGACGACGAGGAGCTCGGGCTCGCGCGGATCCCGCGGGCGCCTGCGCGCGCCACGCAGTCTTCGTTCCCCGGCGCGCACTGGCTCACACCACCGCCCGAGCTCTCCGAAGAAGTGCGCGCACGCGCGGCGTCGCGGCCGGACGCGGGCGCGGCGGGCGAAGCGTGCGAGGCAGACGAGGAGGACGTCACGCTTCCCGTCATCCCCCTCGCGCGCCGCCGCGGCCTCGTCGACGCAGTGGTCGACGCGTGCGAGAACGTCGTCGGCCGCACCGCCGCCGGGCGGGTCGTGCGTGTCGCGGTGCTCGTGTCCATCATCTTCGGCAGTCTCGCCGTGCACGCGCTCGGCGACGCGCGCGCGACGCCTCCCCCCGCGACGGCCCCCCCCGCGACGCCCTCCCCGCGCCGCTTGGAGCCGCGCTCGGAGCTTGCGCGCCTCCAGCCGGCGCAGGCCGCGCCGGGCGTACCGGGCATACGGCGAGCAGCTCCAGGCGGCTCGTGAAGTTTCGCGCGTCTTCCGCGCCGCGCCGCGCTATTCTCCTGCCAGCGTGACGACCCCTCCTCGGCGCCCTCTACCGCCCCAGAGCCCGATGCGACCGCGCGACCCGGTGACCGGCGCGGGGAGCCCGCCTTTGCCGTCGTCTCCCCCGTCGGCCCCGTCTCCCCTGTCCCCCGCCTCGCCTTCGCCCGGGGGGCCTCCGCCTAGCTTCCGGCCGCCGCCGCTTCCCCGGCCGCCGATGCCGCCGCACCGCCCGTCGTCCAGCCCGCCGCCGGCCCAGGCGATCGCGCCCTCGCCGCAGGCCCCACCGGTCAAGCACGGCCACATCGCGACGCCGTTCTTCCCGGCGATGCCGCCCGAGGAGCGTCCGACCGTCGCCAAGCGCGGTGACGCGTCGATCCACACGATCCGGCAGCTCATCGACACCGTCGCCGTCCCCCGGCTCACGATGACCGTCGAGCGCGAGAACGGCCAGTTCGCGCAGCGGACCGTCACGCACGACGGTGATCTCTGCCGCATCGGCACGCACGCCTCCAACGATCTCGTCCTCGCCGATCCTGCCGTCTCGCGCTTTCACTGCCGCCTCGTTCGCGAGGAGGGGATGTGGCGCGTCCGCGACACCGGCTCGCTCAACGGGACCAAGATCGACGGCGTGCGCATCCGCGACGCCGACCTCCCCGTCGACGGCGCGCTCATGGTCGGCGACTCGGTCGTGCGCGTGCGCGCCGGCGAGACCTCCGCCCAGGAGATCGTGCCGATGGTGCCGTCGTTCGGCGCGATCGCCGGCACCAGCATGGCGATGCGCAAGCTCTTCGCCCTCCTCGACAAGATCGCGACGAGCGACATCAACATCCTCATCGAGGGCGAGAGCGGCACCGGCAAGGAGCTCGTCGCCACGGAGATCGTGCAGCGCGGTGGCCGCAGCGATCGTCCGTTCGTCATCGTCGACTGCGGCGCGATCAGCCCGAACTTGGTCGAGAGCGAGCTGTTCGGCCACATTCGCGGCGCGTTCACCGGCGCCGATCGCGACCGCACCGGCGCGTTCGAGGCCGCCGACACCGGGACGGTCTTCCTCGACGAGATCGGCGAGCTCCCCCTCGAGCTGCAGCCGAAGCTCCTGCGCGCGCTCGAGGCGCGCGAGATACGGCGCGTAGGCGAGACCCGCGCGCGCAAGGTGAACGTGCGGGTCGTGTCCGCCACGAACCGCGACCTCGAGCGCGAGGTCAACAAGGGGCGCTTCCGCGAGGATCTTTACTTCCGCCTCGCGGTGCTCCAGGTGCGCGTGCCGCCGCTGCGCGAGCGACTCGAAGACTTGCAGATCCTCATCCGGGTGTTCTTGCAGGCGCTCGGCGTACCCGAGCAAGATCGGCTGTTCGGCCCCTCGGTGCTCGCGGAGATGAGCAAGCACGACTGGCCGGGCAACGTGCGCGAGCTGCGCAACTACGTCGAGCGCAGCGTCGTCCTGCAGAGCGCCGTGCCGGCCGCCACCGGTCGGCGGTCGGCGCCATCGCACCACAACATCGGCGCCGCGGTCGACATCCGCATCCCGTTCAAGATCGCGAAAGACTCCGCCGTCGACGCGTTCGAGACGACGTACCTCTCCGCCCTCCTCGAGTCGTGCGGCGGCAACATGAGCAAGGCGGCGCGCACCGCCGGCATGGATCGCATGTACTTGCACCGCCTCGTGCAGAAGCACGGCCTCCGCGGTGGCGGCGGCGGCGGCGGCGGCGGCGGCGGCCCGTCGAGCCAAGGCTCACCCCCGGTGATGGGTTGAGACTCGTCAGCCGGCGCGTCCGCGTCGTCGGCTGACGAGGGCACGAACGTCGTCGAGATCGGCCCGCGAGAGCTCGCCGGTCACGACGAGGAAGAGCACGTACGCCGCGCCGAGCGCCGCCGCGACGAGGACGATCGCGTAGCGCCCGACGTGCGGCACGCTCGGTCCGGCGACGAAGGCCAGCCCGACTGCGATGCCGACGCGCGCGGCGGTCGTCCACGGCACGAACGCGCCGGCCACCCGCACCACGGCCACGATGCCGGCGACCAGCGCGACCGCCAGCGCCGCCGACGTGGCCGCCGACGTGGCCAGCAGCTGCGCGCGTCCGAACACGCCCTCCGGTATCGCGATGAAGCAGGCCACCGACACCCCGACGCACGCGCACATGGTGATGGCCGCCGCGAGGCGCTCGCGCCCAAGGCTGGCGAGGACGGTCATGGCGATCCCCAACATCGCGAACGCCCCCTGGCCGACCGCGAGAAGGCGAAGCGTGTCGTGTCCGCGCGCTGCGACCTCGCGCCCGTACGCGAACCCGAGCAGCCCCTCCGGGACGGCCACGATCACGCTGACCATCAAGCCGCCCGCGAGCATCGCGATGCGGGCGCCTCGCGCGGCGAAGCGCGCGACGGCGGCGGTATCGCCTTCGGATTTCGCGCGGGCGAGCATCGGGAAGAGGACCTGCGTAACGCTGAAGAGCAGCTGGTACGGGAGGAACGCGAAGAGCTGGCACGCGCGGTAGACGCCGACCCATTCGTCCGCGGCCTTCGTGGGATCGACCGCGGCGGCGACGACCGCGCCCTTCGAGAGGAAGCGGCCGAGGACGGTGATGTCGATCTGCATGAGCACGTTCGTGCCGAGCTGCGCGAGCGCCAGCGGGAGGAGCTGGGCGATGTACGCGCGCGGGGAGGGGACCTCGGGCCGCCCTTCGCCGCCCGGTTTTCCGGTGCCAGCACGGCGCGCCGCGAGCGGGACGATGCACGCCGCCGCCAGCACGAACCCCGTCGTCGCGCCCAGCGCACCTGGCAGGCCGCGCCGCGTGAAGAGCCAGCCGACTCCGAGCAGCCCGATCGTGCGGAGCACGGCGAACGTCATGTCGAGCGCCGCCTGCTTGGTGAACTGCGCGCGGCCGTTCAACATGCCGATGAGCGGCGCATAAAGGCCGTAGAGCGCCACGACGCCGGACGCGACCACGAGCGGCATCACGACGTGCGGCGCCTGCTCGAACCGCCCCACCAGCGGCGCCGCGAGCCCGAAGAGCAGCGCCGCGCCGAACGCGAGGGGCACGTGCACCCGCAACGTGGCCCGCAGCGCCTGCTCTTCGAGCAAGCTCTCGCCTTTCGCGCGCGCGCGCGCGACCGTGCGACTGACGCCCTGGATGGAGGACGAGACGACGACGTTGTTCACGACGCTCGCCACCGCGAGCACGCGCGAGAGCGCGCCGTAGCCGGCGAGGCCGATCAGGCTCGGCAGCAAGGTCTGCTGCACGAGCCCGATCACGATGAAGAACGCCTTCGCCGCGAGCACGGCGACGCCGCCGCGACCGGCGGTCCGCGCGCGCTCGTCGCCCGACGCGACCTCGTCCTTCACGCGCGCTGCTCTAGTCTCGCCGGTCTCGCAGGCCTCTCGTCAGAAGCTGGAGCCGTACTGGTTGCGGAGCTCGTCGTCGATCGACGTGAAGATCATGGCGATGTCGAGGAGGAGCATCACCGAAGCCGTCACGATGCCGGCGATGCAGAAGCCGGTGCCCTTGAAGTACTGGGGCTGTGCCTTGATCTTGCCGAGGCCGATGATACCGCACACGATCGCGGTGATCGGCACGGGCGCTCCGAAGTAGCCGCAGCAGCAGAGCGGGACCGAGACGATGCCGCACACGAGCGCGGTGATCGCCAACGGGTGCGCCTTCAGCTGCCCGCCCATCGGATCCATCGGCCCGCCAAAACCGCCGCCGGGGGGCCCGAAGCCGGGGGGTGGGCCGTAGCCAGGCGGACCGCCCTGCGGAGGACCGCCGTAGCCGCCGCCGCCTTGCGGAGGACCGCCGTAGCCGCCACCGCCCGGAGGACCGCCGTAGCCGCCGCCGCCACCAGGAGGGCCGCCTTGCGGAGGACCGCCGTAGCCGCCGCCACCCGGAGGACCGCCGTAGCCGCCGCCGCCCGGAGGCGCGCCGCCCGGGGGAGGGCCGTAGCCGCCACCGCCGCCACCGCCGCCAGGAGGTCCGTAGCCGCCACCACCCGGAGGTCCGTACCCACCCGCCGCTTCGATGCCGCCCTGCTCAGTCGTCGTCATTGCGTTCCTCCGAGGCAAACAGCCTCGCACGAGTGCGGGCGTGTGAGAACGTCGAAAACGCCAAATACGTGTTTGCCCGTCCCGATCGAACGCGCTGCGCTACCCTCTGCGAGATGACGTCCGCAGCAGGGGCGGTCCTCGCGCGAGAGACGCGCGCGCGCGTCGCGGTGGGGCCCTACCCGCTGCGTGCCGCCGGCGTTGCGCTGGCATGGGGGCTCGGCGCGCTCCCCGCCGCGGCGGGCCTCATGCGCTGCCCGGTGGCCCTCTTCGCGCACCATGCGTGCCCGGGGTGCGGCTTGACGCGCGCGGCCCGTATGCTCGCCCATGGCGACTTCGCCGGTTCGCTGCACATGCACGCGCTCGCGCTGCCGCAGATCCTCGCGAGCGGCCTCGTCGTGCTCGCCACGACGTGGGCAGCGTACCGGACAGGCACGCCGACGGACCTGATGACCGAGCCGCTCGGCCGCCTCGCCGCCAAGGCGTTCCTCGCCGCCCAGGCGCTCCTCCTCCTCTATTATCTGGCGCGCGCGTTCGGCGCGTTCGGCGGCCTGCCGCCCGTCTGACGGTCTCCTGCGCCCTTCAGCCCAGGGAGCGGACGCTGACCGGCTTCTGCCCGACGAAGATGGTATCGGGTAAAGCGTGCAATGTGCATGCATCGACCTTTTCGAACGCGTGGATCGGGTAGCCAGCGGGCTGCCGCGCCCGATCGCCGACCAGGAGCACGCGCCCGCCCGCGGTCCACGCGAGGCCGCGCAGCCCCTTGTCGAACGTCTCGCTCGGGCCGATGACGGCCTTGTCGAGCACCGCGCCGGTCTGCACGTCGAAGGTCGCGAGCGACGTGCGGTTCACCGTCGGCGTCGCGTCGGCGAGGATGGCGACGCCGCAGCGCCCGCGCACGGTGACCTCCGCGACGCTCGCGCCCAGGTCGGCCTCGCGCACGAGCAGGCGCGTGGTTCCCGTGGCGACGTCGAAGCGCTCGACGCCAGCCTCCGCCTCGTTCGCTTCGGCGAAGTTCCCGGGCATCGCGAGGAAGAGGCCTCCGTCATCCTCGACGATCGTGTTGAAGGGGTTTCGCCCCGCGAGCGTGACGACGGCTTCGACCGCACGCGTGGCGACGTCGATGCGGAGCATCTGCGAGGGCTGCTTGGACCTCAGCTGGTCGGCGTCGTCGAGGCGCTCGAGGGTGACGAACGCCTTCGGGCCCGCCGCCGTGTCGACGATCCGGATCGCGCTCGGCTGGGGATTGCCGTCGGCGTCGTACGAGGAGAGCGGGATCGATGTCGTGCTGCCGCCCTGGACGACGGCGAGGTCCCCCAGGTTGTAGCGGGGGACCCACAGCGCGCCGTCGGGCGCGACCGCCACGTCTTGCGGGTTCGCGGCGACCTTCCGCGCCGGATCGTTCAGGAAGGTCTGCGCCTTGGGCTTGCCGCACGCGTCGAGCTCGAAGACCGTCCCCTCGAGGCGCGCCACGTAGAACGCCCGGCCACGTGAGACCGCGAGCGCCGGGTCCTTGCCGAGGTCGACGTACGGCGCGCTCACCGATTTGCCGCCGTCGAGGGAGACGACACCCACCTCGCTCGACGCGTAATCGCTCAGCGCGACGAGCGCGTCGGAGCCGCCGCACGCTTGAGGCGGGCGTGGGGGCGGAGGCTCGGTGCCGCACGCAGCGAGCGACGCGGCCAGGATCCATCTCGCGCGCATGGCGGCGGCCACGTTACTTCAATTGCGACGGGTCGATGGGCTTTCCGTTGGGGTCGAAGCCCGCGCGGCGCCAGCGCTCCGCGTCGGTCTGCGCGGGGGGTCCCGGAGGCGGCGGGGGCGGCGTCATGTCCCTCACCTCGAGGAGGCACTTCCCCTTCGCGCGCTCGATCTTGATGCGCAGGGGCCGCATGTCCGCGCCGACGTGCACGCTCTCGAACAAGGTCTGGGACGCGCCGACCGTGAGCTTCCCGCCGCTCACGCGGGCGCGCACGAAGTTGGCGACGAGCTCGGGCTCCACCTCGCCCACGGCGAGCCCCTCGTTGCCGAAGAAGTACTGCTGCTTCATCTCGCGCGGTACGGCGAGGCCGAGGATTTTTTCCTTCCCCTCCACGAGCTCTCCCGCGGCGAGGTGATCGACCGGCTTCGGTGCCGTCGGCACGCCCGCCGCGGCTGTCGTCGGCATCACCTCGACCTGCGGCACGTCCTTGCGGCACGCCGTCACGAGGGCGAGCGCGGTGGCGTAGATCGCGGCGCGTTGCATCGCAGTCACGTGCACGCGCCCGACTTTACTCCACGATCGCGGCCCATGCGTCGATTCTCGTGTTGAGCCTGGGCGTCGTCAGGCCGGCGGCGAAGCTCGCGCCGAGCTGCTTCGCGTCGTTCTTTGCCGTCGCCTTCGTCGAGACGGACGCGACGAGCGAGTAGGTCGCGGCCTGCAGGTTGCCGAGGCCTCCGTACTTGCCGCCCCCCAGGCTGTCGTCGACCTGGGCGGTGTCGGCGCACGGCGGCGTGGCGCGGACGGCGACGCCGGTGATCACGTGCCCGACGAGACCCGGATCCTGGCCGGTGCCGCTGCCGCCAGGCACGATGTACTGGACCGGCACCGTGCCGGTGAGCGGCGTCATGAGCGGCGTACCTCCGCACCCGACGTTCTGCGGGTTCACGCTGCACCCCGTCGCGACGGTCACGTAGTCGAGCCCCCAGATTCGCCCGGAGCCGGCGCCGCACGCCGAGGACGCCGAGGGGGCGAGCGTCGCGAAAAAGAGCTTGCTGTCGAACACCGACATGGGGCCAGTGACGCGCTCGCCGTCGACGAAGGGAAGGTACCAGTTGACGTTGGCGCGGAGGTTCAACCCCGTCGAATCGATCTTCTCGGTGATCGAGTAGAGGAAGTTGTAGGCGGCGAGGAGATCGTCCTTGTCGTCGTCCTTTCCGGGGATGAACACCGTGCTCGCGAAGGTGTCCTGGTCGCCGGTCGCGACGTGGAGGACCAGGTTTCCCTGCGGATCGAGCGAGGTGATGGGCAGGAGCCCGATGGGCTGGCTCGCGGCCGCGTACTCGTCGTCCGCGGAGAGACCAGTAGTGCCCGCGCCCGGCTTCGTGCCACGGTTGGCGCCGCCCGGGTTCGGCACGTTGGCCCACAGGGTCTGGCCGAACGTGTCGAAGAACATCTGCGCGCCCCAGTTGGCGGGATCGTTGCTCGAGACGTCGAACTTCCAGATCGTGCCGTCGGCGTCGCCGATGAAGAACTTCGTCGCGACGGCGCCCGTCTGCGCCGGGTAAACCACCGGCGTCCCGGTCATCGGCGAGTCGAGCGGCGTGTTGATGACGACGCCCTTGGTGTTGAGCGCCTGGGTGAGATCGCTCTGGCTGGCGGTCGCCGAGTAGCGGCCGAAGGCCTTGATGATCTGCCCGTTGTCGAGGCGCACGATCGTCACCGAGCGCCCCGGCACGCCGCCGCTGCAGCCCGCCTGGCTCCACCGACGCACGCGCTTGCGCACCTTCCACGCGGTGGTCTCGGGCGTCGCGTCCGGCGTGGCGCCGGCCACGTAGCTCGTCGTCGTGTTGCTGAGCCGATCGCAGATTCCGAACGGTCCGTCGTCGACGCCGCCCGGGAGGATCGCCACGCCCACCTCGTGCACGACCGAGGAAGAGTCCTTGATCGCCAGCGTGGCGAGCGCCGGCGTCGCCGCGTGCTTGCCGAACAGTTGCCCGTCGCCCGCGACGGCCGTGGGGATCTTCGCCAATTGCCAGAGGAAGTGCGGGCCGAAGCCGGTGGTGGGCGGCACGCCGACCGCCTGCACCGGGCTATCTGCCGGCGAGCCCGGCAGGGCCCCGGTCTTCGCCGCCCAGTGGCTGGCGACGAGCGGATCGGTCACGTCGAGCGCAAAGTACCCGCGCCCCGGGCCGCCCAACCCGGCGAGCAGGACGGTGTGCCATTTCGTCGAGTCGGTGGTCTGGCCCGCCGTTCGGTCGAGGACCACGTCCTTGACCACCGGAGCCCCGTCGAGCAGGTTCGAGCCGCCGCCGGGGTAGTTCGCCACGAGCGTCGGGATGACCGCGGGCGGGATGAACGCCCACATCTCGTTGTTCTTCAGCGTCGCGGCGGCCGGATCGTCGAGCGCGGTCGTCGTGTCCGTGTACGTGGTGCCGGGCTCGCTCGTCGCGTCGAACGCGTGGAGTAGTCCGTCGATCGTGGCCACGTACAGCATCTGCGGCCGGTTGAAGTTGCGCGTCGCGAAGAGGCGGTACGAGTCGTCCCGCGTCTGCGCCGACGGCGCCGGCACGATCACCGGGTTCGAGTGGAGGATCGCGCCGAGCGCGGAGAAGCCGTTCGCGTTGCCCGCCGCCCGCGAGAAGTGGCCGTCGAAATCGTACGCGTTGTAGGGCGCGGCGCTCAGGCTGGTCGCGGTGAAGCTCTTGCCGAGGGTGAACGAGAGGACGGCCTTCGCGCAGTCGGTTTGCGAGATCGCCCCGAAGTACGCGCCGGTCGAGTCCCTGAACTGGCTGCACGCCGAGTTGATCCCCATCGACGTCGGGGTCAAGTTGGTCACCATCGAGGCGAAGTCGGTCCCGACCTCGAACCCCTGCCTCGAGCCTGCGCCGTCGAGATCGCTCGGGATGTACTGGCGCAGCGTCATCGTGGGATCGATGGGCGTGCCCTGGTCCTTGACGCTTAGAAAATAGCGCGCCGAACCGGCGCCCGAGTCGAGGTTCTTCCGGAAGTCGTCGCCGCCGGCGTCGGCGATCGCCTGATCGGTGGCGACCTTGGGGGAGCCGGCGCACTTCGTGCGAATGCGTTGAACGGTGCCGGACCACGGCCACGCCGCGGACTTGGCGCTCGAAGGGTTGGTCGTATCGAACGACGCGAGGAACTGCGCGGCGACGGCGACGGTGCTGGAGAGCGAGCCGAGCACCGGCGTCAGCGACGGCACCGTCTTGGAGGAGGTCTTCGACGTGATGCCGCCCAGGATCGTGGAGAACGCCTTACCCAGGTCGGCGCCCGTCTCGACGAAGAACGCGCCCACGCCGGGGGTGAGCGGCGGCGTGCCGGCGATCGCGATCTTCTGCAGCATGCAGCAGGCTTCGAGATCGGAGCCGGCCGCGGGCGGGGAGGCCGGCGTGGTGCACTTGCCCGCCTCGGTCGCGCTAAAGGCGGGCGGGGTGCCCGCGGTCACGAGATCCTGGCAGGTCGTGCCCACCGGGAAGCCGTACGGGTTACCCGCCGCGCCGATCTTGTTGCCCATCGCGAAGCCGACCACGAACGTCGTCACCTGCGGCAGGGTGGTCGCCGGCCCGCCCTTCGCGAGATCCGCGACGATCTGCTCGGAGCGGTCCGTGTTCGCTCCGACGGTGAACGGGCACTTGCCGGCGGGCGAGCCGGACGCCGCGCACGACGGCTCCAGGTCCAGGTTCGGCGTGCCGTCCGTCATGAGGATGATGTACTGGCTGCGGCACCCGACGTTCGTGCCATCGAACGTGTACGGATCGCTCTTCACAGGGCCGTTGGGGTCGTAGAAGAAATAGTTCCGCGCGTCCCAGAGCATCCCCTGGATCGGCGTCGCGCCGTACGGCCGCGACGAAAGCAGCACCTGCTGGATGGCGTCGTTCGTGCTCTCGACGTCGGTGAGCGACGAGGCGGGGTCGGGGAACTGCACCATCCGCCCCTCCCACATCGGGGCCGCCGGATTGCGAGCGCCGACCTCGAAGTCCGACAGATTCGCGCACGCGACCGGGTTGCCCTGGCAGGGGCCGTAGCCGCCCGACGGCGTCGTGAACGGGCACTTCGAGAGGGCGTCCCAGGTCGAGCCGTCCCACTGCGGGTAGTAGCTGAAGAGGCCCTTGAAGAAGTTCGCCGAGTTGTACACGAGCGGCGTCGCCGCGGGGACGGAGGCACCGCCATCGGTGTCCGTGTCGAACGTCATCAGGCCGAACCGCACCAGATCGCGCGCGGAGTCGATGATCCCGTCCTGCATCTGCGGAAGCGTCGAGAGGGCGTAGTTGCAGCTGCCTCCGCCGGCCTTCGAGTTCATCGCGCTGATCTTCGACACCTCGAAGACGGCGAGCGAATCGTTCGCGAGCTCGTCCGGCTCGTTGACCGACTGGCTTTGCGCGCCGAAGCCGCCCGCGCCCACGCCCGTGCCGGAGCCGCCCTTGTTGGGGAGCTTCCACGGCCCGACCGTGCAGTACTTGCTGTTGTCGTAGAAGACGGGCCGGTGGTACGGGACGGAGTAGCCGGTGTCGTAGGGCTGCGAACCGTTGACGGTGTACTCGTTCTTGAAGATGGTGCTGGTGCGGTCGTCCTTGTAACAGCGGTAGCCCTGCTGGAAGTTGCCGGTCATCGACTGGATCACCGTGCCCCAGCGGTTCGGGCACGTCGCAGCTCCGGTGGAGGTGACGGCGTCGAGCGTGCAGGCGGAGTTGACCGTGAGGCAGTGCGCCGCGTCGGCGTTCGCCTCGGGGTCGGTCCCGTCGATCATCTGCTCCATCGAGCCGGACGTATCCATGAGGAGCATGACGTTCGGCAACGGCGGGGTCGGCGTCTTTGCGGGAGCCGCGAAAGCGTGGGTCGCCAGGGCCGAAGCGGCCAGGCACATCCCGAGTCCAGAGGCGACGCGCAGGAACCGAGTCGGGTTACGCATGAACACTTCCTCCAGGCATGACGAACGAACTCAAGGCGGGCACGGGATCGGCCCACCGATCAGGCGGCCGCGCCCGACCTCGAGGCTCGAGGCTCCGTAGATTTGCTTCGTGTTGGTGCCGGCGTACGCCACCGACGGCTTCGTCTGGCCGTACGTCGCGACGGTGAACGTGACCGGGCACATACTGAGCTGCTGCTGGCCCACGTTGGCCATCCCGGCCACGGGCGCGCCGAACATCGCGTCGGTCACCTCCACGCCGAAGTCGCCGTCGAACGGGACGGCGCCGAGGCTGCCGGGGGCCGTCGGGGTCGACGGGCGCAACGCCGTGGTGATGCCGCCCCAGCCTTGCGTGAGGTCGGGGATCCGCAGGATCTTGCAGGCGCGCGTGCTCGCGCTCGCCGTCGACGGCACCGCCTCGAGCGAGGTGCAGTGGTTGCGCGGGTAGCCCGGATCGTAGTCGCCGACGCAGCCGGCGCACGACGGCACCCGCATCGACGACTCCACGGCCATCGCGTAGTCCGGCCCGATCTTCTGCGCGGTCGCCACCATCGCGAACTCCGCAAGATAGTGCGTCTGGAGCGCCTGACGCTCGTAGCCGGCGCTCTTGATCTCGGTCGCCGCGCTGAGGAGCGCGAACGCGCCGAGCGAGACCAGGACGCCGATGGTCATCGACACGATGAAGATGATCGCGCCGCCTTGGCGGGCGCGACGACGCGCGTGGCGCTTGGCCGCCGCGAGGGCCCAGGGGGGCAGGGGGGGCAGCGGCGGCAGGGGCGCCAGGGGCGCCAGGGTGGGCCGGGGGGACAGGGTGGTCGAGCAGCGGTTCACGGGTAGGCTCCCGTCGCGAGGTTGTTCATGGCCACCTCCGTGATGACGGTCCGGACCCGCGCGTAGCCGCCGCACGGGGAAGCCGAGGGGGTCGTGCAGTAGCGGAACAGGTTGGTGTAGTCCGTCGGCGTCCACGTCGGCGGCGACACGAGGGCCTGGCGGTCGGCGAAGGCGGTGCGCGTCGCGAGGCGCACGCGCACCGAGCGGATGCGCTGGGGGCCTACGCGCGCCGCGGCCAGACCCGCGTTGCTCCCGTAGTTCGCGTTGTTGCTCGACGAGTCGTCGAACGCGTAGGTGACCTGGGTGCGGGCGAGCAGCGGGGGGTTCGGCGCGTTCGACGCCGTGTCGTCGACCGTGAAGGCGAACTTCAAGTCGACGGCGTACTCCGCGACCAGCTCGGGAGTGCCCACTTCGACGCCCGCCGAGTTGATGTAGAAGCGGTAGAGGTCGGAGCGCGAGTCGGCTCCGCCGTCCGACAGAACCGACGTCACGAGGTCGGCGTACGCAGCGACCGGCGGTGCCAGCTTGTAGCGGACGGTGAGGACCGGGTTCAGCTGCGAGCCGCTGAAGAAGCCGGACTCGCCGCCGGCCGTCGACTTGCCGGTCCCCGTCCCGGAGCCGGTCGTGAGGAGCGGTACGTTGCTCGTGATGTCGACGAACGGTACCCCCCCGGTGACGCCCGCGTCGCACGACTCGAGGTACTGCACGTGCCCCGACGAGTCCTGCAGCCGAACGACGAAGTTCTGGCCGGTGACCGGGATGAACGAGCGCTTGATGGTGTCGACGGCGTCGGTCCCGGCATCCGACGTCCGCAGGAGGCGGTAGGCGGGCGGGTTCTCGACGGCGAGGAGCAGCTTGATCGCGCCGCAGGTCGACGCTGTCGTCGTCTGCACGGTGTAGGCGTCCACCGTGTTCATGTTGCCGCTGATGTCGATGGCGTCGGGGGTCAGGTTGTTGTTGGCCGAGTAGGGGTTGCTCTCGTCGGTGCCAGGCACGGTCGGCACCGGGAAGCCGGTGATGTTCGCCTTCTGGACCGAGCCGCCGA
Source organism: Myxococcales bacterium (assembly GCA_025359105.1). Taxonomy (GTDB): domain Bacteria; phylum Myxococcota_A; class Polyangia; order Polyangiales; family Polyangiaceae; genus JANYHK01. The sequence goes on along the minus strand of JANYHK010000097.1, from coordinate 68,135 downwards.
CGAACAAGCGCAGGCCCGACAGCCGCTTGATGTTGAGGGGGCACGTCCCCGCGCCGAGACCCTTGGTCACGTAGTCGGGGGTCACCAGCCGCGGGTCACCCCAGATGTTCGGCGTCCCCATGAAGCCCGCGCGCGAGAGGTCGGAACGCAGCCGATCGATCGCCGTCCGCACCGAGAACTGCGCCTGCGCGGCCCGCATGTCCTCGTGGAACGTGTTCGTCGCTTCCTTGGAGAGGCCGACGACGGCCATGCCGACGAGCAACCCTGCGACCAGAGCCACGATGAGCTCGATCAGCGTGAAGCCGGACGCGCGCGCACGAGCTCGCGCCCGCGCCCGTGAGCGGGCTCGAGCGAGCAGCGAGGCGGTCGGAAGGGAGGTGAGCGGGTTCATGTTCATGGTCAGAGGGGCGTCATCCGGATCATCGTGGACGCGTAGACGAAGTGGTAGACGGCGGTGCCCCCGCCCGGCAGTGGGCCATCCGGGCCATCCGCCGCCGCGATCGCCGCGGAGTCACAGAAGCCGCTCGCGCCCGTGTGGGGCAGCGCCGACGTCGCGAGCTGCCGCGGCCAGTACACGCGCACCTCGGCGCGAACCAGATCCGCCGCGCCGCCGTCGGTCGTCGCGCTGTCGAGCCAGACGTTCACGCAGAACGACGCGTCGGCGAAGTGGTCCTGGGCGAGGTCGCGCCCGAAGATGTCGAACGCCGGGCAGAGGCCGTCTGCGTTGGACTTGGTCCCGGTCGTGGCCGCTGGGCACATGGAGATCGGCATGGCCCATTTACCGTACAGGGTGCCCGTCTGCTTGATGAAGTTCGTCTTGGAGAGGTCCCCTGGCTGGGTCCACATCGTCGCGTCGCGCCGCAGCCGTTCCAGCCAGTCGCGGGCGATCGAGTTCGCGGTGTCGAGCTTGCGTGCGTCGGCGTTCCCCTGGATCGACGCGCGCTGCATCGCGATGACGCCCGCGGCGCCGACAGCGAAGGCCGTCATGGCCATGAGGACCTCGATCGCCGTGTAGCCGCGCGCACGCCATCGCCGGCGTGCCGCGCGTGACGCGGCCGAAGGCGAGGAGGGGACGGGGCGCGTGAGGGTAGGGCTCAATTCATCACCTGGCATCACCTGGAGAAGAGGCGCGCCACGCCGGCCGGCGGGACGAGGACATGCCGCTGGAGGCCGAGCCCGCTGCCGCAAGCCCCGCCCCTCGACATGCAGATGTCGAGGTCGATGAACGAGTCACCGGCGTTGAACGCGGGGGTCGCGGCGGCCGAGACGTACGTCCGGCCGACCGGGGTGAAGCAGAGCCACACCGCGGGGACGCCGGCGTTGCTGGGCGTCCCGAGGCGATTCACGTAGTTCAGCTTGAGCGTCGTCTGGAAGTCGATGTCGACGTCGAGGTTGTAGTTGTAGTTGAACCCATCGAGCGGCAGCCTTGCGCCCGTGGGCATGTCGGTCGTCCAATCCGGCGTGAGGCAGCTCCCGAGCGGGGTCCGGTTGGTCGCGTCCGAGCTCGGCGCCGAGCCAGGGATCGGGTTGGCGGTCACCGCCTCGTAGACCTGGAACGTTCCGCGGTCCGTCGTGCCGTTCGACGTCATGTAGACCGCCACCGCGCCGCCGCGCCCGATCGCCCGGAGCCGGGCGCCCCGCAGCATCTGGGCGACCTGCATCGCGTTGTTGTAAGCGTGGCGGTCGTCGCGCGCGCGGATCATGCTCGGGGTGGCGAGCGCGGCGAGGATCGACACGACGATTACGACGATCATGAGCTCGATGAGGGTGAACCCGCGCGCAGCAGCACGCGCGGTCCTTATCGAAGCAGGTCGAAGGGGAAGGGATCGCACCAGGGCCACCTTTCAGCAAGCCGCGTGCCCCTCTGGGCCCGCGACCGCGAAGGGAAATTGTAGCGATTTTCGGTGGGCGACGGCCAAGGAAACTCGAAACGATTACGGGGCTATGAAAAAGCTGCGAGGCGCCTCCGTGTGTGCAAGTCAGCGCACGCGGCGCCGCGGTGGACGCGTCACTCCTCGCGGAGTACACGGTGGGCATGTTGCGTTTCTTCCCGTCGATCGTGCTCGCGGCCGCGCTCCCGCTCCTCGCCGGCTGCCCGTCAAAGGACTCCGCGAGGAAGGACGAGCCGCCGCCCCCGCCGCCTCCCCCTGCGAGCGCAGGCCTGACGCCCGGCGCATGCACCGGCGGCGGCGGCGAGGTGAAGGACAAGGTGAGCGAGGGGTTCTTCCCGCGCGCGGCCGGCGGCTTCTGTCTCGATCCGAACGGCGAGACCAAGACGTACGGCGAGAACGCCAAGCACCCCAAAGAGGAGGTGTGCACGACCCTCTTCGATGGCGAGTGCGAGATCTACATCCGCTACAAGCTCGCGCGCGTGGTCGCGCTTCGTTACGTCGACGGTGCGGGCAAGGGAGCGACGGTCGACGTCATCCTCTCGTCGTACGCGGACGTCCCCGGCGCGTACGGCATGTTCACCAAGCGCGTCATCGCCGACAGCGATCCCGCCGAGGAGTCCGCCCCCAAGCCGTTCGCCGCCGGAGGCGCCGCGGTGCTCGGCACCGGTCGCGCCTACGTGTGGCGCGGGCAGTACGTCGTCGAGCTCCAGTACAACAACGAGCAGGAGTCCCCCGAGCAGCTCACCAAGTCGAGCGGCGCCGTGCTGCCCGTGCTCGCCAAGGAGATCGGCGCCAAGCTCCCCGGCGGGCTCGACAAGCCGGCGTCCGCCAAGGCGCTCCCGGTCGACGGCCTCGTGAGCGCGCAGGCGATCGAGTTTCTCGCGAAGGAGCCGCTCGGCCTGAAGGGCATTGGCGCCGCCGCCGTCGGCTTCTACAAGGAGACCGACAAGCGCTTTCGCCTCGTCGCGATCGCCAACCAGGACGCGGATCAGGCGAGGGACGCGATGAAGTCGCTCGCCAAGCGGCCCGAGGCGCTGCCGGTGAGCGGCGTCGGCGACGAAGCCACGCTCGTGGTGATCAAGCAGGGCGCGATGAAGGTCGAGTACCTGTTCGGCCGCAAGGGGCCGCTGGTCGGCGGGGTCGGCGACGACGACTACGCCGCCGCGCAGCACCTGTCGAAGGACGAAAAAATCGCCAAGCTCAAGGCGTGGCTGGCCCGGTCGGGAGCCGTGGACGGGGGGAGCGGCGGGGCGCCTTCTTCTTCGGCGCCTTCGAAGTAGCGCCAAGGCTCGTTCGTTCGAAGCACTCGTCGGGCAGACCGCGGCGCTTGCGCGAGAGCGCGCTCGCCGCGATGAACTTCGTCGTCACCGGATCGTGGTAGCCGCTGGCGTCGGGCAAGTCGGGGACGTGCGTGCGGTGATGGTGCACGATGCGGTTCATGAGCACGTCGCGCGCCCACTTGCCGACGAGGGACGCGAGGCACACGAGCATGTTCGTCGCGTCGGCGTCGCGCACGAACGCGATCGTGCCAAGGCCGGGGAAGAGGTACGCGCTCCTGGCCCGCCCTTCCTCGAGCGTCGTATGCAGGCGGCCGCCGAGCGGGCCGAAGCGCTCCCCGTAGCGATCGAAGCCGCCGACCTTGCCGCACGTCGCGAGCACGTCGGCGCCAGCGTCCTCGCGCGCCCGGAGGACGAGGCGCTCCATCGCGTGCAGATCCACCTCGAAGCGGCTCTTGCCGCGCGCCGTCTCGCCGTTGAGGTGCTTGGTGCAGGCGATGAGGACGCGCGCGGCCACGATCTCGACGCCGGACTTCGCGAGTCGCTCGAGGTCGCGGCCCACCTGCGCGACGAGCGTGCCCTCCGCGAGGAGCCCCGCCGATTCGCCGGCCGTCCCCCAGCACTGCTCGACGTGGTCACCGGGGCATGGCGCGCGGAGGTGCTCGCGCGTGTCGAGCGTCAGCGCGAAGACGAGCTCGTCCACCGAGCGCGGCGCCGGCGCCCCCCGTCGCGCGAGCAGCGCGCGCGCCCACGCCTCGCCGAGCGCGCTGTCGCCGTACGAGACGAGAGCCTTCGAGTCCCCCAACCGTGCCCGCAGCCGTCCCTTCGGTCGTGCGCCGGCGACCTGGGCGCCCGCCGCCGTCGCGCGGGCGAGAATCGACGTGACGATCAGCGGCCCCAGGCGCGGCCCGAGGCCATTCTCGTCGATCCCCACGAAATACCGAGGCTCCATGGCCCGGTATCTTAGCCACAACGCCCTGTTCGGGCCCCGTTGACCTCCACCCCGCGGATGCGTAGGTTCACCGGCCTCGAATTGAGGCCCATGAGCGCGAGCAATTGGCTACGCTCGGCCTTTCCCTCAAATGCGGAGATGGTGCGGTGAACAAAGCCCAGCTCAAGAAGTTCAAGACGCTCCTGACCGAGAAGCGTGACGAGATCATCAAGAAGGCGAAGCAGACGCTCGAGGAGGATATGGCCCTCGACGCCAACGATCTCCCGGACGAAATGGATCTCGCGTCGAGCGAGTACCTGCAGTCCTTCACGTTCCGGCTCCGCGGTCGCGAGAAGGCGTTCCTCGACAAGATCACCAAGGCGCTCACCAAGATCGACGACGGCTCCTTCGGCGTCTGCGAGGAGTGCGGCGAGGAGATCTCCGTGAAGCGCCTCGAAGCACGCCCGGAGACGACGCTCTGCATCCGCTGCAAAGAGGATCAAGAGCGCGTCGAAAAAGACTTCGGATAAACCAGGCCGAAGCTCAGCGGTACGTCGCCGTGACCTGCACGTGCATCGTCCGCCCGCACCCGGCGACGCCGACGGAGCCATGGCAGGAGTCTTCCACGTCGAAGCGCGTGGACCCCGACTGGAGCCCGCGCATCATGTCGTTCGTGATGTCGTGACCGCCTTCTTTGCAGGCGCGATCGGCGCACGTCGTCGTGAAGAGCGCCGGCGCGGTGTCCACCATGACGATGCGGGTGTGCTTGGGGAACGCGTTGGTCGACCCCAGCGTCTCCTCGATCTCGAGCCGTAGCGTTGCAAGCGCTGGGAAGCGCTCGCGAAGGCGCGGCGCCTCCTCTTCGCGCTGGCGTCGTTCGGCAAAGCGCAGGGCGGCCTCGGACTTGAAACGGGAGTTCATCATGTCGCCGGCCAACATAACCACGCCGCGCGCGCCCCGCTCGGGATTGGGGCGAACGTCGGTTGACCGGACAGGGCAAACGGTAGCGACCTCGCTAAAGTCCGGTTGCGGTGTAGCTCGTGAACGCCAGGTCGGTGAGGTTCTCGGTCCCACGCCAGAAGAACCCCACGCCGGGTTGGCCGGTCGGGAGGGGGCTGGCATCGGTCGCGGCGCCGATCTGAACCCCGTTGACGAAGGTGCCGATGACGTTGCCGATGATCTCGGCGGTGAAGACGTCCCCTTCCTTGATGACGGGAAGGCTCCCGACGGGATGGCCGATCTCCACGAACGTGCCGATGGCGCCGTCGAGCTTCATGATCTGCGCGTACCAGCCACCGCCGGCGTAACCCACGTTGCACTCGTAGAGGTGCTGGGCGCCCGCCGTGTAGCTGCCGCGCAAGATGAGCTCGGCTTCGTGCGTGCCGGTCGCCGCGGCCGTGTTGCCCGCAAAGTGAATGACCGCGCTGACGCGGTGGTTTGCGGGAAATCCTCCGAGCAAGGCAATCGAGTCGTCGTATCCGTTGAAACCGGTTTGCGTGCCGTAGGCGAGACCCCCGCCGCTTCGAACGTCGGTCCAATCGACTCCGGTCTTGTGGCCCCCCTGCACCCAGCGACCGCCCTCGGAGATCGGGTTCTCGATGGCGTTGAAGTCGGTGCTGTAGGTCGCGCCGCCGCTGCCGCCATCGACACCGCCGCCGCCATCGACACCGCCGCCGCCGCCATCGACACCGCCGCCCGAGCCGTCGATGACCGCCGTGGCCATGTCGGTCTGGATTTCGACGGCCGATAGCGCGCGATCGTAGAGGCGCACATCGTCGACTGCGCCACTCCACACGTACGCGTTGCCGTTGCAGTTACCGCCGAGCTCGAGGTTGTTCGTCGTCGACGACATCGTCACACCGGCGGCCGCAGTCGTGCCGCTGAGTGCGCCATCGACGTACATCTGCAGGTTCGCTCCGTCGTAGGTTGCCGCCAGGAAGTGCCAGGCCCCGTCGGTGACGCTCGCAGCGCTCTCCACGTACGAGTACGCCGGGGTTGCACCGTTTCGGTAGACCAAGAAGCTGGCTTTTCCCGCGGTGAAGAAGCTCGTTCCGAATTCGAAGGGACCGCCGCTCGCCGCGCCGTCGCAGCCCGATTTGTCGACGAGGTGCTTCTCGGTGGCGGCCGTCGTCTTGACCCACGCGGAGACGGTCAGGCGCGTGAGGCCGTCGAGCGCGTTCACGTCACCGACGTTGACGTAGCCGCTGGTGCCGTTGAAGGACAGCCCGCCCCCCGTCTTCCCCGCGCTCCAGGCGGGCGCGCCCACGAAGGTGCCGGAGTGGCCGTTGCCACTGGCGTCGGAGACGCTCGTGCCGGCTCCCTGACTGAACGCGAACGCGGCGACGAGACCCGGGACCGGGGGCGCGGAGGCAGGGGTCGTGACGCTTACCGCGGCGCTAGGGGCGCTGACGTTGCCGGCCGCGTCGACGGCCGAGACCGAGTACGTGTACGTCGTCGACGCCGTGAGTCCCGTGTTCGAATAGGCGGTCGTCGGGGCGCTCGCTATCTGGAGACCGGCGCGCTGCACGCGATAGCCCGTCACGCCGACGTTGTCGGTCGAGGCCGCCCACGTGAGGTTCACCTGGGACGGCGAGATCGCCGTCCCGACGAGCGACGAGGGCACGGAGGGCGCGGTGGTGTCGGGCGCGCCGCTGCCGACGGTCACCGTCACCGTCACCGACGCGCTCGCGCTCGCGCCGGTGTCGAGGCGCGTCGCGGTCGCCGTGATCACGGCCGCGCCGTTGGCCAGCGCCGAGACCTGCGCAGTCTTGGTGACGGCCACGACGGTCGCGTTCGAGCTCGACCACGCCATCGTGAAGAGCCCCGTGAAGGGTTGCCCGTTGCTCCCGACCGGAGCGATCTGAAATTGCGCGGTTTCCCCGACGCTCATCGTCACCGCGCCGCCCCCGATCGTCAGTCCGAAATCCGACGCCGACGACTCCTCCTTGGCTCCCGAAGAACCACAGCCCGCGGGAGTCGACAGGAGGAGCAGGAGCGACGAGAGCGACAGGAGCGAGAGGAAAACGGACATCGGAGGCTGGCGCATGCCGCCCGCACGAGCAATTCCGATGCCGCCTGCCCCACGACCCGCGCCGCGCCGCGGAGGGCTCTCGAAGGGAGCGCTCGGGCAGGGTGAATGGAGGGGTACGGACCTCCGCGGTGGGTAGAACACCACCGCGTCGTCGCCGCGTCCGTGGTCAGGGCAGGTCGTGATCGCGGAGCAGCTTCATGAGGTACTTGCGGTCCATCTGGGCCACGCGCGCCGCCTCTCGGACGTTGCCCCCGGTTCGGACGAGCAAGGCTTGGAGGTATTCCTTTTCGAAGTCGTCGAGCACGCGACGGCGCGCTTCCTTGTAGGTGAGCCCGTCGACGGGGGACGGGCTGCTCGCGCCCTCTACGCGTGCGGGAGGTGCACCTGCGTCGAGCGGGAGACCGAAGGTGCCCATGACGAGGCTGGCCTCCACGACGTTGCGGAGCTCACGTACGTTGCCGGGCCAGCTGTGGCGCGCGAGCTCTCGCATCGCTTCGGGCGAGAACACGGCGGAGGAAGGCGCGTCATGACCCGCTTCCCGGAGGAGATGGTCCACGAGGACGGGAAGATCCTCGATCCGTTCGCGCAAGGGGGGGACGAAGAGCGTCACGACCGCGAGGCGGTAGTACAGATCGGCCCGAAAACGGCCGGCGTTGACCTCCCCACGGAGGTCGCGGTTCGTCGCGCTCACGACGCGCACGTCCACCGGCTGCTCGGCGCGTCCGCCGAGCTTTCGGAAGCGGCGCCTTTCGAGGACGCCGAGCAGCGTGGACTGCAGGTCGAGCGGCACTTCGCCGATCTCGTCGAGGAAGATCGTGCCGCCGTGGGCGTGCGCGAACGCTCCGTCCCGCTGCTGGTCCGCGCCCGTGAACGCGCCGCGCTCGTGGCCGAAGAGCTCGCTCGCGAACAGGGACGGGACGGTCGCGGCGCAGTCGACCGTCACGAAGGGGCGATCGGGGGCCCACTGGCGATGGATCGCGCGCGCGATGAGCTCCTTGCCCGTACCGGACTCGCCGACGAGCAACGCCGGAGTTTTCCCCTGAGCCACCCGTACGATCTGCGCGTAGAGGCGGCGCATCGCGGGGGAGCGACCGCGGAGCTCCTCGAGGCCGTCGGGACCTCCGGCCTCGACCATCACGACGTCCCCGTCGTCGACTCGAAGCGTCGTTTCGCCGATCCGGACCGTCGTGCCCGGCGCGACGGTGGCGTGGCTTGCGCGAATCGAAGCGGTGGCGATCTCCGATCCATTGGTCGAACCGCAGTCGATGACGACGATTCGTGCCCCCTCTCGGCGAAGCTCCACGTGAAAGCGGGAGACGTGCGGATCGGCGAGACGCAGGTCGTTTCCCTCGGCCGAGCCGATGGTCAGCGCGTCGTCGCGCGCCCTCGCCACGACGCCGGCGTCGGGGCCGGCGACGACCGTGACCAGGAGCGTTTTTACGGGGAGTCCCTGGATACGCCGCGGCTGGGTGCGAGCATCGTCGGACATCCAAAGCCCATTGTAGTCCACGTGGGCGGGCCGTTGGCGAGGGAAGCTCAGGGAGCGAGGGGCACGAGCGAAGGCGTGCGAACCAGCGTGACTCCGTCGAGGGCGAACTGACCGTACGAGTTGTTGCCCCAACAATAGAGGCGTCCGTCGGACACGATCCCGCACGTCTGGTTGGTCTGGGCGATGACCGTCACCCAGTCGCTGCGATCCCCGACGCGCATAGGTGCATCCGCTTGCGCCACTTGGAGAAGCCCAAGCTGCCCCTCGTTGCCCTTGCCCCAGCAGTACATGGTCCCGTCGCGCTTCGATGCGCAGGTGTGCGTCGCGCCGCATGCGACCGTCGACCAATCGGCGTCCGTCCCAACCTGCGCGGGAGGGGAGCCGTCGCCCCAACAATGGATCTCGCCCGTGCTGCGCACCGCGCATGCGTGCTTGTCGCCGGCGCAGAGACGGGCGAAACCCGGCGCGAGCGGGACTTTGGCGGGCGCCGGCGTCGGCACGGCGCCCCCGAGCGCGCCGAGGTCGTTCGAGCCCCAGCACTGAATCGCGGCGTTCGCGTCGATCGCGCAGGCGAAGGAATCGCCGAGCGCGAGCGCCTTCCAGCCCTTCGTTGCGCCGAGCGCAATGGGCTCGATGGCCCGCTCGAGCCCGTCGGCGCCCAGGCGGCCGGCGCCGGCCCATCCCCAACAGTAGAGCGCTCCGCCGCCTCGCAGTCCGCATCCGAACGCGCGGCCCAAGGAAATGTCCGTCCAGTCCCTGTCGGTGCCCACCTGATTCGGCGGGTCGACGAGGTCCCTGGATGGTGCAGCCCCCGACTCGCCGTCGGTGTTGTTGCCCCAACACAACAGCGCGCCCTCGGCGGTGATGGCGCAAGCGTGGGGTCCGGCATCGCCGCCCGCGGCGACGCTGCGAAATGTGCCTGCAATCCGGTTGAAGCGAGGCTTCTCGGCGCCTGGCGCGACGCCGAGCTGTCCTCGCTCGTTGCTCCCGAACGCAAGAAGTGCCCCCGTCCGGTCCACGATCACCGAGAACCTCGCGGATACCCCCACCGAAACGGCCCCGTGCTCGACGTTGCACCGTCCGGCCACGCAGAACGGCGCGGCGGCGGGGCAGGCGCCGCACATGTCACTGGGGCCCGTGCCTCCGTCGCCCGACGCTGGCGCGTCGGCGTCGGCGTCGTGCAGGAGAGCCCGATCGAACGGAGTCGTGCACCCCGCGATCAAAAGGCCGAGCCAGCAGGCCCGAGCACCGGAGGGAGTCATGGCGTCGCCTCCCGTCGGCGAGGCGCGAGGAAGATCAGATCGATCGCGACCAGGCCCACGCCAACGATGCCTACCGCGATGGACGCGTTGGTTAGGCCCCGGAAGAGGAGCCCCTCGTCGCGCGTCGCTTCGCTGGGGTGGCTCGTGTACGCGTTGCCGAGGCTCGCCGTGCGTAGGCCGAACCCGACGGTGCCTCCGATGCCCGCGACGCCAACGGCGCCTCCGATCCACGTGAGCCAGCCGGGGCCGTTCGCGTCGCCGCGCTCGCTGCGTGCCGGGCTCGTCGCGGGCGTCGCCGTGCCGGGCTCGGTCCTCGCGCCACCCAGGTCGAGGGTGATCTCCGCGCCGCGCTCGATCCGCACGGCGCGCGGTGCCGACTCGCCGAGGCGCACCTCGTAGGCGCGGGGATCGAGCACGAGGCGGCAAGGCAGGCTGCATCGGACCTCGCCGTCCACGGTCACCGGCGCTCCCGCAGGGTGTCCTTCGATCGCCAGCGCTCCGAGCTCCCTGCGAATGCGTTCGGATGACGCGGTCGCACGGCGCCGCTCCGAGTCGTCGAGGGTCGTGCTCTCGGCGGCCGCCCGGTACTGGACCCACGCGTCGTGGTACCGCTGCAAGCGCTCGAGACAGACCGCGATGTTGAAGCGGACCGCGTCGTGCGGGACGAGGTGGAAGGCTTGGTCGAACGCGGCGAGCGCTTCGGTGTACGCGCCGCGCTGGAAGGCGTGCTCGCCAGCCGCGAACGCCACGTGCGCATCTTGCTGGGCGCTCCTGCCTTGGGCGCGCGCGCTCGTGCCGATGGGTGCGGTGGCCGCGAGGAGGCCGACGATCATGGCTACGCGGTGGACGCGCATCAGAAGGGGTTTCGAAGGAGCGGCGTCGCGGTGGGCGCGGAGCCGATTGCAGCTGGGCCGCGCCCTCGCGCCCGCGGCGTGCTCGCCGGAGCCGCGCCCTTCCCCACGAGGCCTCCGGTGCCTGCGTCGCCCGCGGCGGACGGAGCGCCGGCGGTCGCCGTCGCGGAAGGCTCGACGGAGAAGGTGGCGACGGGCGCGGCGACCGGCGAGGGCGGAGGTGGAGGTGGAGGTGGAGGTGGAGGTGGAGTCGCCGGGTCGTTTGTGGCGTGCGAGGCCGCGGACGGCGCCCGGTGCGAGCTCCAGAATAGCGCCGCTCCGGTGGCCAGCGCACCGGCGACGGCCACGAGGACGACGCCCCGTCCGCGCGAGGTCCACCGGCGCGGCGGTCCCGGTTCAGGGGTGGAGATCTTCGCGGACAAGGAGCCGCGAGTCTCGTCGACTGGAAGGGGCACGACCGGCTCGCGTGCCATCGCGGCGAGCTCCGCGTGCTCGCCGGCCAACGCGCCTCCCGTAGCCTCGGCGACGTAGCGCGCGATCTCCGCTGTGTCGCCGCCCCCCATCTCGCGCGCGGCGAGAGACAGCGTGGCCGCGATCTCGTGGAGGCTCGCCGGTCGCGCGCCGGGATCGCGCTCCAAGCAGCGGTGGATCGCCTCTCTCGCCTCGGCGGGAAGCGACGGGACGTGAAGGCCGACGTCCTCGATGGGCCCGGAGACCACATCCCACAGCGTCGACGCCTCGCCTCCGTCGGACCGGAAGAGCGGCCGCCCCACGAGCAGCTCCCAGGCGACGACCCCGAGCGACCAGATGTCTGCGGCGCGCGACACGTCGTACGCGCGCGTTACCTGTTCGGGCGCCACGTAGGAGAGCTTGCCGCGGAGCTCGCCGGTCTTCGTGACGGTCAGCCGCCCGCGGGCTGCGGCGATGCCGAAGTCCACGACTTTGACGTCGCCGCCGCCGCACACGAAGATGTTTTGCGGGCTGACGTCGCGATGCACGAGACCGAGCGGCATCCCTGTTTCATCGGTGGCCTCGTGCGCGGCGTGGAGGCCCTCGGCCGCCTGAGCGACGATCCCCAGAGCGATCGCCGGCGGCAGACGCGCGCCCGTCGTGAGCTCCGCGAGGCTGCGTCCGCGGAGCAGCTCCATCACGAGGTAAGGCGCACGGTTCCACTCGCCGACGTCGAACACCTGCACAACGTTGCGGTGCTGCACCCGCGCGCAAACCCGTGACTCGTCGAGGAACATGCGCACGAACTGTGGCTCGCCCGCGAGATGGGGCAGCATCATCTTGAGCGCGAGGACCTTCTCGAAGCCCCCCGCCCCGGAGCGCTTCACGGCGAACACCGCGGCCATCCCGCCGCGCCCCAGGAGCGATACGACACGGTACCGATCGACCAGCTCGCCTAGCGGGGGCAATGCGCCGAACGTCGGATCCATGCGCTCGCGCGTAGAATACCACGGCGCGGCGCCGCGGCCGCGAGCGCGTCACAGGCGCAGGGCGAACGCGTTCTTCTGCCAGTCGGTGACGACCACGAAGACGCCGAGCTTCGGAAAGTAGCGAAACCGGCCGTACGTGCCGTTTCCTTGCGCCGGTCCAGGGCCTCCGGGGTACGAGCGCTTGGTGCAGGTCTTCGTTGCCGTGTCCAAGACGTAGACGTCACCGCCGCCGGCCCAGCCGACGAGCTTGTTCTGGCTCGTGTCGAAGGCCAGGCCGGGGGCCACCACCGCCAGCAGCGCGTCGCACCCGGAGACCTGCTGGTCCCAGTTCGCCATGCTGCCGGCCCCGAGCGGAATCGAGCGCGCACGACCGTTCCCCATGGCGATGAACGCGCTCGAGACTGGGTCGATGCGACCCGTTTGGTGGTAGTCGATGACCGCTTCGCTCACCGTCGCGTAGGTGTTCGAGCCCGGATCGTACTTGTACAGGCGCCCGGTGTCGTGGAGGTACACGTTGCCGGCCGCGTCCGTGTCCGTCATCACGCCGGGCGATGCCGCGGGAGGCCCGCTCGCGACCTTTTCCTGCCACGTGAGCGTCGCGGGCGAAAACCACCACGTGTCATCGGACATGTAGCCGCACGCGGACCTCGAGCCGCCGAACGCGAACAGGACGTTGCGCGTCGGCAAGAACGTGAGGCCGTCGTAGGTGTGCCGGGAAGCGGGGAGGCCGTCCGCGTATTTCGTGCTGCACGCGGTCGTGAGCGCGCTCGGGGTCGGCTCGTTCAAGCGTTTCAGGCGCAGGGTGGAGAGGTCCAGCCCGTACACCTCGTTTCCGGCGTAGTCCATGTGACCGCCGCCCCAGAGGTAGAGGACGTTGCGTTCGACGTCGGCGGCGCCCCCGCCCCACGCCGCCATGACGTTCTGGCAATACCCGCCGGGTGACGGATCGGGGCACACGCCGGCGAGCTTGGTGTTCGTGATCTCGCACCAGCCGATCGAGGTGCAAAGCGTCGCGCCACCGCCGGTGGACGCGTCGCTCGGGCTCGTCTGTCCGCCGCTGTCCCCGCCGCCGCCGTCCGTAGTGGCCGCGTCGTGTCCCGCGTCGACGGAGCCACTACTGCCGCCGCTCGATCCCGCGCTGCCGCTCGATCCTGTGCTGCCGCTCGATCCTGCGCCGCCGCTCGATCCTGCGCTGCCGCTCGATCCCGTGCTGCCGCTCGATGCCGCGCCGCCGCTCGGAGCGTCGCTCGTCGTCGAGCATCCGACCGCGAAGAAGGCAAGAGCGCCGAAGAACATCGCGAAGGATCGAGGGAGCATTCTCATGGCTTCGCCTGGCTGCATTCGCCATACCGTGTTCGATTGTTCGCCACCCGCGAGTTTCGATGCCGTGGCGCGGTGGTGTGGTGCCCTCCTCGGAGGTCTACACACCACCAGCCGGCGGCCCCCGCTGCGCGCGCGCACCGCTCGCCCCTCGGACAAGGCGGCTCTTACGCGGTCGCCCCCGCGCGCACGAAGCTTGCTTCAAGGGCGGCAATGTCGTTCGTCCGTCCGCATCGCGTCGCCGTCGTCGGGCGCGCCGTCGTTCTCGTCGTCCTTGCCTTCACGGCCGCGTGCAGCACCGCGTCAGGCGATCCGCCCGGCAGCGCCCCCGCAGCGGGGAGCGGTTCGAGCGACGCGGGCCCGCCCGGCGCAGGTGCCAGTGGCGACGCCGGTGCGGACGGCGTGAGCCCTCCACCGGGGCAATCCCGCGACAGCGGAGCGGTCAACAAGCCGACGTCGTTCTCGATTCTCTCCGAGCAGACAGGCACGCTGCCCTTCACCGTCGGGCTCGGCTTTGGGCGCGGCGACGTGCCGGCGACCTTCACGCTCGACGTGCCCGACGGTCAGATCGACATCAAACGCCGCTGGAACGACGGCAGCGTCAAGCACGCCGTCGTGAGCGGGCTCGCGCCGATGGTCGCCGGCAAGGCGCGGGTCGTGCGCATCGTCGAGGGACAGTACGCGGAGAGCAAGCGGCTCGGGTGCGCCGACATCCAGGCCGCGGCACCCGACGTCGTCGCCGACTTCGGGACGTTCGGAAAGGTCGCGCTCGCATCCATGCTCGCCACTCCGATTCGAACCTGGCTCTCGGGCCCGGAGGCGGTGGAGTGTCACTACGCGTCGCGCGTCGGGAGCGATCCGACGCTCCGCACCGAGATGCATGTGCGCCTTTACAACGGCGGCCGCGTCTTCGTTCGCGTCGTCGCCGAGAACGGCTATCTGGACGTCGACACCACGGAGAAGACCTTCCTGCCCGACGTGAGGATCGCTGGCGTCTCCGTGTTCGACAACGGGAAGACGCCGCTCGTTCAGTACGCCCACACCCGCTGGGTTGCCGAAGGCTGGATCGGAGGGGATCCCAAGCTCACCGTGCGCCACGACACCGCGTACCTCATCGGGACCCGGCTCGTTCCCAGCTACTGGACCAAGAAGACCGCGGCGAGCGCCGCGCTCGACGCGCTCTATTCGACGTACGTTCCGATGGCGAAGGGCGACTGGACGCAATCGATGGGGGACACCGGCTACCAGGCCGCGATAGGCCTCTTGCCCAATCACGACGCGCTTTACTTCACGTCGGGCGCAGACCCGCGCGCGCTACGCGGCGTCGTCGCCAACGCGCTTGCGCTCGGGAGCTACCCCATCGTTTGGCGCGACGGTGCCGACGGTCTCCCGACGCGCCCGTCCGCGCGCCCGACGTGGACCGTCCTCGGCGCGGGTGGAGGCGGCTCGAACGGCATGGCTGCCGGGCCCCTCGCCTGGGAGGTGGCTCACCATCCGAGCGGCGGCTACCTCGCGTACCTGCTCACGGGCGACCACGTCCACCTCGAGACGATGCAGCACCAGGCGGCTACCGTGTACCTCGTCTCCGCGGCGTCCAACGGCGAGGGGACGTCGCGCATCCTTCGGGGCCAGACCCGCGGCTCCGCTTGGTCGCAGCGCACAGTCGGGCAGCTCGCTGCCATCGGCCCGTCCGACGATCCCGTCACCCTGGACCACCGCGCGCTCCTTGCCGCCAACGCGTCTCACTGGAGCAGCGAGGCGTCGCGCCTAGGCGCGAACGCGCTCGGCCTCGTGTACGAATACGATCCGAACGCGTATGGGCCCGCGAAGATCGCTCCATGGCAGCATAGCTTCTTCGTCCAGACCTACGGGCACCTCAGCGACCTCGAGCCGCTCGCGGACATGACGGCCCTCGACGCGGTGCGCGACTTTCTCTACCGCATTCCAGTGGGCCTGCTCGGGGACGGCGCCAGCTCCTACTGCTACGCGCGCGCGTCCAACTACACCATCACCGTGGCCGCCCGCAGCGTCACCGACCTCTCGCAGACGTATTCGTCCTGGCATGACGTCGACACGGCGACGAACGCGGGCGCCGGTGCGTGCAATGGGGCGCTTGTCGGCGGCTCGGGCGGCGCGCCGCAGGCCGCGGCGACGGGCTACTGGGGCAACCTGCTGCCGTCGATCGCGTACGCAGTCGACCACGCCGCACCTGGCGCGGACGCGGCCTGGAGGAGGCTGACGGCGGCACCGAACTGGTCCGTCGTGGAGGGGGGGGATTGGAGCGTCAACGCGCCTTGGGCCATCGTGCCGCGTGGGTTCGATCGTTGAGGTGTCAGCCCTTCGCGCGCTTCTTCTCTTCGCGCGACACGCTTGCGCGCGCGAGGACGTCCTTGAGGTAGCGGCCGGTGTGCGAGCCCTCGGCCGCCGCGATCGCCTCGGGCGTGCCCACGGCTACGATCTGGCCACCGCCGTCGCCGCCGTCGGGCCCCAGATCGATGACCCAGTCCGAGCACGCGACGACGTCGAGGTTGTGCTCGATGACGATGATGGTGTTGCCCTGGTCTCGCAGATCCGTCAGCGCGGTCAGGAGGACCTCGATGTCCGTGAAGTGCAGGCCCGTGGTCGGCTCGTCGAGCACGTACAGCGTGCGGCCGGTGGCCTTGCGGGCGAGCTCGCGCGCGAGCTTGACGCGCTGCGCCTCGCCGCCGGAGAGCGTCGTCGCCGGCTGGCCGAGCGTCAGGTACCCGAGGCCGACCTTGCGCAGGGCCTCGAGCCTGTCGAACACACGCGGGATGGCGTCGAAGAGCTCGAGCGACTGCTCGACCGTCACGTCGAGCGCGTCGGCGATGCTGAGGCCCTTGTACTTCACCTCGAGCGTCTCGCGGTTGTAGCGCTTGC
Source organism: Myxococcales bacterium (assembly GCA_025359105.1). GTDB lineage: Bacteria > Myxococcota_A > Polyangia > Polyangiales > Polyangiaceae > JANYHK01. The sequence continues at coordinate 51,745 of JANYHK010000097.1, read as the reverse complement.
CGCTGCATGTGTCGCAGGTGACGAAGATGTCGGGGAGGAAGTGCATCTCGACCCGCAGCACGCCGTCGCCCTGGCACGCCTCGCAGCGCCCGCCCTTCACGTTGAACGAGAAGCGGCCGGCCTTGTAGCCGCGGGCGCGGGCGTCGGGGAGGCCCGCGTAGAGCTCGCGGAGGAGCGCGAAGACGCCGGTGTACGTTGCCGGGTTCGAGCGCGGCGTGCGACCGATCGGAGCCTGGTCGATCGAGATGACCTTGTCGATGTGCTGGAGGCCGTTCACGGCGTCGCAGTCGCCGATGGGCGCGGTGGCCGAGTAGAGCTTGGCGCGCGCGGCAGGGAGGAGCGTGTCGACGATCAGGCTGGATTTCCCGCTACCGGAGACGCCGGTGATGGAGGTCATGAGGCCGACCGGGATCTCGGCGGTGACGTTCTGCAGGTTGTGCGCGCGCGCGCCGACCACGCTGACCGTGGCCTTGCCGCGCGCCTTGCGCTTCATCGGGACCGGTAGCTGCTTCTTGCCGCTCAGCCACGGGCCGGTGATCGACGCGGGGTTCGCCATCAGCTCGGCGGCCGTGCCCTCGGCGACCACGGTGCCGCCGTGCATCCCGGCGCCCGGGCCCATGTCGACGACGTGATCGGCCGCGAGGATAGCCTCGCGATCGTGCTCGACGACGAAGACGGTGTTGCCCAGATCACGCAGGCGCGTCTGCGCGTCGATGAGGCGCGCGTTGTCGCGCGCGTGGAGGCCGACGCTGGGTTCGTCGAGGACGTAGAGGACGCCGACGAGGGCGGCGCCGATCTGCGTCGCGAGGCGAATGCGCTGCCCCTCGCCGGACGAGAGCGTCTGCGCGCTGCGGTCGAGCGCGAGGTAGTCGAGGCCCACCTCGATGAGGAAGCCTAGGCGGGCGGCGACGGCGCGGAGGAGGGGCTCCGCGATGGCACGCTCGCGCGTGCCGAACTGCGCGTCCTCCCCGAGCTTGGCGGCGAACTCGCGAAGGCGACGGAGCGGGAGCGCGCCGAGCTCGCTGATGTCGCGCTCGCCGAGCTTCACCCCCAGCGCCTCGGGTCGCAGGCGCCGGCCCTTGCACGCGTCGCAGGTGCGCGTGACGCAGAAGCGACCGACCTCGTCGTCGCCGATGCCGCCTTCGTCGACGTCGGGATCGTCGTCGCTGCCGCCGTCGGGGCCCTCCTGGGCGAGGCGCGCGCCGAGGCGCGGGACGATGCCCTCGTACGACTTGCGCTTGCCGGCGCCGCGCTTGGGGCGGGTGTCGGCGCGCCCGCTGCCGGTCCCGAAGAGGATCTGCGTGCGCTGCTCCTCGGGGAGCTTCGACCACGGAACGTCGGGGCTCACGCCGAGGGCTTCGACGGCGCGCGAGAGCTCGGTCGCCAGTGCCACCGAGCCGCGGCGCCCCCACGCGAGCAGCGCCCCTTCGCGGAGCGTCCGCTGCGCGTCGCCGACGCAGCGCTCGGGATCCACGACGGTGCGCGCGCCGAGCCCGTCGCACGACGGGCACGCGCCGTGCGGCCCGTTGAACGAAAACATGCGTGGCTCGATGGGCGGAAGCGAGATGCCGCAGTCGATGCACGCGAAGCGCTCGCTCAGCCAGAAGGGCTCCTCGCCTTCGACGTGCGCGAGCATGCGCCCCTCGCCCAGCTTCAGCGCGAGCTCGACGGAGTCGGTGAGGCGTCCCTTGATGCCTTCCTTGAGCACGAGGCGATCGACGACGACGTCGAGGTCGTGGAGCTTGCTGCGATCCAGCTCGATCTCGTCGCCGAGGTCGACCACCGAGCCGTCCACGCGGGCGCGCACGAAGCCGTCACGGCGGAGCCGCTCGAGCTCGAGCTTGAGCTCGCCCTTTCGCGCCCGGCAGATGGGTGCGAGCACGCTCATCTTGGCGCCTTCGGGGAGGCCGAGGATGCGATCGGTGATCTGCTGGACCGTCTGCGCCTCGATGCGCTTGCCGCAGCTCGGGCAGTGCGGGATGCCGACGCGCGCGAAGAGGAGGCGCAGGTAGTCGGCGATCTCCGTGACGGTGCCGACGGTGGACCGCGGCGACTTCGAGAGCGGGCGCTGCTCGATCGCGATCGCCGGCGAGAGGCCGTCGATGCGCTCGACGTCGGGCTTCGCGAGCTGCTCCAGGAACTGCCGCGCGTACGCCGAGAGCGACTCGACGTACCGCCGCTGCCCCTCCGCGTAGATCGTGTCGAACGCGAGCGACGATTTACCGGATCCGCTTGGACCGGTGAACACGACGAGCTTGCCTCGCGGGAGCGAAATGCTCACGTTCTTGAGGTTGTGCTGCCGCGCACCGACGACGACGAGCCGGTCCATGGACCAGCGGGCTTAGCACGGACCTCAGGCGCGGGCGAGGGCCTGGTCCAGATCGCCCCAGAGGTCTTCCGCGGATTCGATGCCTGCGCTCAGGCGCAAGAGACCGTCGGTGACGTCGGCGAGCGCACGCGTCTCGACGTTCATCGTCGAGTGCGTCGTCGACGCCGGGTGCACGAGCAGCGTGCGCACGTCGCCGAGGCTCACCGCGTGCGTCGCGACGCGGACCCCCTCGAGGACGCGCTTGCCGCGGGCGAGGGCGTCTCCGCCGGCGAGCTCGAAGGAGAGGAGCGAGCCGAACGCGTGCATCTGCTGCCGCGCGAGCGCGTGACCGGCGTGGTCGGGGAGCGACGGATGGTAGACGCGCGCGATCTTCGGGTGGGTTTTGAGGCGGGCGGCCAGCGTCGCCGCCGTCGCGCACGCTTGCGCCTGGCGCAGGGCGAACGTGCGCAGACCGCGGTCGATGAGGAAGGCGTTGAACGGCGCGAGCACGCCGCCGAACCCCTTCACGACGAGATCGCGCGCGACGTCGACGAGCGCGCGGCTCCCCGCGAGCGCGCCGCCGATCGCGTCGCCGTGGCCACCGAGCGCCTTGGTCATCGAGTGGACGACGAGATCGACACCCAGCGCGAGCGGCGTCTGCGAGAACGGCGTCGCGAACGTGTTGTCGGCGATCGTGAGGAGCCCGCGCTCCTTCGCGACGCGCACGATCTCGCCGACGTCGGCCACCGCGAGCACGGGGTTCGAGGGCGTCTCCAGGTAGAGAAGGCGCGTCTCCTTGCGGATGGCAGCGGCGTAGGCGCCGGCATCGCGCGCGTCGACGAAGGTGGTCGTCACGCCGAAGCGAGGCAGCCGCTCGCGTAGCAAGCGTGCGCTCTCGGCGTACATCGACCGCGGCGCGACGACGTGATCGCCGCTCTGGCAGATCGACATCACCGCGCCGCTGATCGCCGCCATCCCGCTCGCCGTGACGCTCGCCGCTTGCGCCCCCTCGAGCGCCGCGAGCTTCGCCTCGAGCGCGTCGATGTTGGGGTTGCCCCACCGGCCGTAGATGTACGCGTCGTTCTCGCGCTTGAAGGCAGCGGCGGCCTCGTCCGCGCTCTCGAACCCGAACGCCGAGGACAGGGTGATCGGCAGGTCGAGCGCGCCGTGACGGGACGCGTCCTCTCCCGCGTGGACGCACATCGTGGAGAGCTGCCCCGCGCGGGCGGCGAGGACGGCCGGGTAGGGGGTCGCGGTGGAGATCATGGCCGCGGGGAGTATGAGCGACCGAGCGGCCAGGCAAAAGAGGTGGTTTAGGGGACCTCGCTCCTCAGCAGCCGGGCCCGTTGCCCGAGAGATCGCCGTCCGCTCGGACCTTAGAAGAGGCTGCCGCGATACCACACGGCGCCGTGGTACCTTGTTTGTCGCATGCCGGCGGACGACAGCAAGCCGAAGCGCATGGGGCCGATTCGAACGGCGCCGCTCGAGGACTCGGAGGCGCTCCGCGCCGCGCTCCAGCGCGAGCTGCAGAAGGTCACCGCGCCGTCGCTGCTCGTCATCGCTGGACCGGACGTCGGGCTCCGCGCGCGCCTCGATCGCACGCTCGAGATTGGGCGCGATCCTACGAGCAGCTTCGCCCTGCGCGACGAGAGCATCTCCTGGCAGCACCTGAGGGTCGAGGATCGCGGCAGCGGCGAGTGGGCGCTCGTCGATCTGGGCAGCACCAACGGAACGATCCTGAACACCGAGAAGTGCATCGGCGAGAGCCGCCTCTCGCCGGGCGATCGCATCCTCATCGGCAAGACGGTGCTCGAGTTCCAGCTCGCTGACAGCCTGCGCGAGGGCTTCAACGCCGAGGTGCAACGCCTCCTCAACGTCGACGAGCTCAGCGGCCTCTGGGTGAAGCGCCGCTTCGACGCACAGCTCGAGACCGCCGCCAGCGCGGTGCGCGCGGGGAGCCTCGCGGTGCTCAGCGTCGTCGTGATGGACATGGACGGCGTGAAGGGCATCAACGACACGCACGGCCACCACATGGGCGCATTCGCCATCGGCGAGGCGGGGCACGTCATCGGCCGGATCGTCGGTGAGCGCGGCTTCTCGACGCGCTTCGGTGGCGACGAGTTCGCCTCCGCGCTCCCCGGCTTCACCAAGGAGCAGGCAGTCGTCGTTGCGGAGGAGGTCCGCAAGGCGGTCGTGGAGCACGTGTACGAGAAGGGCGCCATTCGTGTGCATCCCGGGCTCAGCGCCGGGGTCGCGACGCTCCCCGGCGACGCCGTCGACGCGGAGGGGCTCTTCCGCGAGGCCGATCAGGCGATGTACCGCGCCAAGCGCGCGGGAAAGAACCGCGTCGCAACGTAAGAAGTCGCGTAGATTGCTACCGTCCGATACGATTTTGACCGAGGGAAAGAGCGCATGCTCAAGGTCGAATGCGAGTCCTGTAAAGCGCCGTACCAGGTGGATGAGCGGCGGGTCCCCCCGACCGGCCTCAAGATGCGGTGCCCGAAGTGCGGGCACACGTTCCTCGTGACGACGTCGGGTGCTGCGGCCGGTGGTGGCGCGGCCCCGGCCAGCGTGGTGTCACAGGCGCCGCCGATCCCCAAGAAGACGATGGTCGGCGTGGGCGCCGTCCAGGCGCCGGTCGCGGCTCCGCCGAGGCCGCCACCCCCGAAGCCGTCGCAGAAGTCGGGCCCCGACAGCCTCCCCGCCGCCCTCGGCGTGCTCGACGAGTCCGATCTCCCGGCGCTCCCCGACGTGGCCGGCCTGCCTGCCACGGTCGTGCGAAACAAGCCGGCGGGCTTCCAGCCGCCGCCGCCCACCCGCAACACCGCGGTCACGGCGCCCGCGCCGCCGATGCCGCTTCCGATGTCGGCGTCGGGCGGCCTCGACTTCGGCGAGATCGAGCTCCCCTCCGCGATCGCGCGTCAGCCGATCGCGGATTTGCCTTCGCGGCGCGCTCCGCCGCCCGCCGCAGGCGCGCGCCCGCCGCAGCACGACTTCTCGAACCTCGGCGGCGGTGGCTTCGGCGAGATCGATCTGCCGGCCGTCGCGCGCAACGATCTGCCCGCGAGGCACATGCAGGACAACCTGCCCGCGAGGCAGAACAACCTGCCCATGGCGGCGCAGCAGAACAACCTGCCCATGATGGCGCAGCAGAACAACCTGCCCATGACGGCGCAGAACAATCTGCCGATGGCGCAGAACAACCTGCCCATGACGGCGCAGAACAACCTGCCGATGGCGCAGAACAATCTGCCTGTGCCGCAGAACAACCTGCCGATGTCGCAGCCCATGGGGCACAACCTGCCGATGTCGGCCGGCAACCACAACCTCCTGCCGCAGACCTCGCAGAACCAGGGACTGCTTCCGGCGATGGGGGACTTCGGCGAGCTCGATCTCCCGCGCGCGCAGCCGATGGGCATGCAGCTGCCGAGCACGCAGCAGCGACCGGGCTCTGGATTTCCGCCGAGCGACGGCTTCGGTGAGCTCGATCTGCCGCCGGCGCAAAGGCAGCCGAGCGGTCCGCCGCCGGCGTTCAGGAACCCCAGCGGTCCGCCGCCCGGACAGTCGGGCCCGCCCGCCCAGGGTGGCTCGCTTCCGCCCGCCGATCGGCGCGGAGGCGTCGGCTTCGGTGAGGTCGATCTCGGCGGTGAGGCTGCCGGTACGGAGATGCGCCTGTCGGGCGCCGCGCCTGCGATCAGCTCGGGAACGCTGATGGGCGAAGAAGCGGCGAGGATCGCCCAGGCGGCGGTCGACGCGGACGCTGCCAAGCGTCGCGCGCGCACCGTCGTCGTCCAGAAATCCTCGCGCGCGCCCAAGATCATCATCGGCATCGCCGCGGTCACGCTGGTCGCGGGCGCGCTCCTGCAGCTCAGCCCGGTCGGCGCGTTCGGGCACCTGTGGTTCAGCGACAAGCTCAACGCGAGCGACTACCTGCGCGCGGCGCAGCAAGGCGCGGACAAGGCGCGCAAGCGCATGGGCGCCGACACCTACGCCGAAGCCCGCGGCGCCGCCGACGAGCTCGCGCAAGCGCACGCGCGTTCGCCTCGCGCGCGCCCGCTCGCCGCGTACGCCGCCCTCGCGCAGTTCATGACGGACATGCGCTTCGGAAAGGACTCCCAGCCCAACGCGCGCGCGTCGCAGTGGCTCACCGAGATTCCGGCGAACGCCGAGACGAAATACGTTCCGGTCGCCCAGGCCGCGCAGGCGGCCGTCGCCGGGGACTTGCCGAAAGCGCGGCGCATGCTGGACGCCGCGGCCAAGGCGGCGGGAAACGATCCCATCGCCCAGGACGTCGCGTTCACGCGCGGCGAGACGGAGCTGCTCGCCAAGGACGGCGCGGCGGCGGTGGCGGCGTTCAAGAAGGCCGTCGAGCTCGCGCCGAACGCGCGCGCCCACTTCGGCCTCGCGCGCGGCTACGAGCTGCTCGGCGACTCGAAGAAGGCGCAAGAGGAAATCGAGCTCGCGCTCAAGTCCTCGCCGAACGACGCCGGTGCGCTCACGCTGCGCGCGCAGCTCGTGTGGCGTCGCGATCACGACGAGGCGGCGGTCCAGAAGGATCTGACGTCGGTGACCGACGGCGCCGCGAAGGCGACCGCGTCGGTCAGCGAGCAGGCGCGCGCGCATGCGGTGCGCGGCCTCGTCTTCCTGTCGAAGGATCGCTCGGCCGAGGCGCGTGTGGCGTTCGACCAGTCCCTCAAGCTGGATCCGCGCTGCGTTCTGGCGCTCGTCGGTCAGGGCGAGGTGCTCTTCCAGGACAGCCGCTTCGGCGAAGCCTTGACCCGGTTCGACACCGCGCTCCAGACCGACGCCCTCAACATCGACGCGATCGTGGGCGACGCGAAGACGCAGATCGCCCTCGAAAAGCTCACCGACGCGAAGACGCAGCTCGTGAACGCGCGCGCCAAGTTCCCCAAGGACATGCGCGTCGCGCTCTGGTTCGGCAAGGCCGAGGAGGCGCTCGGCAACAAGAAGGCGGCGGAGGACCAGTACCTCTCGGCGATCGGGCTCGTCGACATCACCCAGCCCGAGAGCGTCGCCGTCTACGTGGCGCTGGCGACGCTCCTGGCGACGCAGGGGCGCGCGGCGGAGGCCGAGCACAAGCTGGAGGAGGCCAAGCAGAAGCTCCCCGACTCCGCGCAGCTGCAGCGCGCGTTCGGCGAGATCGCCGCGGCGCAGGGGCAGTACCAGCGCGCCGTTGCCTTCTACGAGGCCACGCTCGAGCGCGATCCGAACGACGTCGGCACGCGCTTCCGCCTCGGCTCGACGCTCCGCCGCATGCGCAGCATCGACGCGGCGGCCGCGCAGCTCGACAAGGTGTACGAGGTCGACAAGGAGTACCCGGGCCTGTCGCTCGAGCGCGGCCTCCTCTACGAGGAGTCGGGCGAGGTCGACAAGGCGCTCGAGATGTTCAAGGGCGCGCTCGCGAAGTTTCCGAACGATCCCGATCTCCAGCTCCGCGTCGGCGCGATGTACGCCATCGTCGGCCAGCCCGACAAGGCGATGGAGATGCTCCAGAAGGTGCTCGACATGCGGCAAAACAGCGCCGAAGCGCACCACTACCTGGGCCGCGCGCTCCTCCAGAAGGGGCCGCTCCAGAACAGCCGCGCGATGAAGGAGCTGCGCAAGGCCGTGGACCAGGATCCGAACCGGCCCGAGTACCACCTCTACGTCGGCTGGGCGGCGAGCGACGCGAGCCCGTCCGACCTCAACCTCGCGCGCACCGAGATCGAGAAGGCGCTCCAGCTCGATCGCCTGCTCGGGGACGGCTACTGGCAGCTCGGCGTCGTCGAGTTCAAGCAAGGCGCGACCGACGACGGCATCCGTCACCTGAAACGCGCGCTCGAGCTGAAGCCGAGCCGCTTCGAGGCGCACGCCACGATGGCCGAGTGCCTCGCGCAGAAGAACGACGTCGCCGCGGCCCTCGTCGAGTGGAAAAAGGCGATCGACGCCGACGACAAGCGCGCGTACTGGCGCTACCGCTACGGCAAGCTCCTCGAGGACAGGGGAGCGAGCGCCGAGGCGGCCAAGCACCTCGCGTTCGCCGCGCAGACCGCCGAAGGCGACACGCCGCGCCCGGGCTGGCTGCCGGACGCGGAGTTCAACGCCGGCGAGGCCCTGCGCAAGACCGGGAAGAAGGCGGAGGCCATCGAGCGCTACCGCCAGTACCTCGGGATGGCGGTGCCCGGCGCGGCCGACAGGCGCGACGCGCTGAGGGCGTTGCAAGAGCTCGGCGCGCCCTACGATCCGCACGCGCTCTGAGCGTGCGGCCGGCTCCGACTACTTCTTCTTCGGCTTCGCGGCGGCGTGCGTCGGCGAGGGCTGCGTGGCCGCCGTAGCGGTGGCTGCGGCGGCGCTGGGCTTCGCTGCGGCTGCGGCGGAAGCGGCGGTGATCGACGTGCTCGACGCGGTCGACGTGGTCGCGGACGCCGAGCTCGCGGCGGAATGGCCGAAGAGGCGGGTCGCGGCGAACCCGCCGCCGACGACGACGAGGACGAGCGGCGCCAGGATCCACCTGGGGAAGCCACCGCCGCCGGTCGGAGCCTGCACAGCGAACGAGCTTGGCGCGAACCCTGCGGGGCCCTGGGCGAAGCCCGCCGTCGAGGCGGGTGCGTGCGCGGCCGGAGCAGCGGCCGCGGCCGGAGTCCAGTCGCGCCCGAGGTAATCCTCCATCGTCTCGACGAGCGACGTGTAGTCCTGGATGCGGCTCTGCAGCGTGACGCGCTCGGGGACGGCCTGGTTCTGGATCGGCGCGAACGCGGCCTGCACGCTCGTGAGCTTCTCGCGCGCGCGGTTCAAGCATCGCGACGCGGCGCCGCGTACGTCGTCGGTCCGCACCTCGAGATCCCACAGCTGGCGAATGCCCTTCTCGGCGTCGCTCGTGGTGTGCTCGTCGTGCTGCTCGATCATCTCGAGCAAGATCGGCGCGACTGCGCGGATCGCGGCGGCCTTGTCGGGGACGTTGCCGAGATCGGTCATGTTCGCGTAGAGGCCGGCGTACTTCCACCGCTCGTTGCGGCTCGGCGATTGCATCTTCTGAAGGCAGAGGTCGGGCGTGAGCTCTACCTCCGGCTCGCGCACGACGTCTTGTGGTTGATTGCGCTGCGCGAGGATGTCGGCGGTCTGCGCCAGCAATTCCTGTTGGAACTGCGGCCCGGCGTGCTTCTGATAGAGCTGCCCGAACTGCATCGTGAGCTTGTGCGTCGTGTCCGCGCCCATCTTGGCGGTCCACGCCGCGTTCGCGCGCTGCCAGTGGTCCACGCCCTGAAGGCCGAACTGCCGCACGATGGCGTCGGCGTCCGCCCCTTGCCGGCTCACCGCGACGGTGATTTGCGCGTACTGATCGAGGGTGATGCCCTCCTCGGTGTCCTGGCTCATGTCGCGAACGTCGCCGAAGTGCGCCTTCTGCGACTCCGCTGCGAGCATCATGTGGAACTCGGCCTCGGCGCGCCCGGTGGGGTCGGCGCGGAAGCGCTCGAGCCACGCGTTGTGCGCTTTCGCCCATTGATACGGGCTGAGTCCGCGACTGCCGAGATAGCCGGAAAACTCTTCCTCGGCCTGCCGTTCGCCGAACTTCGCCTTGAGCTCGGTGTACTTGCTCAAGATCTCGGCGAGGCCATCTTTCGTGATCCCGTGAATGGCTCCCGCGTTCGGAGCGGAATTCTGGCGCGCGAGCTGAGCGTCCCGCGAGATTTGCTCGTACTCCGCGGCAGTCGGTCGCGCGTCCCGACGCGCCCGGAGCTGGTGAAGCTCCGCTTGGTAGTCGACCATCGCCTGCCCGGAGGGATCGGCTTCGAAGTGCGCGTTCCACTCCTGGCTCGCGTTGACGAACGCGTTGATGTCGACACCTTGGCTCTCCAAGTACCGGTGAAAATCGCCGTCGGCGCGACTCATCTCGGGCCACATCTGATCTTGCTGACTCGCCGCCGTACCGAGTTTTTCCCGAATGGATAGGTACATACTCTGGTGATAGATGAACGCGGCGCGCGTAACGCCGAAGATGCTTTCCATTTGGATCTCCCGACAGCTGGGGTGACATACGGGGGTACGTTCGTTTCGCCCGCTGCTCCCCATCGTGCGCGCGCGGCCAGCGAGAACCCGTGCGAATCCGGCTCGTTCAGCCGCAGCCGAACGTCATCGCCACCCTCGCCGAGACGTCGTTCAGGATCGCCTCGCACGCGCTCCCCTTCAGGACGAGCCCCCGCGGTTTGGCCGGAGAGTCGTACTGCCAGCCGTTCGTCGCGTCCTCGGCGACGGTGTGCGCGATGCCGCCGGTCGTGATGGTCACCTTCGTCTGCGCCGGATCGAAACGCGTGAAGTCGCCGGTCAGATCGAAGGCGCAGATGTCGGTCGTGCGGGAGCGAACGTCGTGCAGCGCCCTCAGCATGTCGGAGGCGATCTCCTGGGAAGTCCGCTTGGCCGACGGCGTGATCTGGATGTGGCAGATCTCGGCGATCAGGTTGCTCTTGGGATCGCAGGCCCGGGTCGCGCGCGTGCCGCCGTTGATGGCGATGTCGCCCATGAAGACGGGATCGTAGTCCGAGTACGAGGGCGGCGGGAACGGCCCGATGCCGATGGCGAACGTCGAGATCGACGGCGATGCGGCGAGCAGGTCGGCGACGAGCGCCACCGTCTTGTCCTTCTCGACGTCTGCCTCTCCAGCCGCCGACGCGGCCGTCGGGGCGCCGTCGCTGACGAGGACGACGACGCGACGACCCGGCGTGCGCAGGCGCGGCGAGGGGACGTAGCTGTCGAGGACGTCGAATCCGCCGCTCATCGCAGGGAAGGTCGGCGTCGGGCCGATCGGGAACATGCCGGCGATACGGGCATGAAGCGCGGCGTACTGGGTCGCGTCGACGAAGCCGGGCGCGACGTCCCTCGCGGTTGGGTAGGGGCCGTCGCCGCCCGTCGGGTCCTTGCTCCCCGCGAAGACGAGGAGCCCGAGCGACACCGTATCGTCGGCGCGCGAGTAGTACTCGTCGAAGAGGGCGCCGAGCGCGAGCGACGCGGCCTCCCACTTGCCGTCCTCGAGCATGCTGCCCGATGCGTCGAGGACGATCTCGATGTACGCCGGCGCGGGCTCCCGTGACGGCTGCGGGATGATGCAGGCGGGGAGAGCGTCGGGGCCCGCGTCGGCTGTCTCGACGATCGGATCGTCGAGGCCGAAGAGCTGCGAGCGTGCACCGCACGCGGAGGAGGCTCCGATCGTGACGAGCGCGAGGAGCGGCGGCGCCGCAGCGAGTGCCACGCGTGCGGCCCCCCGAAGAGGCGATCCTCGACCTCGATGCATCATCTTCCCCACGTCTCGCATCATGACCCAGTGACCCCCCATGGCAAGATCTGCTGCGTGCTCACGTGCGCGGCCTTGTCGCCGCGCAAGGTGCGGAGCGACCGCACAAAAGGCGCGGGGCTCCTGCGAGCGTGTCGGTCGAGGTCCGCGAAAATTTCAGCCTTCGAGCGCGTGCGCCACGCGTGCGAACGCGGTCACGTCGAGCGTCTCGCCGCGCGCGTCGAGCGACACGCCACAGGCCTCGGCGATTCGGGCCATCTCGGGGGCGGCAGCGAGCCCGCTCCAGGCATTTCTGAGCGTTTTCCGGCGCGCACCGAACGCGGCCTTCACGACGCGACGAAACGTCTCGGTCTCGAGCGCGCGCGGTGGGCGGACCGGGGTGAGGCGAACCACCGCGCTCGTCACGTCGGGGGCGGGGTGAAATGACCCACGCGAGACCTTCATGACGCGGGACACGTCGAACGCGGCGCGAACGAAGACAGTGAGCGCGCCGTAGATCTTGTTGCCGGGGGACGCGAGGAGCCGGGCGGCCACCTCCTCCTGCACCATCACGACGACGCGCTCGAGCCGCGCCGCCGTGTTGACGGCGCGCTCGAGGAGGCTGCCGGTGATCTGGTAGGGGAGGTTGCCGCAGAGGACGCGCGGTGACTCCGGATCGGGCTCGCCGAGGAGCGCTGCGTAGTCGACGGTCTGCGCGTCGCCCTCGACCAGCGTGAGCTTGCCGGCCGCGATCTCGGCGGCGAACACGCGCGCGAGCACGGGGACGAGATCGCGATCGCGCTCGATCGCGATCACGTGCTTCGCTCGCTCGAGGAGCACGGCGGTGAGCGCGCCGGTGCCGGCGCCGATCTCGACGACCCGCGCGCGCCCGACCTCGGCGTCGGGGACGCACGCGCCGGAGATCGCGCGAACGACGGACTCGGCGACGAGGAAGTTCTGCCCGAAGCTCTTCTTCGGCGCGAGGCCGGCTTCGCGCAAGACGGAGCGGGGATCCCGGGTCATTCGCCGCCTTCGCGCGGGCCGAGGGCCGGCTCGGTCTTGCCGCGCCGCTCGATGTTCTGCGGCCGTACGCCCATCTGCCGCAGCGCACGCTCGGCGCGCACGCGTGAGGCCCGCGCGCGGACGCGCACGGCGTCCTCCACCGCGAGGGCGACGTTCGCTGGCTGGAGGCTGGCCGCGTCCCCTTGCTCAGGCGGAGCGTCAAGATCGGCGGTGGCCGGGCCGAGGCTCCCGTCGAAGCGCGGGATGGTCCACCGCACGATCGCGCGCTTCGCCTTGAGCTTGCGGACCGAGCGCGCGGCGTTCTCCTTCTTGAGCGGCGCCGGCGCCCACACGTGGACGATGCTCGGCCGCTGCTTCTCCGTCGAGAGCTTGTCGAGCACCGTCGCGATGGCCAGATCGGCCTTCTCGCGCTCGCCGTCGAGCCGCGGCGGGACCTCGATGCCGAACGACGCCAGGTAGTGGCGCAGGCGCTGCTCGCGCGCGGCCTTCGCGTAGGGGAGGCGCGGCGCGAACGGGGCGCGGGCGCGGAGCTGCTCGCTCCGGGCCGCGAGCTGGTCGAGGTTGCCCTTCGGGATGTCGGCGAGGCCGCGCGTATCGAGCGGGCGCGCGTGCTCGGCGACGCGCTGGGCGATCTCCCACTCGTCGAGCTCGCAGCGATCACTGTCGACCATGCTGGCCGCGCTCGCGAGCGCCGCCGCGATGCGGACCGCGTGCGCCGCGCCGCTCGCCGGCGTGATCCAAGTTCGCAGCCGCGACGCGGTGACGACGAGCCCGACGTGGTCCCCGCGCGCGAGGTGGCGCGCCGCGAGCGAGGCGACCTCGTCGACGCCGTCGTCGAGCGGCGCCTTGCCGAGCGCGCCTGACCAGAGCTCCACCGAGGCGTCCATCACGAGCCAGACGACGTCGCGCTCGTCCCGTTCCATCTCGCGCACCACGAGCTGGCCGCGCTTGGCGCTCGCCTTCCACGCGATCTTCCGGAACGGATCCCCGGGGACGTGCTCGCGTAGCTCGCGGAACTCGTCGCCGTCGCCGGGCAGCGCCGCCGGTCGGCCCGCCTCGGCGGCGCGGCGTGAGCGCCCTCCCCGCGGCGTCGAGATGAGCGCGTGGAGGGCGCGCGGCAAGACTTCGACGCCGAACGGGTTGGCGAACATGAGCGGCACCTCGTAGAGCCCCTCGCCGCCCGCGGGCGTGCCGCGAACCTCGAGCGCCATGCCGTGCACACCCCATCGCCCCACGCGCTTGGCGTGCACGCGGACGTCGACGCGCACGCGCGCGCCCGCAGGCAAATCCAGCATCGGCGGGTGGACGCTCACCTCGAGCATGCTGGACGCGACGGCCCGCAACCCGACCCCACGGGCGTCGTCGACGCCGCGGTTGCGAAGCTCGGCCTCGAGCACGATGTCGCCCCCGCGCGCGAGGCGCACGACCCGCCGCGTGGCGTTCCACACCATCTCGAAGCCGCTCGAGCGCAGGCGCGTCACCGTCGCGAGCGCCGCCGCGCGCCCGATCGCCACCGCGAGCACCACGGCGCCGCCCCACGCCACGACGGGTCCCACGCGCGCGGCGAGCCCCACGGCCACCATCGCGGCGCCGGCGAGGGCGATGTGGAACGTGGCGCGCGTGGGGTGAAGCTGCACGGGGGCGAGCGTAGCAAATCCGAGGAATCGGCGTCGGCGTCGGAGTCGGCGTCGGAGTCGGCGTCGGAGTCGGCGTCGGAGTCGGCGTCGGAGTCGGCGTCGGAGTCGGGGTCGGGGTCGGGGTCGGGGTCGGGGTCGGGATCGGGGTCGGGGCTACTCCAGCTTGCCCGTCCCCTCCTTGGCTCCCCGGGCGCGCAGGAGCGTCGCGGCGGCGGCGCGTTTTCCCTTGAGCGCCGCGTCGAGCGGGGTGGCGCCGGCGTCGGTCTTCGCGTTCACGTCGGCGCCGGCGTCGAGGAGCATGGTGACCAGCTTGCGCTCACCCGATTGCGCGGCCTCGTGGAGCGCGGTGAAGTCGTGTTGCTGCTTCGCGTTCACGTTGGCGCCGCGCGCGATGAAGAGGGCGAGGGTGCTCTCCTCCCCCGTCAGGAGCGAGACCTGGAGCGGGGTGTTGTGGAAGTCGTTCTTCGCCGGCGTGTCGACCGCAGCCCCCTTCGCGAGGAGAAGCTCCGCCGTGGCGACGTTTCCGCCATAGGCTGCGAAGTGGAGCGGCGTCCACCCGATCGCGTGCGCCGTTTTCACGAGCTCGGGATCCTTCGCGATCGCCGCCGCCAGCCCGTCGGTGCCTCCGACGGCCGCCTCCTCGAAGGGGTCGAGCGTCGGGCGTCGGGCGAGGAGCGCCGACAGGCTCGCGTTGTCCTGCGGCCGCAGGAACGACTCCTTGTCCTTCATGATGAAGAGCGCGATGAGCACAGCCGACCGGCCCTTCGCGTCGTGCGCGTTCGCGAGCGCCGGGTTGCCGTCGAGCAAGGACGCCACCGCAGCCGCGTCCTTCGCCTTCACCGCCGCGAGGAGCGCTTGGGTGCCCCGCTCGTCGGTCACCGCCGGCGCAGTGGCGCTCTTCGGCGCCGGACCGGCGGAGGTCGAGGTCGAGGTCGAGGTCGGGGTCGGGGTCGGGGTCGGGGTCGGGGTCGGGGTCGAGGTCGGGGTCGAGGTCGAGGTCGGGGGAGCCGACGCGCACGAGAGGGTCGCGAGCAACGCAGCGTGGACGAGGGAGTCGACGAGGGGGTTCTTCATGGCTTGTGCCTCCGGCCAGAGGTCTAGAGCGCCCCGCGCCCTCGCGCCTGAGGCGCTGGACGCAGTCCCGCTCTGGTCCTTTCGGCCCATGCGGTCCGGCCGACGGAGCGTATCCTTCCCAGCGTGGGCCACTCCGATCACGACGAGCTCGCGCGGATCGTCAGGGCAGGCGGGCTCGTCGTGTGGGGGATGGTCGGCCTCCCGCTCCTCTTTCACGGCGGGCTCGATCCCCGTCGGCTCGCGGCGTGGGCGGTCGTCTACACCGCGTTCGCCGTGGCGCTCTGGCTGGATACGGGCGGGAGGCGCCGCAGCGTGCTCCTCCCGCTGGAGGTGGCGTGCGTTCTCGCGATGGTGATGCTCCTGTGCGACGGCTTCGAAGGGGCGCTCCTCGTCCTCGTCGCGTTGCAGCTCGGTCCGCGCGTCTCGCTGCGCGCGGGGATTGCGTGGGTCGTGCTGCAGACCGCGCTCCTCGCCCTGGCCATTTCGCTGCACTGGACCCCGAACGCCGCGCTCCTGCTCGCCCCGCCGTACCTCGGCTTCCAGCTGCTCGCGCTGCTCGTGGCCGGCCTCGTCGCGCGCCACGCCGAGGCGCGCGGCGGGCTCGCGAAGGCGAACGAGGAGCTCCGCGCCGCGCAGGCGCTCGCGGACGAGAACAGCCGGCTCGCGGAGCGCCTCCACATCTCGCGCGAGCTCCACGATCTGGTCGGGCACCGCCTGACGGCGCTGAGCCTCAACCTCGAGGCCGCGGTTCAGCTCGCGCAAGGTCGGGCGGCGGAGCCGGTCGCGTCGGCGCAGTCGCTGGCGAAGCTGGTCCTCGCGGACGTGCGCGGCGTCGTCGCCCAGCTGCGCGACGAAGATCGCGACCGGGTCGACCTCACGAGCGCCCTCCGCGCGATCTCCACCGAGATGCCGCGCCCGCGCGTCCATCTCGCCCTCCCGGAGTCCCTCGCCCGTCACGACGGCCGCCGCGCGTTGACTCTCTTGCGCTGCGCCCAGGAGATCGTGACCAACGCCGCGCGCCACGCCGACGCCCAGAACCTGTGGATCGATCTCGTCGAGGAAGGGGGAAACATCGAGCTCCGCGCCAAGGACGACGGGATCGGCGCGCTTGAGGTGACCCTGGGCGACGGGCTGCGCGGCATGCGCGAGCGCCTCGAGCTCGACGGAGGGCGCCTCGAGATCACCACGAAGCCAGGCGACGGCTTCTCCCTCCGGGCGACGCTCCCGCTCGCGGGCGTCGCGTGATCCGCGTCGTCGTCGTCGAGAACGAGGCGCTGGTGCGGCAGGGCCTCCGCCGCGTGCTGGAGCTCGATCTCGAGGTCCTCGTCGTCGGCGAGGCGTTCGACGGCGACGAGGCGCTCGCGATCATCGCGGCCGCGCGCCCCGACGTGGTCCTCCTCGATGTCCGCATGCCCAAGCGCGACGGGCTCGCCGTGCTCGCCGGCCTGCGCGAAGCGGGCTTCTTCCCGCCGTGCCTCGTCCTGACGACGTTCGACGATCCGGACGTGCTGCTCCACGCGGTGCGGGCGGGCGCCAAGGGCTACCTCCTCAAGGACGTCGGCTTCGAGCAGCTCGCGCTCGCGCTCCGCGAGCTCGCGGCGGGGCGCACCTACCTCCAGCCCGGCCTGACCGACGGCGTCCTGCGCGGCCTCGCGTCGGCGGGCGCTCCACCTCAAGAGCCCGCCCAGCACGACGCGCTGACCGAGCGCGAGCTCGGCGTCCTCCGCCTGATGGCCGGCGGGTACAGCAACCGCGAGATCGCCGCCGCGCTCGACATCGCGGAGCGAACCGTAAAAAACCACGTCTCGAGCGTCCTCGCGAAGCTCTACGTCCGTGACCGCACCCGCGCGGTCCTCAAGGCATTGGAAAGACGCCTCCTCTGATCGCCGCGCAATAGCGCGCGCGCGAGAGAGAGAGGAGTCACCCTCTCCCATCCGCGTGCGCAGCACGATCCGCGAAGCGGGGCGGAAGGGGTCCCAGGCTCCGCCTGGGGAAACCCGCCAGGGTTTCAGCAGCACAAAGGCACTAAGGCAGCGTGTAGAACTGCCCCGCGCCGTCCGAGTACACGTTCGCCGTCGGGCATCCCCCGGCGCCGCAGCACGCCGACGCCACCGTGACCGGCCCCATCTTGGTACCGGTGCCGTCGCGCGAAATTCTGTACGTGCCGGGCGGGAAGGTTCCCGCGGAGTAGCTGCCTTGCGGCGCGTAGCCCGTCCACACGGTGTTCGTGCCAGCGAAGTTGGTCCACCCCACGCCGTTTCGGTAGTAGAGCGCGCCGCGACCGTTGGGGCAGCGGAAGACCTTCGTGCAGTTCATGGTCGCGACAGTGGACACCGGCGGCTGCGGGGCGGGATCGGCAGGCTCGTTCACGCCAGCGATCCCGTTGCAATCGCGGTCCACGCCGTCGCACACCTCGGCCTGCGGACCGACGTCGCCGCTGCACGCCGAGTACGCCGACGAAGAGCCGCTCGGCGTGCAGGTCTGGGACCCGGGCACGCACGCGCCGGTGCCGTCCTGCGGATGGGTGTTGCAGGCGCGCGCGGTGCCAGGCGCGCCGCCGCCCGGACACTGGCACGCGGCCTCGCCGTTGTCGCCCGCGCCGTTGCAGTCGTTGTCGGTCGCGGCCGCGCAGTTTCGCGGACCGGGCTCTATGTTTCCCACGCAAGGACCGAACGTGTTGTTCGCGAGGCAGGTCGAGATGCCCTTCACGCAGACGCCGACCGACGACGTGCCGCACGGGGTCGTCTGGCCCGTCGTGCACGTGCATCCTTCCGTGGCGTTGCCGGTGCACGCCTCGTCGATGGTCGGCGTGCAGGAGGTCACCGGCGTCGGGCCCACGGCGCCGACGCACGGCGACACGGTGCCGTCGGCGAGACACGACTTCTTTCCGAACTTGCACGCCCCGACCGGCTGGCCGCCGGGGAACGTCAGGACTCCCCCGTCCGGGCCCTCGGCGCAGTCCATGGGGTGGCCGGGGTAGAGCTGCGCCGTCCCGTCGTCGCAGTCGTCGCCGAGGGTGATCTCGACGACGATCCCTTGACTCACCTCGCATCGCGTCGTCGGGTGGCCGTCCTGATCCTTGTCGATTGCATGATACACACATTTGCCCGCCGAGCACTCGGAGACGGCGCACTTCGCAGGCGTCGTCGTCAGCGCCGGGCAATCGGCCGCGAACGTGCAGCCCCCACCTCCGCCCTCGGCTCCGCTGTCGGCCCCCGCTTCGGCGAGGACGGCCGCGTCAGGGATCGGCGTGTCGTCCGTCGAATCGATCGTGATCTCCTTGACCCCGAGGAGCGGCCCGCACGCTGCAGCCAGCGTCAGCGCCGCCGCACCCGCCGCCAGGACGGCACCGACCTTCACGCCACGGGCTCTTCGCATGTCGACCATTTCTTGCCTGACTCTTCCATGTGTCTACCGGCGGCGCGCTAGCATGCGAGTGAGCGGATGCAGCAGGAACCCGAACTCCCCGAACTTTCCAGTTTGGAAGGTGAGCTCCTCGGGGGCAAGTACGTCGTCGAGTCCGTCCTCGGCCACGGCGGAATGGGGGTCGTCTTCCGCGCCCGGGATGTGGGCAGTCACCAGCTCGTCGCGATCAAGGTGCTGCGGCAGGAGCTGGTCGGGAGTGAGGAGGCGGTCGCCCGATTCGACCGTGAGGCGCGCGCCTCGGTCGCCCTGAGCAGCGAGCACGTCGCGCGGATCTTCGACGTCGGTCGGACGAGCGCCGGAGCGCCGTTCATCGTCATGGAGCACCTGGTCGGCAAGAACCTCTCGACGCTGGTCGACGAGCGCGCGCTCGGCATGAACGCCGTGCTCGACATCGCGCTCGAGGTCTGCGAGGCCCTCACCGAAGCGCACGCGCGCGGCATCATCCACCGCGACCTGAAGCCCGCCAACGTGTTCGTCGTCGAGGATCCGAACGGCAGGAGGTGGGCGAAGGTCCTCGACTTCGGCATCGCCAAGGTCGACGGCTCGACGTTCGGCGGACAGGCGCTCACGACGACGGGGTCGATGATCGGTACGCCCTGGTACATGCCGCCCGAGCAGCTCGACACGCGCTTCGGGGTGACGCCCAAGGCCGACGTGTGGTCGCTCGGCGCGACGCTCTACAACGCGCTCACCGGGCGCACGCCTTACGAAGCCGAGTCGTTCTTCGAGCTGAGCGTGAAGGTCTACACGAACGAGCCGACCCCGATCGAGCGGCACCGGAGCGATCTCCCGCCCGAGGTCGTCGCGCTGATTCATGGTTGCCTGCAGAAGGACGTGGCGCGGCGGCTCGCCCTGCCGGACGTCATCGAGCGGCTGCTTCACCTGCGGAGGGCGCGCGAGAGCCGCGAGGACGGCGCGAGCGCGGCCGCCGAGCCGCCCATCACGATCGCTCCCGTCACGCCGACGGTGCTCGCTCACGGTGCGGCGTCGCGGGCGCCCATCTCGGCGACGATCCGCATGACGCCGCAGCCCGACGTTCGAAAGAAGACGCTGGCGCTGCCCGCCGCCGAGCTGCTCGGGGGCATGGCGACCGCCGCGACGCAGATCGCTCCGCCGTTCGCTCCGCCGTCCGCGCCGGTCGCGTCGCTCGCCTTCAGCCCCGCGCGAATAGGCGCGGCGATCGCGCTGGCGGCGGTGATGGTGATCGCTGGTATCCTGATGGTCTTGCGTCTTCGTCATCCGGAACCCGACCCCCTCCCGTTGCCCGCGGCCTCGGCGGAGACCCCGCCGGCATCGTCCGCCGCAGCCGGCCTCCCCGTGCCCGATCCGCCGTCATCCGCCGCGGCGAGCGCGCCTACCGCGAGCGTTTCGACGGCACAGCCCTCGGTGACATCGCAGCCCGCGCAGGTGACTCCGCGCCCGGGCGGCAGGCGGCCGGCTGGGCGACCCACGCCGCCTGGTCCTAAACCCGACCCGAGCCCGCCCGGCAGCGGCGGAGCGCTGACGCACGAGCGATGATGAAGCCGCCCATCGCCGCAGGATTGGGGCTGGCGACGGCTCTCTCGACGGTGCTCGCGGCCGCTCCGGTGCTCGCGAGCGACGCGGGCGCGCTGTTCGACGAAGGCGTATCGCTGCTCGACGCGGGACGCGTGTCGGAGGCGTGCCCCAAGCTCGAGGAGAGCGCGCGGCTCGAGCCCGCCGCGGGGACGCTGCTCAATCTGGCGGCCTGCTACGAAAAGAGCGAGCGCCGTGTGCTCGCGCTCGAGGCGTTTCGTCGGGCATCGACCGCCGCAGCCGCGCGCGGTCGCGCCGACTGGAAGAAGATCGCCGACGAGCACGTGGCGAGCCTCGACGCCGTCCTCCCCAAGCTGACGGTCCAGCGCGGACCGAACCAGGGCACGTTGCGCGTCACCCTCGATGGTGCGCCCCTCGCGCCGTCCGCGCTCGGCGTGCCCTTCGCCGTCGAGCCGGGCACGCACGTGATCGCTGCCGATGCGCCGGAGCGGCGCCCGTTCACCACGTCCGTCGTCGTGCGCGGCGCCGCGACGGTGACCCTCCCGACGCTGGAGGCACCCGCCCGCGCCACGGAGGACGCCCGACGGGAGCCTCTGCCGACGCGCACCCTTGGGCTCGTGGTGGGCGGGGTCGGCGTGGCGGGCGTCGCCTTCGGCGTGGTCTCTGCCCTCGTGGCGAACGGCGCCCTCGCCGACGCGAAGGCCCAGTGCCCTTCGTACCCCGACCATTGCGGGCCTCTCGCCAGCGATCCCAACGATCGGGCGCGGACGTGGTCGACGATCTCGACCGTCGCGCTCGTCGGCGGGGGCGTGCTCGTCGCGGCCGGCGCGGCGCTCTACTTCTGGCCGACCCCGAAGACGTCCATCTCGCTCGGCACGAGCGGCACCGGCGTCTTTGCCGGCGCCTCGTTCTGACGACCCTTCGTACGGAAACGACGGTGCGTCACCGCTCCTGTTCGGGATCCTGCAGGTCTCGTATTCCGTGCTTCTCGACGAGGCGGTAGAAGCTCGAACGCGCCATCCCCGCGAGCTCGGCGGCGCGCAGCATGACGCCGTTGGCCCGCTCCATCGCGTCCTTGGTGAACTCGACCTCGAACCGATCGAGGACGACCTGCCGCGCCTGATGGTAGGGCCGCCCCTGCCAGTCCGCTGCCGCAGACGCCGCCGCGGCCGCCGCATCCGCGCCTCCGCGGGAATCCGGCGATTGCTCGTCGAAGAGCGCGCGCCCCGAGAAGCCGAGCAGCGCGTACCTGCTGACGACGTTGCGGAGCTCGCGCACGTTGCCCGGCCAGCGGTACGAGCGCAGCAGATCGAGGACATCGGGTGGCAAAGCGGCGCTCTCGTTGCGGAGGACCTCTCGGTAGAACGACGTGGCGAGGACGTCGACGTCCGACGCGCGATCCCGGAGCGGCGGGATGCGCACCCGCGCGACCGACAGCCGGTAGAACAGGTCCTGGCGGAAGGCGCCGCGTCGAACCTCGTCGGCCAGGTTCCGGTTGGTCGCGGCGACGACCCGGACGTCGACGTGCCGCACCGCGTTCGAGCCGACGGGGCGCACTTCGCGGCTCTCGAGCACGCGCAGCAGCTTCGGCTGCAGATCGAGGGGCAGCTCACCGATCTCGTCGAGGAAGATCGTCCCGCCGTCGGCCTGCTCGAACAGACCGCGACGCGCTTGCGTGGCGCCGGTGAACGAGCCGCGCTCATGACCGAACAGCTCGCTCTCGATGAGATCCCTGGGGATGGCGCCGCAGTCGATCGTGACGAGCGGCGCGTCCTTGCGCGGAGAGAAGGAGTGTAGCGCGCGCGTGAGCACCTCCTTGCCGACGCCGCTCTCGCCTTCCAGGAGCACAGTGACGTCGGCGGCGGCCACGCGCTCGAGGAGAGAGAAGACGTGGCGCATCTCCGGTGAGAAACCGATGGCGTCGCCCATGCGCGTTCGCCGGCTCAGCGGAAGGGCCTTCGCCTCCTCGTCGATGCGGATCGACAGCGTCGTGTTGCCGACCCGCACGCGCGTGTCCTCCGACACCGTCGCCCGCTGCAGGCGAACCTGGCCGATCCACGTTCCGTTGCGGCTCCCTTCGTCGACGACGAGGACACCGCCCTCGGTCAACATGAAGCGCGCGTGAAGTCGCGACACCGTCTCGTCGTCGGTGATGCGCAGATCGGCGCTCTCGCCGCTCCCGACAGTCACCGCAGCGGTGCCCTCGACCCGCACCCGGACGATGGGCGTCCCCTGCTCGATCGACGCCTCGCGAACGCGCAGGGCCGCGACGCGCGGATCGGCCTTCGTGCGATCGTATCCGGACACGTCTGCAAAACGTACCATGCTCATGACGCTCCCGCAGCAAGAGGGACCCGCTTCTCAAAGCCCGTTCTTCCGGATCGGTGCGTAGTGTCGGGCGTCCGCCCGCGACATCGTCCGGATCTGCATGAGGTGGCCCGGCGCCGCCTCTTCGAGGACGAAGAACGACTGGTGCGTCTCGTCGCCCCATTGCGCGAAGAGCACGATGTGGCCGCGGGGCGAGACACGGTTCAGGGCGTCGCCTGGCTCGAGATCGTCGAGCGAGCCGAGCCGGTACGAATAGGCGTGGCCGTACGGCGCGAACTGCCACGTCGTCGGGCTCGCGCCGAGCTCCCATTCCATGCTCACCGAGCCGGAGCAGTCCTGCCGGTACCCGTCGGTCGAGCGGTACTTCGAGTAGGGAACGCCCATGTCGAGCCAGCGGAGGCCGCGTTCGATCATCGTCCTGCGCGGGCCGACCGGCGCGTTCCACGCGATGCCGAACGCGAGGAACGAGCACTGGGGGGTGACGAGATCGTTCATGTCGCAGACGCCGTTGTGGCTGAGGGCCGCCGACTCGGCCCCGACGTCCTCCTCGGCGGGCTCGGAGTCGCTCGCCGACGAGCAGCCGGCTGAAGCGAGCGCGGTCGCCGCCGTCAAGGTGAGCGTGAGTAGACGGAGTCGCGAAGTGGTCGTCATGGTCATGCGTTCCTCGTCACGTGTGGATGAATGGGCCAAGGTCCTCGCGAACGCCGGGCGCGTGGGGACTGCGCTCGGGCGCTCAGTACCGCGTGTGATCCGGATCCCGCGCCGACACGCACGCGCTTCGGCGCTGCGACCACTCGAGCTGCACCTTGAAGCCGCTCACCCAGGTCGTCTGGTACGCGCAGAGATCGCCGATCTCGCCGGCGTGGTCGTCGTACCAACCCTTGCCGGGGATCGGATCGGTGACGGCCTCCATCATCTCGTGCGACGCCGCCTCCGTCAGGTTCTCCCACGAGGTGCCGCCGCCGCAGACGTTCTCGCAACCGCCGGAGCCGAAGTCCGGGTGGATGCCGTAGTAGACCATCTTGCCGGAGCGCTTGAACGCGCTGTGGTACGCGCAAAAGTCCTTGCACGAGTCGCCGGTGCCACTGGGGCCGCTGATCGCGACGCCGGGCGGGAAGTGGACCATGTAGAGCGTGTTCACGCCGTCGGGCGCCGGGAGGACGTGCGAGCCGATCTGCTTCGAGAGCTCCTTGCGGATCGTCCCGTCGGAGAGCTTCGTCGACGACGTGCTCGGCGAGAGCGTGACGCTGTTGAGGAACGAGCCGCGCCCGATCGACTGCTTGGGCGTGTTGTACTCGTAGAGCCAATCGAAGTAGGTGCTCTTCGGGATCGTCTCGTAGAAGATGTCGAGCAAGCCCGTGAACTGCACGTGGTTGCCCCAGTAGACCGACACGATCTTCACTGCCGGGATCACCTTCCCGCCGCGGTACCGCACGTTCGCCGATGCGGCCGCGACCGCGCTCATCTGCGGGGCCGCCGCGATGCCGCCCTGCTTCGTCGGCATCGCGTGCGCGGCCTCCGACGACTCGATGGAGAGCTCCTCGTCGGTCTGCTCCGTGGACGCGGCGTCCTCGCCGGGGCTGCCCGAGCAAGCGACGAGCGAGAAAAAACCAAGCGATGCGATCCCGAAAGAAATGGAGTGGCGAGTGTTCATTTCGGCGTTCCTCCTGACACCGACATAAGCGCGAAGCGTGCCACCCGGTGCGCGCGTTCCCGCTGCGCGTGCCCGCGTCCAGTCGCCTCCGAATTCAGCCAAAATCCGTATTTTTCCGTCGCGGGTGTCCATGGATCGCCGATGCGTCGGGCTCCCCTCGACTGTCCGACGCCGCGGACACGGACTGTCCGAGGCCTCGGACAAGCGATGGGGCCGCGGTCAGTACGACGGCGCGTTCGGCACGGTGCGCAGGACGCGCATCGTCCCGGCGATGAACCGGAAGTACGGCGCCTCGTAGAGCACCGACGTCGTGTGCCCCGGGTAGATCGGCACGAGGATCCGCGCCGGGCACGCGTCGAAGAACAGGTACGTGAACGTGACGTGCACGTCGTGCTGCCCGGGCGGAAGCTCGAAGAGGTGCCGGCCCCACGGGCGCGCGTGCGGGTAGCCGTCGATCGTCACGCGCGGCGTCGCGATCGCGTTCAGGTACGCGAGGGCTACGTACGTCATGTTGAGGTCCATGACGCCTGGCGCCGCCGACCAGCCCGTGTACGGATTCGGATTCACGCCGCGCCGCGCTCCCGTTCTGGTGCCGACGTCAGACGGCTCGAACGCCGCGCCGGTAGCCGACCTTCGTGAGCGCCTCTTCGATGACGTGCTCGCGCGCCTTCATGTCGCTCTCGGCGTCTGCCGTCATGACGAGGCGGTGGGCGAGGCAGTTCATCGCCACGGCGCGGACGTCGTCGGGGACCATGAAGGGACGGCCGTTGATGAGCGCCCACGCCTTGCCCGCGTTGATGAGCCCCAGCGACGCGCGCGGGCTGCACCCGAGCGCCACCCGCGGGTGGGTGCGCGTGAACGTCGTGATCGAGACGGCGTAGTCGTGCAAATCGTCCTCGACGTAGATGCGCTGCGCGATCCCCTGGAGCGCGACCACGTCGGTAGGGCTCAGGACCGCGCGCAACTGCGGCGGATCCACCGTGTGTGTCTTCAGCATCTGGGCTTCTTCCCGCGCGGTCGGGTAGCCCATCGGCACGCGCACGAGGAAGCGGTCGATCTGCGCTTCGGGGAGCGGGTAAGTCCCCTCGAGGTCGATCGGGTTCTGGGTCGCGAGGACGAGGAAGGGAAGGGGGAGCTCGAAGCGGTCGCCTTCGATCGTGACCTGGCGCTCCTGCATCGCCTCGAGCAGGGCCGACTGCGTCTTGGCCGGCGCGCGGTTGATCTCGTCCGCGAGGACGACGTTCGCGAAGATGGGGCCCGCGCGGAGCGTGAAGGTGCCGTCCTTGGGCGACAGGACGTAGGTGCCGGTGATGTCGGCCGGGAGCAGATCGGGGGTGAACTGGATGCGGCGGCTCAGCATGCCGAGCGCCGTCGCGAACGCCTTCACGAGCGTCGTCTTGGCGACGCCGGGGACGCCCTCGAGGAGCACGTGGCCGCGCGCGAGCAGCGACGCGAGCATCATCTCGAGCGCCTTGCCCGAGCCGATGTACGTCCGCTGGACCTCCCGCCGCACGTCCTCGAGCCGCTCCTTGGCGGCGGCGATCTCGTTCGTTGCGACCGCGCTCACGGCTGCCCGCCTGCGTATTCCACGAATTTGTCCACGTTCTTCTTCATTACCGCTCGACCTCGCGCGCTCCGCAAGATCTTCTTGATGGTGGCTGCCATCTGGAGGACCTCGCGGTCCTTGATGGGCTGGGTGGCCGCGGCGACGGCGCCGAGGCCCGCCTTCCCCGCCTGCGGCGAGGACTGCTGGCTCAGGACCATCGTTTCGATGCTCGACAGTCGTAACAGAATGGCCTTCAGCGCGCGCAGGCCCTCGGTGTCGAGGAGCGCGCGGGAGCTCATCTGGATCAGGAGCGCCTCGTGCCCGGGCATGCGCTCGAGGCCGAGGATCGCGCACAGGTCCTCCTCGAGCGCAGACTTCAGCTCCAGCATCGCGAGCACGCGTGAGGTGTGCGGTGCGCCGATGACCGCCGCGTGCCCGGCGACGCCCCCCTGCGCGACCATCGGCACGCCACGCGTGAACCGCGGCTGCACGGGCTTGTGGGTGCGCGCCGCGCGCGAGCCGACCCACAAGACGATGCCGAGACCGACCATCACCGCGAAGACGTACGACATCGTCGGCGAGAAGCCGTCCTTCCGGATCGACGCGAGCGCGTCCTCGAGGTTGCGCAGGCGCTCGCGCCAGTCGTCGCCGAGGCTGTCGTCGCCGAACGTGCCGCGCTGCTCGAACGCTCCCGAGACGATGTAGACCTTGCCGCCCGTCCGCTTGCCCCACGTGTCGTCGTCGGCCGCGTACTTCACGAGGCCCCGCGCGAACGCCTTGTTGCCGGGGTAACGGAGCATGTCGTTCATCACGATCGACGGATCGCCGACCGCGAGCAGGCGCCCCTGGCCGACGGCGCCGGCCACGGCGAGGAGCACGTCGGGCTCGTCGGTGCCGCGGATCTTGAGGACCGCGGAAAGATCCGGGTGCTTGAGGCCGGTCGCGTGGTTGGTGACGACCTTCACGACGTCGTTCGCCACCGGGTGCGCGCTCGCCGGCTCTGCGATGGCGAACGCGGGGTTATTTCGCAAGGACTCGGCGGGCCGCCGCGGCGCCGCCACACGCTCGAGGCCGAAGTGCGTGAGCAGCGCGTCGCCGGTCCCGTAGTCGTCGAGCAAGAGCACGCGCCCGCCCACGCGCATGAAGCGGGCGAAGCTCTCGACGTCGAGCGTCTTCTCCGGGTGCAGGAGGATGACCGAGTCCTCGCGCTTCAAGATGCGCAGATCGAGCTGACCCGTCGGCACGACGCGCGTGGCGCCGATCTCGGCCTTCGCGAGCGCGATGAAATCCGTCGCCCCCTCCCAGTCACGCCCGCTCAGATCGAACGGCGTGGCGTGCGCGAGCGCCGTCGCGAGCAGCGTCGCGAGGGCGATGGCGAGAGGCCACATCCGTAAGGGAAGTGCGGGCATCAAAGGTCGGAGGAGAGGCTCTCACACCGAGCTGGCGCGAGGGAAGGTGGGGCGCGTGTAGGTGAAGCGCGTCGATGTCACGGAGCCCGAGACCTTCTTGCCATAAAGAAAGTAGCCGCCAGGTCGTTCAAAGTCCTAGAATCGTTCCTATCGAGACCTGAGCTAGCCCAGGCTCACTTGACCGGCGTGATCGCATTGCTAGCTTCTTAGGTAAGGACGAGAGAAGGCCATCCGCTGACCCGTCGTCGGGTGCGCACCAGGAGAACCTCATGCTCCCCCCGTTCATCATCGAGCAGATAAGAAAGCGGGAAGAAGAGGAGCAAGCTCGTCATGAGCAGCCTCAGCCTCAGCTGGAGCTCCCGCTTCCTCCCCCGCGTCGCGAGCCAAAGCGCGACGTGGACGACGAGCCGCACCGTGGCGTCATCATCCTCGACCTCATGGGGCCGGACTAGGGTCCGAAGCGAGCGGGGCCCTGCGGCCTAGCCCCCTAGTCCCCTCTAGACCCCCCGCGCGACGGCGAACGGACCGAAGGCCTGCTGGATGGGCATCACTTCGATCGCGTTGACGTTGATGTGGGCGGGGAGGCGCAAGACGGACACGACGACGTCGGTCACGTCGTCCGCCGAGAGCGGGCGCATTCCCGCGTAGACCTTGGCTGCGGCGCTGGCGTCGCCGCCGAAGCGGACGAGGGAGAACTCGGTCTCGCACATCCCGGGCTCGATGGCGGTGACGCGGATCGCGGTTCCCACGAGGTCGGCGCGCAGGTTCAAGGAGAACTGGCGCACGAAAGCCTTTGTCGCGCCGTAGGCGTTGCCGCCGGGGTACGGGTACGTTGCGGCGACCGAGCTCATGTTGAGGACGTCGCCGCGGTTGCGCTCGACCATCCCCGGGAGCACGGCCCGCGTGACACGCGCGAGGCCGGTCACGTTCGTGGCGATCATCGTCTCCCAGTCGCTCCACTTGGCTTCATGGGCCTTGCCGAGCCCGAGCGCGAGGCCGGCGCCGTTGAAGAGGACGTCGATCTCCGCGAACTCCGCCGGAAGGCCCGCGAGCGCCGCGGCCACCTCGGCGTCGTCGCGCACATCCATCGGGCGCACGAGGAGTCGCTCGGTCTTGGCCTCGGCCTCGAGCGCGGCCAGGCGGTCCTTGCGACGGCCCGTCGCGATCACCCGCGCCCCCGCGCCCAGAAGTCGCCGGGCGAGCGCCGCCCCGAACCCCGAGGTCGCCCCGGTCACCAGCGCCACACGCCCCGTCGCCCAGCCTGCTTGCATCGTCACGGCACCCACCTTTCGCGGCAGATCCTACGACGACACCCCTCCGCCTGGGGCCACGCTGCGCTCCCGCTCGAAACCCTTGGCAAACGGCCCGCGTAACCGCGGTGTGGACACCTCCCCCGCGTGTGACTAGGCTCCGCCCCCGTAAATGAGATTGCTTGGGATTTCGCTGTCGTTGGGGCTCTTGGCCACCTGCGCGGCGGCGGGCTGCTACTCGACCGGAGACGGCACGGCACCCCCGCCGAAACAGATCTATTTTCCCGTGGGCCTCGGTGTGTCGCGGGGTGGCAACGTCCTCTACGTCGCCAACTCCGATTTCGACCTGCAGTGGAACGGCGGAACGGTCCAGTCCTACGATCTGCACCTGATAAGGCGGGACGCCGTCCTCACGATCGACGACCCCAACAACCCCAACCTCGTCCTCAAGCGTCCGCCGACCGGTGTGAAGTGCGACACGTCGACGCAGGAGCCCCCGGTCTACAAGACGGACGGCTCCGGCCAGCGCCAGCCCCTGGGCGAGACCTGCGCGCCCCCCGTCGACGCGTCGATCTACGTGCGCGACTCGGCCACGATCGGCGCGTTCGCGACGGATCTCCAGCTCGGCAAGGCGCGACCGCAGTGCGTCGCCGATACGTCGCCGCGCCTCTACGCGGCGAGCTCGCGTTGCAACCCCCCCTGCGACTTGGGGGCGCACTGCGAGATCGCAGGGGGCTCGAACAGGCTCTTCGTGCCCGTTCGCGGTGACGCGTCGCTGACCTGGGCCGACATCACGCCCGACGATCCGACGGCGGCGCCCGCCGAAGGAGACACGGCCGACACCTACGCGCCTTTCCGGATCGATTGCGGGACGCGCACGAATGGCCGCTGCGACGCCGCGCACCACGCCGGAAACGACGCGAACGAGCCTGGCAACTCCCGCCAGATCACGATGCCCGGCGAGCCGTTCGGCATGGCCCAGAGCGAGGACGGCACGGTCATCGCCGTCACGCACCAGACCGACACGAAGGTGAGCCTGTTTTCGACAGGCCTGGATGCCGTGCGCGCCCGTCCGGCGCTCCAGTTCGTGCTCGACGGTGTCGCGGCCGGCGGCAACGGCATCTTCGCCATCCCCCACGATCCGCAGGCCTTCGATCCGTCGCAGGTGCCGCACCCGGCGTTCCTCGAGACGAGCCGCGCCTCGCGCGACGTTTCGCTCCTCCGCTATTACGGCGACGAGGGCTACACCGTGCCGCGGGCCGGGCCCGGCGGGCAGGCGGGCCCGCGCCCGTTCCTCGTGAAGGAGGGCGCGTTCACGCTGAGCGCGAACGCCGGTGGCACCGACTCGCGCGGCATCGCGATCGATCCGACCACGCGCACCGTGTGCAAATCGCTCGTCGCGCCCGCCGGCCCGGGGCGACCGCAGACCGTGGTGGCGCTCGAGCTGGCGAGCTGCGCGCGCCTCCCCGCGCGCGTCTACTTCGCGAACCGCAGTCCGGCATCGATCATCGTCGGCGAGATCGGTGAGCCCAGCGCGGCAGGCGACGGCACCTACGACGCCGATCGCCTCCAGGTGTTCGGCAACCTCCCGCTCTCGTTCGGACCGTCGAAGCTCTACCTGGCCCCCATCGTCGATTCCGACGGCAACCTCGCGCTGCGCCTCTTCGTGGTCTGTTTCGACTCGTCGTACATCTACATCATCGATCCGACGACGAACACGGTGGAGAACATCCTGACCGGCCTTGGCCAGGGGCCTTTCGCGCTGACGTTCGATCCGTTCGATCTGGACGAAGCCGCGCTTCGCCGCAAGGTGCCCGCCGACTCGCGCGAGCCGGGGCTCGACTTGAAGCGGTACCGCTTCGCGTACGTCGCCAGCTTCACGAAGTCATTCGTCCAGGTGATCGATCTCGACAACAGCCGCGCCAAGAAGGACACGTTCGAGAAGGTGGTCTACACGCTCGGGCTTCCCACCTTGCCGAAGGGCTCGCAATGAAGCCGCTCTCCAAGGTGGCCTCCGCGGCGCTCGGCGCCTGCGCGCTCGTCCTCGGCGCCGTCGTCGGCACCGCCAGCTGCGCGCAGTCGGCCACCAACGTGCCGGTGCGGACCTTCGAGCGCGCGCAGCGCGTGGACGTCGTGTGCATGCGGGTCATGGAGACCGATCCGCGAAACCCCCTCGGCGCGAAGATCTCCATCAAGGCCGAGCCGCAGCAGCAATCGCAGTGCGCGCCGGTTCCCGCGGGGGTCGACGGATCGACCCTCGACTACCACCTGTACGCGATGGTCACCCAGTCCGCGCGCGGCGAGGTCGCGGTCGTCGACTTGACGGCCGGGTACGTCATCGACGGCGACCACGCGACGCCGGGCATCAACTTCATTCCGGTCGGCGCCATACCGACCGACGTGGCCATCGCGCCCGACGGGCAGGTCGCCTACGTCGCGGCGGCGGAGGTCAACAAGCCCGCCATCTACGCCATCGCCAGCCGCAACATCCTGGGCGATTCGCAGGTGTACTCGCAGTCGTCCGTCGGCCTCAAGGCCTCCGACGCGCCCCCGCCGCCGACGCTGCCGGCGCTCCCGGTGTGCCAGCTCGATCAGGCACCGGGCGCGATGGTCGTCGTCCCGCACACGATCACCACCGACGGGGGCGCCACGGCGACGAGCTACGAGCTCGCGGTGGTCCTGCCGGGGGACGGCGCCGGTCGCAGGGCGCGCGTGGTCACGATCGATCCGGCTCCGTTCGTCCGCGGCACCGGCATCGACACGAGCGCGGGGCCGACCTACGCGCCGGGAGCGCTCGCCAAGTGCGTTCTCACGAGCGACACGACGCTCGACGACACCATGCCCGCCGCCCCGCCTGCCTCCCCGGCCTGGGGAGACGGCATCCACTACGACGGCACCCCCCCCGAGGCGCCGCTCTTCCCGCAGCTCTGCGCCGCCGCGGCCCCCTCACCGCCGCCGACCGACGCCGGCGTCACCGACGCGGGCACGTCCGACGCGGGCACGTCCGACGCGGGCACCTCCGACGCGGGCAGCTCCGGCGACGGCGGCGCCACCGACGGAGGCGGAGACGCGGGGCCGCTCAACTTCGGTCCCGGCAACCACGCGCACGGCACGTCCGCCGCGCGTGACGGCACGACGCTCTACGTGGGCGACGACGGGCTCCCGCTCATCCACGTGCTCGATCTGTCGAAGGCGGGCAGGCCCAAGGAGCTCCCGCCGCTCGTCGCGACGAGCCTCCTCGACACGCTCCGCAAGGTCTCGGTCGGCGACATCGCTGTGAGCCCGACGACCAGCGACTACAAGAAGTACCTCTACGCCGTCGACAAGAAGGACGGCAGCATCATGGTCTTCGACGTGAGCGAACCGGCGACGGCCCCGCGCGGTCCGCTCGTGCGCCCGCACGCCGAGGTGAACCCCTTCCAGGCGCCCGACCGCATCATCTTCAACGCGCCGGTGGCGACGGTCTCGTTCGCCCGTCACGACTTCCCGCTCACGCACGTGTGCGACAGCCCGGTCTCCAACGCGCGCGGCGGGCTCCTGTGCAACCCGAACCCCCACGCCGGTCCGAACGTCGGCGAGCCCGCGAGCGATCAGGGCGCGGGCATGTGCTACCGCGCGAACATCTCGACGAGCGACGTGCCGGGCCTCGGTCCGAGCCGCCTCCGCGGGATCTTCGGGTTCGTGACGCTCTCGAACGGGAACATGGTCGCGATCGACGTCGACGACTGGGACTCGCCCTGCCGGCGGCCCGATCCGATGGACGACAAGAACCCGCCGAACGCCTTCGCGCCGCCTCAGCCGGCGGGGCCGGCCAACGATCTCGACCCTTACCACGTGCCAACCGCCTTCCAGGAAGGCGCCACGCCCGCCGAGACGACGAAGAAGGTCTCCCAGGAGTTCTTCTTCCCGGTGAGCGCGCCGAACCGTCCGCGGTCGCTGTATTTCCTGCGGAGCGACGCCACCACGGGCGTGCATTCGCCGCAGCTCAATGGTCTGCCGCAGCTCTTCTCGCAGAACACCGCGCTGCCGACGTCGGGCGCCGGCGCGCGCGGCAACCCCATCCTCCTGCCCACGGACTCGACCCTCGCGGATCCTTCGCTCTCGCGCAACCCGTCGGCGCCCTCGCCCAAGGATCGCCAGGTGGCGACGGCCGCGCTCCTGCCGGGCGAGGGCTCGGTCCCCGGCCTGCGCTTCTCCTGGGAGGAGCCGCAGGTGCACCTCGATCAGGACTGGGCGGTGACGTACGAAGGGACGCTTCCAGCGTTCGACGGAACGTCGCTCGCCACGCCGGTCGAGTCGACCGACGGCTACAAGACGCTCCTCCTCCCCAACCCGAGCGCGCTCTTTTGCCGCAAGGGGATCGAGGACTACCGCATCGGCACGGCGCGGGCGGCGGCGATCACCGCCGAGATGGCGAGCCGCAACATCGTCGCTCCGGCGGCGCTCTCGGCCACCCTCGTCGACTACGTCCAGCTGACCGAGGAAATCCTCGATCCGGGCGACCCGTACTGGGCGGAAAACGAGCCGGAGCAAGACAAGGCGTGCTGGCCGGCGGATCTCACCTCGCCGCAGGCCCGCCACGACGCGTGCACCGCGCAGTTCGGCGCGGCTGCGGACCAGAGCCCGTGGCGCGACTTCCCGATCCTGGAGGCGTACGACGACCGGCTCGTCCTCGGGCGCTACGCCTACGAGCACGCAGTCCTCGCGACGGACCGTCAGGTAGTCCCCTCGGACCCGTCCAACGTCGACACGCTGAAGCGCATGCGCTGCTGCTTCCACCACCAAGTGCGCTTCAAGGTGCGCACCGGCGGCATGTGGCTGAGCGTCGGCGGCGCGGTCGGGCTTTTGCATCGCGTCACGGCCAACTCCTCGGGCGCGTGCGTCCTCTCGTGCGATCCCCGCGAGGCGCTCCTGCAGTCGCGCGCGCCGGCGGTGCCCTTCATCAAGGCCCCTGGTGGCGGCGACATCGCGGCGCCAGGGCGCAACAGTCTCCTGGCGATGCGCAACCCGGCGTTCTCCTTCGTCGTGTGGAACGGCGTGGCTCAGGTGCCCAAGCCCAAGGAGCCAAAGGTTCTCATCACCGTCGACCAGACACCGGTACGGGACCTCCAATGGAAGTTCACGACACGCGGGCAATTCTCGCCGCTCGTGATCAACACCGCATCGTCGACGACGGCGGTGAGCCCTCAGTCGATGCGCTTCATCGACTCGCTCGGCCAGCTCGCACTGGTGGACGGCGCCTCGCAGGGGCTCATCCTCATCGATCTGAACACCGTGACCCTCGCCCACACGCCGTTCTTCTGAGCGCCCGGCGCGAGTAGAATTTTCGTCGCGGCTGGCCTAGTAAGGCTGCGATGGCGAAGGGCAAGGAAGGAGGCGCGGCCAATACGCCGGTGATGCGGCAGTACCTGTCCGCCAAGGCCGCGCACGAGGACGCCCTCCTCTTCTTCCGGATGGGGGACTTCTACGAGCTGTTCTTCCAGGACGCCGTCGTCGCCGCGCGTGCGCTCGACCTCACGCTGACGGCGCGAAACAAGGGTTCGGACGACGAGATCCCGATGGCGGGCGTGCCGCACCACGCGGCGAGCTCGTACATCCAGCGCCTCCTCGAGCAGGGGTTCAAGGTCGCGATTTGTGAGCAGATGGCCGATCCGGCCACGGTGAAGGGGATCGTTCCGCGCCAGGTCGTGCGCGTCGTGAGCCCGAGCATCGCGTACGACGATGCGGGGCTCACCGCGCGCGAGAACCACTACCTCGTCGCCGTCGACGCGTCGGCGGACGGCACATCGTTCGGCGTCGCCGCGCTCGATCTGTCGACGGGCGAGCTCGCGGCGTGCGAGGCGAAGGACGCCGCGAGCGCGCTCGGTGAGCTCGTGCGCCTCGACCCGCGCGAGGTGCTCGCGGGGCCGGGCACGCAGTCGATCGTCCAGGACCTGCGCGCCGCGCGCCCGGCAGCGGTGGTGCGCGACGCCGCGAACCGCGCGCTCGACGAAGGCGCGGTCGACGGCGTGCTCGATCCGGTGCTCGGCACTGGTGAAGCGCGGCGCGCGTGCGCCTCCGAGGTGGCCCGGCGCGCGGCGGCGCGATGCCTGGCGATGGCCGCGGAGTGCGAGCCCCAAAGGACGCTCCCGGTGGCGCGCCTCGCGTTCTACGAGCTGGGCGAGACGCTGGTGCTCGACGACGCGACCCAGGCGCACCTCGAGCTGGTGCGCACGATGGACGGGGCCACCAAAGGGGCGCTGCTCACGCAGATTGACCAGACCAAGACGGCGCCCGGCGCGCGCCTCCTGCGCCGGCGGCTCCTCGCGCCGCGCACGAACGTGGCCGAGATCCGCCGGCGCCTCGACGCGGTCGAGCTCTTCGTCACCCAGCCCGGGCTGCGCGCCGAGGTGCGCGCGCGCCTCGCCGAGGTCGCCGACGTCGAGCGCCTCGGCGTCAAATTCGCGGTGGATCGCGTCGCCCCGCGCGACTTCGCGGCGCTCCGTACGTCGCTGGGAGAGCTGCCGCACCTCGCCGCCGCCCTGGCGGGTTGCCCGGACCAGGGAGCGCGTGAGGCCCTGGGCATCGGCGCGGGCGAGCCGTGGATCGACCCGTGCGACGAGCTCTTCGCCTTGCTCGCGCGCTCCATTTCCGACGATCCGCCAGCGCGCGCGAGCGACGGCGGCGTCGTCCGGGACGGCTACGACCCCGCGCTCGACGAGGCGAGGATGCTCGCGAAGGACGGGCAGCGCCTCATCGTGGACCTGGAGGGCCGGCTCCGCGAGTCGGCGCAGATCGCGAGCCTGAAGCTCCGGTACACGCGCGTCTTCGGCTGGTACATCGAGGTGACGCGCTCGCACGTCGGCAAGGCGCCCGCCACCTGGCGCCGTAAGCAGACGATCGCGACCGGTGAGCGCTTCACCTGCGACGAGCTCGACGAGCTCGCCGACAAGCTCTCCCACGCGGAGTCGCGGGCGGAGTCGCGCGAGGCGGAGCTGTATTCCGCGCTGGGCAAGGAGGTCGCGCGCTCGGGCGACCGGCTTCGCGGCGTGGCCTCGCGTGTCGCCGAGTGGGACGTCGCCAGCGCGCTGGCCGAGGCCGCCCACGCCGCCGACTACGTCCGGCCGACGGTCGACGACTCGCTCGAGATCGACCTCGAGGACGCGCGCCACCCCGTCGTCGAGAAGCTCGCCGCCGCCGGCCGCTTCGTGCCGAACGACGTGCGCCTCGACGCGGCGCCGGGCGCCGACGCGGACCCCGAGGACCCCCGCACGCGCCTCTGGCTGGTGACGGGCCCCAACATGTCCGGCAAATCGACGCTCATGCGCCAGGTGGCCCTCTGCGTGATCATGGCGCAAATGGGCTCGTTCGTGCCGGCGCGCCGCGCGCGGGTGGGTGTCGTCGATCGCGTGCTCACGCGCGTCGGCGCGAGCGACAACCTCGCGAAGGGCGAGAGCACGTTCATGGTCGAGATGAAGGAGACCGCCAACGTGCTGCGCCGCGCGACGCGGCGGTCGCTCGTGGTCTTGGACGAGATCGGGCGCGGGACGAGCACCTACGACGGGCTCGCCATCGCCTGGGCGGTGGCGGAGCACCTGCACGACGCCGTCGGCTGCCGCGCGCTCTTCGCCACGCACTACCACGAGCTCACCGAGCTCGCGATGACGCACCCCGGCTGCGAGAACTGGAGCGTTACCGCCCGCGAGCACGCCGGCGACATCGTGTTCCTGCACAAGCTCGTGCGCGGCGCGGCGTCGCGCAGCTACGGCGTGGCGTGCGCGCGCCTCGCCGGCTTGCCCGAGCTGGTGCTTGCCCGTGCGCGGACCATCCTCGAGGCACTCGAGAAGGGGGCCGCCCTGCCGAGCGGAGCGCACGCGTCGATGCGCGCGAAGACGAGGGCCGGCCGCTCTCAGCTCGATCTGTTCGGCGGAGCGGAGGCGAAGGAGCACCCGGCGGTCGGCCTCTTGCGCGCCGTCGACGTCGACAGGCTCACGCCGCTCGAGGCGCTGCAGCTCGTCGACAAGCTGAAGAAGATGAGCGAGACCGCGCCGCCTGGCGTCGCCGTCGTCGCCAACCCGCTCGCGAAAGCTCCGTGACGGGGGCGACCCGCTCGCGCTTCATCGGATACGCGCTCGTCGCCGCTGCCGCGTCGTCGTGGGGGACGTGGCCGCTCATCCTTCGTCACGCCGAGTCGGTGGGGAGGCTCGATCCCGCGCTCGAGGCGGTGATCCTCATGGCGGTGCTGACGCTCGTGGCCGCGCCGTTCAGCGTCGTCGATCGCGTGCGCGTGCGCGCGGACGCCCGCGCGTGGCGCCTCCTGGCGTGGCTCGGCGTCGGCGACGCGATGAACGTGATCCTCTTCTTCGCCGCCTACCAGAAGACGAGCGTGGCCGTCGCCGTCCTCACCCACTACTTGACCCCCATCTTCGTCGCCGTCGCCGCGCCGTTCGTCTTGAAGGAGCGGACGAGCGCGCGCACCTGGGGCGCCGCCGCCGTCTCGTTCGCGGGCCTCGTCCTGCTCCTGTCGCCATGGAGCGCGCCGTCGGGCACGTCGTGGCTCGGCGCCGCCTGCGGCGCGGGGAGCGCGGTCTTCTACGCGTCCAATGTGCTGGTGAACAAGCGCCTCGCCGGCACCTTCTCCGCGAGCGAGCTGATGTTTTACCACGGCCTCGTCGCGACACCCCTCCTCGCCCTCTTCGTCCCGCCGGGCGCGTGGGCGGCCGCGCCGGGCGCCATGGCGATCGTCGCCCTCGGCAGCGTGGGCCCCGGCGCCCTCGCGGGGCTCGTCTTCACCTGGGGCCTCCGGCGAATCCAGGCGAGCCACGCCTCCACGTTGACCCTGCTCGAGCCTCTCGTCGCGATGATGATCGCCGCAATCGTGTACGATGAGCGCCTCGGGAGCGGTGGATTCGTGGGGGCGGCGCTCATTCTGGTGGGAGCGCTCGCGGTGGTGACGGGGTCCAAGTAAGGCAGCAAAAGCTGCGCCCAGGCGTATGACTCTGGAAGGCGGAGGTCTCATGCAAAGGTGGAGCGGATTGGCCCTGGCGGCCGTCCTCGGATCGGTGGCGGCGGCGGCGTGCGGTGGGCATGGAGGCGCGCAGGCGCCCGCTCCCCAGGTGCCGGCGGCCAAGGCAGCTGCGGCGGCCCCTTCGGCGCCCTGCCACAAGCTCGCGCGCGCCGTCGCGACGGCCGTGAGCGCGTCGGGCGTCAGCTCGACAGTGGTGCTGGCGAGCGTCGACGGCAAGACCGTGGCGTACGTGTCGGACGAGGACGTCCATGCCGTGCTCACCGTCGACGTCGATGGGAAAAAGCAACTTGCGTCGACGGCGATCGACGGCACGCCCGGCCACATGCTCCTCACCCCCGACGGGCGACTGCTCGTCACGGTGAAGGACAAGAGCAAGGTCGTCGCCCTCGAGCCCTCGGTGACCGACAAGCCGCTCGCGACGTCGTGCTCGATCGACACGGCCACCGAGCCGGTCGCGCTCGCGCTTGCGCCCGACGGCACGGTGCTCGTGTCGAGCGGCTGGGGCAGGGCCCTCGCCGGGCACGACGGTGACACCCTGGCGCGTCGCTTCAGCGTCGAGCTTCCGCGTGAGCCCCGCGCGGTCGTGGTCAGCGAGGACGGCAAGAGCGCGTTCGTCGCGCACGCCGTCGGCTCGCAGATGAGCGTGGTCGACCTCGCCGCGGGCAAGGCGAGGGCCGTGAAGCTCCGCGGCAAGGATCCGCTCGTCGCGCAGCGTCGTCGCATGATGCGCTCGCAGCCCGCTCGGATGAAGGCGGCCGGCATCAAGGTCACTCCGGAGATGGAGAGGCGCTTCGCCGAGATGGAGAAGGAGGGCGACAGCGAAACGGAGCGAGGGAGCCGCTCGTCCTGCCAGGGATACGCGCTCGCCAAATCTATCGACCCGGCCGGTCGCGTGCTCGCGCCGGAGGTCTTCGTCGACAACGGCGATCCCAACATGCGCGCCGAGGGGTACGGCGACGACGACAGCCCGACCGAGGCCGCGAGCGTCGCCGTGCTCGACGACACCACCGGGACGCCGATCGACACGTCGCTCGCCACCAGCCGCGAGCGCATGTTCATGGGCCACGGCGACGACCCCCGCGATCACCACGAGCCGTGCCTCCTGCCGCGCGCGGCGATCGTCGACCCGTCGACGAAGAACCTCCTCGTCACCTGCTTCGGCATCGACGACGTCATCGCCTACGACGCCGCTGCCGCGAGCCCGGTTCGCGCCGAGAAGCGCCGCTGGGGCGTCGGCGCCGGGCCTACCGGCATCGCGCTCGACGGTCCGAAGCACCGCGCGATCGTGTGGTCGCAGTTCGATCGCGTCCTTGACGTCATCGAGCTGACGAACATCCCCATCACCGCCGAGAAGGCGAACCCGCGCGAGCGCTCGGGGCGCATCGAGCTTCCCGCCGCGGAGCGCAAGATCCAGCCCGAGGTTGCGCTTGGGCGCCTGCTCTTCCACGCGGCTGGCGACAACCGCATCGCGAAGGACGGCCGCGCATGCGCGAGCTGCCACCCCGACGGCCGCGACGACGCCATCACCTGGGCGACGCCCGACGGTCCGCGCCGCACTATCCTCCTCGCCGGCCGCGTCAGCTCGACGCCGCCGTACTCGTGGAGCAACGGCGAGAAGACGCTGCGAGAGCACCTGTCGACCACGTTCGATCGCCTCGACGGCGGCGGCCTCCGCAGCGCGGAGCTCGACGCCATCGTCGCCTACATCACGACGCTCGCGCCCCCCAACGCCGCTGTCGCCCGCGCGCCCAAGGAAGCGAAGGTCGCGCGTGGCGAGCAGGTATTCCTGTCGAAGGAGGCCAAGTGCGCCGAGTGCCACATCCCCAGCGCAGATTTCTCCGACGGACAGCTC
The DNA here is from genome assembly GCA_025359105.1 of Myxococcales bacterium. Taxonomy (GTDB): domain Bacteria; phylum Myxococcota_A; class Polyangia; order Polyangiales; family Polyangiaceae; genus JANYHK01. Next base: position 12,451 of record JANYHK010000097.1, on the reverse strand, counting down.
CACGACGTGAAGAGCAAGGCCAAGGCTGACCGAGGGGATCAGTTCAACACGCCGTCGCTCAGGGGGACGGGCGGCGCGGGACCATGGTTCCACGACGGCCGCTACAAGACGCTCAAGGACTTGCTGAAGGACGTCGATGGCAAGATGGGGCACACCAAACAGCTCTCCGAGACGGACCTCGACGCGCTCGAGGCCTACCTGAGGTCAATCTGATGAAGCGCCGAACGTTGATCTCTCTCGCGCTCCTCGGCGCGACCGCCCTGCTCGCCACGCCGTCGTCGGCCGAGACGCTGAAGTTCGCGTCGCTTCCGACCGGCCAGGTCACCCAGCACCCCGTCGGCGAAGGCCCGAAGACGATTCCGGCGACCGAGAAGGTGCCAGGCTTCTTCGTCGCCAAGCCGCCGCCCGAGCAGACGATGAACGGACGGATGCAGTTCTCGATGATCTTCTCGAAGGAGAAGGACGCGAAGGACTTCTCCACCGGCAAGGGCGGGTTCATGGGCTCGAGCGAGGAGCAGGCCGACGTGTGCTTCTCCGAGCGCGCGACCGATGTGGATATCGACGAGCCGGGAGGACCGGCCGAGTGGAGCCCGTCGCTCGAGCCCGGCGTCCACATGTCGCCGCACTTCATGCCGATGCCGCCGCGCGCCAAGGGCGGCAAGCCCGTTCGCATGCAGGACATTCCTCGAAAGTTCGAGGTCACGGCCGTGCACCAGGAGCGCTTCGTCGACCTCGGGAGCGGCAAAGCGCAGCTCGAGATGGTCGACGCGTGGGTCGACCCGACGACGCGCGGCGTTCGACAGATCGCCAAGGCGACCCTCGGGCTCCAGAGGGTGACCGACGCGCCCGGCGGCTTCGCCATCTACGCCGCGCGGGAGCGCACGCACGTCCAGCTCGTCGTTCGTCGCGTCAAGGACCCCGACGCCACCTCCAGCTCCGGCGGCTCCGGCAGCGTGGCGGAGATGCGGCGCGCGCGGATGATGCGCATGCCGCTCATGATCGAAGCGAGCAGCGGCACGCACGACGCCAGCAGCTGCGGCTTCGCGCGCGTCCAGCTCCACGCCGAGCAAGGCGTGGGCGAGATGGCGAAGCTCGAGACGTCGGTCGTCTCGGTCGTCCCGGCGGAAGAGCAGCCCGAGAAGAAGGAGTCGCCACTCCAGGCATTGCTCGGCGGGGGCGACTCGATGCAGGACCTCTCGCAGCCCGAGCTCCACGTCCGGCCGATGTCGATCAACATGAGCACCAGCTGGACCTCGCGCGACAAGGAGCCGGTCGTGAGCATCACGCTCGGCTGGGCCGGTCGCGACAAGAAGATGTAGTCCTCAGGGGTTGTGAACGGGCCTCGGCCCGCTCACAAAGGCCCTGAGCCCTGACGGATCGCGTCGAGCTTCGTCGCAGCGTCGGCGTTCACCTCGCCGCCCTCGACGGGGAGGCCCAGCTCCGCGAACGCCGGGTGCTCGTCCTCGGCGTCGCGCAGCGCCTCGGCGGCGACCTGGCGGTACACCTTGAGCTTCGCCTCGTCGCCGAGGTACACGCGGACGTTCTCGAGACGCGAGCCGCCGAGCGCCAGGTGCCACGCGAGCGCGCTCATCATCGCGTTGGCGCACATCTCGACGCTCACGCGCGCCGCGCCGGTGCCGAGCGCCGGCAGGGCGAGCGAGCGATGCCCGAGCTCGTCGGAGAGCAGGAGCGCGCGGTGCATCGCCCGGCCGACGCACGACGCCTCGTTCCACGCGCTGACGGCGTGGAGGACGTGCTTGGCGGCGAGCGTACCGGCCCCCGTCGCGACGCAGGACCCGAGCGGCTGCTGCCCTTGCTTCATCGCCTCCGCTTCGATCTCGTCGCCTCCGCGCCGGCGCAGCGCGTCGCCGACTCCGGTGCGCATGACGAGCTCGAAGTTGGCGCTCGACACGATCGCGTCGGCCTGGGCGCTGGCGAGATCACCGACGCAGAAGCCGATCGTAGAGTGGCCGATGCGGAAGGTGTTCTTGTCGACGCAGGTGACCGGCCCGCGAAACGACGACGGCCGCAGTGCGCGCGCCAGGGTGCCGAAGTGCCGACCGGCCTCGCTGGAATCCTCGGGCCGTTTGGCGGGGTCCTTGTCGACCATGCGGCGCACGAGATGCTGGAAGTACGCCTCGGCCGGGGTCTGCGGGGCAGGCAGGTACGCCGCGTGGGCCTTATCGAGGATCGCACTCAGCGTCGGGTACGGCGTCTTGCCGTAGCGCAGATCGCACGCGGTCGCGCCGGCACCGTAAACGTCGGTCTGCCGGTCGACCTTGTCGCCGCGCAGCTGCTCGGGCGCGCAGAAGTTGATCGTGCCGCTGGCCTCCGGCGCCTTGCCGTCGTCGCTGCCGACCGCGATGCCGAAGTCGCCGAGGCGGATGCCGGCGTCGGGCGAGCCAAAGATGTTGGACGGCTTCACGTCGCGGTGGATGACGCCGGCCTGGTGCGCGGTGTGGAGCGCGGCGCAGATCTCCCGCATCACGTAGCTGACGAACCAGAGCGGCAGCCCCACGCCCAGCGCGGCGCGCCGACGCCGATCGAGCTCCGCCATGTCGATGCCGTCGACGTACTCCTGGACGAGGTACGGCACGCCTTCGTGCACGCCTGCGTCGATCGCGCGGACGACGCGCGGGCTCGTCACGCGGGCCATGAGGCGCGCCTCGTTCAGCATGCGCGACGTCCCCGTCACGTCGGCGACGGCGCCGCGAAGCGTCTTGATGATGACGGGGATGTTGAGCGCCGTGTGCTTCGCCAGCCACACCTCGCTCATGCCGCCCTCGCCGAGGCGCCCCCACACCTCGTAGTCGCGAATCTTGCCGCTGAGCGCCGTCATCTCACGCCCAGCGTAGCCGACTTCGTGTACCGCGCGCTCCTACTGGCGAATCGCCGCCACGAGCCGATCGAGATCTTCGCGCGCGTGGCGCTCGGTGACGCAGACGAGGAGATCGCGCTCTTTACCGGGGTACCAGCGACCGAGGTCGACGCCGGCCAGGATCCCCTGCTTCTGGGCGGCGTCCACCGCCGCCTTGGCAGGGCCCTTCTTCGAGCGGACGACGAACTCGTTGAACGTGGGCGCCGAGAACGCGACCTCCCACGCGCCGGTCTTCACGAGCTCCGCCTTCAGGTACTCCGCCTTCGCGAGGCACTGCTTGGCGACCTCGACGAAGCCCTTCTTGCCGAGGAGGCTCGCGCGGATCGTGATCGCGAGCGCGCAGAGCGCGTGGTTCGTGCAGATGTTGCTCGTCGCGCGGTCGCGCCGGATGTGCTGCTCGCGCGTCGCGAGGGTGAGCACGTAACCGCGGAGGCCGTTCTTGTCGACCGTCTCGCCGCACAGACGGCCGGGGATGTTCTGGAGGAACTCTCGCGAGTCCTTGCATGCGAAGAGGCCGCAGCCCGGCCCGCCGTTTTGCGGGGGCAGCCCGAGCGCCTGGCCCTCGCCCACCGCGATGTCGGCGCCGAGCGCGCCGGGCGGCTCGACTAGCGCGAGCGCGTAGGGCTCGGCGGTGGCCGTCACGAGGAGCGCGCCCTTGGCGTGCGCGAGATCGGCGATCGCCTGCAGGTCACCGACGCAGCCGAAGAAATTCGGGTAGCCGACGACGATGCACGCCGTGTCGTCGCGGAGCAGGCGCTTCAGCGCGTCCAGGTCGGCGACGCCCGACGCCGCGTGCGGCACGATCTCGATCTCAGCGGCGCCGCCGGGAAGGCCGCGTACGTAGGTGCGGATCGTCTCCTGGTACTCGGGGTGGACGCCGTCGCTCACGAGGACGTGAGTGCGTTTGGTCAGGCGCCGCGCCATGAGCACCGCTTCGGCCGCCGCGCTCGCGCCGTCGTACATCGACGCGTTCGCCACGGGCATCCCGAAGAGCTCGCAGCACATCGTCTGGAACTCGAAGATCGCTTGCAGCGTGCCCTGCGCGACCTCGGCCTGGTACGGCGTGTACGCCGTGTAGAACTCGCCGCGCAGGAGCAGCTGGTCGACCAGCGGCGGGACGTGATGATCGTACGCCCCCGCGCCGAGGAAGCTGAGCGCCGTCGCGCCGGTGTTCTTCGCCGCGAGGGCCGTCAGGTGGTCCATGAGGCGCGACTCGTCGAGGGCCGGCTCGAGGGCGAGCAGACCTTTGAACCGCACCCCCTCAGGGATCGGGCTGAACAGATCGTCGATCGACGGAACGCCGATCGCCTGCAGCATCGAGGTGATCTCTTCGGGGGTGTGGGGGAGGTAGCGCATGAAATGGGAGAACCTACTTCGACGCGTCCGCGCCGGAAGAAGAAGAGGACGAAGAAGACGAGGAGGACGTAGAGGCGGGCGGCGCCGACAGATCGGGGTGGCAGTTGGCGTAGTTGCTCGACTGCGCAGGCGTCGGGCAGCAGTAGAGCTTGGCCCGCCCCTGAACGGCTTGGCACGACAGGTTCGAGTGGCAGTCCGAGTCCTTGGTGCAATCGTCGCCCTGGCCGCTGCTGCAGGCGGCGACGGTGAGGGCGGCAAACGCGACGGCAAATCCTGCTTTAAGAAGCGACATTTCGATCCTCTCGTGTGGAGCCCCCGACCACAGGTCGGATGCGATGCGCAGCGGCCGCGACCGAACGCGGTCTAGATGCGCGGTTTTAGTCAGTGTGCAGCGACTTTCAAGTGCTCCGCGTAGGCCTTGGGCTCCATGAGGGCGGCGACCTCGGCTCCGTCGGCGGCGGCGATGACGACCATCCAGGCCTTGCCGTAGCAATCTTCGTTGACGAGCTCCGGCTTGTTGTTCAGATCCTCGTTTACTTTCAGCACTTTGCCATTGATGGGAGCGAAGAGGTCGCTCAGCGTCTTCACGCTCTCGATCGTGCCGAAGGCCTTGCCCTTGGTGACGGTGTCGCCCGGCTTCACGTCGATGTTCACGAGCGTGATGTCGCCGAGCTGTTCGACGGCGAAGGCTGTGATGCCGACGGTGACGTCGCTGCCCGCGCTTTTGACCCACTCGTGGTCGGGGGTGTACCGCAGCTCTTGGGGGATCTCGCTCATGACCTAGCTCCGCTTGTAAAAAGGCACTTTGACGACCACGGCTTCGATGTTCTTCCCCCGGCAGTCGACCAAGAACTTGGTCCCGATCGCGGACATCGAGGAGGGCAGATACCCGAGACCGATGCTCTTGCCAACGGTAGGGGCGGGACCGCCGCTCGTGCAGGTGCCTACGTTGCGCCCTTCGAGGTCGCGCAAGAGGTAGCCATGGCGAGCGGCGCCGCGGCCGGTCATCTCGAAGCCCACGAGCTTTCGCGGCAGCGGCGCGTCCTTCACCTTCTGGAGCGCCTCGCGCCCGACGAAGGCGCCCTTGTCGAGCTTCGTCACCCAGCCGAGGCCCGCCTCGAGCGGGTTCGTCGTCTCGTCGATGTCGTTGCCGTAGAGGGACAAGCGGCCTTCCAGGCGCAGCGTGTCGCGCGCGCCGAGCCCGATGGGCTTGAGCCCGTGCTCCTGGCCGACCTCGAGGAGCTGGCGCCAGATGCCGGCGGCGTCTTCCTTCTTGCAGAAGATCTCGCAGCCGTCCTCGGCGGTGTACCCGGTGCGCGCGACGGTGACGTGCGCGTTGCCGACGACGGCGTCGCGGAAGTGGAAGCTCTTGAGCGACGCGAGCGCGGCGGCGTCCTTGCCCATGAGGGCGAGGATCGCGAAGGCCTTGGGGCCCTGAAGCGCGATGAGCGCCGTGGCGTCGCTGTGGTCCGCGAATTCGCAGTGGTGCTCGGCCGCCGTGGAGAAGACACGCGCGATCTTGTCGCGGTTCGACGCGTTGCACACCACCATGATCCGCTCCTGCGAGGCGCGGTAGATGATGAGATCGTCGAGGATCTTCCCCTGCGCGTTGCAGCAGCACGTGTAAAGCGCCTGGCCGTCGGCGAGCTTCTTCACGTCGTTCGTGACGAGGTAATCGACGACGGCGAGGGCGTGCTCGCCGGTGAGCTCGAGCCGGCCCATGTGCGAGACGTCGAAGAGGCCGGCGGCGGTGCGGACGGCGGTGTGCTCGTCCACGATACCCGTGTATTGTACAGGCATCTCCCAGCCGGCGAACGGGACGATCCGCGCCCCCAGCCTCACGTGCTCGTCGAAAATCGGGGTCCGGCGCAGGGTCTCGCTCATGTCGACGCGCAGCCTATCGCAACCGTCCTTTGGACGGAACGGTTGCTATCGAGGCGCCCCACGCCGTCCTCTGGAAGGAACGGGTGCGCCAGGCGCGACGCGTGTTGCTCAGGCCGGGCGCGTGGGGCATTCTTGCGCCCATGGCGACCCCCTGGGATCGCGCGGCGGCTGGCTACGTCGAGGAGTGGGTTCCTCGGTTCGTGCCGTACCATCTCGACCTCATCCACGAGCTCGCGCTGTCACCGGGGCAGCGGGTGCTGGTGGCGTCGTGCGGGCCTGGCTCCGAAGCCCTCGCCGCGGCCCGCGCCGTGGGGGAAGGGGGGCTCGTCCGCGCGACCGACAAGAGTGAGGAGATGGTGCGCGTCTGCGGCGACGCTGTGAAGCGGGCCGGTTTCGCCCGGATCGCCGTCGCGGTGGCCGACGCCAGCGACGCGTCCGGTGGCCCATGGGACGCGATCGTCTGCGCGTTCGGGCTCTGGCAGCTGCCGGATCGCGCGTCGGCGATACGTGCGTGGCGCGGCGGGCTGGCGAGGTCCGGCAAGGTGGGCATCCTCACGTGGGGGCCGCCCGACGCCGACGATCCGTTCGAGGTGCTCGCGGGTTTCCTCGCCGAGCTCGAGCCCGGGCACTCCGCGCCGCGCCCCCAGATCGCGGCGCAGCGCGACCAGATGGCGGCGATGTTCGAGAGCGCCGGCCTCGCGATCGTGCGGCACACCGTCGTCCGTCACGTCTTGAGCTTCCGGACCGCCGAAGCGTTCGTCAAAGCGCTCCGCGAGGCGTGCACCTGGCGGCGGATCTGGGAGGAGCTCGGGGACGATCGCCTCGACCGGATCGCCGCCAAGTTCTACGACACCGTGGGCGGCCCCGACGCGCCGCTCAGCTTCGCTCCGCCGGCGACGCTGGCCATCGCGGCCCAGCCCGGCGCCGAGGTGGAGCTCGCCCACCGACCGAGCGTCCGCGTGCCCCCGGTCGGCTGACGTCGGCGCGGCCGCGGCGATCTGGGACACTCTGCGCCGCCGTGTGGGGCGCCAAGGCGGCGCGCGGCCGGCCACGTCGACGAAACGCGGCCGAAGAACGAACCGCCCGCCGGCTCGAGCGTATCGGCACGAGCCGTGCTCTTCGGGGGCAAGCGTTCATGGACACTGCTACCTCGAAACAGCCCGCGCCCACGGTCGCGGACGGCCTGGAGGTCGGGCGCTTCGTGCCTGACGCGGTACGCCACCCCCAGCTCGACCACCTGCTGTCCGCCCGCAGGTGGCAGTGCGCCGTTCTCATCGGCGGGAGCCTCGTCGCCACGTTCGTCCTCGACGTCGTCACGCCCGTCGAGATGTCTTTTGCGCTCCTCTACCTCGTGCCGGTCGGCCTCGCGACCTGGATGGTGGGGCGGGCGCTGGGCGCCACGATCGGCGGCGTCTGCTCGGCGCTCGTCTACCTCTGGGAGCGCTACGGCGCGTTTCCGTACTCGTCGTCGTTCTTCTTGCACTGGGCGTTCTTGATGCACTTCGGCTTCTACCTTGCGTTCGCGTGGGCCCTGGCGGCCCTTCGCGCGACCTACCTGCGCGCGAAGAGCGACACGCTTCGCGACGCGGAGACCGGCCTCTACAACCGCAAGGCGTTCTACGAGGCCGTCGCCTTGGAGACGCGTCGCGCCATTCGCTTCAGCCGCTCCCTCAGCCTCGCGACGTTCGAGCTGGCGGAGGACGCGTCACACGAGGACGTGAAGAAGGTCGCCACCGCGCTCGGGGCGTCGCGCTTGTACGACGTCGCCGCACGGGTCGAGCGCGGGCGCTTCGTGCTCCTCTTGCCGGAGACCGGCGCCGAGGCCGCGCGCGTCGCGGTCGATCGCGTGCGCGGTGCGGCGGGCCTCGACGAGCTGCCAGGCGCGCACGTCGGGATCGCGACCTTCGAGTGGCCGCCGACGTGCGTGGACGATCTGCTGCGCGAAGCCGATCGCGTGATGGCGGCGGCGCGGACGCTTCCGGCGACCTCCGTGCGCCACGCGGTGCTTCGCGGGGCGGCGGCGACCCCGGCACCGAGCGGTCGACTGTCGCAGAAGGTCGTCTGAGCAGGTCGCGGCGCGTCAGTCGACCGACGCATCGGCGGCCGGCGGGCAGTCCCCCTCGAGCCTGCATTGCCCGACCGGGGCCGAGCCGACGCCGGCGTTCGGATCGGGCACGCACCGAAGATTTCGAGGGGCGCCGGTGGAGCAGGCAAAGCCCTGGTCTTTGCACTTGGCCATCGGGCAGGTTGCGATCACGGGCACGGTCGAGCACTCGAACGTCAGCAGGCACTGGTCGGCGGGGGCCGAGCCGACACCGGCGTAGGGGCTGGGCGTGCAGCGCAGATTCTCGACGTGCCCGACCGCGCACGCGGCCCCCTGGTTCGCGCACTTGCTCGGGATGCAGTCGCCGGGGCACTTCCCCGCCCACCCGCACGTCGCGCCGCCGTGGCGCGCGCATACGAGATCGGTCGCAGCGCCGCTCGCGCAGTGGAACGTGCTCTCGCCACACTCAGACGCGTCGCAGGAGTCGGCGGTCAACGGATTGCTGCTCGTTCCGATCTCGACGTTGCCGCCGCACGCGACGAGCGCTGCGGTGGTTGCCAGTGCGGTCGCGAGGGCGCGCTTCATTTTCTCGATGGTCGTCATGGTCACCTCTCGCTCCATGGGTGTCCGCGCCGCGCCGTTTCGTGACCAAATCGTCGCCTCACTTGCATGCGGCGCGAACACGCGGGAGAAGCGAGGACGTCGGGTGGCGTCGCGCGAACGCGGTCGCCTCGCCTGACGCGCCGGTGGGCTCGAGGGCGCACGCGGCGAGCGTGAGCATCCCGTCGCGCTCCTCCGCGAGCGCGCCGTCGGGCGAGACGAGCGAGGCTTCCTCGCGCGCGCGCGACGCGTCGCCGGAAGAGAGGGCGAGCTGCGCCGCGCGGAGGTGGGCGATGTCGGCGGTGAGGGGGGTTGGGGTCGGGGTCGGGGTCGGAGTCGGCGTCGGAGGCGGCGTCGGGGTCGGAGTCGGAGTCGGCGTCGGAGTCGGGGTCGTGGTCGGGGTCGGGGTCGTGGTCGTGGTCGGGGTCGTGGTCGTGGTCGTGGTCGTGGTCGCGGTCGTGGTCGTGGTTGGGGTCGTGGTCGTGGTCGCGGTCGGCGTCGGCGTCGTGGTCGGGATGGTCGGGGCGATGTCGGTTGAGGCAACCGGTGGCCCACGGAGCGGGGACGGGGCGACGTGCGCGACCGGCGGGGGTGCGGGCGGCCAGGTGACCGCCGCGGTCGCGCCGCCCGCGAGCAGCGCCGCGACGACGATGCCCTTCACTGCGAGCGAGAGCGTGGAGCCCACCGCCGCTGCCGCCCCTGCGCCCGCGGCGGCAGGGGCGGCATTCGTTGCCGCGCTCGCGGCGGCCGCGGCGACGCCCGCGGCCGCACCGACGCCGACCCTGCGCAGCACCGCGCCCCGCGCACGTGCGAGCGATGCCTCGTCGGGCATGCCGTGCCCGGAGCTCCTCGCACGCGCCAGGAGCGCGCGTGCCTCTCGGCTCAGATCACTCATCGGACCCTCCACTCGTCGCGTGCCCGCGCCCGCGCCCGCGCCTTGTCGAACTCCCGCCGCGCCGCACGCAGCCGTGAGGCCACGGTGTTCGGGTTGGCCCCGACGATCTCCCCGATCTCGTTCAGCGTCATCTCCTCCAGCTCCGCGAGGACGAAGATCTCCCGCAGCTCGTCCGAGAGCTCGTTGAGAAGGGCGACGACGAGGAGCCCCGCTTCGGCCTTCTCGTACACGGCGTCGGGGGCGCGCGTCGCGTCGTCGGCGAGCTCGTGCGGCTCGAGGTCTTCGCGACCGCTCGCCGCCGTGAGGTGGTTTCGCGCGAGGGTGCGCCGGTGGTCCCGTGCGACGCGGAGCGCGATCCCGTAGACCCACGTTCGAAGGGACGAGCGCCCCTCGAAGTCGGCGAGGCGCCGGTGAACGACGAGGAAGATCTCCTGAATGACGTCCTCGACCGCGTCGGCGGACACGCCGAGGCGGAGGACAACACGCCAGACGAAGCGCGCGTGCGTGTCATAGAGCTCGCCGAACGCGTCGGCGCCGCCGGAGGCAACGCCTGCTCTTGCCGCCGCCGGAAGGTTCGTGAGCGAGGGCGACGGCACGGTTCCCAACGTAGGGTGAGTGGCCGCCTTCGGGACGCTCGTCACGGAAACGTCGCCTCGGCACCAAAGAGGAGCCGCCCCGCGACCGCGGAGGGCCGGTACACCTGGTCTACCCCCTGGATCACGAAGGTATTTCGAAGGAGCGGGACCACGGCAGTGAGCTCGAGTCGAAGCCCGACGCGCCCGAGCGGGACCACCGCGAGCCCCGCCCCCTTGGGGGCGAGCCATAGCCCGCCGCGCGCCTCCGGCGACTGCACGGCTTGGCCCGTGCCGATGGCGCCGACCCGGCCGACCTCCGCCCCCGCACACGGGCCGAAGAGCAGCGCGCGCCCCACCGCGAAAAGGTGGCACGCCGCGGCCGCCCCGATGAAGAGGCTGAAATCGCCGCCGATCCCGAGGTCGGCGCGGTCGACGTGCGCGTAGGGGAAGTACGCGACCGCGAGCTCCACGCGCTCGCGCCCTGGCGTCCACGCCGCGCTCAAGGCCAGCCCCGCCGCGAACGGGCCGATCGCGCCCGTCGAGGCCGCGGCGCTCGCGCCAGCGGCGAACCGCCGTTGCCGATCCATCGGCAGAGAGGCTTCGCCGGTCGCGGGGCGATCCACGACGACCGCCGGGCGTTCGGCCGACGCGGGCGCGGCGGGCGGCGGAGGGGGCGACAGCGGTAGCAGCGGAGGGGGCGGACCCGAGGCCGGCGCGGTTTGCCCAGCGGTCTCGAGCGCGAGAACGATCGCCGCCGCGTCCGACAGCTCCGCGCACGTCGCGGCCCGGACGTCGCGTCGGTGCTCCGCACCGTCGACCTCCGTGGTGAGGGCAAGCACCCACGCGCCTCCTTCGTCGCGCGTGATCCGGGCGCGCGCGCGAACCGCCGCGACGGCCGGGCCCCCGCGGAGCGCGGCGATCGCGGCGCTCACGTCCGCCGCGCGCGCGCAGCCGGCCGGCGCGTCCCAATCGAGCTCGACATCACGCGCCTGCCCGCGCGCCGGGCGCGCACCGAGCAGAGCGGCGCCGACCGCGAGAGCCATGGCTACCCGGACTCTCACCTTCCTCGTGGGTAGTGCACCGTACACGGTCGGTCAAGGCGACCCCGCGCAAGGTCGAGGGAACGGCGCCCTTTGCGGCACCGCCGGTCCGACGTACACAGGACGCCGATGCTGCCGCCCATCGAGTCGCTCCGCTGCTTCGTGGCCGCCGCCCGGCTCCTCAGCTTCCGCGCCGCCGCGCGCGAGGTCGCCCTCACGCCCGCGGCGTTCGGCCAGCGCATCAAGCAGCTCGAGGAGCAGCTCGGGGTCGTGCTCTTCCTGCGCACGACCCGTAGCGTGCGCCTCACGGCGGCGGGGCTCGCCATGCTCCCTTCGGCGGAGAAGACGCTGCACTACGCGGCCGAGTGCGGGCGCGCCGGCGGTGCAGAGACGCGCCCGGGCTCGATGGACATCGTGATCGGCACGCGCCACGAGCTCGGCCTCTCGTGGGTGCTGCCGCAGCTGGACCCCTTGCAGAAAGAGCTCCCCTGGTTGAGCCTCAACCTCTACTTCGGCTCGGGTCCAGACCTCTTGCTCCGGGTGCGCACCGGCGAGATCGACTGCGCCGTCACCTCGTCGCGCTTCAGTGATCCGAAGCTCGACGCCATCACGCTTCATCGCGAGGACTACGTGTTCGTGGGCGCGGCGTCGCTCCTCCGGAGGAACCCTTTTCGAAGGCAAGAGCACGCCAGGTCGCACACCCTCATCGACGCGTCGGGCGATCTGCCGCTGTTCGCTTACATCCGCGACACGCACCCCAACGCCCGCTTCGAGTTCGCGAACATCCTCCGCCTGGGGAGCATGGGGCCCATGCGCGATCGTGTCCTCGCGGGCGCTGAGGATCGAGCCGACCATGTTCTCGACCCACTCGCCTACCTCGCTCGCCGTCGCCACGCCGACGCACTTCTCGAGCTCGAAGGCGAGCTCGCGTGCCGTTGCGTGGCGCTTGCTCGCGTCGCGCGAGAGAGCCCTGAGGAGCGGAGCGTCGAACGCCTCGGCCGGGACCTTGTTGACCCGATCGACCGTGGTGCCGAGCGACTGGAGCCAGGACTGGAAATTCGAAGAGGGGTTGGAGCCGGGAACGCCGATGATGCCGATGCGCAGGCAGTCGCACACGCCGTCTTTTCCGATGTCGACGTCGTCTATCTTGCCGTTGCAGTCGTTGTCGATGTTGTCGCA
>JANYHK010000023.1 GCA_025359105.1 Myxococcales bacterium | reverse complement strand
CCCCGCCCCCCCGCAAAGCGTCCCCAAGCTGCTGCAAGCCCAAGTGCCAGGCTTCCTGCCTGGCACGGGCTTGACCAAACTGCGCCCCCCCCGTCTCGCCGCGTTCGCGGTCGCGTTCGTGGTCGTGGTCGTCGTCGTGGTCGCCGGTCGCGGTCGCGGTCGTCGCGAGCGCCCACTATCTCCTCACTCCCTCAGCGCCTCCTTCGCCCGGAAATGCCCCAGGTGCTCCTCGAACACCGGCCGCATCGCCGCGTCCTCCGCGCGCAGCCCCGCGACCGCCTTCTCCTGCGTCGCGACCGCATCCTCCCATCGCGCCGTCTCCGCGTACGCCGCCGCCAACGTATCTATGAACTGCGCGCTCGGCTCTTTCGCCACGGCCTTCTCCGCCCACGTGACGGCTAGCTTGCCGTCTCGCAGCGCGTCCTCCCTCGCCGTCGCGAGCGTCCACGCGAGCCCGTTCATCGCCTCGACATCCCCCTGCTCGGCCGCCTTCTTCAGGAGCTCCAGCCCCGGCTTCCGCGTCTCGGGGTAGTAGGCGAGCACGCTGCCGTACTGGCCGAGCGCGTGGGCGTCGCCGGCCTCGCCGTCGTCGCGCAGCTTCTCGATCTTCGCGAGCGCCTCGCGGGCACGCCAGGCCTCCGACCATGGCATCCATACGCATGCCGCGATCGCTCCGACCACGGCGACCGCCATGCCCAGGGCGCCGAGCGCAGCGCCCGCGCGTCCGAGCCATCGCGTCGCGGCTGGTTCCACGACGAGGCCGACCGCCACGCCGAACGCGAGCCCCGCGACGTGCGCGCCGTTGCCTACCTGCCAGACCTTGGCGACGCTGAGGACGATGCAGAGGACGAGCCACCCGAGCATCCACGCGAGCGTGTTCCCCCCGCGGACGAACGCCGCATACCGTGGGTTGCCGCGGCTGCGCGCCCACGCGTAGCCGAAGAGCGCATACACGACGCCGGAGAAGCCAATCCCGGTCTGGCCCGACACCATGAGCTGCCAGCCCGAGCTCACGAACGCCGCCGCCACGAGGAACGCGAGGTAGCGCGCCGCCCCCATGTCGCGTTCGAGCAAGACCCCGAACGAGCGGGCCCACATCATGTTGAAGAGGATGTGCCACGCCGCCTTGTGGACGAACGCCGTCGCCACGAGCCCCCACACCGCCCCGTGCCAGATCGCCGTGGCGCTCGGGACGAGCGCGCGCATGAGCGTCGGCGCTTGCGCGGGAGCGAAGTTCAAGACGACGCAGACGCCGATGCACGACACGAGGACGAAGAGCGTGACGGGCGGCGTCGGCGGTCGCGGCGCCAGCTCCTGCGGTGGCAGCGCGGGCGGCGGCTGCCGGAGATCCTCGGGGAGCTCGATCTTGACCGGATCGTTCGGGGACATGTCTCCGCCGGAGACTACGCCTCAATCCTCGCGCGCGCCTCGTCCAGCGTCCTCTTCGTGTCGGCGCGCAGCTGCCGGAGCGCGTCGATCCGCGCGGACGGCACGAGCAGCCGGATCGAGCCGAACAGGCGTGACGAGCGATCCGTCCACGCCAGGGCCGCGAACGGCGCGAGCACGACCGCGAGCGCCGCCAGCGCCGCGACCCTCACCGGGAGATACGCGAACGCGAGCGCCGCATAGAGCGCGGCGAACAGCGGATGCACCACGAGCCCGGCCGCCAGCTTGTACGTCGAGATCACGTCCTCGGTGCCGCGCGACACCCGGAGCGCGAGGCGCGGCACCTGGTACGGCACGAAATAGAGGACCACCCCGAGGAGCGCGAGCGGGGCGGTGACGAGGAGCGCGAGCGCCCGCGCCACACGCGCGGGGTGCAGCGTGAAGCCGCCGTGGACGAGCTGGTCGTCGGCGATCCCTGTCCGCTCCAGCTCCGCGTAGTACGCCGTCACCTCGCGGGCGAGGCGGTCGTACCCTGCGTCGCCCGGTGTGAGCGCCTTCTTCGCTTCCTCGACGCGGCGGCCGATCTCGTTCCACTGCGCGAGCGAGCGCTCCCCGCCCGCGCCCTCACCCTCCGCGTCCGTCACGAACATCTCGGCGACGCGCGCGATCACGAGGCGCTCGTCCCACGTCGCCCCTTCGACGAGCAGCTCCGACAGGTCCTGCCGGATCTGCTCGGTGATTGCGGCGGCGAGCTCATCGCCGGTCTTGCCGACGGCGTCGACGTCGCGCACCGGCCCGAAGACCAGCAGCGCGCGCGAGCGGAAGGTCGTGCGGGCGTCGAACTCCAGCGCGACCGCCTGGAATGAGAGCCCAGGCTTGGCGGGTTGCGCGCGCGAGAGCATACGCCCCGCGCCGCTGCGCAGGCCGAGGAGGTGCGGCTCGTTGTGACTCGTGCCCTCCGGGAAAATGAGAATGTTCCCTCCGCCCGCGAGGTGTTCTTTGACCTTGTCGAAGACCTCGTCATTCTGCGCCGCGGTCTTGCCCGGATCGTCGCGCCGCCGCACGATCGGCACCGCGTCCACCGCCTCGAGGAGCCACCGGAGGCCGGGGATCTTCCACAGCGTGCTCTTGCCGATCGGCGAGATGTCGCAGGGTGCCATCACGAGGACGAGTGTCGGGTCGACGAGGCCGTTGACGTGGTTGCCACAGAAAATGCGGCCTCCCGTCGTACGCGCGGGCACGTGCCCGATGACCTCGATGTCGCGGAAGTAGATCGTCATCGCGCGACGGAACAGGAGCCGGATCGCGGTGCGGACGACGTTCATCGCCTCTCCGTCACCCGGCGCCGCGCGGGAGCTCGAGGCCGATGGCGAGCTTTGCGAGCGTGCGATCGAGCAGCGCGCGGTCGTCGGGCGTCGCCGCGAGGCCGGGCACGCCCGCCTGGGTCGCGAGGTAGGCGAGGCACGCGGCCTCCACATGCGTCAGCTCGATCGTCCGCTCGAGCCTCATGCTCTCGATCCGGTAGCGGAGCACCGCGCCGCCACCCGAGTCACGCACGAGCGACACGTCCGTCGCGCCCCGGCGCGCCGAGGCGAGCTGGCGCACTGCGCCACGAATCGTCGCCGCGCGGGCCCTCGCTCGCTTCACCGCCGGTTCCTTGAAGAACGCGAACATCCGGTTCCGCGCGTAGACGCCTGGGGCGACAGCCATGACGGCCATGAGCGAGCCCTCGTCGAGGATGGCGCGCGGGAGCGGGTGCGCGATCACGCGTCGTCCTCGCCGTCGCCGATGGGTTGCGGCCGCGTGCCACTCGTGAGGTGGAGGAGCTCCGCCTGCCGGTGCGTGCGCAGCGCGGTGATGAGCTCGACGAGGTCCCCCGCGATGATGCGATCGAGCTTGTTCAGCGTGAGGCGGATGCGGTGATCGCTCACGCGGTTCTGCGGGTAGTTGTACGTGCGGATCTTCGAGCTGCGCTCGCCGGTGCCGACCATACCGCGTCGTTCGGCGGCCTCCGCGGCCTCCTTCTTCTCGCGCTCGATGTCGAGCAGGCGACTCCTCAGAACCTTGAGCGCCTTCGCCTTGTTCTTCAGCTGCGAGCGCTCGTCCTGGCACTTGACGATGAGGCCGCTCGGCCGGTGGAGGATCTGCACGGCGCTGTTGGTCGTGTTGACCCCCTGCCCGCCCGGGCCGCCGCTCGCGGCGATCGAGATGTCGAGGTCCTTCTCGTCGAGCTGGACGTCGACCTCCTCGGCCTCCGGCAAGACGGCCACCGTGGCGGTCGAGGTGTGGATGCGCCCCTGCGTCTCGGTCGCGGGAACGCGCTGCACGCGGTGCACACCACCCTCGAAGCGCATCATCGCGAAGACGTCCTTGCCGGTCATGAGCGCGATGCACTCCTTGATGCCACCGGTCGCGCTCTCGCTGATGCTCAGGACCTCGATCTTCCAGCCCTGCGTCTCCGCGTAGCGCGAGTACATACGGAAGAGGTCGGCGGCGAAGAGCGACGCCTCCTCTCCGCCCTCGCCGCCACGGATCTCGAGGATGATGTTCTTCTTTTCGTTCGGATCCTGCGGGAGGAGCAGGAGCTGGATCGCCTTCTCGAGCGTCCCCCGCTCCTCGTTCAGCTCGGGCAGCTCGAGCTGGGCGAGCTCCTTGAGGTCGGGATCGCCGAGCGCTTCCTCGTCGTCCTTGATCTTCTTGAGGAGCTCGCGGTAGCGCGAAAATTGCTGAACGACGGGCTCGATCTCGCTCCGTTCCTTGTTCAGACGGCCGAGCTGGTTCCGATCGCCGAGCACCGAGGGCTGGCAGAGGAGATCGTCCAGCTCGACGTATCTACGTGAGAGCTGCTCGAGCTTCTCGATCGGGAGCATGTTCCGCCCAGACTACCAGGTTCGGCTGGCCGCGAGCGCTCAGGCGGCCGACCGGAGATGCTCGGCGTGGGCGATGTCCTCGTACGTCGCGAACGCGACGTCGTCCGAGCCCGCACCGGTCACGCCGCTCTCGCGGAAGAGCGTGACGCGCAGCGAGGCGAGGGCCACCTCGAGCTGCTGGTCATCCGGCTCGATCGTCGTGATCTTCTGGACGAGGAAGCCGGGCCAGAGCAAGGCGCGGAGAGGGCCGGTCGTGCAGTAGCGCGCGAAGATGCGCTGGAGCTCGAACGTGAACCCGGCGATCGCGGGCAGGAACGGGAGCTTCTCGAGGAAGAAGATGACGTTGTCGAGCACGCCGTTGCCTGTCTGGATGCGGGGCAAGAACGAGCCGACCGCGGTGAAGACGAGGATCGACACGAGCGCCACCATCACGAGGAACGTCGTGCCGCAGCGCGGATGGAGCGTCGTCTTCTTCTTCGCGTTGGCGACGACGAGGTCCTCTTCCGCTTCGTAGGTGCTGATCGTCTTGTGCTCGGCGCCGTGGTACTGGAAAACGCGCCGGATGTCGGCGACGCGGCGGATGAGCAAGAGGTATCCGACGACGATGGAGAGCTTGAACGCGCCCGTCACGACCTGAAAGGCCGGCGACTGGACCTCGAGCCCCAGGCCCAGCCCGCTGTTGAGGCCGGCCGCCGCGATCTGCGGAAGCGCGATCAAGAAGACGACCGCCACGATGAGCATGAAGCCCATCGGCCCCTTCTTTTTGCCTGCGTCGGACGCGACGGCTTCGCCGTCGGCCGCAGTCGCCAGCGTGAAGAGGGTCATCCCGAACGCGCGCAGCACGTTCATGACGCTGCCCGCCTTGGCCTTCGATTTCTCGGCCTTCGCAGCCGCCCGCTCCTCTTCGTCGAGGTCCTTCTCCATTTGCGTGGCGGAGAAGCGCAACGCTTCACTTCCGAGCTTCAGCGACTCGACGAGCGAGGCGATGCCACGGAAGAACGGGAGCTTGCCGAGTCCCGACCGCTCTTCGGTCACCGCGCGCTCGCGGACCAAGAGCGAGCCGTCCCGACGCCGGACAACGACGGCGAACGAATGCGGGGCGCGCATCATGACCCCCTCGAGGACGGCCTGGCCACCGATGTAGGGGCGCTTCGCTGCGGGCTCTGACATTGGTTTCAGTATAGCCACGGGCGAGGCCGCTGCGTAGCGACCACGCCCGTGCGCGCTTCACCAGAGGTGGTTTTGTCTAGTTCTGCTCGGCCGCGGGCTCGGCCGCCGGCTCAACCGCAGCCTCTGCAGCGACCTCGGCCGCGACGGCCGCGCCCGGAGCAGGAGCAGCAACGGCAGCAGCGCCGCCCTTCTTCTCGTAGCGCTTGCGGAACCTATCGATACGCCCAGCGGCGTCGAGAAGCTTCTGCGTGCCCGTATAGAAGGGATGGCAGGCCGAGCACACGTCGACCACGAAGTCGCCGCGCGTCGAACGGGTCACAAATGAGTTCCCACACGCACAACCAACGGTCGCGGCGGGGTAGTCGGGGTGAATGCCTTCTTGCATTTTGATGGGCTCCTGCAGCCTTCCGACGATAGGAAGGGGGAGGCATCAATAGTCATCTGGCGACGACTTCGCAAGAGCCGTTCCTAGTAAGAAGGCAGCACAGCTCATGAATCCCAAAGGGATTCATAGCTTTCCTCAAGCAGGTGGGGCTACGCCCCCTCAAAACGCAGGGCGTTTTGAGCCTCCCCCATCGCCCTACGGGCGAATCGTGCGAAGCGCACGACGGACAACCACAGACCCCGCCGCTCTCACTTCTTCTCCCCCCTCGTGCGAAGCGCGATTCGCCGACAGGCGATGGGGGGAGGCTCAAAACGCTCCTGCGTTTTGAGGGGGCGTCAGCCCCACCTGAATAGTTAAGAAATCTCGTTCTGAATCCCCTCGGGATTCAGAACGGGATTTCGTCATCTCCGCCGAATCCGCCGCCGCTGGCGGCGAAGTCGTCGTCGTGGCTGGCGGGGGGAGCGGAGGCGGGTTGCTGGGAGGGGGCGCGGGCTGCGGCGGGGCGTTCGGCGCGGTTGGCGCCTCCGTAGTTGCCACCACCACCGCCACCGCCGCCACCACCACCTGAGAAGCCGGCTTCTTCGCCGCGCTCGGCGCCGCGGCGGCCGCCGGCGAGGATGATGTTGTTCGCGACGACTTCGGTGCGGTAGCGCTTCTCGCCGTCCTTCTCGTAGCTGCTCGTGCGGATCGAACCTTCGACGAAGATGCTCGAGCCCTTGGTGAGGAACTTCGAGAGCGCCTCGCCGCGCTTGCCCCAGACCGTGATCTGGTGCCACTCGGTGCGCTCTTGCCGCGTGTTGCTCTTGTCGAGGTAGCTCTCGGTCGTCGCCAGGCGGAGCTTCAGCACCGCCTGCCCACCGGGCGTGACGCGGAGCTCGGGATCCGCGCCGAGGTTTCCGAGGAGCAGCACCTTGTTCAAGCCTTCCGCCATGAGTCGACCTCTCCTGTGAGGCGCGAACCATCGCCCTTGCGAGGCCCGCCGTCAACGGGCGGCGGCACGATCGGAATGCGCTTTCGGAGCGAATCGTTTTGCTGCGAGTGCAACCAGAGCTTTCCGCTGGTTCTTCTTTGGATTAAAAGGCCAGTCCCATGCCCGAGGGCCCCCACATCTCGATCGTCATCCCCATCTACAACGAACAGGGGATCCTCCACTCCGCCGTCGTCGATCTCCGCGAGCGGCTCAAGCCGTTCGGCTGGAGCTACGAGATCATCCTCGCCGAGAACGGCAGCAAGGACCGCACGATCGAGATCGGGCAGGAGCTCGCGGAGAAGTACAAGGACCCGAACGACGGTCAGGTGAAGATCATCAGCATGGGCGAGCCGAACTACGGCAAGGCCCTGAAGCAGGGGATCTTGCTGTCACGCGGCGAGCTCGTCATCTGCGACGAGATCGATCTCTGCGACACCGACTTCCACCGCCGCGCGATCGAAATCCTGGAGACCGGCGAGGCCGATCTCGTCATCGGCAGCAAGCTCGCCACCGGCAGCGAGGACGACCGGCCGATGATGCGGCACGTCGCCAGCCAGGCTTACAGCGGCATGCTCCGCCTCCTGCTCGGCTTCCGCGGCACCGACACGCACGGCCTCAAGGCGTTCCGGCGCATCGCCCTGCTCGACGTCGTGCGCGCGTGCCTCGTCGACAAGGACGTGTTCGCCAGCGAGCTCGTCATCCGCGCCGATCGCGGCGGCGTGAAGACCCGCGAGATCCCGGTGCGGGTGATGGAGAAGCGCCCGCCGTCGATCAACCTCTTCAAGCGCGTCCCGAACGTGCTGAAGAGCGTCGTGAAGCTCACCTACGCCATCCGCATCCGCGGGTAACCCCTAGCGGCGCGGGGCCGGCTCACGGGATGAAGGTCACGCACTTCCCGGAGAGCGCCCCGCTCGGAATCTCGCACTTGACCTGCACGGTTCCCTTGGGGCCGGTCTTGCCGTCCTGCGCGAGGGCCTGATCGCTCTGCGGGCACGCGCAGGTCGAGCAGCCCTTCTCCCAGAGCTGCTCGGCCTTGTCGAAGCCGTTCTGCGCGCTGTGGTTGATGCCGAGCGCGGAGAAAATCCCGCAGCAAGCCTGAAGGTGAAAGCCGATCGAGCAGGAGTCGTTGCCTGCGCAGCCGCTGGGGAAGTCGGGGAACGTGCCGGCGTCGGACGATCCCCCGCAGGTGAGCCCGCCGTCGCGGCCGCTGTCCGGGACGCCGCTGTCTCCGCTGGTGCCGCTGGTGCCGCTGGTACCGCTCGTCCCGCTGGTGCCGCTCGTCCCGCTGGTGCCGCTCGTCCCGCTGGCGCCACTCGAGCCGCCGGTCCCACTGGTGCCGCTCGAGCCGCTTGTCCCGCTCGAGCCCCCTCCGCCGCCGTCGCCGGACGAACCCGCGTCGTCCGATCCAAGGAACTGCGCCGTCGAGCCGCCGCAGGCGACCACCATCGCGAGCACCGAAACGACCGACGCGACTCGAACGCTCTTGCACACCTTGGGCGCCATGGGTCCACCTCCGACGGTGCAGCATGAAGCAAGTCCTTCGCCACGCGGGGAATTCCCACGCGCGCGAGGCCCGCTGCGTGCAGAGTGCATGTCACCCGCGTCGCCGCTACGAACGAATTGCGAGGCTGGGGGTGGTATATCCGGGGGCAGTGCGGCGCTCCTGGAAGATGTGGGTGGGCTTCGCCATCAGCGGAGTCGCGCTGGTGGTGACGCTCCGCAACGTCGATTTCCGGCAGCTCCTCACCGCCCTCGCCGAGGCACGGCTCGTGTGGCTCCTGCCCGCGGCCGTCTTCTGGGTCGTGAGCTACTTCGGCCGCGCGCGGCGGTGGTCGCTCTTCATGGGCGACACTCCGTTCTGGATGACGGTGCACGCGCAGAACATCGGCTACCTCCTCAACTGCACCCTGCCCTTCCGCCTCGGTGAGGTCGCCCGCGCGTACGTCATCGGCCAGAAGACCGCCGTGTCGATGACGCGCGCGCTCTCGTCGATCATCGTGGAGCGCGTGCTCGATCTCGCCGCCGTCGTCGGGATGTTCGCGGTCTTCGCCCAGTACATCCCGATGCCCCCGGCCTTCTCGCAGGCGGCGCTCCTCGGCGGGGCGCTCGTCTTCGTGATGCTCGTTCTGGGCGCGCTCCTCGTCTGGAAGGCCGACGTCGCCGAGACGCGCGTCCTCGGCCCCATTCTGGGCCGCATCTCGCCGACCCTGTCCGCCAAGGTTCTGCCGAAGATCCACGAGATCACGACCGGCTTCCGGATCGTCGGGTCGGGCCGGAAGATGGCGAAGGTCCTCGCGCTGACCGTCGTCGTGTGGGGCGGGATGACCGTCTTCACGTACTTCACGATGCTCGCCTTCCTGCCGGCGCGCATGGAGGAGGCAGGGCTCACGCTCGTGAGTGCGAACCTGGGCGGCGCGTTGCCGAGCGCACCGGGCGGCCTCGGCATCGTGCAGGGCTTCGCCAAGGCCGCGCTCGTCGCCCCGTTCGGCGTCCCCGAAGAGCCGGCGCTGGCGTTCGTCTTCGTCTGGTCGCTCGGGCAACAGCTCCTGCTCACCATCCTGGGCCTGCTGAGCCTTGCGCGCGTCGGGATGACCTTCGCCCAGGTCCGCCACGGCGCCCCGGCAACCGAAAAGGCGTCAATTCCTGCCGATCGGGCGAGTTGAATTGACCGGGCGCCCTCTCCTCGCATAATGCCCGCCCGCATATGGCAAACCAGACCAAGGTCGTGATCATCGGCGCCGGCCCCGCGGGCCTCACGGCCGCCTATCTCTTGTCGAAGAAGAAGGTCCCCGTGACGGTGCTCGAGGCCGATCCCGAGTACGTCGGCGGCATCTCGCGGACGGCAAAGTACAAGGGCTTCCACTTCGACATCGGAGGCCACCGCTTCTTCTCGAAGTCGAAGGAGGTGGAAGACTTCTGGACAGAGATCCTCCCCGACGACATGCTCGAGCGCCCGCGCTCGTCGCGGATCTTCTACAATGGCCAGTTCTTCGCGTACCCGCTGAAGGGCACCGAGGCGCTGATGAAGCTCGGCCCGATCGAGGCGGCCCTCTGCATCGCGTCGTACGCGCGGGCGCGCGCCTTCCCCAACCCGAGCCCGCGCAACTTCGAGGAGTGGGTCACCAACCAGTTCGGCGAGCGCCTCTTCCGGATCTTCTTCAAGACGTACACGGAGAAGGTTTGGGGCATGCCCTGCACCGAGATCAGCGCCGACTGGGCCGCCCAGCGCATCAAGGGACTATCCCTCAGCACCGCCATCAAGAACGCCCTCATTCCGGCCAAGCCGAAGAGCAAGCAGGACGTCATCAAGACGCTCATCGACGCCTTCCGCTACCCGCGCAAGGGACCGGGCATGCTGTGGGAGGAGTGCGCGAAGAAGACCATCGCGCTCGGCGGGAAGATCGAGATGGGCGAGAAGGTCGTCCACTGCGCGTACGACGCCAAGACCAAGCAGTGGACGGTGACGAGCGAGAAGGACGGCAAGCGCACGACGGTGCTGGCCGAGCACGTCATCTCGAGCGCGCCGCTCCGCGAGCTCGCGCACTCGCTCGAGCCCAAGATGAGCGACACGGCGATGCACGCTGCCGACTCCCTCAAGTACCGCGATTTTCTCACGGTGATGCTCATCCTGAAGGACCGCGACCTCTTCGACGACAACTGGATCTACATCCACGATCCGAAGGTGAAGGTCGGGCGGGTCCAGAACTTCAAGTCGTGGTCGCCCGAGATGGTGCCGGACCCGACCAAGTGCTGCTACGGACTCGAGTACTTCTGCTTCGAAGGGGACGGGCTCTGGACCTCGAGCGACGCCGACCTCGTCGAGCTCGCGAAGAAGGAGCTCGAGCAGATCGGCCTTGGAACCGCGGCCGAGGTGCTCGACGGCTGCGTCGTCCGCCAGAAGAAGGCCTACCCGGTCTACGACGACGACTACGCGAAGCACGTCGATGTCGTGAGGGCCGAGCTCGACGCCCGCTTCCCGACGCTGCACCCGGTCGGCCGCAACGGCATGCACAAGTACAACAACCAGGACCACGCGATGATGACCGCGATGCTCACCGTCGAGAACATCCTCGCGGACAAGCGCGCGTTCGACGTGTGGCAGGTGAACCAGGACGCCGAGTACCACGAGTCGGGCAAGGCCGGCGCCGAGTCGGGAGCCGGCGGGCTCCGCCAGGTGCCCACGAAGGCGGCGGCGCCGCGCGACGCGTCCACCTCCGGCTGAGCGGGAGTAACGGGGAGCCATTCGGAACCACCGCGCATTTGACGCGGGGTATGCTGGTGCGGATTGCATCACTACTCCGGCATGCCCCCGCCGACGCCGCCCCGCTTGCCCGGGCCGGAGGACGAGCGTGCTCAGCGCGCGGCGATGGCCGCGTCGCTATCGCTGCTCGCGTTCTCGATGCTGACGACGCTCGCCCTCCTCGCGTGGTTCTCGCGCGCGGAGCAGCCGTGGAACTGGAAGGCCGCGGTCGCGATGTTCGCCGCGATGCTCGGCCTGACGACGAGCGCCCTCCTCTGGCGCGCCCCGTCGCGGACCCACGCGATCGCAGGAATCGTGGTCATGGTGCTCTCGCTCGTCCGCGTCGGCCCGCCGTGGGACTGGACCTGGGTGAGCTTCGCGCTCTTGTCGGTAACCGCTCTGATGCTCGTTCCGCTGGTGAACGCGGCGATGGTGCTCCGGTAGGAACCCGTCCACGACGACGTACCGAAGACGTGGCCGGGCTCGAGTCGAACGGACTCCTAGCTGAAGACCGGAAAGCGGGAGAGCATCGAACCGTCTTACCTAAGCACACTGTGTACCCATAGGTGGGACACATATAACCGCTTGATTTCATAGGAACGGCTCGCCGGGTTAGCGGCCTTCTCCGGATCCAGAAACGTTGGTTTCGATCCAGCCCCAGCCATGCCGCAGCGCGTGGTAGACCGCGTCACGTGAGCGCCCCTCCGCCTGGCGGCCCCGCTCCGTCGATTCGGGCGCCGATCCTCCCGATGCGCGAGCACCAGGGGCCGGCCCCCGAGCAAGCGTTCGACGTGGCCGTGATCGGCGGCGGCGTGAACGGTACCGGCGTGGCGCGGGATCTCTCGCTCCGGGGCCTCAAGGTCATCCTCTTCGAGCGCAACGATCTGGCGTTCGGCGCCAGCGGCAACTCGAGCGGGATGATCCACGGCGGCGTGCGGTACCTGACCAGCAACCCGCGCGTCACCGAGCAGTCGTGCCGCGACTCTGGCTACATCCAGCAGATCGCGCCGCACCTCCTCTTCCGGATCCCGTTCCTGTTCCCGGTGAAGAGCGGCCTCAAGGGGCGCATAGCCATCGAGCTCATCGACGCTTTCTTCCGCGCCTACGACCAGTTCCAGCCGCTGAAGCGCGGCGAGCCGCACACGCGCCTTTCACCGTCGGAGCTCGCCGTCCTCGAGCCTGGCCTCACAGGGTCGCTCGTCGGCGGAATCACGTTCGACGAGTGGGGTGTCGACGGCGCGCGCCTCTGCGTCCTTAACGCGGTCGATGCGAAGGAGCGCGGCGCCACCATCCACGTCCACACCGCGGTCGAGGCTGTGGAGCGCTCAGAGGACGACGACGGACGCGGGCGGCCGGGGCAGAACGTGGGGAGCTACGTCGTGCGCGCGCGCGATCTGCTCACCGATCGCGCCGTCCTCGCGCGGGCCCGCGTCGTCGTGAACGCGACGGGGGCCTGGGGCCCGATCACCGCCGCGCTCGGCAACCTGCCGGCGGCGCGCGTGCGGGTGCGCCCCGGCAAGGGAATCCACGTCGCGTTCGACCGCAGGCTGTCCAACTACGGCATCGTCTGCGAGGCGATCGACGGGCGGCAGATCTTCGTCATGCCGTGGCAGAACATGACCGTCATCGGCACGACCGACGACGACTACTTCGGCGACCTCAACGACGTCACCGCGACGAGCGAGGAGGTCCGATACCTCGTGCAGGGTGTCGCCCGCGTCTTCCCCGCGATCCGCGAGGCCCGGGCGATTGGCACGTGGGCGGGCGTGCGCCCTACGCTGTACGAGTTCGGGCGGAACGAGGACGCGCTTTCGCGCGAGCACCTCGTCGTCGACCACGCGCACGACGGCGCGCCGGGGATCTATTCGATGATAGGCGGGAAACTGGCGAGCTACCGCATCTTCGCGCAGGAGATGAGCGATCGCATCGCGCAGGACCTCGCCCCATCGTCGGTCTGCACGACCCACGAGAAGCCCCTCCCCGGCGGTGACCGCGTCCCCGACGCGCTTGCCCTCTCCGAGCAGAGCGGCGTCACGCCGGTCGCGGCGCGGCGGCTCGTGTACCGCCACGGATCGCGCAGCGCCCGGATCCTGGCGCGGCTCGCGAAGAGCCCGCGTGAGCGAGCGATCGTCTGCGCGTGCGAGCCCGTGCTCGAGGCGGAGGTGAGGCACGCGCTTGCCAGCGAGATGGCGCGTTCGGTCGAGGACGTCGCGCGACGGACGCGCCTCGGCCTCGGGGCGTGTGGAGGGATGCGGTGCGCCGCGCGGTGCGGCCAGATCGTGGCCGAAGAGCTGGGGCTTCCCCCGAGCCACGGCGCGAAGATGGCGCGCGCATTCCTCGTGCGGCACGCGCGGTCGCGGATCGTCGCGATGGGGCCGGAGCAGGCGCGGCAAGAGGCGCTGGCGTTCGCGGCGATGCGCGCGACGCTCGGCACGCGCGAGGACGAGCCGTGACGCGCGTGCTCGTCGTCGGCGCCGGGATCGCTGGCACCGCGGCTGCGCTCGCGGCGAGTGCCGCGGGGGCGAGCGTCACGCTGCTCGACGGCGGGCCGGGCGCGTCGGTCCTCGCTGGGGGCGCTCTGGATCTCTTGCCGTGGGAGGACGCGACCGGGAGCCAGGACGACGCGGCGCTGGCAGACCCAGCCGTCGCTGGCGTCCTCCGCGAGCTCGCCGAGCTCGTCCATGTCACGCCGACGCCGGCGGTCCTCGTCACGCAGGCCGGCATCCTCCGCCCGGCCCGCGCGGCGGCGGTCGGGTTGCTCGACCTCGCGCCCCTCTCGGCGGGGCTCGTCCTCGTCCCGCGGGCGGAGCACCCCGGGTGGGACGCCGCCGCGTGCGCCCGCGCGTGGAACGACACTGCCCTCGCACGCGCGCGTGGGCTCGAGTTCGCGGCGATCGACGCGACGCTCACGCGCCTTACGGACGAGCGCTTCCTCGCGCACGCCGACCTCGCCGCCCGGTACGACGAGCCGGCGCAGTTTTCCTGGCTCGCCGACCGGATCAAGCAAGCCGTCGCGCGCTATGCCGGATCGCGCGTCGTCGCGGTCGTCGCGCCGCCCTGGCTCGGCGTCGAGCATGCGCGCGCGCGCGCCACGGAGCTCTCGCACGCCGTAGGGGTGCCGTGCGGCGAACCGCTCCTCGGCCCCGGCGGGCCTGCCGGCCTTCGCTTCGAGCGCGCACGTGATCGGGCGCTCGGGCGCCGCGAGGTCGTTGTCGTCGCGGCGCGCGCGAAGGAGGTCGCGCGCGACGGCGACGCGTGGGCGGTGACGCTGGAGGGCGGTGATGCGCTCCAGGCCGACCGCGTCGTGCTGTCGACGGGCGGTCTCGTCGGCGGTGGCCTCACCTACGCACCGAGCGCGTCGGTGCTCGCCGGCGAGCTGCCGCCGCGCGCGCGCCCGTCGTTCGCGTCGACCGTCGAGGCTCCGGTAGCGATCGGCACGGGCCGTCGCCCAATCGGGATCCCGGGCTCGCTCTTCGGCGAGAGCCCGGAGTCACTCGCATGGCCGTTCGCGCCGTTCGCGCCGCTGCTCGAGCGCGCCGGCGTCCTCGCGTCGTCGTCCGGGCACGTCGACGCCGGCCTCTACGCGGCAGGCGACGTCGTGGCCGACCGCCCGCGCACCTGGCTCGACGCGCTGGCCCAAGGCGCACGCGCGGGCGCCACCGCGGCGCGCGCCACGTAAGCCTCTACTTGACGACGGTGCCGGAGCGAAGGAGCTGTCCGCGCAGGAGCTGGAAGCCGATGCGGAGCGCGAAGTCGTTCGACGTCATCGGATCGGTGGGGATGTTGCGCGCCGAGGAGCCCTCGATGTCGCCGGCCGCGCCGTCGAGCGCGCCCGCGTCGAGCGAGAGCCGCGGCTTGGTGTCACGCGGGAGCCCCTCGGCCGGGAGGTGCCCCTCGAGATCGCGCTCGCGCAGCACGAAGCCGGTACCGTCGGGGACGCGGCTCGTCTCGACCACGATGTCCGGATGCACTCCGTCGGCCTGGATCGCCCGGCCGCTCGGCGTGTAGTAGCGGGCCGTCGTGAGGCGCAGCCCCGCGCCACCGGGCAGCTCGATGATCGACTGCACGCTTCCCTTGCCGAACGTGTTCGCCCCCACGATGGTCGCGCGCTTGTGATCCTGCAGGGCGCCGGCGACGAGCTCCGACGCGCTCGCGCTGTACTCGTTGACGAGGACGACCACCGGCAGATCGGCGAACGCGCCGCCCGAGCGCGCGCGCGCCTCGTCGATCACCTGACCACGGTGCCGCATCGTGTAGATCGTCCCGCCGTTCAAGAACTCGTCGGCCGTCTCCGCCGCTTCGTCGACGAGGCCGCCCGGATCGTTGCGCAGGTCCAGGATGACGCCCGAGAAGGTGCCCTTGGCCTCGGTACGCAGCTTCCCGGCCGCGGCGACGAGCTCGTCGTGTGTGTGCTCCTGGAACTGCTTGATCCGCACGTACGCGACGCGCCCGTCGAGGAGCTTCGACGCGACGCTCGGCACGTGGACGATCTCGCGCACGAGATCGAAGACGAGCGCTTCCTTGTGGCCCTCGCGCCGGATGGCCAGCTTCACGTGGGTGCCGGGCGTCCCCCGCATCTTGCGCACGACGCGGTCGAGCTTGTCGCCGACCGCGCTCTCGTTGTCGATCGCGAGGATCTTGTCTCCGCTCCGGATCCCGGCGCGCGCGGCGGGCGAGCCCTCGATCGGCGCGATGACGGTGAGGAGGTCCCCGCGGGCGTCGACCTCGATGCCGACGCCGCCGAATTTGCCCTCGGTCTCGCTCTGGAAGAGCTTCCACTCGTGCGGCGGGAGGTAGCTCGAGTGGGGATCGAGCTCCCCGACCATCCCGACGATGGCGCCGTTCACGAGGCGCGCGCGATCGACCGGCTCCACGTAGTTGTTCTCGACCTGTACCAGCACCCGACCGAGCTGGCCGATCGCCGCATACGGGCTCTCCTCGGACGACGTCGCGCGCGCGGGCCCGCCGCCGAGAAAGGTGGTCGACATGCCGCCGATGAAGGCGACCAGCGTGAAAAAGAGGGTTCGCTTCACGGGCGGAAGGCTACCAGCCCGCGGCTCCGATTGAGCGGATCCCGCAAGAATCGAGGCGGAATCCGGCCCCGTTTGGATGTGCGTCGCCGAATCGGCGCCCTCCTCGGCGTTTGTGGCGCTTTGTCGTAGCAACGCGCCGATTACCCCTGGTAGGCTCGCTTCATATGGCACTCGGTTACGGCCGGATCCCGGCACGCCGAGGGTGTGTGGATCGCGAGAAGGAGGTCCCCTGTGGCTGATAAGGAGTCGATGTCGAACTTGCGCACCGAAGGGTCCAAGACGGACAAGCGCAAGCAAAGTCTCTACTTCCCCGAGTCAATGCTCCAGGAGATCAAGGAGGAGGCCGCGCGCCTCGATCGCTCCTTGTCCTGGGTCGTTCAGCGCGCGTGGAAGATCTCCCGCATGGAGATCAAGAAGCTCCCGAGCGTGAACGAGGTCGAGGGAGCGGACGACGACGACGAGGGCTGAGCTCTCGCGTGTTCTCGTAGTGCCGAAGCCCGAATCGATCCCGCCCCCCTCCGTAAGACCGCCGGGTGAAGCTCACTCGTTTGCGGTGGCGGAGGACGGAACGCGCCTGTTCGTTCGTTCGAAAGACGACGCGCATGCGCCGGGATCGATCCGGGCTTTCTTGTGCGATGGAATCGCCTGCGACGGCTTCATATGGAAGTACGTGTGGGACGATCTCTCCAAGCTCGTCCCCCTGACCCACTGGAACTACCGCGGCCACGGGCGCAGCGCGCCGCCGCGGGATCCCGAGCGCCTCGACATTCCCGCCCTCGCCGACGACCTGACGAGGGTCCGCCGGCACGTCGATGATCCGCCCGCCATCCTCTTCGGCCACTCGATGGGCTGTCAGGTCGCCCTCGAGGCCTACCGCCGCCACCCCGACAAGGTGAAGGGGCTCGTCCTCATTTGTGGGACGTACGGCAAGGTCACCTCGACGTTCAAGAACACGCCGATCCTCGAGCTCATCCTCCCGAAGCTCGTCGACACTGTGCTCAAGCACGAGAACGTCGCCCGCGCGATCTGGTCGCGCATCCCCCCGGAGATGGCGCTCAAGATCGCGCTCAAGGCCGGCGACATCGATCCGGACAAGATCCGCCAAGAGGACATCTTGCCGTACCTCACGCACATGACGCACATCGATCTCCCGATGTTCCTCAAGATGCTGCGCGCGGCCGGAGAGCACTCGGCGGAGGATCTTCTGCCGCGCGTGAAGGTCCCCACGCTGATCATCGCGGGGGCGCGTGACTCGTTCACGCCGCCGTTTCTCGCCGAGGCGATGGCGAACGCGATCCCCGGAGCGGAGCTCCTTCTCCTCGAACGCGGAACGCACGTGGCGTCGATCGAGCAACATGACGTGGTCGACGCGAGGATCGCCGAGTTCGTCCAGAAGCGGATCCTGAGCGGGTCGTGAACCGGCGGGCATTTCTGGCGAGCGTCCTGGTCGCGTGCAAGCGGGAGCCGACCACGACCGCGACCGCGACCACGACCGCGACCGCGACCGCGACCACGACCGCGACCGCGACCGCGACCACGCCCGCGACCACGCCCGCGACCACCACCGCGCCCGCGACCACGACCACCACCGCGCCCACAACCGCGACCCCGACCCCGACTCCGACTCCGACCCCGACTCCGACCCCGACTCCGACCCCGACCCCGATCCCGACTCCGACTCCGACTCCGACCCCGACTCCGACTCCGACTCCGACCCCGACTCCAACCCCATCGGGCACGGCAGCAGACCGGCTCGCCGAGGAGGTCGCCATCCTCCGGCGTATGGACAACGAGCTGCGCAGCGCAAACGGCTCGGCTGCCCTCGCCGCCGTC
>JANYHK010000018.1 GCA_025359105.1 Myxococcales bacterium | reverse complement strand
AAGTGGCTCCGACTGCTGGACTCGAACCAGCGACCCGGCGGTTAACAGCCGCCTGCTCTACCAACTGAGCTAAACCGGAGTGAGCCGCGCCCGCAGAGAGGCAGAGAGCGCGGCATGCCCCGTGTATGAGCACTCCGCATGCCAGCCGAGCCCGCGCGACTCACCACGCCGCCCCTCCGCGTCGCGGCCCTGTTTTTCTGGGGAAGGAGCGGCACGGTGTTCCTGCACAGCCTCTTCGACGGGCATCCGCAGGTGCTCACCTTCCCGGCTACGCGTGTCAATTCCTTCCACCACCGTCAATGGCCTGACATCGCGCGCGCCCACTCGCGCGAGGAGATGGTGGCAAGCTTCGTCGCGTGGAACCCGTCGTGCTTCGACGGGACGAAGGATCGCTGGTTCGAGGGGCTCGCCGATCTCGGGCCGAACCGCGACGCGCCGCTCTTCGTGGACGAGGAGCGCTTCACGCGCGCTCTCCTCGCGCGCCTGCCGGATCGCGCCCCCGCTGCCATTCGTCGCCGGGACTTCTTCGTCGCCGCCCACCTCGCGTACGCCGAGGCGCGCGGCGAGGACGTGTCGCAGAAGACGCTCCTCCTCTACCACCTGCACTCCCCCGAGGCGTACGACGGCATCGGCGCGGCGCTCGAGGATTTCCCGGAGATGGTGGCCATCGGCACCGTGCGCGAGCCGGTCCGATCGCTCGCGTCGTACCTCCGCAAGAACCGGGACCTCGCGCGCGCGCTCGGGCAAGACGAGCGCGCCGAGTACGCCGGGATGGTGCGCACCGGCGGCTACAACGCCGTCTACCGCCATCAGCTCGCCGGATGGTCGGAGCTCTTCGATCGTCGGCCTATCCCGCGCTACGAGGTCCGCCTCGAGGATCTGCACGACAACCCCCGCTCCACCATGACGCGCCTCGCGGCGTGGCTGGGCCTCGCGTGGGACGAGCGCCTGCTCGCGAGCACCTGGAATGGCCTGGCGTACTGGGGCGACCAGATGGCGGTCAAGCGCCAGCACGGCTTCAGCGGCGCGCACACGCGCTACGCGCCGGAGAAGACCGAGGAGGCGCTCGACGCGCTCGATCGCTACGTGCTCGAGGGGCTCCTCGCGTCATGGCGCCGCGAGCACGGCTACGAACGGTCGCGCTGGCACGCGCGCCTCCTCGCGCCGCTGCTCCTCCACGCGCCCACCAAGGCCGAGCGGACCGCGCTGGCCGAGGCGCCCGTGGAGGCGGCGCGCAGCATCGTCGCGCGGTGGGGCTTCTGCTACCGCCACCTCGTGCGGGCGGTTCTCCCTGCAAAGGTCCGCGCACGACTCCCGCTGCCGGCGCCGATGTCGGCGGGCCTGAAGGCGCCGCCGGCCCGCGACGTGGCGGGGCCGGGGGCAGCCCGCCGCGCCGCTTAGCCGCTCAGGCCCTCAGCGGATCGCCGGTCAGACCGCGACGTCGATGTCGAGATCGCTCGGCGCGTCGATCTCGATCCATCCGCCGCGGATCGGCACCGCGCGCACCTCGATGCCCTCGTCGATCGCGCGCTGCAGGAGGCTCGTCATGTACATCTTCTCGAACGGCTGGCCGTCGTAGGTGGCGCCGCGATCGAGCCGCGCGTACAGCGCCCGGAGCTTCTCCGCGCCGCGCGCCGAGAGCTTGATGAGGCCGATGTATTGCCCCTCGACGTCGGCGTACGACCACGGCTTCTTGCCGAGCTCGAGGACGCGGCGGCCGTCGAGCTTGAGCGTCTCGGCGTCTGCGAGCGGATCGCTCATGCGCTTTTGCCACAGCTCGCGCCAGGCCAAGTCGACGACGATCGAGATGTCGGCGTCTGAGGTCTCGAGCTTCTGCACGATCCCCGGGCCGTAGGCGATGTCCGAGTAGGTGATGAGGATGTCGCCCGCGAGCTCGTCCTCGACGGTGAAGAGCGACGCCACCATGTTGCCCGAGGCGTAGCGCTCATTGGTGAACGTGCGCGCTCCCGGCGGGTTGAGCGACTCGGCCTTGTAGCCCTTCACGATGACGATGTCGGTCACGCCGGCCTCTCGGAGGCTGGCCAGGATGCGATCGATGAGGGGCACGCCCTTGTAGGCCACCATGCACTTGGGTCGGTCGTCGGTCAGCGGCCGGAGGCGCGCGCCCTGACCCGCGGCGAGGACGATGGCCCTCACGAGCCCACCACCGCGCGCACGAGCGCGAGATCGCAGGGGCGGGGCGTCGGGTAGCGCTCGGGGTGCCACATGACGCCGAGGGCGCGGAGCGACTCGTGGGCGATGGCTTCGACGTCGCCGTCGTCGCCGCGCGCGCAGACCTTCCAGCCGCGGCCGAGCGCGCCGTCGGGCGCGAAGTTGTGGAACGAGTTCACGCGGCGCACCTCGCCGAGGAGCCCCGCGAACGGTGTACCGGGGACGGCCGTGAGCCCGTGCTCGGCGCCGACGTGGCCGGTCACCGCGCGCAAGGTTGCGCCCACCTCGGACGCCAGGAACTGGAGGCCGCGGCATACAGCAAAAATGGGCCAATCCTGCGTTCCCGCCGCCTCGAGCGCGCGCCGCTCGTAGGCGTCACGCATCCGGGCGAGGGGCGAGTCCGCGCAGGCCGCGACGTCGTTGCCGCCCGTGAGGACGATCCCGACCGGATCGAGCGCCGCGTACTCGGACGGGTCCACGTCGTAGGAGATCGGCACCGGGAGGAGGCCCAGTGCCGCGAAGAACCGGCCCCAGCGAACGTCGAGCGCCTCGCGGGTCTCGGGGTACGCCGCCTCTTGCACGAGCCTCTGCGTCACCAGCACGGTTCGCATGTCACGCCACCTTCCTGACCACGCGGTTCGCGCAGTCGATCTCGATCACCTTCGCGCGGGAGAGCCCGCCATAGAGCTGCTCGCCGCAGCCGATGACGCTCGGCACGCCGAGCTCCGCGGCGCGGATGGCCATGTGCGAGTTCGCGCCGCCGTGCTCGGTGACGAGGCCGGCGATGTTGCGCGCGAAGAGCCAGTCGTAGCCGGGATCGGCGCTGCGCACGAAGACGACCTTGCCGGTGGGGTCGACGTGCCCGAGCTCCGACTCGGCGAGGGTCGAGGCCCGCACGCGGCCGAGGGTCACGAAGCTCGGCTCGGCGTCGCCGAGGGTGAACTCGTAGACGTCCGCCGGGCGCGTGATGAGGTGCGGAAGCCGGAGCGCGCGCGTGACGGCGTGGGCGCGCTTGCCCCGCGCGATGTCGGCGAGGAGGACCGCGTCCAGATCCTCGGCGCCGAGCTCGGCATAGAGCGCGAGGACTGCGCGGACGTCGAGGTGCGAGAGGTCCTCGCGCGAGATGCCGAAGCGCGCCCCCAGCTGCTCGAGCAGGACGAGCACGTCGCTCAGGCTCTTCGTGAAGACGAATTTGCCGTATTCCCGGCCGCAGATCGCCCCGCGCATGAACGCCAGGAGCGCGTCGGGCCCGACCTCGAAGCCCTCGTCGACGAGCGCCGCCGCGAGCGCCTCCCGCTGCTCGGGCCGAAGCACGAACGGCCGGGTGCTCGCCGGCGCGGCGCTCTCGGCGAGCTCGCCGAAGTAGGCGTCGAAGTCCTCGTCGTAACGCAAGGAGAGGATGTCGTACGTGCCGGGGCGCAGGTGCCCGTACGCGGCCAAGAACTCCTCGCGTCCGAGATCGCCCGACGACAGCCGCGCCACGTCGCGCGCCATCTTCTTCGACACCGTCTCGAGCGACTCCATGAACGCGGCCTGGTCCGCTTCGGTGAAGACGCCGAGCGACACGAGGCCCTTCAGGATTTGCATCGCCACGAAGCCGGCGCGCGCGAGGCCCGCGAAGGGGAGGGTGCCGTAGCGCTTGGTGTCCTCCACGATCCAGTAAATCTTGTGCAGGATCGGCATGTCGCTCTCCATCGTCCGCGCGTGGCGGGTGGAGAGCTCCTCGACCTTGGCGAGATCGCGCGCGTAGAGGCCGCGCGCCGGATCGATGATGCCGTTGGTCAGCGCGAGGAGGGCGAACTTGATGCGGTCGATCTCGCCGGGCCGGAAGCCGTGCGCCCGGAGCGCCTGGATGCGCTCGGACAGGCCGGGGTAGGCGCAGGTGTAGACGACGTTGAACTCGACCTTGTCGTGATCCTGCGGGCGCCGCGCGAGCTCGGCGAGGTAGTGATCGACGAGCTTGTCGGCGATGCCGGCGTCGAGCGCCTTGGGGACGAACGAGTTGAAGCTCACGCGGACGTCGACGTACGGCTGCCCCATGAGCGACACGAGGAGCGGGAAGCTGCGGAGGTTCCGGTAGCCGTAGTTGTCGCGCTGGTAGGCCCAGATGGCGTCGGTGATGAGCTCCTTGTAGAGCGACAGGGCCAGGCGGCGGGGCTTGGTGCCGATCATCTCGGCGGGGTTCCAGTCGGGCATGACGCCGAACGCGGTGCCGATGCCCGCGAGGTCCGGGTGCGGGAGCGCGAGCTTCTCGCACTTCTTCGCGATCTTCTCGAGCTGCTCCGCCACCGCGGGCTCGCTCGGCGGCAGGACGTGCGCCGCCGTGGCGAGGCGACGCACCTGGAGGAGGTGGCAGGCGCCGCGGGCGTCGATCGCGAGCTCGATGTCGAGGTGCGGCGAGGCGAAGAGGGCCTCGAGCTCGGCCCCCAGCGCGAAGACCGCCGCGAACCGGGGATCGCGGCTCGGCGTGGGCGCGCGCTTGAAGCGCACGACGGTGCCCAGGCGGCCCTCCTTGCCGGAGGTGACGGTGTCGGTCGCGCCGGATTCGTCGTACGCGAAGACGTAGTACGGCGCGAGCGTGTCCATGTCGGCCGTGAAGAGCACGCCGGCCATCACGACGTCCTCGACCTGCTTCTGAACGAGCACCTGGTCGTGCACCAGGGGGTCCCGGCGGCCTCCCATCGCGTACGACGCAGCGACCTCTTCGATCGCGGCGGCGAGCGCGGCAGCGTCGGTAGGGTCCACGTTGGCGACAGACGTGAACGCGCCGGCCATCGAGGCGTCGGGTCCGTCCTCTCCACGCGCCGAGCTGCGGACGACGACGCGGCGCCCCAGGCACGCGGCCTCGGAGACGATGAGCGCACGGTCGGCGCGCCACCGTGCGAGCGTGAAGGCGACGCGCGGCGGGACGACCGCCGCCGTGAGCCTGGGCGCGACGCGGGCGAGGGTCTCCGCCTTCGTCCCGAACGCCAGCGGCCCACCGGCGCCGGTCACGCCGTCCTCCGCGACGCGACCCCCAGGACCATGTCGCGTGCGCGCGCGACGAGGAGCTCCGCGTTGCGCGCGAGGTCGGGCTCGCCTTCGCTCGACAGGACGAGGTCGGGCGCCTTCGGCCACGTCACTTGCAAGTCGACGCCGCCGACGTTCGTGGCGCCCGGGCGGTAGAGCCCCTTCGTGTCGCGCTTGCGCAGCACGTCGACGGGGACGGCGAGGAGCACCTCGAGGTACGGAGAGAAGCTCGCGCGGTTGTGCGTCCAGATCTCCTGGAACATGCTCATCG
Organism: Myxococcales bacterium; assembly: GCA_025359105.1. Taxonomy (GTDB): domain Bacteria; phylum Myxococcota_A; class Polyangia; order Polyangiales; family Polyangiaceae; genus JANYHK01. Next base: position 8,327 of record JANYHK010000018.1, on the reverse strand, counting down.
TCGAGCAGACGACGAAGCACCCTTCGCCCGCGAGCAGCGCGCACATCCGCGCGACCCGCCAGGCGTTGGCGCGGCGATCGGCGGCGCCGTGGCCGAGATCGTTCCCGAAGACCTCGCGCATCTTGTCGCCGTCGACGTGGACGATGCCGCCGCGGGCGAACGCGTCGTCGTCGCGGAGCGCGTGGACTACGCGCGTCGCGAGCGTCGTCTTGCCTGCGCCGGAGAGCCCGGTGATCCAGAGGACGCCGGCCATGGCGTTAACCTTTGAGCTGGGCGAGCCAGATCCGCGTGGTGTACGGGATGAGGACCGTCGGCGAGGGATGGCGCGCGAGCACCGCGGCGATCTCCTCGATGACGGCGGTGAACTTGTCGCCGGCCTGACGCTGCAGCGTCGCGTGGGAGCGCCACGCCTCGAGGCACTCGACCTTGCTCTGCGCGTGGACGACGCTGCCCTCGAGTCTGGTGACCTCGCCGAAGAGGTGGCTCTTCTCGATCTCGCACGTCTGGTCCTCACGTCGCGTGCCGTAGCTGTAGCCGTCGACGCGCGCCGCGATGGCCGCTTCGAGCTCCGCCTGCAGCGGATCGTCGAGATCGCGGTGGTTCCACATGCAGGCGAACCAGCCACGTGGTCGGGCGATACGCGCGGTCTCGGCGAGCGCCTTCTGGCGATCGGTCACGTTGAACGAAGAGCCGAACGTCACGAGATCGAAGGCCGAGGACGGCTGGCCGGTGGCCTCGCCAGTCCCTTCGAACCACGCCGCGCCGCGCGTGCGCGTCTTGCCGAAGCCTCGCATGGCGTCGTTGGGCTCGACGGCCACGACGTGGAGCCCGCGGTGCTCGAGCATCCGCGTCAGGTGCGCGACGCCGGCGCCGACGTCACAGGCGCGCGCGCCCGCACCGACGCCTGCGCGCGCGAGCATGGCGTCGATGGCGGCGTCCGCGTAATCGGGGCGCTTGAGGTAGGCGGCGGCGAGGCTGGTGTAATCCCACTCGGTCTTCATCGAGGGGACACATCATCAAATGCTGTGCCGCGCCCCGACGCGTCCAGCCCCTTGGAATCGTGGGGTTTCCGGGGGCCGGTGCGCGTCGCTTCGCTGACGCCGCGCCAACGGTTTGACGCCGTCCTAGCGGGCTCTTGCCCCCGCGTCTGGCTTCGTCTTTCCGTCCAACGGCACACCGGCGTCGCCGTGTAAGTCGGCCATCTCCTTGATCAGGCCGGCGTCGTCGCGCGCGACCTTCTTGAGCGTGACCTTTTTCGTCGCCTCGTCGATCGCGCCGAGCTTCGCCTCCACGGTCTGGCGCGGGCGGCCGCCCATCGCGGCCAGCCCTTCGCGCAGGGCCGCGGCCGTCTCCTTCCACAGCGCCAGGGCGCCCTCGGCCGCGCGGAAGAGGCCTCGGCCGTAGGTGCCGCCCGGGCCGTCCTTGCGCGCGAGATCCTTCTGCACGCACGCCGAGTGGTCGGGCATCATCTCGACGGGGAGCGCCTTGTCCTCGATGCCGCTCGCCAGCGCCGTGTACGTCGCGCACGCGCCGGGGACGGCGTTACCGATCGCCAGCATGAGCGGCAGCGTGTCCTTCTCCTCGTTCACGGCCTTGCCGACGTCGGGCGCCGCCGCGGCCATCTGCCTGGCGACGGCGAGGCGGAGCGCGTCGATGCCGGCGCCCTTACCGGTGCGCATCGCGCCCAGCCATGCGTCGGCGTTGCTGAACCAGTCGCCACGCCGCTCGCGCACGACGACGAGCGCCACCGTCGCCGCCGAGGCCTGGTCCGGCGCCTTGCCGTTGAAGCCGCTCTTGGACCCGAACGCCGCCGCGATCTCCCCGAAGCAGCCCTTCTCCGGGAGCACGGTGAACGGCTCCTGGCAGACGGGGAAGCCGTCCGTCGCACTCTTCACCTGGCTCACCTCGTCGGACGCGAGGCCGTCGCGCACCGCCTCGATCTTCGCCATCGGCCCCTTGCACGAGCACACGACGGCGAGAACGGGCACGAGGAAAACGGGACGCATGCGCGCCGACGTAGCACGAAGCGGCGGGGGAGGGGAGGAGGGAGGTGAAGGAGGAGGAGGAGGAGAGGAGAGGAGAGGCGGAGCGGGATCAGACCGTCGCGAAGGCGGCGTCGGGGATGTCGAGCGGGGTCTTGTCCTCGAGATCCATCAGCTTGGCTTTGTGCTCGACGCCGGGGAGCACGTTGCGCGCGAAGAAGAGCGCGGCGTGCACCTTGCCCGCGTAAAACGCGATGTCGGGGCTTCCTTCAGCGAGGCCGGTCTTCTTCGCGTCGGCGATCACCGCGCCGTCGAGGAGGACCCACGCCACCGCGAGCTCGCTCATCATCTCGAGGAAGCGGTTGGCGGTGAGCGGCACGAGCGCGAGGTTGCCCGACTGGAACCACATGAGGAGCTTCATCGACGCGGCAAAGGTCGCTTGCGCGGCCTCGCCGAGGCTCTTCACCGCGGCGCCAAGCGCGGGGTGCTCGGAGTTCTTCGCGACGAACTTGCCGACGTCGCCCAAAAACGCCTGCAGGTTCGCGCCGCCCGCCTGTCCGAGCTTGCGTCCGACGAGATCCATCGCCTGGATGTGGTTGGTGCCCTCGTAGATGCTGAAGATCTTCGCGTCGCGGCAGTACTGCTCGACCGGGTAGTCGCGCGTGTAGCCGGCGCCGCCGTACGTCTGGATCGCCGTCTCGCAGACGCGGAAGCCCTGGTCGGAGCCGTACGCTTTGACGAGCGGCACGAGCAGATCGACCTGGCCCTGGTGGTAGGCGATCACCTTGTCGTCCCCGCCGGTCGCGGTGAGCGCGTCGACGGTGTCCTGATGACGCGCGAGCTTCACCGCCAGGGCGCGGATGCCCTCGACGCGCGACTTCATGTCGAGCAGCATACGTCGCACGTCGGCGTGCTCGATGATCGACACGCGCGGCGCGGTCGCGTCCTTCCAGTGCGTGATCGACGCGCCCTGCTTGCGCTCCTTCGCGTACTCGAGGGCGTTGAGGTACGCGCTCGACGCGACGCTGTAGCCCTGCATGCCGACGGCGATGCGCGCGCCGTTCATCATCTTGAACATCTGGCTCATGCCCTGGTTCAGCTTCGTGTCGCCGCCCACCGGCACGCCGATGCAGGCGCCGTTCTCGCCGAAGTTGAGCACGCACGTCGCCGATCCGTTGATGCCCATCTTGTGCTCGATGGATCCCACGGTGACGTCGTTCGCGGTGCCGAGCGTTCCGTCCTTGTTCGTGCGGACCTTCGGCACGATGAAGAGGGTGAGCCCCTTGGTGCCGGCCGGCGCGCCTTCGACGCGCGCGAGGACGAGGTGCACGATGTTCTCGGCGAGATCGTGATCGCCGGCGGAGATGTAAATCTTCGTGCCCTTGATCGAGTAGGTGCCGTCGGGGTTCAAGGTGGCGCTGGTGCGCGCGGCGCCGACGTCGCTGCCGGCGCTCGGCTCGGTCAGGCACATCGTGCCGCCCCACTGGCCGCCGAACATGCGCGGGCAGTAGAGGTGCTTCTGCTCCTCGGTGCCGAACGACTCGATCACCTCCGACGCGCCGTAGGTGAGGCCCGAGTACATCGTGAAGGCGGTGTTCGCGCCGCAGAGCAGCTCCTCGATGAAGAGGACCACGCACTTCGGGGCGCCGGCGCCGCCGAACTCCGGGCTCACGCCGATCGACTTCCAGCCTGCCTCGTACAGCTTCTTCCACGCGTCCTTGAAGCCCTTCGGCGTCAGGACGGCGCCGCCCTCGATGCGGCACCCTTCGGCGTCGCCGATCGCGTTCAGCGGGCCGGAGACCTCACGCACCCAGCGGTAGCACTCCGATACCGACTGCCGCACCTCCTCTTCGCCCCAGGCGTCGAAGGGGGCCTTGCCGAGGAGCTCCGTCAGGCCGAACTGCTCGAACGCGAGGAAGAAGAGCTCGCGGAGATCGGCCTTGTAACGGTTGATCGCGGAGATGGGCTTGGACACGTCGAGCCTCCTGGGTGACTACCAGGTCCGGCCTCAATTGCCGGCCCTCGCCACCGTGACTGAATGCTCATTCAACATAGGGCGACGCGGTGCGTTAGTCCAGGGGCCCCAGGCCGGAAGGCGCGTCGCGGCGGCAGACACCGCGTGTCGCGGATCAGCTCAGCCGAGGCGGCGGGTTTCGTCGTCCGGGGCAAGGGGATACTCGCCGGACGGCCGCCCGGAGGCGCGGTGCAGACGGGCGATCTCCTCGCGCAAGTGTGCATTCTCGCGGGAGATCGTGTCGATGTGCTCGTGGGCGGCGCGGAGCATGGCCTCGAGGCGCGAGCGGACGACCTCGAGCTGCTGGAGGGCAGCGGCGGCTTCGGCTCGGTAAAGGTTCGACATGTCTCGGTCTCCAAGGGGGCAACGCGCGAGCAGGGCCCGCCATTGCCGACACCCTCTTGAACGGGGAGGTCCTGGGTTCGATCTACTCCCTCGGCAGATACAGCCCCTGCGTAGCAGCCGCGCTTTTCGGCGGCGCGCTACTTCTTCAGGAGATCCTGGACGTCCTGGCAGCGATCGTTCTTCGCGCGCTCGTCGGCCGAGGCCTGGATGGCCACGACGCCGAGCGGAAACCCGCTGCCCCCCGGCCGCAGCTCGGGCGGCGCGTCGGGAGGGCAGGCGATCTCCTCGTGCTTGCCGACCTGGATCTGGCGCGTCGCGACGAAGCCCTTGTCGTCGACGTACTGCTCCGTCTTGAAGTCGAGGACGTCCTTGCGCTGACAGCTCCGCGCGACGTACGCGTCGAGCTCGAGGGAGCGGGCCTTCTCCTTCATGGCGCGGTCGACGGCCTCTTGCACGTGCTTGCGGCGCTCGGCGCGATCGGTCGCGCAGGTGGCTTCCTTCTCGGAGTCCTTCCTGCGCTGCGCGTTCGCCTTCTTCTGCTGCTCGTCCCGCTCGGCGGCGGCGCGCGCGTCCGCCTCGGCCCGCTGCTTCTTCGCGGTGTCGACGCGCTCCTGGCGATCCTGCGATTCCGCCCGGCGCTTGGCCGCCGCCACGCGGGCATTCTCGCGCGCGACGACCTCGTCGGGTGACTCCGCGGGCGCGGCCTCGCAGGCCGTGAGGCCGAGCAAACAAACCAGGAGGAGCAGGAAGAGTCGCACGGGGAACCTAAAGCTCGGCGCGGACCAGGACGAACTTGTTGCACGTCGCCTTGTCGGTGACCTCGCGGTAGGCCTTGCCGCCCACTTCGCTGCGGAGGCCGCCGGTGCGGCTGTGCTCCGTCACGAAGTACATGACCTTCACGCCCTTCTCGCGCTGCGTCTTCATCCAGGTGGTGAAGTTGGCGCCGCTCGAGACGAACGCGGGGATGTGGTTCGACGTGTAGAAGTTCTCCCCCTTCCAGTTCATCTGGTAGGCGACGAGCGGCTCCTCGGCGCTCTGCCGGTTCACGTAGTACGCCTCGATGACCTCGTGCTGGCCCCAGTGCGGCGCCGTCTTGGCCATGTAGACGTCGACGCCCCACACGCCCCAAATCCCCGCGAGCGCGAGCATCGCCGCGATCGCGTGGTGCCGCACCTTGACGACCGCGATCGCGAGGAGGACGACGAACGACAGGACGCCGAACGCCGTGAGGGCCCCGGCGAAGTCGAGCGTCTCCGGCCACGAGCGCCGGTAGTTGTACGTGAAGAGCTGGAGCAGCCGGATCGCCCCCGGCTGATCGGCGCCGTCGGGCTTGATGACCAGATCGCGCACGACGAGCAGGAGCAAGAACGCGCCGGCCACCGTCGCGCCGCCGACCATGAGGCGCTCGTGCATGCGGCGGCGAATGTCGTCGGGCGAGTTGCCCGGCACGAGGCCGGCTTCGGTCTGCGCGGCGGCGTCGTCCGCGGGGCTCGCGCGGAGGGCCCGCGCGCAGGCGACGAGGACGACGACGCCGAGGAGCACGAGGCCGATGCCGATCGCGTGGTCCTTGCCGACGCCGGCCGCCTCCAGCGCCTCCTTCCCGACGAGCGGACTCGTCGGCAGTGGCGCGGTCATGTCCTTCGTGCCGAAGATCGAGCCGGTCGTGTAGCGAACGACGCCCACGAGCGCGATCACGAGCCCCGAGGTGACCCCCGCCAGGTACCCCGCGAGGCGCCCCGGCTTCGCGATCGTGCGCTCGCCGAGCATGTCGGAGAGGACGACGCCCACGAGCATCGCCGCCGGCGGCACGGCCGGGAAGATGTAGTGGTGGAACTTGGTGCCCATGAACGAGAAGAGCGCGAAGCCGAAGACGAACCACATCGCGAGGAACACCGACGCGTCGCCGCGCCCTTGATCCGCCGAGTCGCTCCGGCGCGCCCACCACACGAGCCCCAGTGGGGCCAGGCCGGTCCACGGGAACAGCGCGTAGCCGAGCTGCCACAAGTAGAAGCGGAAGCTCGTGTCGTCCCCCTCGTTCGTGTCGTGAACGTGGTTGAACGCGCGGTTGAACATGTCGTGGAAGATGATGCGATCGGTGAACGGCGGGCCGTGCCGCACGTACATCGCGACCCACCACGGGATCGCGACGCAGAGGATCACGAGCAGGCCGCTCAGCATCTCGACCTTGAGCAGCTCGCTCCAGCGCTTCTTCGTCGCCAGGTACGCGAACACGCAGATGATGGGGATGCCGAAGCCCGCCGGCCCCTTGCCCATCGTCGCGATCGCCGCGAAAAACCAGGCTGCGATGTAGTAGAGGCGGCGCACGCGGCGCTCGCCCCAGTTGATGTAGAGGAGGGCCCCGGCGACGATCGACCAGACGAGCGCCTGGAGGATGGGCTCGAACGAGCCGAAGAGGCGCACGACGTTCGGCATGAAGCCGATAGGGTGCGGCACCACGCCCTTGGGGATGGACGCGGGGTTCACGAGGTTGCACGCCTCGTTGCCGGGCAGGCCGCAGTTGCCCGCCGAGCCGCTCCGGAACTCGTCGTAGTGCACGCGGAAGCCGTGCGGGCCGTCGCCGTGGAGGACGAGCTCGAGGTTGCGCGACGCGAGGTAGAGGATCTGCGGGATCGCGCAGATGAGGATCGTGCCGAACGCCAGGTGCCAGCCGGACAGGCGCAGCTTGAGCGGCCCGACGTCGAGCTGGTAGAGGCGCGTGCGCAGCTCTTCGTCGGTGTTGAGGCCGAGCATGAGCAGGCCCATCGCCGCCGTCATCGCCGCGACGAACGGCATGTCCGTCATCGTCTGGTGCGCGAGGAAGAACCAGTCGGGCGTCGTCGCGAGGACGAACGCGCCGAGCAGCCCCGCGCGGCGCCCGAACACCTTCGCGACGCCCTTGTAGATGAGGTACATCGCGAGGATCGTGAGGAGCACGTTCGGCGCGCGCACGACCCACTCGGGGTGGGCCATGTGACCGGCGAGCCCGGTCATCATCATGTCGCTCTTGTAGTGCGTGCCGAGCGACGCCATCGAGAGCGACTGCATCCAGAAGTTCAGGATGGGCTTGGACCAGAACCACCCGTCCTGCGCCCACCAGAGGGAGATCCAGTCGTTGCGTGAGAGGATCTCGCGCGACACCTCGCCATAGTGGGTCTCCCAGGGATCGCTGAGCGAGTGGCTTCCGAGCGAGGGCAGGTACACCAGCGTCATCGCCGTGATCAGCCAGAAGCCGTGGCGGCGCAGGAGAGGCCTTGTCGATCCGTCAGGCAGCTTGTCCCAGACCGAGAGGGCCTCGCCGATGCGATAGGCCCCGACGATCGCCGTCAGGAACGCGGACGGGACGAGCACGCCGGCGGTGAGGACCGGATGATGAAACCCCGGGAAATCGAGGCGTCCCGCGACCGCGAGGGTGATGAGGCTCCACAGCGCGAAGGCGCCGCCGAGGAAGAGGCCGAGCGGGCGCGCGAGCTGCGCGAGGGTGGCGCGGCCGGCGACGCGGTCCTCGCTGTCGTCGAAGGAGCCCGTCAGATCGAGCACGCCGAAGGTGGCGATCAGGACGGCGAGCGCGCCCAGGGGGACGCCGAAGCGGAGCTGCGCCTGGACGGCCATGAGCACGAACGCGCCGACGGCGCCGACGGCGATGGCGATCGATCCGCGGCCCAAACGAAGGCTATTTCCCACGGGCAAGAGCGGCGGCTCGCCCTCGGGGGCGACGATCGCGGGAGCGGGATCAGCCGGATCCGGGGTGGACTCGGGCTCGTCGTCGGGCGGGATCGAAGGTTCGCTCATGGGGGGCGCCGTGGCCTGGGCAGGCCGGGAGGCTCGGCGTCCGCAGTAGCAACTTTGCGCGCCGGGGCAAAGCTCGCGCGGCGTCCGAGCCCGTGAAACGAGGCCCCGGTGATTCCCCGCGCGTCGCTTCAGCTCGGCGTGGCGACCACGGGCTGCTTCGTGAGGCGGAGGTAGATGAAGCTGAAGGCGATGGGCGC
>JANYHK010000116.1 GCA_025359105.1 Myxococcales bacterium | reverse complement strand
GGTGGCAGATTGGGGGGCTCAGTCGTCGGATCCAGCCCAGGTGATCGACGCGCCGAGGCGCGCGTCGAAGTCTTCCGGCCACTTGTGTCCGATGTTGCCGAGGGAGACGTAGCGCGCTTCGATGCCGGCGCGCGACAGGGCCGCGACCGCGGCCGTCATCGTGGGACGCGCACCGTCGTACTCGCCCGCCGCCATGACGACGCGTCGAGTCCCCGCCGCGCGCAGGCGCGATGCCTCCGGGCTCACGTGGGCTGCGAGGAGGACGAGGCCACGGAAGCGCGTAGTGAGCCTCGCGTGCGCCTTCTCGGACGCCGCTACGTAGAGGATGTCGCGCGCGGCGAAGGCGCCACGTGACCACCCGATCAGGACCCCCGGTCGAGCGTCGACGAAGGGCTCGACAGACGCTTCTACCTTCTCGAGCGCGCTCTCGAGGTGCGCGGCCTTCGTACCGGCCGTGCCGCTCCAGTCGGCTCGCCGTAGCAGGTCGAGTTTCCTGCGGGGCAAACGAGCCAGCCGCCGTCGCGGCCTGCGCTTCCGAACCAATCGCACACCGAAGCGGGCTTCATGCACGTGGCGTGGAGAAACGCGTTCAGCGGCGTGCGCCGGCCCGGCGTCACTGGTTCTCGGTCATCGCTCGACGCTCGGATTTCGTGACGAGCGGCGTGGGCGCGCGAAGCGCACGGGAACTTTTCGTTCGCCGCGTTGTCGCATCACCGATGCGCGCGTGGATCCTGGCTCTTCCTCTGCTCCTGCTCCGCTCTGCCGCGCCAGGCGCGGGCACGGTCGTTGCGTCGACCGCGGCTCCTCTCCTTGCAGCTCCCTACAAGATCGCGCAGGGCGACGAGAGCGCCGGTCCAAGCCACACGCTGGCGCTGGGTCGAATCAAGAAGCAATCCCTCGCCTTCGTGGCCGACGAAGACCGCTCGGCCATCCTCACGTTCTCGACCGACGACATGCGCTTCGTCAGCCGCACCCAGGTGAACGGCAAGCCGTCGAGCGTCCGCGTGCTGCCCAACGGAGAGCTCGCGGTGACGCTGCGCGAGCAGGCGGAGGTCGCGTTTCTCGAGGCCGCGCCTTCCGGCCTCCGCGTGAGCGCGACGGTCGACGTCTGCTCCGAGCCGGTGTCCACGAACGACGACGGCGACGCTCTGTTCGTGGTCTGCGCGTGGGGTCATGCGCTCGACGTTGTGTCGATCGCGGCGAAGGCGCGCGTCGCTCGGTTCGAGCTGCCGAGGGAGCCCCGAGCCGTGGTCGCCGGGCAAGACGGACGCCTTTACGTTTCCCACGCGGTGGGGTCGCGCCTGTCCGTCGTCGACCGACGCAAGGGAGCGGTGTCCGAGAGGGGGTTATCCTTCGACGGGCTCGGCACGAGGGACGCTCGCGTCGACGCGTTCTTCGGCAACCTGGGGGAGGGCGCGGCGCTGTCGCCGAGCACGGAGAGCCATCGACCGCGCCTGGCGAGCCAGGGGTTCTCGCTCGCGTACCTGGCCACGTCCACGGGCGAACGGATCTTCTTGCCCGAGGTCCTCGTGGCGCCGACCGACGCGCCGACGATGCGAGGCGCGAAGCTCGAGCCTCCGCCGATGCGGAGCGCGGGGTACGGCGGCGGATTCGGTGGCGCGTTCGCGGGTCCGCGGCCTGCGGCGGTCCCTTACCTCGCGACGCTCGAAGTCGGGGAGTCGAAGGCGACGCCCGCGCTCCCCACGGCGACCGGCGAAAGCCACTGTCTCCTCCCCCGCGCCGCGAAGACGACGCCGAATGGACGTGTCTTCGTGACGTGCCTCGGCAGCGACGAGGTCGTCGAATACGACGGCTTGGCCACCGAGCCCGATCGCAAGCTCGTCTTGCGCGCGCACGTGGCCCACGGACCTACCGGTGTCGCGTTCGCGGACATGCGCATCTTCGTCTGGTCCACGTTCGATCGTGTCCTCACGCGCCTCGAGGACGGTGGGCTCGACGGCTTCGCGGTGGTCTCCGACACCACCGAGCGCCCGCCCACGCCGTTCGAGGTGGGCCGCCGCCTCTTTCATCGCACCGACTCGCGCCACATCAGCGCCGACGGGCGCGCGTGCGCGAGCTGCCACCCCGACGGGCGCGACGACGGTCTGGTCTGGTCCAGCCCCGACGGTCCGCGACAGACCCCTATGCTGGCCGGACGCCTCGACGACACGCCACCGTTCGGATGGACGGGCTCGGCCGAGACCGTCCGGGTGCACCTGAAACAGACGCTCGCGCGGCTCGGCGGCCAAGGCCTCGACGACGCCTCGCTGTACGCGCTCCTCGCGTACCTCGCGCAAATGGCCCCGCCGCCTGCTCCTCGTGGCGACGAGGCGCGCGTCGCGAACGGCAAGAAGCTCTTCGACTCGTACGATACCGGCTGCCGCGACTGCCACGATCCATCGCGGGGCCTGAGCGACGGCGCGCGCCACGTCGTCGGCAAGAAGGCGCGCGGCGATGTCCACGCGGCCTTCGAGACCCCCTCGCTCCGCCACGTCGGCGGCACCGCGCCGTACTTTCACGACGGGCGCTTCGCGACGCTGGAGGACCTCCTGCGCGGCAGCCCCGCGATGGCGGACACGAGTCGGCTCTCCGGCGGCGAGATCGGAGATCTCGCGGCGTACTTGCGCTCCCTGTGACCATGTTCACGTAGAATCGGCCGCCATGCTGCGCCATGAACGGTTCACCATCGACGCCGACGTCACCCCTCGCTTTACCGCGTGCTACCTGCGCGTCGCCGGGGACGAGTGCGCGTTCGTCGAGGCCCACACTGCCCACGCGCTCCCGCGCCTGCTCGCCGCCCTCTCCGCGCAGGGCAAGAAGCCGGAGCAGGTGCGCTGGGTCGTCGTCACGCACGCGCACCTGGATCATGCGGCAGGCGCCAGCGCGCTCCTCGCCGCATGCCCGAACGCGACGCTCCTCGCGCACCCGCGGGCCGCGAAGAACCTGATCGATCCGGAGAAGCTCGTGCAGGGCGCCACCGCCGTCTACGGGGCGGCGCGCTTCGCGGAGCTCTACGGGAAGCTCGACCCCATCCCCAAGGCGCGCGTGCGCACCCTGGACGACGGCGAGACGTTCCCCCTGGGCGACGCTCAGCTTCGCGCCATCTACACGTACGGGCACGCGTTCCACCACTTCGTCGTCGACGATCCGGCGCTCGACACCGTGTACACCGGCGACACGTTCGGCCTCGTCTACCCGGCGTTGCAGGGCCGCGGTCGCTTCGCCCTGCCGTCGACGAGCCCGACCGGGTTTCACGCCGAGGAGGCGAACAAGAGCCTGGACCGCGTGCTCGCGCTCGGCCGCCGTTTCGTCTGCCTCACCCACTACGACACGTGCGAGGACGGCGCGGCGATCGCCGCCCAGGTGAGGCGGCTGGTGGACCGCGCCGGGGCGTGGGTCGAGGACGCTTCGCGCGGTAGCGAGACCATGGCCGCGATCCAGACGCGCCTCATGACCGCGTGGCGCGATGCCATCCTGGAGGAGGCGCCGCGCTTCGGCGCCGAAGAGCTCTCCCTCCTCGCGCTCGACATCGAGCTGAACGCGCAGGGCCTCGCCTTCGCGGCCGACGCCCTCCGCAGCGAACGAGCAAAGCGGCTGAGCGGCTGAGCGGCTGAGCGGCTACCGCGCGGCGTTCAGCTGCGAGAGCACGAACGCGTAGTCGAAGGCTGCGTCCTTCAGGCGATCGTAGCGCCCCGAGTGCCCGCCGTGCCCCGCCGGCTGCATGTCGGTCTTGAAGAGGAGCGGCGCGTCGTTCGTCTTCGCCGCGCGGAGGCGAGCGACCCACTTCGCTGGCTCCCAGTACATGACCTGGCTGTCGTTGTAGCTCGTTCGGACGAGCATCGTCGGGTACGCCTTGGCCGCGACGTTGTCGTAAGGGCTGTAGGCGAGCATCGTCTCGAAGTCGTCCTTCTTCTTCGGGTCCCCCCACTCCTCGAGCTCGCTCACGGTGAGCGGGAGCGTTTCGTCGAGCATCGTGTTCATGACGTCGACGAAGGGGACGTACGCGAGGACCATCCGGAACAGCTCCGGCCGCAGGTTCGTGACGGCGCCCATCAGGAGGCCCCCGGCGCTCCGACCCTCGACGACCAGCGCGTCCTTCTTCGCCCACCCGTCCTTCTTCAGGCTCTCGGCGACGTCGATGAAGTCGGTGAACGTGTTCATCTTGGCGGCCATGCGGCCCTGATCGTGCCACTTCTTTCCCAGGTCCGTGCCTCCGCGGATGTGCGCGAGGGCGAAGACGAAGCCGCGGTCCAGGAGTGACACGCGCTCCTGCGCGAAGGACAGCGGGAGCGAGTAGCCGTACGAGCCGTAGCCTTCGAGGAAGAGCGGGTGCGTTCCGTCGGGCGTCGTGCCCTTCTTGAAGACGAGGGACACCGGCACCTTGGTGCCGTCGCGCGCAGTCGTCTGCAAGCGCTTCGTGTCGTAGGCGCTCGGATCGTAGGTGGGGACATCGAGCTGCTTCAGGACCACGCGGGCCTTCGTCCTCGCGTCGAGCTCCACGAACGAAGGCGGCGTCTTCAACGACGAGTAGCGGACGCGAATCTTGGACGTCGCGAGCTCGGGGTTCTGATCGTGTGCCACGTCGTAGATCGGCTCGGGCTGGTCCACCCGCGTGGCCTTGCCGGTCTTGAAGTCGAAGAGGGTGAGCTGCGGCAAGGCGTCTTGCTGCTCGAAGATGGCGAGGTGGTCCTGGAACGCGAGGACGTCGTCGAGGAGGACGTCCTCGCGGGCGGCGATGACCTCCTTCCAGTGGGCGCGGCCGGGGCTGGCGACCGGAGCGCTCACGACGCGAAAGTTGCGGTTGCCCGAGTTCGTGCGCACGTAGAACGAGTCGCCGCGGTGGTCGACGTAGTATTCGTGACCCTGCTCGCGCGGCGCGACGACGCGGGGCGCGCCCGCGGGCTTGGCGGTGTCGATGACACGCACCTCGGTGGTGGTGCGGCTCTGGCTCGTGAGGACGAAGAACGCGCGGCTTCGGGTGCGTTCGAGCTCGAGGTCGAAGCGCTCGTCCTTCTCTTCGTAGACGAGCACATCCTTCGCGGCATCCCCTCCAAGGGTGTGCAAAAATAGCTTGTTTGGCCGCTTGGTCTGCGCGTCCTCGGTCACGTAGAGGAGGGTCTTGGCATCCTTCGACCAGGCGAGGAAGTCCACGCGCGGGATCGCCTCGACGCCGTCCTTGCCGGTGCGGAGATCCCGCGTCTTCAGGACGAACTGGCGGAAGCCGGCGGTGTCGATGGCGTAGGCGAGGAGGTTGCCGTCGTCGGAGACCTGCATCTCCTCGACGTCGACGAATTTCTCGTTGGCCCCGAGGACGTTGACGTCGAGCACGATCTCTTCGCGCGCGCGCGCGCTCGCCTCCGACGCCCGCTTGCGGCAGTGGACGGCGTACTGCTTCCCCTGCTCGTAGCGGCGGTAGTAGAGCCAAGCGCCGTCCTTGACCGGCGGCGTCGCGTCGTCCTCCTTCACGCGCGCGAGCATCTCGTCGTAGAGCGCCTTCTGGAGGGACGCAGCCCCCGCGGTCATCGCATCGGCGTAGTCGTTTTCCGCGTTCAGGTAAGCCTCGACCTCAGGGGTGCCCTTGTTCCGGAGCCAGCCGTAGTCGTCCTGGAGCATCTTGCCGAAGAGCACCCGCTCGTGATGGTCCTTCCGCGCGAGCGGCGGTCGCGGCGCGACCTCGGCCCCCGCCACCCCGCGCGGCGACGCGTCGGACGCCGCGCTCGCTGCGGCGGCGGGTGCCGGCGGCGGACGGGGCAGAGGGGCAGGCGCGCACGCGACCGCGAGCGCGAGCAAGGTCCCGAGGACGACGACGGGCTTCATCGCTCCGCAATGTACTTCGCCGCGGTCGGCTACGCGATGACGAGTTGGAGCGTCGGACCCGGCTCGATGGTGACGCGCTCGGCGTGGAAGAGATCGCCGTCCAGGATAAAGGGCGCGCCTGCTCCGGCCAACTCGATCGTGGTGACCCGCGCGAGCGCGTCGACGTGGCCGCGGCCGAGGAGGCGCAGGCCGAGGAGCACCAGCGGCATCTGGGGCCCCAGCGCGCGTGCGCCGAGGGGGCTCGCGACGACGTGCACCCGCGCGGGATCCTCACCCGCGCGGTACGTGACACGCATTCCCAGGCCGAGATCGCGCACGGTCGCCGCGACGACGAGGCTGTACGCGCGTGCGGGCTGCTCGTCGCCGTCCAGGGTGATCTTCGCCGGCGAGGGCGTGAGGACCCGCCGCGCCGCTTCGCCGAGGACGAACGAGCTGGCGAAGACGCGCGCCACGATGCGGGCCGCCGCGGCGTAGCCCCGCGCCCCGTCCGCCTCGTACAGCTCGAAGAAGCGCGCGACGAGGCCTCCGCCGAAGATGAAGCCGACGCGCGCGACGCCCGCGTCGTCGACCACGCGCAGCGTCCCTGCGGGCACGGTCGGGCTCGCGTCGTCCGTTGCGCAAGCGACCAGGCGGGCGGCGTAGGCGGCGGGCGCGCCGCGAAAGCCGTAGTTGCGCGCGACCGTCGAGACTGTGCCGCCGGGGACGAGCCCGACGCGCGGCAGCGGTGCGCCGTCGTGCGCGGCGTAGGCGTCAACGAGCGCGGTGAGGCCGGCCATGGCCGAGCCGTCGCCCCCGGCGAAGAGGACGGTGTGCGGCCTCGCCTCGGCGATCGCCTGCGAGGCGGCTTCGAGCTCCGGGAGCGAACCCGTTTCATGCAAGATGCACCCATCGCTGCCCGCCCGGCGGAGGGCGGCGAGGAGCGGCCCGTCGCGGCCCAGACGGCCGGCGCGGAGGTTCACGACGAGGTGCGGGGGCACGGAGCGCGTGGGCGACGAGGGCAAGAGGACCGGGCGGTGGTGGCGAAGTCCGCCGAGTTACGGTACCCGTTCTCGTATGCGATCTCGCGTCCTTTGCGTGGGCCTCCTCGTCCTCGGAGCTTGCGGCGGCTCGCCGGTGATGCGCGCGGCGGAGCGGGGTGACCTCACCGCTTTGCGCGTCGAGCTGGGCGCGCGGGAGAAGGCCGGGGATCTGTCGAACGGCGAGGCCGCGAAGGTCGCGCGCGCCGTCGCCGATCGCGAGCTTCGCGCGGCGAAGGGGGACGACGCGACCAAGCGCGTCCGCGAGACGCGCGCGTGCGCCGTCGAGCTCGACGGGGCCCTCGAAGAGCGCATGAAGACGCACGATCAAGCCGGCGCGGAGGCGGCGATGGCGCTCTTCGACGACGGGCAACTCGGCAAATCGACGGCGCGCGCCTGGCTCGTCGATCCCGACGACGCGTGGCGCGCCGTTGCGGTCCGGACGCTGACCCGCGACGACGACGCGGCTGCGCGAAAGAAGGCGTTCACCGATCCGGGCCCGCGGTCGCGTCGCGCCGCGATGCGGGCGGCGGCGGAGGCCATGGACGCGCGCGAGCTCGACGCGCTCCTCGAGGCCGCGCGGCTCGATCCGGAGCCGATGGTCCGCACCGAGGCCCTCCGCGCGGCCCTCAAGCTGGACGGCAACGCGACGCCGCTCGTCACCGAGCTCCGCGACCTCTGGCAGGCCGGCGACGACGCGCTGCGCGAGGACATCGCGGTCGCTTGGGCGCTCCCGAAGCTCTACGCCGCGGGCGGTCGTGAGGCGCTGGCGGTGCTCGTCGCGGGCGGGCTCGGTCCGGGCGCGATCGCCGGCGCGGGCGCCGCCCTGCGCGCGCCCCACGCCGACAAGGAGCTCGCGGCCAGCGCGGCCGCGCTCCTCACGCGCACGATCGACAACGCGACGCGGCGCGATCGAATGCACGCCCTCGCCATCGCGCCGATGTCCGGCGCGTCACTCGCGGCCATCCGGAAGGCGTCGGGCGAGGACGAGGTCGACGCGCAGGTGCGCGTCGCGGCGCTCGGGCGGCTGGCGCAGGTGAAGGAGGAGCGCGACAAGGCCGTGCGCGAGCTCGAGATCCTCGCCGCGCGCAAGGACGACGAGGACATCGCGCCGCGCGCCCGGATGGAGCTAGCGCGCGCCGGCGACCTGCGCGTGCAGGCCTGGCTCGAGCAGGAGCTCGCGGCAAAGGAGCCGCACGCGCGCCTGGCCGCCGCCGGCGCGCTCGCCGCCCTCGGCCGCTCCGCCCGCGGGGCGCCGCTCCTCGCCGACGCCGACGCCAGCGTCCGCACGCGGGCCGCCTGCACGCTCATGGTGGCTGCGAGGGTCACGCCGCGCTGACCCATCGACGGGCCGCCGGGCGCGGTGATACAAATCTCGCCCATGCGCCTGCCCGCCCTAGCCCTCGGTCTCGTCGTCGTCGCCGCTGCCCTCCCGAACCTCGGTTGCATCGAGGCGATGCTGACCAACGGCCAGATCGAAGCCACCCGGCGCGCGAGCGGCGCGTTCGACACCATCGGCGACTACGAGATGGCGCGCGGCGCCGCGCAGGCCGGCCTCGTCCAGTTCGAGGGCATGCACCGCTTGGCCCCCAAGAACGAGGACGCCCTCTTCATGCTGACGCAGGGCTGGGTCGGCTACGGCTTTGCGTTCGCGGAGGACGACATGGAGGCCGCCGCCGACCACGGCGACGAAGCGCAGGTCGACTACCACAAGAAGCGCGCGAAGATGGCGTACGAGCGCGGCGTGTTCTACGGCCTCGAGCTCCTGTCCCACACCGACGAGGGCTTCGGGGCGGCACGGAAGAACGAAGAGACGATGAAGAGGTGGCTCCGCGAGAAGTTCACCTCGAAGAGCGACTCCGGCAACCTCTTCTGGACCGGCTACGCATGGCTCGCCAAGACCAACCTCCTCCGCGACGTGCCGGAGGTCGTCGCCGATCTCCACGTGGGCGTCGCGATGGTCGAGCGGAGCATCGAGCTCGATCCCGACTACATGCACCACACCGGCACGCTCGCGATGGCCGCCTACCACGCGCGCGCGATCATCGCGGAGATGGACGAGGCGAAGAAGCTCTTCGACTCGCTCCTCACCATCACCCAGCGCAAGACGCTGCTCGTGCAGCTCACCTACGCGCAGACGTACGGTTGCCTCAAGGCCGACCGCGCTCTCTACGAAAAGCTCCTGAACGAGGTCCTGTCCACCGACGATCCCGATCCCGACCAGCGCCTCAACAACACGATCGCGAAGCGCCGCGCCAAGCGCTACCTGGGCAAGCAGCGGATGATGGACTGCGGAATGGACATGTCGCAGGGCGGGACGCCGGTGCCTGCGAAGTAAGCGGAAATCAGGGCTTGGCGACCTTGCGGACCTTGCCGCTCGGAGTCCCGTCCTGCCCGTACTCGCACCAGTAGACGGCGTTCGCGTCGACGGCCATGGGCCCGGAGTCGTAGAGCTTGTCGGCGAGCTGGATCGGCCCGCCGGCGGGGCAGCCGGCGAGCGGGCACGTGAAGACCTTGCCGTCGCCGTTCGGCGTCGCGCCGGTGAAACCTCCGGAGGTCGCCCAGTAAATGTTCGTCGCGTCCACTGCGATGCCGACGGGGCCGATGCTCTCCGGTCCCGCGTACGACACGCGGTTGGTCGGATCGGCCTTCGCCGCCCCGAAGACCTTCGCCCCCGCGTCGACGTCGTCCGTGTACGCCCAGTAAAACCGGGTGGCGTCCAGGGTCACGAAGCCGACCGTCTTCGAGTTGAGCGGCCCCACCGCTTCCTCGACGCCCGCTCCGCCGTCGAGGGCGGCGCGGTACAGGCTGGGTTGCCAGCTCGTGTAATACGCGTGCGTGCTGTCGACCCCGAGGCCGAACGCGTGGTTCGTCGTGGCGACGACGCCGGCGCCGCCGTCGGGCAGCGCGACGAGGACCTTGCCGTCGTTGTACGCCGAGAAGTACTCTTTGCCGTTCGCAAGCTGGACGTTGTAGGCCCAGTCGCCGGGAGCGAGGAGCGTGGGCGTGGTGCAGGCCGGCAGCGTGCACTTCCAGACGCCGCCCTTGTACGTTCCGGGGGTAAAGGGGTAGTCGCCGTTCGACCAGTAAAGCGTCGTGCCCTCGACCTGGACGCCGCGCGCCTTCGTCTGCGCCGTCGCCAGCCCCTTCGGCTGGCCCCCCGCCTTCGGGACGAGCGCGACCGCGCCGGTGCCGCCTCCGGTCGTGTAGTAGACGTTCGTGGCATCGAGCGCGATGCCGCCGGGGTTGTCGAGCCCCGAGGCGAGGGTGACCGGATCGCACTTGCCCTTGGTGCAGGTGCCCCCCTGGCAGTCGTGCCCGCAGCGGCCGCAGTTCTGGGCGCTCGTCTGCAGATCGGCCCCGCACGTGCCGGTGTCCGTGCCCGTGTCGACCGTCCCGCCGTCATCGAGCGGCTGCCCATCGGTCCCGACAGGCCCATCCGAGAGCGATCCGTCGGTCGAGCTGTCGCCGCCGCCGCCGCCCGGTCCAGCGTCGGCGTCGAGGTAGATGTCCTTGACCCCGATGAGGGCCGAGCAGCCCATCAGGGCTCCGGCGGACAGGGCGAGGAGTCGGGCGGCGCGCATCTTCTTAAGAGGATACGGGAAAAGCCCCGGCCGATCCCCATTGAATTCGGGCCGGCGGTCCGTCCATCGTTCAGGCGTCTCATTCGTCTAACCGTGGCCAGACCCGCACGATGCCCCTGGCAATTTGGCCTACTTGTGGAAGTCTACGCGCGCGATGGAGGACTTATGATCCGTAGATTCATGTGGATTCTTGCCGCGGCCGCGCTCCTGGTGAGCGTCCCGTCGGTCGCCCGCGCCGGAGAGGTGCTCAAGGTCGGCACGCTCGCGCCCGCGGAGTCGCCGTGGGGTCAGGTGTTCAAGGTCTGGCAGAAGGGCATCAAGGAGCGCACCAACGGTGCGGTCGAGCTCCAGTTCTTCTGGAACGGCCAGCAGGGCGACGAGGGCGCCATGGTCGGCAAGATGCGCACGGGCCAGCTGGACGGCGCAGCCATCACGGCCACCGGTCTCGCGCAGATCTACAAGCACGTCCTTGTGCTCCAGATGCCCGGCCTCTTCCCGACGTGGGAGAAGCTCGACACCGCCCGCAACTCGATGCGCAAGAACTTCGACGCCGAGTTCGAGAAGGCCGATTTCAAGATCCTCGGCTGGGGTGACGTCGGCATCGCCCACATGATGACGAAGGGCTTCGAGGTCCGGCGCCCGTCGGATCTCAAGCACAAGAACACGTTCCACCTCGCGGGGGATCCCATCGAGCCGATGGTCTACTCGCACATCGGCGACGTCACCCCGACCCCGCTGACCGTCCCCGAGGTCCTGCCCGCCCTCACCAGCGGCAAGATCAACGTCGTGAACGCGCCTGCGCTCGCGGCCGAGCAGCTCCAGTGGGCGAGCCGCCTCGATCACATCAACACGGCCCCGAGCGGGATCGGCATCGGCGCGCTCATCTTCGCGAACGGCAAGGGCTCCAAGCTCGTCGGCCTGCCCGAGGACGCGCGGACCGCCCTCATCGAGACCGGCAAGGTCGCCGGCGACGCGCTCACGCTGCGCATCCGGAAGGAAGACGGCGCGGCCTACGGACGCCTCAAGGCGCGCATGACGGCGTACGAGCCGACCGACGCCGAGCATGCCGAGTGGAAGGCCCTCTTCCACAAGACCCGCCAGAGCCTCCGCGGCGCGCACTTCAAGCCCGAGGTCCACGACGAGGCCGAGCGGCTGGCCAAATAGAGGCAACCCGCGGCGCACGATGCGGCGTCGTCCCCGGGGACGGCGCCGCGCGTCATTTTGTGCCCGGTTCCCCGCCTCGTCGCCCGAGGTGTCCCATCTCAGCCTTTGTGACCACGGGCATGCGTTCGCGTTATCGTGGGCGCCGATGACCGACGAAGCGAAGACGGATGGAATCGCCAAGCAGGCCTGGGGGGAGCGTCTCGTCCGATTCGACGCGTCGTGGACGAAGCTCGAGGCGCGCCTCTGCGCCGCCGTGCTCATCGCCAACGTTGCTGCGCTCGTCGTGTGGGTGCTGCTGAACGGCATGAGCTCCGAGGGCAACGCCTCGGGGGTCGTCCTGCGCGGGCTCATCGGCGCCGCGGTGCTCGGCGGCATCGTGCACAAGCTCGGCAAGACGCGCCTCGAGCTGCGGCAGCGCGAGATCGCGACGACGCTGGCGGTGCTCGTCGGCCTCGCCACCGGCAAGCTCTGGGCGCACGTCGGCGTCAGCTACTCCTCGAACGTCCAGAACTGGATCCAGAACGCGTCGATCTTCACGCTCTTCGGCGGCCTCCGCACGCCGGGCCTCGCGACGCGTCTCACGCTCTGGCTCGCGCTCCTCGGCGCGTCGATCGCGACCGGGCAGGGCAAGCACATCAACGTCGACGTCATCATGCGCTTCCTCACCCCCAAGATGCGCGTGCCCGTCGCCCTCCTCGGCTGGATGACGGCCGCCGCGGTCTGCTTCGCCGGCGCCTGGGGCTTCTTCGATCACATCGCGATCCAGAGCTTCCACGTCGCCAAGGACCAGCCGTGCGCCCACGACGCGACGAAGCGCTGCGACGCGACGGCGTCCGACAAGCTCGCGAAGGTCGAGCACGACCTCGGCAACGATATCTTCCTGATCGGGCGCCAGATGTCGCTCGATTTGATGACCTTCCCCAAGGTCCTCTCCGGGCAGAAATACGACCAGTACCTCCACCCGGCCGACTGGAACGCGTGGATGAAAGAGGGAAACTGGCGCGCCCACTACAAGGAGGAGGACATCCAGGCGCAGATGCTCTCGCCGGACATGCCGGAGCTCACGAAGATGCCGGCCGTCAACGTCCCCGGCGGCGCCGAGGACGCGCGTGGCCTGCTCACCAAGGACATCGACTTCATCTTCGTCTTCGGGCTCGTGGTGATCGCCCTGCGCTTCGTCCTCCGGTCCCTCCTCGTGCTCTCGGGGCACATCATCGTCGATCCGGACGCCGCGCATGGTGAGCCGGAGGTCCTGGCCATTCACGAAGCCAGCGCGGTCGCCGCGGCCACCAAGGAGGAGGCGTGAGCTCGACGCAGATCCCCGCCGCCGACGACGCGGCGAAGGCCGCGAAGGCCCGTAAATTCAGCCTCGGCGCGATCGGCGCGGTCGTCGCCTTGACCTGGTGGGCCGGCGGGTTCGTCGCCGCGGGTATCGTCGCCCTCGCCCTCCTCGGGACCCCGCTGTTCGCCATCCTCGGCGGTGCGAGCGAGATCCTGTGGTTCATGAGCCCCGATTCGCAGGACCACTACCTGCGCTTCATCGCGGCGAAGATCTTGGACGAGCAGTTCGCGGGCTCGCCCATTCTCGTCACGATCCCGCTCTTCACGTTCGTCGGCTACGTGCTCGCGGAGTCGAAGACGCCGGAGCGGCTCGTGAAGGCGTCGGACGCGCTCATCGGCTGGATGCCGGGCGGCCTCGCGATCGTGTGCATCTTCGCGAGCGCCATCTTCACGCTCTTCACCGGCGGCAGCGGCGTCACCATCATCGCGATCGGCGGCCTCCTCTACCCGGCGCTGCGTCAGGCCGGCTACTCCGAGAAGTTCTCGCTCGGCATCGTCACGACGAGCGGCTCGGTCGGGCTCCTCTTGCCGCTCTCGCTCCCGCTGATGGTCTACTCGCTCGTCGCCGGCATCGACATGATGCTGGCCTTCAAAGCCGTCCTCGCGCCGGGTCTGCTCGTCCTCGTCATGCTCTCCGCATACGGCGTCTACGTCGGCATCAAGGAGAAGATCCCGCTCCAGAAGATCGACCCCGTCAAGATGGGCAAGGGCCTCTGGATGATCAAGTGGGAGCTCGGCATCGGCGCGCTCCTCGCTGTGGCGCTTTCGACGGGCCTCGCGCAGATCGACGAGGTCGCCGGCCTCGTGGCGCTCTACGCCGTGTTCATCGAATTTTTCGTCTACAAGGATCTGTCGATCAAGAAGGATCTCGTCCGCATCGCGAAGAGCTCGATGAGCCTCGCCGGCGCCGTCATCCTGATCCTGGCGATGGCGAACGCGCTCATCAACTTCGTCATCGACAAGAAGGTCCCCGACCAGATCTTGGGCTACATGCTGGCGCGCGGGCTCGACCAGGCCTGGCAGTTCCTGATCGTCATGAACGTGTTCTTGCTCGTGCTCGGCATGGTCATGGACGGATTCAGCGCGATCCTGGTCGCCGTGCCGCTGGTGCTGCCGTTCGCGGCGCACTTCGGGCTCGGGCCGTTCCATGTCGCGATCATCTTCATCCTGAACCTCGAGCTCGCGTTCTGCCTGCCGCCGCTCGGCCTCAACCTGTTCATCTCGAGCTTCCGTTTCGGCCGGCCCGTGGTGAGCCTCTACAAGGTCGTGCTGCCGTTCGCCGGTATCCTGACCATCGCGCTCTTCCTCGTGAGTTACATCCCGCGCATCAGCGACGTGCTCGTGCTCGGGAACATCGAGGCCCAGCGGAAAGACGCGATCGAGCGCGGCGTGCCTCCGCGCGAGGCGTGGCTGCTCGAGTGCGTGCAGCACGATAGGTTGAACCCGCTGCCGTGCAGCGAGGCCGACAAGAAGGCGTGGCCGAACGGCCTCGCGCCGGTGGCCATCCCCACGACGCCCACCGGGACCGAGGACGCGGGCGCGCCGATCGACGAGGACGAGGCGGCGATGTTGAGGGCGATGGGCGTCGGCGGTGGTGACGCTGGAAAACTCCACGATGCCGGCAGCCCCGCCGACGACAGCGTAGAGGAGCTGATGCGCAAGATGATGGGCGGCGGCGCCGACGCCGCTGCGAAGCCTGCGACCGCGGGAGACGCCGCGATGACGGGCAACGAGAGCGAGGACGAGCTCCTGAAGATGATGGGCGCGAGCCCCGCCAAGAAGGACGGCTCTAGGTGACGGGAATGTTTCGCCGATAGCGGCGCCCCACGAAAACCACCCGCCACCTACCCATTTAGGCTGGATGGGTTGCCGGAGCATGGTGGGCGGTTCAGGGTTAGGGATGTCGTTTCCGCAGCACCCGCACGTGTCGCCGTACCGTCAGGCTCGTGATCTCAGCCACATCATCCCGCGAGATCGTCGGTGGATGATCGCGGCGGCGATCGGGGCTTCGTGCTTCGTCGCCGGAATCGTCGTCACGCTGACGGGCAGCGTGGCCGCCGAAGCCGCGACGGAGACGAGGGTCGGCCACGCGGCGCGCGTGACCCGCACGTTCGAGCACGCGGCGACGAGCCCTCTCATGCGTCCTGGGGCGTTCGATCCGACGCCCACGCCCCAGGTCACCGACGACGCGCGTGAGGCCCTCCTCGGTGATGATCCCGCCACGGTGAAGGCGTTGCTCCTGCCCGTCGTCGCGAGCGGAATGGCCTCGGACGACGACGTGCGCCTCCTCACGGCGGCCTGCGACGGGCTCAAGGATCGCGCCTGCCTCGACTTCCTGAAGGGGCACTGAAGCTCCTCCTCCTGTTCTAGGATGTCGGCGGCATGCCGTACGGGGGAGAAGGGGACGAAGCGCCGACCGAGAAGCGCCCTTCGGCGAGCGCGACGGAGATCGAGCGCGTCGCGGCTGCGGTGGAGCGACCTAGCCAGGGGCCGTCCTCGCAGTCGGCCTCGCACGGGCGCTCGAGCGACGGCACGAGCGGCCTTTCGCTGTCGACGCCGCGCGAGACCTTGCTCCTGCAGGAGATCGGTCGCACGCGCGTCTTCATGCGCCTGGCCATCGGGCTCGCGATCTCGCAGCTGGCGGTGCTGGCGGTGCTGGGGGGCGATCCGCTCCTCAAGTACGCGTTCGTCGCGACCGCGCTCGGCGTCATCGTCGCCTGCGCGTGGATGCTGGGAAAGCTCCGCGACGACGCGGCCTACACGATGCCTCGTGCGGTGCTTGCCGCCTACGTGTGCATCGCCGCGGCGTTCGCCGGCATCGCGTATTACGGCGTCTTTTCACCGGCGGCGTCGATTTTGCCCTTCGGCCTCTTCTTCTTCAGCACCGGCCAGCACGCACGCGCCACGCAGTCGGTGCTCGTCACCTGCCTGGTCGCGTACGCCGCGCTCGGCCTCGGCATCGTCCTCGGCGTCGTGCCTGATCGCGGGCTCGTCACCGCCGCGTCGCTCGGCCCGTTCGCGAAGATGGTCATCGTCGTCGTCACCGAGTCGGTCTTCATCGGAACCTACGCCATCGCGCGCGCCACGCGCAGCGAGACGCTGGAGGCCATCGCCCGGCACGACGTGGTGCTGCGCTCGCTCGCGCAGCGCGACGCGCTCCTCAAGGAGGCGAGGCAGGATCTCGCGCAGGCGATGCGGGTCGGAGGCATCGGGCGGTACTCCGGCGAGCTGGTCGGTCCCTACCGCCTCGGCAAGGTGATCGGCCGCGGCGCGATGGGCGAGGTGTACGATGCGCGCGCGGCCGCAGGGGGCGGGGAGGCGGCGGTGAAGCTCCTGCACGCCGAGCTGCTCGCCGAGCCGGAGCTCGTGCAGCGCTTCTTCCGCGAGGCGGAGATCGTCGGGCGCCTCAACTGCCCGAACGTCGTGAAGCTCCTCGAGTCGGCGGGGACGACCGCGCCCGTGCCGTACCTGGCGATGGAGCTGCTCCACGGCGAGGATCTCGCCGAGTACCTCCGCGCGCACAAGCGCATGCCGATGCGCCGCGTGCTCACGATGCTGCGTCAGGTCGGCGTCGGCCTCGACGCGGCGCGCGCGGCGGGCGTCGTCCATCGCGACCTGAAGCCCCGGAACCTCTTCTTGGCGAAGGTGGGCACGCAGGAGATCTGGAAGATCCTCGATTTCGGCGTCTCCAAGCTCCTCGCCCACGACGGCACGCTCACGCAGGGCGCCATCGTCGGCACCCCGGCGAACATGGCGCCGGAGCAAGCGGCCGGCGAGAAGGTGGACCACCGCGCCGATCTGTTCGCGCTGGGCGTCATCGCCTACCGCGCGCTCACCGGACGCCCGCCCTTCGCGGGGGATACGAGCGTGGAGATCCTCTACAAGGTCGTCCACGCGATGCCGCCGCGGCCCAGCGACGTGGCGATCGTCGGCGAGGAGGTGGAGCTCGTCCTCGCCATCGCCCTCGCCAAGAGCCCCGACGATCGCTTCGACTCGGCCGCCGAGCTCGCGCAGGCGCTCGACGGCGCCTCGCGCGGTCGCCTCGACGAGCGGATAGCCTCCCGCGCACGCAGCGTGCTCGAAGCGATGCCGTGGGGCTACGCGGGGTAGCTTAGAGCTTGATCGCCTTCCAGTCGCCACGCTGGAATTTCACGGTCATCGTGATGGCGGCGAGGACGGAGTAGACGCAGGCGGCCGTCCAGATCCCCACGAGCCCCATGTGCGCGTTCAGCCCCAAGAGCCAAGCGCCGGGCACGAGCACACCGAAAATCAGGATGAGCTGCGCGAGCGCCACGAAGCGTGTGTTCCCCGCCCCGAAGAGCGCTTCGCTCAGGATCATCGCCACCGCGATGATCGGTGTGACGATTCCCATGATTCGCATCGGCGACATCATCGCGGCGCGCACGGCGTCGGAGCGGCTGAAGAAGTTCACGACCGGCTCGGTGAAGAGAACGCCCTCGCAGAGCCCGATGACGCCGAAGATGGCGAGCCCGAGGCGAACGCTCGCCCAGCCGAACGCCGCCGCGTCCCCCGGCCGCTTTCGGCCGAGCGACTGGCTGACGAGGGTAGCGGTGGACGTTCCGAAGGCGATGCACGCGGTGAAGGTGAGCTTCAGGATCTCGACGATATTGGTCGTTGCCGCGCTGTTTACGGCTTCGGAGCCGACCTCCCCTGCGAGCGCGTCGAGTTTACCGACGATGCGCGAGAAGAGCCCGAACCCGAGCATCATCACGCTGGTCGCCACGGCGGCGGGGATGCTCAGCTTCAGCAGGTCCCACGTGAGACGCAGCGAGATGTTCGACAGGCGAATCGGGGTGTAGCGACGCCGTTCACCCCAACCGTAGAACATCATGATGAAAAGGCCGATCCAGGTCGCCAAGAAGGCCGACAGGCCTGCCCCCGGCGCCCCCAGCCGCGGCGCGCCGAAGTGGCCGAAGACGAACGCGATGCAGAAGACCACGTTGACCACGTTCATCACGATGGAAGCCACGAGGTGCACGTGCGTCTTGCCGATGCCGTCGAAGAACGCCTTGATGGCCTGGGTCATGGCCATCGACATGATCCCCATGAGGCGCCAGTTCGAGTAGGCGATCGCCGTGTCGCGCACCTCCGGCACCTCGATCATGGCGCCGAGGAGGCGCGGGATCACGAATGCGCCGAGCACGGACGCGAGGATCCCGGCGACGAGGCAGAAAAACACGGCGTTCGTGAGCACGGCGCCCGCCGCGTCGAAGTCGCGCTCGGCGTAGCGCCGCGCGGTCAACGACTGCGTGCCGACGCTGATGGCCGAGAGCGAGCCGCCGAAGAGCCACACGATGATGAGCGACGGGAGGAGCGCGGCCTGGCCGTTGCTCGACTCGCAGATGCCGCCGGCCGGGCAGGGGAGGTGCGAGAAGAAGATCACGTCGATCTCGTTCACCGCGCTCTGCAGGAGCATGGCGATGACCGTCGGCGTCGCGAGCCGGAGGATGGACCGGTACGGCCTTTGTACGAGAATACTCGTGTCGAGGTCTGTAACTTCTGCCGTTGCCAAGGCCTGGTTCACCTACCCCAAAACTTGAGGCTAGGAAACCTCGCCGATCTGCGGTTTAAGACCCACATGGCCCGTTTACCCCGAAACGTCCTCTTGGTCGCGATTATTGCCCTCCTCGGCACCGTCATTGCGCTCGGGTGCGGCGGGCCGAAATATCCGAGTTGCGACAACGACGACCATTGCAACGCCGAGGGCCTGCCCGCGGACCACGGTCGCTTCTGCATCAACCACATCTGCCAGCAGTGCCGCAAAGACAAGGACTGCGCCGCCGGTCAGGAGTGCAACGCTGGCGCGTGCACGAAGATCAAGGGCTACTGCGACGACAGCCACGCCTGCGAGGGTGGCGGCGACTGCGGCAAGGATCACCGCTGCGGCCCCGCGAAGGTCACGTCGAAGGCGCCGGTGGAGTGCGACGACGAGCATGCGTGCAAGGGCGCGGGCGAGAAGTGCCAGAACGGACACTGCGTCGCGCCGTCCAGCGGCGGCCCGGGCTGCACGGATTTCCCGGCGCCGAAGTTCGACTACGAGTCGCCGGCGCTGCGCCCCGAGTCGAAGGAGGTGCTGCAGCGCCTCGTGACCTGCATCACGAGCGGCACGCTCAAGGGGCGCCGGGTCCTCCTGACCGGCCACTGCGACGCGCGCGGCGAGTACGAGTTCAACATGGGCCTCGGAGCCGAGCGCGCCGAGGGGGTGAAGAACTTCCTCATCGGCCTCGGCCTATCGGCCAGCGCGATCAGCACGTCCTCGCGCGGGAAGCTCGACGCGAACGGCGCCGACGAAGCGGGCTACGCCAACGATCGCCGCGTCGACGTCGAGGTCCGCTGATGCGCGTGGCGGCGCTCGTCGTGCTCGGGGGGCTCGCGTCCGGCTGCGGCGTGTTCGCGATGCAGAAGGATCACGAGGCGCTCGCGACGAAGAGCGCTCAGCAGGAGAAGAGCCTCGAAGAGGAGCGCGCGCAGACGGTGCAGCTGCGCGCAGATCTCGAAGCGACGCGGACCCGCCTCGACAACGCGCTGCGCGCCAACGCCGACAACGGCTCCGACCTGATGACGTCGAAGGCGCGAATCAACGAGCTCGTCGGCAAGGTCGACGAGCTCAGACACAACCTGGACGCGGTCGGCAAGGACGTCGCCGCCTCGCGCCGTGAGCTCGACGCCCGCCTCGACGAGCTCAAGCGCGCGCAGCCGGCCACGCCGCCGCCGCCGCCCGTCGTCATCCCTACCGACAAGAAGGCGCACTTCGCCGCGCTCGAGGCGGCGACTGCGAAAAAGGACTGGGGTCTCGTCCGCACCCTCGGCCACGAGTACGCCGATCGCTACCCGGCCGACGACCAGACCGATCGCGCGCTCTACCTCATCGGCGAGGGGGACACCCAGGACGGCCGCCCCTCGAGCGCGCTCGGCGAGTACAACCGCATCCTGAAGCAATTCCCGCGATCGCCGATCCTCGACAAGACGCTCTTCGGGATGGGCGAGGCGTACCTCGTCCTCCACGACTGCGTGAACGCCAAGCTGGCGTTTTCCGCGTGCGAGTCGCGCTTCGGCAAGTCCAAGATCGGACAGGACGCCAAGCAGCGGCACCAGCAGATCGACAAGCCGCCGCCCGGCATGTGCGCTCCGCCCTGACGTATCCTGGCTGGGATGGGTAACGCGGGGAGTGTCTTCGGGATCTGCGAGGCGTGTCATGCGCCGCGCTCCGAGCAGGACATGATCTGCGCGGCGTGCGGGTACCATTTCAAGACGAAGCCGGTCCCGGCGTACCCCACGGGCGGGCCGCCTGCGCGCCGGACCGATCCGCCGATGATCGTCGAGCCGCCGCGCACGATCCCGACGTCGGTGCCCATGGCGACCGTGCCGGAGCCTTCGCGGACCGCGCCTCGCGCGGACCCCACGATGCGGAGCCCGCAGTCGCCGGGCGAAGAGTCTTCGCCGCGGACGATGCACAGCCCGAGCTCGCCGCCGGTGGCGGACAGGCCCGTCGTCCCCGTCGCCGCGTGGATTCCGCCGCACTCGCCGCAGCCTCAGTACGTGCAGGTGCCGAGCGCGGCCGGCGCCAGGCGGTCTTCGGTGCCGTGGGTCCTGGTAACGGTTGCGCTCGTCGTGCTCGCCGCTTCCGCGGTGGCGGCGCTGCTCGTGCTGCGGGCGCGTCGGGAGGTGGCGGTGGGGTTCGTCATGCCCCCGACGTTCGACGGCCCGGGCGGCGTCGCCTTCGGTCACCTCGACGCGGCACCCGCCGAGGACTTCGTCGGGCGCTACATCCAGCTCAGCGGGGCGACGTCGGCGCTCTTCGTCGGCGCGTTCTCGGGTGACGACATGCACGAGCTGTGGCACGCGGGCCCGTTCGATCTCCGCAGCATCGAGACTCCCCCACAGTTCGCGATCGTCGGCAGACACGTCCTCGTGGGCGACACGCGCCCGGTCCTGCACGTGTACGACGGCGCGACCGGGCGCGAGACGCACATCGTCGAGCTGGCCGACCACGCGACGGGCATCTGGGTGAACGGCGAGAAGGAGGCGTTCATCGAGGTCCGCGCCGGCGCCGGCGTCCTCTACGACGCCGTAGCAGGTCGCGCGAAGGTCTCGCCCCCACCCGCGTGGGTGCCGCCGCCGGGTCCGGCCCGCCTGAAGTGCACCTTGGCGCCCGCGTCGCAGAGCGCGTGCATCGAGCCGGCGCGCGCGCGCGCCATGAGCTTCCCCGGCTTCTCGCCGATTCGCGCGCTCGGCGTCGGCGACCTCGGCGTCGCGCTCGGCCGGGCGGCGCCGCGGCCCGCGCCCGAGGTGCTGGCGTTCTCGCTCTCGACCGGCGCCGTGCGCTGGCGGGCGCCGGTCTCCCGGGATTCTGCGGTGGACGCGAACGACGAGGACGTCGCCGAGGCCGACGCGGCGACCGTGTTCGCGACGTACGGATACGGGCCGAGCCCGCACGTCGTCGCGCTCGCGGCGAAGGACGGCGCGCGCCTCTGGGAGGCCGCGCTGCCGACCATCAACCACCCGATGGGGCCGCGCTTTCTCGTGGTGTCGGCGTCGCGCCTGTACGTGCCGCGGCCCGGTCGCCTCGACGTCCTCGATCGGGCCACCGGCGCGATGCTCGGCGGGGTGGGGGCGACCGCAGGAAGGTGACGAGGAGCGCGGCCATGACCAGGCCCATCACGTCCGGCCGGGCGACGGCCTCGAAACCCAGGTGCATCGCGCACGCGAGCGCCACGGCGGCCTGCCGCGTCCGCGCCGCGAGGAGGAGCACCGGGAGCGCGGCCTCGACGGCAAAGACCGACCACGCGGCGGCCGCGCGAAGCCCGGGGTAGGCGAGGAGGAGGCGCGCGGCCGGCGCGGTCAGGAAGCCGTCCTCGGCGAGTGCCCGCAGCGTGTCGCCGGTTAGCCACTCGGGCTGCGCCTTCGCGAGGGCCGACCACGCGTAGATCGACGCGACGAACACGTGGGCGAGGCGCGCGCCGGATGCGGCGCCGAGTGGACGCTCGGGGACGAGCGCGAGATCGCTCGCGGCGTCGGTCAGGGCGAGCACCATCGTCCCGAGAAACAAGGTGTGCAGCGTGAAGACGAAGCCGAATGGATCTTGCGACATGGCGACGAAGCCGCACGCGCCGGCGACGAGGCCCGCGACGCGCGCGCGGACGCCGAGAAGAAAGCAGACGGCCGCGAGCGTCCGCAGGAGGCACGCGACGCTGCGCACGCCGTCCGGCAGGACGAGGCCGGCCCACGCGAAGGGCCAGCCGGGCTCGGGCCACCCGAAGAGGGGCCCGCGCACGGCCGCCAGCGGGAACGGCAGGGCGTTCGCGAGGGGCGTCGTCCGCGCGAGGAAGACCGCGCCGAGGGCGATGCGCGCGAGCGCGAGCGGGCGCGCTACTTCGTGCACGCGGCCTCCGCGCGGCTCGTTCGCAGCGCACCATCCGCGGCGTGCTCTTCGAGCAGGACCTCGACGCGGTGCGCCCGCCCGCCGTCGGCCGCGCACGCGAGGCGCGCCACCTCGGGGAGCCGCACGCGGAGCGCGCGTACCTCGTAGGTCCGGCGGAGGTTGTCGGCCCCCGCGAAGAACGGCGCCGCCGACGGCGTCGCGCGCATGGCGAGCGCGGTGGGCGCGATGGCATGGCGTCGTCCCTCCTCGTCCGTCCCGGTGAGCGCCAGCCGGTAGGTGACACTCGACGCGTACATCGTGAACGCCAGGCCAGCGTCACCCAGGACGCCGGCGAGCGGCAGGAGGACGGCGAACGCCGCCACCGCGTTGTGGAGCCGGCTCACACGGCCATCGTAGGGGGCGGCGAGACGGAAGTCTCCGGCCCGGGCCATACTGCGGTGCCGATGAACCGCTTCTCCAGCCGCCATCTCCTTTTCGCTTCCGATTACCGTTTGGCCCGCCTCCTGCTCGCGTCGCTCGCGGGCGGCGGCCTCGCCCTTGGCGTGCTCGTGGCGTGCGGCCGCGTGGACGCGCCAGGCTCCGTCGGTTCGACGGACGGTGGCGAGGCCGACGGAACGGTCGCGATTCCCCCCGGCAACGACGGCGGGGTGGTCTTCGACGTCGTCACCGTCGACGTCGCTCTCTCGGATGCCGGCGTCGCCCCCGACGGTGGGCCGCCGCCGGTCGTGGCATGCGCGACCGACGGCGGAGTCACGTGCCCGCTGCCGCCGTCGGTGTGCCTCGACGACCACTGGCTCCGCTTCTACACGGGCGGCGAGTGCGACGCGGGCACCTGCGTGTACCGGACGGTGGAGTACGCCTGCCCCGCCGCGCCGATCAAACCGGACTGCGTGAACGGCGGTTGCAGGATCTCCCCCGTCCTTCGCTGAGCGCGAACCGTCAGCGGCGCGCGATCTGCTTCTTGCCGGTCGGATCCTGCGTCATCGGCCCGCCGAGGCGCGCGTGGAGCGCGCGCGCTTCGGTCGAATCGGGATGCACCTGGAGCCACTCCTCGAGGACGACGCGGGCGTCGCTCTTCTTGCCGCTCGCGTCGAGGACTGTCGCGAGGAAGACGCGCGGCTCCGCGGTCCCGTCGTGCAAGGTCCACGCTTCGGCGGCCCGGCGCGCCTCACGGAGCTCGCCGGCCTTGTACGCCGTCGTTGCCCAGCTCTTCAGCGCGCGCGCGTCGCTCATGTGTCCCTTGGCGATCCGGCGGGCGTCGGCGAGCTGGCGCTCACGCTCGTTGCGCGACTCGCGCGTGGGCGCGGCGTGCGGGGCGGAGAGAAGGGCGGGGGTGGGCGGAGTGGGTTCGGGGGAGAACGCGGCGTTCGCGTTCGGAGTCGGCGTCGGCGTCGGCGTCAGCGTCGGAGTCGGAGTCAGACCCGGCGTCTGGATCGGCGGCAGGTTGGCCTCGGGATCGGTCGCGGCCAGGTTCGGATCGACGTCCTCGTGCGCCGTCACGACCACGGTGTCGTGGTGCACCAAGCGCGTAGCCACGAATCCGCCCAGGATCGCGAGGGTGACGGTGGCGACGAGGGCCCGCTGCACGTTGCGTTTCGACTTGGCCTTGCGCTCCATCGGCGCCTGGAGCACCTGCGCGAGCGCTTCCTTCATCTCGGTCGCCGACGCGAAGCGGTCGCCAGGCGCCTTCGACAGCGCGCGCATCACGAGCGCGTCGAGCTCCGGCGGCATCGCGCGCTCGGGGGCGCGGGCGGCTGGCGACTCCGGCATCTCGCGTAGCTGCTTGCCCATCACGACCACGCTCGAGCCCCCTTCGAACGGCGGCGCGCCCGTGAGCAGCTGGTAGAGCACGCAGCCGAGCGCGTAGAGGTCGCAGCGGCCATCGACACCTTCGCCGGCGACTTGCTCGGGCGCCATGTACTCGGGCGTGCCGAAGATCGCGAAGCCCTTCTGTCGCTTCTCGCGCGCCTCGCTCGCCACGTCCGCGAGCGCCATCGCGACGCCGAAATCGAGCAGCTTGAGTCCCCCTCCGCCGGTCAGAAACAGGTTCTGAGGCTTCAGATCGCGGTGAACGAGCCCCGCGCCGTGCGCGGCCTCGAGCGCCTTGGCGACCTCGATGCCGAGCCGCACGGCCTCGCGCCAGTCCATCCCGTGAGCGTCCTTGAGGTGCGCGTCGAGCGTCTCGCCCTCGAGCAACTCCATCGCCAGGAACACGCGCCCGTCGAGAGACTTCCCGAAGTCGTGCAGCTGGACGAGGTTCGGGTGGGACAGCTTGGCGACCGCGCGCGCCTCGCGGCGGAACCGCTCGATCGCGTCCTTTGCGCCGGAGTTCGCGGGGGCCAGCACCTTGAGCGCGACCTTGCGACCGAGCTCGACGTGCTCGGCCTCGTACACGACGCCGCTCGCGCCTTCGCCGATGGTGCGGATCACGCGGTAGGGGGTGCCGGGCACCACGCTCGGATCCTCCTCCTTCATCTGCTTGGCAGCGCGCTCGATGACGCCGCTCGCCGGCGGCGTGTGCGGCAGCTCCTTGCGGAGCGCGCGGGCTTCCTTGAGCAGGCGCGCGAAATCGGCGCGCGAGCGGGCCGGCTCGTGCGGCCAGAGCGTCTTCATGAGCGTGGCGATGCGGGCGCGGACGCTGCGCTCGCCGTTCTTTCCGGGCTCCGCCTGACCGAGCACCCGCGCGAGGTCGGT
Organism: Myxococcales bacterium; assembly: GCA_025359105.1. Classification (GTDB taxonomy): domain Bacteria; phylum Myxococcota_A; class Polyangia; order Polyangiales; family Polyangiaceae; genus JANYHK01. Next base: position 1,795 of record JANYHK010000116.1, on the reverse strand, counting down.
CGAGGCGATCGACGCGCTGGCGTAACGATCCTCCGGCTCGTTCTCGGTCAGCTTGCGGATGACGTCGTCGAGCTCGGGCGGTGCGCCCGCGAGCTTGGCGATCGGCGGGAGCTTCACCTTGCCTGCCGCCGCGTCTTCCAGGTGCTTCTGCGCGTCACCGTTCAAGAACCGGCGGCCCGCAGCGAGCTCCCAGAGCATGACGCCCATCGCGTAGACGTCGATACGCCCGTCGCCCACCTGCTGGCGCGCGACCTCGGGGGCGACGTAGCCGGGCTTCGCGAAGACGACGCCGGCGACGGTGTGGCAGCGGCGGTTGTGTCCCCGCGCGGTGCCGAAGTCGATGAGCTTCACCTCCCCGGCGAAGCCGACCATCACGTTCTGCGGCGACAGGTCGCGGTGGACGATGCTGAGCGGCGTGCCGTCGGTGCTCGAGCGCTCGTGGACGTGCGCGAGCGCCATGCCCATTTCGACGACGAGCGCCGTCGCCTCCGCCCAGCCCACGCGCGCGCCCATCTGGATGGCGCGCTGCCGGAGATCGGCGAGCGAGCGCCCCTCGATGTACTCGATGACGGTGTACGGCTCGCCATTCTCGTCGGTCGCAGCCTCGAGCACTTGCGCGACGCCGGGGTGGCAGAGCTGCGCCTGCACGCGGGCCTCGTCGAGGAAACGCGCGAGGAACGAGCCGTCGTGGATGTGATCGCGCCGCACCGTCTTGACGATGCACGCGCGCTCCGCCCCTTCGATGCCGGTCGTCGCGGCGAGGTAGACGTCTCCCATTCCGCCGCGCGCGATCAGCTTCAAGAGGAACAGGCGCCCGAAGACGCGGGGGAGGGGCTGGCCCTTGGCGGACGAAAAGCTGGACGGGGCAGCTTCACTCATGACGGGAAGGTGCCGTAGCGGGGCGATTTCGGACAAGTTTCGGGCGATCGCGTTCGCGCAGACCGCCTTCGTCCCGACCGAACGGTTGAAGTCGCCCGCGCTCCGTACTATGAGACTCACGTAGCGCTCGCGCCCAAGGTCGGCGCGCCGGCGCGCGGGACGGGAAGACCACCATGGCAGCGATCGTCCGTGCTTCGGGTGCCGTCGTCGGCGCGTTTGCGGTGGCGATTTTCGGGTGCGGCTCTTCGGGCAGCGCGCGCTCGGGGGACGCCGGGCTCGATGGGCCGAGCGTCCTGGAGAGCGGCGCTGCGGACTCCGGCGGCTCGCCGGACGGCGGCACGGCGTGCGGCGCGTCGCTCCTCGCGCGGCCCGCGGAAAGGAGCGCGAAGGGCCCGTGGCCGGTCGGCGCGAAGGCGACCACCATCGCCGGCTTCGCCGTGGAGATCTGGTACCCGGCCTCGGTCGGGAGCGACACCGGCAAGCCGCCCATTCAGTACGACATTCGCGAGGACCTCCCGCCGGCCCAGGCCGCGAAGATCTCGGACGCCGACAACCCGCTGCAACCGTGCGACTGCTTCCGCGACGTGCCGCTCGACGCGGCGCACGGCCCGTATCCGCTCGTCGTCTTCGTGCACGGAACGGCGGGATTCAAGACGCAGAACCTCGACAACGCGGCGCACTGGGCCAGCCGCGGCTTCGTCGTGATGGCCGCCAACCACCCCGGCCTGGCGATCGCGTCGTTCCTCGGCGGCGGCGGGCAGCAGAACCTGAAGGCGGACGTTCAGGCCGAAATCGCGGCGATTTCCGCGGCGACGGGCGATCTCGCCGCCTTCGCCGGGCACGTCGACGCCACGCGGATCGGCCTCGTCGGCCACAGCGCGGGCGGCAACGGAGTCGCAACGATGGGCGATCTCGC
>JANYHK010000109.1 GCA_025359105.1 Myxococcales bacterium | reverse complement strand
GAAGTCCGAGCTCGTCGAGGCGAACCTTCGTCTCGTCGTCTCGATCGCGAAGAAGTACACGAACCGCGGCCTCCAGTTCCTGGACCTCATCCAGGAGGGGAACATCGGCCTCATGAAGGCGGTCGAGAAGTTCGAGTACCGGCGCGGGTACAAATTCTCGACGTACGCCACCTGGTGGATCCGCCAGGCCATCACGCGGGCCATCGCCGACCAGGCGCGCACGATCCGCATCCCGGTCCACATGATCGAGACGATCAACAAGCTTATCCGGACCTCCCGCTACCTCGTCCAGGAGTACGGCCGCGAGCCGACGCCGGAGGAGATCGCCGAGAAGATGGAGCTCCCGCTCGACAAGGTCCGCAAGGTCCTCAAGATCGCGAAGGAGCCCATCAGCCTCGAGACCCCGATCGGCGAGGAGGAAGACTCGCACCTCGGCGACTTCATCGAGGACAAGAGCGTCGTGTCCCCGGCCGAGGCGGTCATCAACATGAACCTCGCCGAGCAGACGCGGAAGGTCCTGAAGACGCTGACCCCGCGCGAGGAGAAGGTCCTCCGCATGCGCTTCGGCATCGGCGAGAAGAGCGATCACACGCTCGAAGAAGTCGGCCAGGACTTCGAGGTGACGCGCGAGCGCATCCGCCAGATCGAGGCGAAGGCGCTCCGCAAGCTCCGCCACCCGTCGCGCAGCAAGCAGCTCAAGAGCTTCATCGAGAGCTGACGCGTTCGGCCGGCTCGACCGCTGGCCGGGAATTTCCGGCGCGTGCGGTCGAGCTGTATGATCGCGCCATGAGGAATTTCTCGAAATCGGGGCTCGCGCTCTTGCTGGTGTCGACCGTCTCGACCTCCGCGTTCGGGCAGTCCGGAGGGGCGGGGGACGCGTCCCCGAACGCGACGCCCTCGCTCAACCCGAAGTCCTCCTCGGAGGACGCCGCGCACGGCGGCGGCAAGCTCAAGGTCAGCCTCGCCCTGGAGCGCGTGGGCGGGCTCAGCTACACGAAGGCCTCGGCGAAGGACTCCGACACGTCGGCGTCGCTCACCGTGTTTCAGCTCGGCGGCGTCACGGTCAACCCGTACGCGGCGCCGCGGCTCGGCGTCGATCTGCTCCTCGAGTCGAACCTGACGCTGGGTGCAGCGCTGAGCGTCGGGCGGTACTCCGTCTCGGCAAGCGGCGCCTCGACGACGACCGTGACCGGTGCCGGCGGGACGACCACGACCACGAGCTCATCGAGCCAGGACCTCGGGAGCCTCTTCATCTACACGCTCACGCCGCGCGTCGGCTACCGCGTCGCCGCGAGCCCCGACTTCGACGTGACGCCGCGCGCGGGACTCACATTGGCGGGCGGCTCGGTGTCGAACGGCGGCAGCTCGGGCTCCGCGGGCGTCTTCGCCCTCGCCCTGGACGCCGAGGTCGTCGGGGCGTATCGGGCGACGCAGAGCTTCAACCTGCTGGCGGGCGTCGGGTTCGATTACACGGTGGCGGCGTCGGCGTCGTCGTCGTCGGGCAGCGGCAGCTCGTCGTCGAGCACGGACATCAAAGGCGGGCTCTTCGCGATGCAGCTGTGGCTAGGCGTCGGAGGGTACCTGTGACCATGGGGTTGCTCTAGGAGCGGGCGGGTGCGCCGACGCCCGAAGAGGCTAGGCCGCGCCCTGGCGCTCGGCTCGGTGGTGTTGGCCCTCTGCGGGTGCGAGCGCGGCTGCCTCTCGCGCTGGCTCGCCGACCACGGCGCCGGTGGTGCTGGCGGCCCGGGGACCCCAGGTCGCGGGGCGGCGCCCTCGGGGGATCCTGCGGGCATCACGCTTGCGGCGATCGACTGTCCGGATGGGATGGCGCGGTGTGGTCAGGGGATCGTCCAGGTCTCGCGTCCGTACCACTACCCCGACCCCTGCACCCTCTCCCCGGAGCAGTGCCGGTGCCCGTGGGAGCGTCTCGGCGACTGCGCGAAGGGATGCGCGGCCGATGGGCTCGAGCTCGACGTCCCGCGCGAGCGCGCGCTCTCGCAGCTCTGCTCGCCCGCACCGCCGGCACCGGCCGACGACGCGAACGCGCGCTTTGCCTCCTCGGCGCCTGCGGACGCCGTCGTCTCGGCGTGCGATCTCGCCTACGTCTGCGAGAAGGGCGTGGTCGTCGCGTGCGGCCCGCCAGCCCGCGCGATCGGAGCCTGCACGGCCGGATGCGCGCGCGAAGGCCAAGGCTTCGACGTGGACGACGACACCATGCCCGTTTCACCGTCGGCGGCGCTCGCGGTGCTATGCAGGCGGTGACGAGAGGACAGATGTGTACGCGCGCACGACACTTCGCTGCGCAGCGATCTGCGCCATTCGCGCGACTCGGTTGCGCCAGCCGCGCAGTGGGCACCACAGGTGGACGACGGATCCACGCGCAGGTCCCCGCGACCGGACGTCGAGATGAGGCTGCCGGGATCCAGGTCGGCTCGCAGGGCACCGACCCGTGCGTGTGCGAAGGTGTAGGCAACGCCGCGTAACACCGAGCGAAACACCGAGGCATGTGACGCACCTCGCGCGTCACGTTGCGCTTGTTTTTCGCAGGAAACGTGACGCACACGCCAGGCGCACGGCACACTTGTCGTGGGGATCTTTCGACGCAACCGTGCGTCGACGCGGGCGTCGTGCGCCCGTTTGCGGAAGATCGTCTGGAGCGGTCCGGTGCGGTCGAAAACTTCCACTGTCGTTGGCGAGACGTTTGCAATGACTCCTATCGGAGCGCCGGGGCGGGCGAGACCTACATGAAGCGTTCGAAGTTCCCTGGCGTCATCTTCGGGCTCGCAACGGCGCTGGTGCTCCTCGGCACCCAGACGACCGAGCCGGTCGCGCAGGCGAACCCGCCGAGCAACGACGACGCCCCGTCCCGGCTGGCGGAGCCCGCGCCGAGCCCGTTCGAGTCGCCCGCCCGTTCGAAGGCGCCTTCCGACGTTCACGCCAGTGCCGGCGCGAAGATCAGCGTGACGCCGCCGCCGATGCTCGAGACCCAGGGCTCCTGCGCCGCCGGCATGCTCGAGGTGGAAGGCGACTACTGCCCGTACGTCGAGCAGAAGTGCCTGCGCTGGCTCGATCCGGAGACGAAGATGCGCTGCGCGGAGTTCGCCCCGAGCACCACCTGCGCGGGCAAGACGACGCACAAGAAGTTCTGCATCGACCGCTACGAGTACCCGAACAAGCCCGGCGAGAAGCCGGTGATCATGAAGACGTGGTACGAGGCGCGTGACACGTGCCAGTCGCAGGGCAAGCGCCTCTGCGGCGAGAGCGAGTGGACGCTGGCGTGCGAGGGGCAGGAGCACCTGCCGTACCCGTACGGCTACCAGCGCAACGCCGAGGCCTGCAACATCGACAAGCCGCACCCCGACGTGAACGAGAAGGCGCTCGCCGATCCGCGCCTCCGCGACGCCGAGGTCGAGCGCCTCTGGCAGGGCGAGCCGAGCGGTACGCGCGAGGCCTGCGTCAGCCCCTACGGCGTGCACGACATGACCGGCAACGTGGACGAGTGGGTCGTCAACGAGAGTGGCCACCCCTTCAAGAGCGGCCTCAAGGGCGGCTACTGGGGCCCGGTCCGCACGCGCTGCCGTCCGATGACGACGGCGCACAACGAGGAGTTCAGCTTCTACCAGATCGGCTTCCGCTGCTGCTCCGAGGGGCAGACGACGGCGCCGGCCAAGGCGAAGGACGGCACCGGCGGCGCGCCCTCCATCAACCGCGCGCCGGCCCCCGCGCCCGCGGCGCCCTCGGGCGGTCTGACCGCGACGTGACACGCGCCTGACGCGGATCTGACGGGAAAACAAGGCCCTCCGCGCGTGCACCGCGCCATCCGGATCAAGGGTGAGCGCGGGCGACAACACTCGCCCGGCCTCGTCGACCATGCGCGTCGATGGCTTAGCCGGCGAAGCGCTGCGTCATCGCGGAGATGCGCGCCGGCACATGCGCTGCTCTTCCTCGGGGCATGTACCGAGTGAATCAAGTACGACGTCGGACCGCTCGTCCTGGCCGACACCGGCGCGTCGATCGAGTGCCGCGCGCTCGAGGGCGCCGCGCTGGATCGCCAGGTGAAGCTCCGCGGCGAGCACGCCGACAAGAGCGCGCGCGCCCTCGCGGCGCACAAGCTCGACGGACACCGCCCCATGTGGGGATCGCCTCGAAGGAGACCCTCGAGGTGCTCGTCGTCCCCGAGGGCGTCGCGATCGATCTGGAGCCGGCGCTCGTCGGAGTGTGCGTCGGCAGCACGTGCGACGTCCTCCTCGCGCGCTGAATCGAGCGCGCTTGGCGCTCGCTACCTGACGCAGATGGGTTGGCAGTTGTCGGGCGAGCAGCAGAGCGTGTCGGGGCTGCACGTCTTCGAGCCGCACGTGACCTGGGGCGTGCCCACGACCTTGTCGACCCACTGCGCCGAGTGGTTGTGGCTGGAGATGTCCTGGAAGGGGAGCCAGAACGCCGGGAAGGAGCGGTCGCCGCCCGCGTCGTCGAGGCTGACGGCCGCCATCCAGATCTGCGGCGTCTCGCAACCATCGAGGCTCGAGATCTGGTTGCTCAACTGCGGTTGGTCTTCGTCGGGGCATTCCGCCGGGTAGCAATGCGGCAGGCCCTGGTTCTTGAGGCGCAGCCCGTAGTCGCGGCTCGACGAGAACGTCACCCACGCGATCTTGTGGCCCTTGTACGTCTGGACGAGGGGGCTCCAGCGCGGCCACGAGTTCGACAGCCCGCCCGCCTGGTTCAGCGCCGGCAGATCGATCGGCGCGCCGCCGGCGCCCGTCGCCGGGATCAGCTGGACGCGGGCGTTCTTGTTGTAGAAGACGTCGCCCCCCGACGTGTGGTTCACGGCGAGGAACCGTCCGTCGGGGGAGAACGACGGGTAGTAGTAGGCCTCGTCGCCCGTCGGCGTGACCAGCGCGGTCGCCGCACCGAGGGTGGCTCCGGCGAGGCCGACGGGGCTCACGTAGATGGTCCCGCCGTGGAAGTGGTGATCGCCGCTCACGGTCAGCGCATTCGCGAACGTCTTCGGGGCGACGAACGCGAGGAGGCGATCGTCGGGCGACAGCTCCGGCTGCGTCCCGCGGATTCCGCCCGGGATCGCGGGGCTGCCGACGTTCCCCCCCGCCTGCCCGTCGAGGAAGAGGAACTTGTCGTCGCCGGCGTTCGGCGTGAGGGGGTTGAAATCCTGCCAACTGCTCGTCACGACGCGCGAGTGGTCGTGCGCCCAGGTCTGAAACCCGGGGACGAGCTGCGTGGCGAGGACGGTGCGCGTCTTGGTGTCCAGGATCGAGGTGGAGACGTCGTCGAAGCCGTCGTCGTCGTCGGGATCGTCGGTCCCGAGGGAGATGCGCTCGCCGTCGCGCGAGAGGTTGTGGCAGCCGACGCACGTGCCCGTCGCGCCGGAGGTGTAAAACGGCGTCGGCTTCGGATCGAGGCTGCCGAAATCGTGCGTGTAGATGCCCCCCGTCGTGCCCGCGTTCCCGCCGAACACGTTCGACTGCCAGTAGTAGATGCCGCCGGTGACGTCCTCCTTGGCGAAGTGGACGGAGACGGGCGGCGAGGACGTGACGCACGCGCCGTCCTTCGTCGCGCGCACGGTCACCTTCACCGGATCGCCGTCGCGGTTCGTCTCGGCGACGTCGCGGAAGGCCTGGAGCGGCAGGACCAGAGAGCATCCGGCGCTCGCGCCGTGGCGGCCGTTGTCGAGCCTCACGCAGCGCGACGCGACGCGGACCTCCGTGATCGCGTTGGTGAACGCGACCTCGTAGAGCTGGGCCGTCGCGACCTCGGGGAAGTGGATCTCGAGCAGGTTCAGGTTCGGCGGGAAGAGCACGCCATCCTGCGGGTACGCGACCTCGGAGGCACCGAGGGTCCCGGCAGGGCACGACGGTGCGCCCCCCCCGGGAAACGGCGGGCACCCGTCGCAGCCGAAGGTCGCGTGGCCCGTGACGGGCGTGAGGCCGCCGTCGGAGAGCGTCTGTCCGCCGTCCCCGAGCGTCGGGCCCCCCCCGCCGTCGCCCCCCGCGCCCGTTCCGCCGGGCGGCGAAAAACCGTTCGATTTCGCGCTCCCGCAGGCAATCGCCGCGACGAGCGAGGTACCGAGGAGGGCGAGCGCCGAGGTTCCACGCATGGCGGCGTAGAGTAATTGCTCTAAGCAGCCGCGCCAGGAGTATTTCCTGGCACCGGCGCGACAGGCCGGTGCCGGTGGTCGTCGCCTAGTTCTGGTCGGAGCTGTCGACGCCGGCGTCCCGCGCTCCCGTGCCGGAGCCGCCTGGGCGGCGGGGCGGCGGTTCGCCGTACTCGGCGCGCATCTTCTTGGTCAGCGTGTCGACCATCATCTGCTCGTGGTACCGCGGCATCTGCGGGAGCTGCACGACGACCCGCACCGGCGCGTCGGGCTCCTTCGAGCGGATGAACTCGAGCGATCCGCTCGTCGTCTTCGACCCGCCCTCCGCCGATTTGTAGTCGAAGAGCAGGTAGCCGGTCGTGTCGTCCTTCTCGGTCACCTTGAAGCCCATGTCCACGCGGACCATGCGGATGGCCGCGTTCCACGTGCGCTCGAACCCGTAGGCCGAGTCGTAGGACGTCTTCGCGGTGGCCGGATCGCCCGTGAGGACGATGGCCGCGGCGACGGCGAGCCCGAGAAGCGAGGCGATGACCGGCGCGAAGAGCCTGGGCATGCTCTCTCGCGTAGCGGAGCCCGGATCAGGTGGCCAAGTTTTCTGATTCCGCCGGCCTCGGAACCATGCCCTCGGCCTCCTCGAAGGCCCGGAGCGCGCTGCGATCGCCGATCAGGAAGAAGCCGGCACCGATGACCTGCCACGCGAACTGGATGACGAAGAGGAGGAACGCGAAGGCCGCTCCCTGCCCGGTGACGACGTCGGCGGCGAAGTACATGGACATGCCGCAGTAGATGCCGGTCTGGAAGATGCCGACGAGGCCAGGCGGACCGGGGATGAGGATCGTCACGCCGAGCATCCCCATGAGCGCGCAGCTCTCCCCGAAGGTGATCGCCGAGCCGTCGGGGTGGACGACGCCGGCGCCCCAGGCGAGGAGCCACATCCCCACGCCGTTCAGACCCCAGTAAAGCGACGTCTCTACGAGGAACGGAATCGAGTCGCGCGGGTTGCCCAGAAAGTGCAGGCCGTCTGCGAGCTTCGCTGCAGTATTTGCAAGCTTTTCTCCAAGCTTTTTGCTGACGACGCCGAACACCGCGAGGGTCACGCGCCGCGCGAAATCGCGGGCGAAGTAGAAGACGGCCACCGTGGCGAAGGCGGCGAGGAAGACCCCGAGCGTCGTGTAGCCGTAGCCGCGCACCTGGGCGATCGAGACCGGGAGCCCGACGACGTGCAGCGGCGTCGGCTGCAGCATGGGCACCAGCGTGAGCGCGATGGCGAGGACGAGCGACAGGTAGAGGCCGTCCACGATGCGCTCGGCGAGCACGGTGCCGGTGGCGGTCGTGGCGGAGACGCGCCCGACGATCTTGCCGCCCTCTTCGCGCCCCGGCGCGCGGATCATGTACGGCCGGACGACCTCACCGATGCGGAAGGGCATCAGCATGATCGCCGCAAAGCCGATCCAGGAGACCGCGAGGATGCGGCGGCGCGGGATGTCGGCGAACGAGCGCAGCAAGAAGCGCCAGCGCGTCGCGCGGAAATAGCTCATCGCCACGAGCGTCGCGATGTAACACGGTACCGTCCACCACTTGACGTGGTCGAAGCAGGACACGGCCGGCAGGAGGGGCAGGCCACTCTTGCGAAGCGTGTACACGAGGCCAGCCGTGATGACGAAGCTCGCGATCAGCTTGCCGCCGTGACGGCGGATGAATCCCTGATTCGAGGCAGGAGGCGGAGGGACGGAGGGGGGAACAGGCACGACTCGGCGGGGCTATAGCACGCAGTCTGCCACCGGCGCCAGATGAGGTAGCGCGCCGCAACTCATCGGAAATACGGGCCCGTGCGCAAGGGCGGGGAGGGTGGGGCGCGAGGGCCTGTGACCGTGGCGTCACAGCTGGCGCATCCACGACGCGACGATCCCGCTGAGGACGCCCACGCCCGAGGAGGACCTCAGAGGCTCCAGTAGCGGATCGAGCGCTCCATCTTGCCCGGATCGAAGGCGCTCTTCACGTCGACGAAGACGCCGCCGTCCTTGACGAAGCCCTGCAGCTTGGGCTGCCCCATCTCGACGTACTGCTTGTGGCTGACGGCGACGATGAGCGCGTCGAGCCCCTTGAACGCGTCGAGCTGCGCGAGCTTCAGGCCGTACTCGTGCACGGCCTCCGGCGCGCTCGCGATCGGGTCGTGGATGATCGCCTCGATGCCGAAGCCCTGCAGCTCGTGCAGGATGTCCGGCACCTTGCTGTTGCGGAGATCGCTGCAGTCTTCCTTGAACGTGAGCCCGAGGATGCCGACCTTCGCCCCCTTCACGCCGTGACCGCCGTTGATGAGCATCTTCACGGTGCGCTGGGCGACGTAGGGGCCGACGTTGTTGTTGATGCGGCGGCCGGCGAGGATGACCTCGGGCTGGTACCCGAGCTCCTGCGCCTTCGTCGTGAGGTAGTACGGATCGACGCCGATGCAGTGGCCGCCGACGAGGCCCGGGCGGAACCTGAGGAAGTTCCACTTCGTCCCTGCCGCGGCGAGCACGTCGGACGTGCGGATCCCCATGCGATCGAAGATGAACGCGAGCTCGTTCATGAGCGCGATGTTGATGTCGCGCTGCGTGTTCTCGATGACCTTCGCGGCCTCGGCGACCTTGATCGACTGCGCCTTGTGGATGCCGGCGTCGATGATCGCGCCGTACGCGGCGGCGACGCGCTCGAGCGTGGGGCCGTCCTCACCGGAGACCACCTTGGTGATGCGCTCGAGCGTGTGCTCGTGGTCGCCGGGGTTGATGCGCTCGGGCGAGTAGCCCAGCTTGAAGTCGCTGCGGGCGAGGCCGCTGACCCTGGCGAGGATCGGGCCGCAGATGTCCTCGGTCACGCCGGGGTACACCGTCGACTCGAACACGACGACGGCGCCCTTGGTGAGCGCCTTGCCGACCGTCTCGCTCGCCTTCACGACGGGGGTGAGGTCGGGGACGTTGTTCTTGTCGACCGGCGTGGGCACGGCGACGACGAAGAAGGTGCAGCCCGCCATGTCCTTCGGATCGGCGGTCATCTGGAGGGTCGTCTTCTTCAGGACCTCCTCGGACGTCTCATGGTTGCGGTCGTAGCCGCGGCGGAGCTCGTCGACCTTCTCCTGATGGATGTCGAAGCCCACGGTGCCGGGGAACTTCCGCGCGAAGGCGAGGGCGACAGGCAGTCCGACGTATCCGAGGCCGACGCACGCGATCCGCTCACTCATGGCTGGTCCTTTTGTCCGAGGATGGCTCGCGGTGCGACCGCGAGGAGACGGTAAGCCTCTTCTTTTCCGGCCAGAGACTCAAGCCTCTCGATCGCCCGGGCGACCGTTTCGCAGTCCTCCGGACGGTGGGCATCGGAGCAGGCCGCTTCGTAGGCTTGCTCCGACAGGAGCTTCTCGGCAGCGGCCTGCGATCGGCGGCCGTATTTCCCCACGAGGGAGCACACGTCGAGGAGCAAGAGGGCGCCGGCGTCGAAGAGAGGGTCGAGGCAGTGGTCGTCTTTCCACACCGGCTGGTAGCGCTCGGGGTGGGCCAGGACGACGCGAAGGCCGGAGCGCTTCAGGTCGACGAAGCGCGCCTGCAGGTTCATCGGAAAGGCCTCGGGCGGCAGCTCGACGAGCACTGCGGGCTTGGCGGGTGCGCCGGGCGCGCAAGGGTACGGGAGCCCCTGGCCGCGGCGGAGGCGTTCGAAGACGACGTCGTCGAACCAGTGCTCGCTCGCGAGGTGCACCCGCGGCATGTCGGAGCTCGCGGACAAGTGCGGCTCCATGAGCGCAAAGGCGGCCTCGAGCGCCGCGCGGTCGTTGTCGAACATCCCGGGTCGCATGTGCGGGGTGGCGACGACGGTGTCGAAGCCGCACGCGCGCAGGCCCCGCAGCATCGCCACGCCGGCGTCCGGTGAGCGCGCGCCGTCGTCGATCGTGCTGATCCAGTGGCAATGGAGGTCGACGAATCCGCGCACGATGGTCCTTCTTAGTCGTTTGCCCGTTCCGGTCAAACGGCTGCTGCCGGCCCCCTGGCGGGACGCATTCGTCGTTTGCCCGTTCCGGTCAAACGGCGCCTGCTCTATCCTTTGTCCAGATGGCCGCATTGAACCCGCTCACGCGCGAAGTGGTGTTCAAGATCGTGTTCTACGGCCCGGGGCTCGGCGGCAAGACGTCGACGCTCGAGTACATCCACGCGGCGACCAAGCAAGAGCACCGCGGCAAGATGGTGAGCCTCGCGACGCCCACCGATCGCACGCTGTACTTCGACTACCTGCCCATCCGCGTGCCGCGCGTACGCGGGATGGGGGTGCGGCTGCAGCTCTTCACCGTGCCGGGGCAGGTGCACTTCGGCGCGACGCGGAAGCTGGTCCTGTCGGGGGCGGACGGCGTCGTCTTCGTGGCGGACTCGCAAGCGGGGCGCGCCGAGGCGAACCGCGAGTCGGTGGACGATCTCGTGAGCAACCTGGCCGAGCACAACCGGCGCCTCGAGGACGTGCCCCACACCTTCCACTGGAACAAGCGGGACCTGGGCGATCTCCTCGGCATCGAGGAGATGGAGAAGCGCTTCAACACGTTCGGCGCGCCGTCGATCGAGACCATCGCGACGCGGGGCGATGGCGTGTTCGAGGGGCTGGAGCGCATCACGCGGATTGTCCTCCGGTCCTACGAATCGGAGCTTCCACGTTCGCACGACGCGCCGGGGCTATCGAGCGAGGTCGGGATCGAAGACGCGATCCGCAGCCTCGCCGAGGCGCCGCGCAACACCGCGCACACCGTTCCGCCGCCGACGCGGCAAGCGAGCGTCGCGGAGACGGCGTCGTCGCGGGCCGAGAGCGTGCGCTCGCGGCCGCCGGGCAAGCCCGCGTCGGCCCCCGCGCCGGCCCGCACGTCGTCGCCCGCGCCTGGCGAGACGGGAGAGCGCGCGGCGCCGAGCGCGCCGCTCCAGCGCCCACCTTCGGGCCCGGCTCCCGCGATCCCGGGAGAGGGCGCGCGCTTCTCGCTCGCCGAGGTGTGGCCGGAGGGCGAGCGCGAGAACGTGCGCGCGACCGAGGCCCTGCTCGCGGCGGGCGATGCGGGCAACGCGATTTTGGCGTGCGATCTGCTCCTCGCGCGGGTCCTCGCGGGCGCCGCGGCGTTCGCCGGCACGAGCGAAGCGCCACGCGATCCGGGCCTCGTCGCGGTGCTCCTTGGCCTGAACGGGGCGCGCTACCTGGCGTTCCGTTCTCGCGTGCGCCTGGCGCGTCAAAAAGAAGCCGTCTCGATGAAAGACGCCTACGCCTGCTTCGCCCTCGCCCTGGAAGCGCGCCTCGCGCGCGAACGTCTGCTCTGAGGGGGGATAAAGAGCGCTCAGGAAGCAAAGTGCGCCGCGAGGGCGGCGTTGACGCGCTCCGGGCGCTCGCAATGGACGAAGTGTCCGGCGTCCTCGACCTTCTCGGTGCGGAGATCCTGCACCCATTCTTCGGTGCCGGGGACGAGCTCGTCGAAGAGGAGCGACCGGTCTTGCGTCCCCCATACGAGGAGCGTGGGGGCGGCGATCCTCGCGGTCGTCTGGAACGCGGCCCCAGAGCGCAGGCCGCGCTTCACGGCGGCGCGGTAATAGTCGATGGCCGCGGTGGCGGCGCCCGGCGCCTTGAGGGCGTCGAAAAACGGGCGCGTGTCCTCTTCACCGAGGTGCTCGCCGTTGACGTGGTGGTAGAAGCCGCGTGTCCACGCGCCGTCGTTGCGCGTGACGAGCCACTCGGGGAAGCGGGGGAGCAGGAAGAAGAACATGTACCAGCTGCGGCGCATCTGGCGGAGGCTCTTGCCGCGCAGCGCGCGCTGGAACGGCGCCGGGTGGGGCGCGTTCAGGACCGCAAGGCGGCGGACGCGATCGGCGTGGACGTCGGCGAAGTGCCAGGCCAGGCCGCCGCCCCAGTCGTGGCCCACGACGTTCGCCCGCGCCACGCCTGCCGCGTCGAGCAGCCCGAGGACGTCGGCGGCGAGGGTGTCGATGTCGTAGGGGCCCTTCCGCTCGCTCAGGGCGTACCCGCGCAGGTCGGGGGCGATCACGCGGAAGCCGGCGGCGGCGAGCGGCGCGATCTGGCATCGCCACGTCCACCACGACTCGGGAAATCCGTGCAGAAGCACGATGGGCTCGCCTTCCCCCCGCTCGACCCAGTGCAGGCGCACGCCGTTGACCTCGGACATGCGATGGGTGACCTCGACGTCGGCCTGCTTCATGTGCGCGCCCCGATGGCTGCCCGCGTGAGGACCTGCGCGGCCACGTCGGGGCGTGCGAAGGCGTTCGGCGAGCGGACCATGTGGACGATCGACAAGAAGAGCTCGACGAGCTTCGGCGACGTCGGCGTCAGCTCCATCAAGCGATCGATGTACCAGTACTGCGCGCGTGCCCCGAAGCCGCGCGCCGAGCCCACGGTCTGGGGCCAGCGGCTGTCTTCGCTCGTCGCGAGGAGCCAGGCCGGCTCGATGGCCCGCACGGCGGCGCGAAAGTACGCGCGAGGCAACCCGCGGAGCGAAGCGCGCGTCTCCACGAGCCGCGCGAGCGCTTGCGCTTCGAGGGCGGCGACGGTCATCCCCTGGCCATAGACGGGGTTGAACGTGCACACGCCGTCACCGATCACGACGAGCCCATCCGGCAATGTTTCCAGGCGATCGTACCTGTGCCAGCGGTTCTCGGTGTTGCGGAAGCCGTGGATCTTGGTCGTGGGCGTCGCCGTGCGGATCGTATCGAAGAGGATCTCGGACTGGAGCTCTTTCGCGAAGGCGAGGAAGCCGGCCTCGTCGGTAGGAGGGTACGTCCCCGCGGTCCCGGCCAAGGTCACGAGCCACTGATCATTCTCGATCGGCCAGAGCGCAGCGGCCCGAGGGTTCGACGGCGGGCGCGACGAGATGACGAGACCCTTGAAGTCGCGCATCCCCGGCGCGCGCTCGAAGAGCCGCGTGGCGTAGCCGAGGTGCGCATCGACGACCTGCTCGGCCGGCGCCAGAAGCCCCATCCCCACCAGCCACTCCGCGGTTCGCGAACGCCGGCCCGCCGCGTCGACCACGAGATCGGCCGCGTGCGCGTCGCCGGCGATCGCGACGCCGCGAACGGCGCCGTCCTCGACGTGGACGCCGGTGACCTTCGCCTTTTGGACCTTGACGTTCGCCAGGGCGAGGACGCGCTCGCGAACGCACCACTCGAGCAACGGCCGCGTGCACGGGCGCGTCACCAGCGTCGACGAAAAGCGCGGCACGCGACCGGCGCCCGAGAAGACGTGGCAGTCGCCGGTCCAGTCGACCTCGTCGCGCGCGTGCGCGGCGAGCGCTGCGTCGAATCCGGGAAGAAGCTCCTCGAACGCACGGCGACCGCGCGCGAGAAGCACGTGCGAGTGCGACCCCTGGGGAACGCCGACACGACCGACGGGGCCGTCTGGGAGATCGTCGGCCTCCAGCAGCGTGATCTCGTCGGCGTGCGGCGCGAGGGCCGCCGCAGCGAGGAGCCCGCCGATCCCCGCGCCGATGACGGCGACGTGTGCAATTCGCATTCCCTCGACTCCTTCAGGGCGGCAGCTTGAGCGCGTCGCGCGTGTACCCCAGATAGCCGAGGCCGCGCCGGCGCAGGATCGCGCGAACGATGGCGCGAGGGGCGAGCATGGCGCTGTAGACGTCGAACCGATTGCGGGCGCCGGGGATGGCGACGACGCGTCCGCGACGGGCCGCGTCGACGGCGAACTTCGCGCACGCCTCCGGGCTCATCTCGTGCGACGGCGGTGTGCGTGCGGCGCCGGGCGCGCCGACGTCGTAGATGCCGGTCGTTACCGGGCCCGGACACACGACGGTGACGCCTATGCCCGTCCCCTTCGTCTCTTCGCGCAGCGCTTCCGAGAACGAGATCACGAAGGCCTTCGAGGCGCCATACACCGCCATGTACGGCGTGGCCATGAAGCCGGCGACGGACGCGACGTTGAGGATCGTCGCGCCCGCGTGTGGTCCTTTCGCCCGCATCTGCGGCAGGACGGCGGCGACGAGGGCGACGGTGGCATGGCAATGAAGGCGCACCATCGCGAGCTGCGGGCCGAGGTCGCGGGCCTCGAAGGCGCCGAACACGTTGGTCCCTGCGTTGTTCACGAGCCACGTCGCGCCGCCGAGCTCCTCCGCGCGCGACGCCACGCGAAGGACGTCCGCGTCGTCGCCGAGATCGGCCCCGAGTGCGTACACCTTTCCTGCCCCATCTCTTGCTTCTTTTTCTGCGTCCCGCGCGAGCGCGTCGAGGAGGTCCGCGCGACGCGCGACCGCGAGAATATTCATCCCGTCGCGCGCGAGCTGGAGCGCGATCGCCCGTCCGATCCCCGACGACGCTCCAGTGACGATCGCCAGACCCGTCACGCCTCCTCCTGCGTTCCCAAGAGTTGCCAGCGCGAGCGCCACGCGAAGACGATGCCGTACAAAGGGATCGCGAACGCGAGGACGTTCACGCCGAGCTCCACGACGAGGCTACCGCCGCCGTCTCCGCGCCCGTAGACCCGGTTCTCGAGGTTGTAGAGAACATCCATGAAGCCCAAGTAGAGGCTCGCGCTCCCGGCAAGGAGCATCCAGAGCAGCGTGGTCGGCGCGCGACGGTACAGCCCGATCGCGCCGAGAAGGCTCATCGTCGCCATGAACGCGTCCGCGAGCGGGAACGCGTTCTGGTGCTCGTAGTAGGCGGCGGTGGACCGCGCCGCCACCCACGCACGTTCGCCGAAAAACCAGACGAGCCAGTAGATGACGGTCGATACGGTGCCGAAGATCATCGACGCGAAAGCCAGGATCCATCCCTTGGGACGTGCAATGCGGTTCACTTCGGGAGTACGCCGCATGTCCATCGAACCTGACTTACCACCACGATGGGCAGCGCTGTTGGCTGCTTTCGGCGTCGACCCCTGCGGGCGGCGTGAGGGAGGACCGCCTGCGGAGCCCTCACGCCCCGTTCAGAACAACTCCCCAATCCGCTGCACGATGCCGCGCCCGCTGAACAGCGCACGGAGCCCCTTCATCATGAGCCCGTAGCTCTTTTCGGTGTACGGGAATCCCACCGGATTGCCAGGAGGGAGCGCGAAGCGGTCGTAGTTGATGTGGCGCACTTCGGCCATCTCGCGGAGGGCGTCCTCGCCGTGGACGCGGCCGAAGCCGCTCTGTTTGATGCCGCCGAACGGGGCTTCGGTGATCGTGTGGTTGATGAGGACGTCGTTGACGACGACGCTGCCGGCCTCGATTTGCTCGGCCATGCGCTTGCCCTTGGCGCGGTCTTTCGTGAAGACGTAAGCGTTGAGGCCGAGGTGCGAGTCGTTCGCGAGGCGGATCGCCTCTTCCTCGCTCGCGACCTTCTGCACGCCGACGACGGGGCCGAAGATCTCCTCGCGCATCACGGTCATGTCGTGGTTGCAGTTCGCGAGCAGCGTGGGCTCGAAGAAGTCGCCTGGGCCCGTGACGCGCTTGCCGCCGCACACGAGCTCGGCGCCCTTGGAGACGGCGTCCTCGATGTGCTTCTCGGCGACCTCCATCTGCTTGGGGAAGATGATGGCGCCGATGTCGACGAAGCTCTTGGCGGGATCGCCCTGCTTCAGCTCGCCGAGGAGCTGCTTCACGCGGCGGACGAGGGGCTCGTAGACGCTCTCGTGCGCGTAGACGCGCTCGACGGAGACGCAGACCTGGCCGGAGTTGGCGAAGCCGCCGAGAACGATGGAGCGCGCGGTGTGCTCGAGATCGCAGTCGGCGCAGGCGATGAGCGGCGCCTTGCCGCCGAGCTCCATCACGCACGGGATGAGGGCGGCTCCGCACGCCGCGGCGACCCGGCGACCGGTCTCCACGCCGCCGGTGAAGACCACCTTCTGGATGCCGCTTTCGATGAGCGCCTGCCCGGTGGGGCCGTAGCCAGTGACGACGCCGAGGAGATCCTCGGGGAGGCCCGTGGCGTCGAAGATCTCCTTCGCCTTGAGCATGATGAGCGGCGTGACCTCGCTCGGCTTCACGACGACCGCGCTGCCGGTGACGAGCGCGGCGGCGACGTCGCCCATCGGGATGGTGAAAGGGAAGTTCCACGGCGAGATGACGCCGATGACGCCGCGCGGGGCATAGTGGAGGTAGCTCTTCTTGTGCTTGAACAGGTGCAGCTCGAGCTCGCGGTCGGCGAGGATGCGAGGCGCATTCTTGCAGTAGTAGGTCAGCGTGTCGGCGATCGGCAGGACCTCGTGGAGGAGCGCCTCGTGTCGCGGCTTGCCTGTCTCCTTCGAGAGGAGCTGCACGATCTCCTCGGCGCGATCGACGATGGCGTCGCGGAAGCGGAGGAGGCGGTCGCAGCGCTCTTCGATGGGGAGGACGCCCCACGCCCGCTGCGCCTTGCGGGCGCGCGCGACGACCTGGGCGACCTGCTCCTTGCTCATGACCGGCGCTTCGCCGACGAGCTCCCCGGTGGCGGGCGCGTGGCTCTTGATGGTCTGCGCGGTGCCGTTGCCATTCGCGGTCGTGGTCGCGGCGGTGGCGTTCGGCTGTCCGCTGGTCTGGGTGGAAACGGCGCTCATGGTGGTCCCCTCGTGCTTCGCGAGTCCGCGTGTCGGACCCCACATCTATAGCACCCGTCCCCTGGAGGGAACGGTCGCCGCGCCTTCTTACGGTCGCGTTTCAAGCGGCCTGGGGGCGCATGGGCCACCGGGCCCAGACCAGCCACGCCGGCAGGAGGAGCGCGGCGATGCCGGCGAGCACGAGCGGGTAGCTGTGGGTGCGATCGAGCACGGCGCCGACGAGGGGAGCCGCGACGATGATCGACAGGGACTGGGCGGCCGCGGTGCAGCCGGCGGCGCGCGCGCTGGCGTCCGGGCTCACGCGCGAGATCATGTCCGCGGTGGGCAGGGTGTAGAGGCCACCGGCGCCGATCATGGCCACCCCCGTCACCACCACGGCCCAGGTCGCCGAGGGCATGAGCCCCACGAGGGCGATGCACGAGCCCGACGCGCAGGCGACGAAGAGATATGCGACGTGCGAGCGGGTGTGGGCCGACGCGCGATCACGGAGGCTGGCTAGCCAGCCGAAGCCGACCGCGCCGACGTCGTACGCGACGAGCGGGAACCAGACGAAGCGCGCGAGCTCGTCCTGCTTTTCATGGAAGTGCTCGACGAGGAGCTGGGTGCTCCAGTTGAAGACGAACATCGGCAGCGGCGCGATCAGGACGACGAACACCACGGCGCGCAGCACCGCCGGATCACGAAGGACGTCTCGCCAGGCGACGTGGACGGTGGGGCCGTCGGGCCTCCGCTCGAGCGCCGCCTTGCGCGGGCCTCCGGTCGCGAAGAGCCAGAGCGGCAGCCAGACGAGCCCACAGAGCGACGTTCCGACGAAGGCGAGTTGCCAGCCGAAGTGGACCTTCAGGCCGATCGCGAGGGGCGCGGCGAGCATCCCGCCGATCGAGCTGCCCGTGAAGATGAGGCCGAAACCGGCCGAGCGGTCGCTCGCCGGCAGAGCCTGCCGAACCGTGCGCGCCGCCCCGGGGAAGCTGGGGGCCTCGGCGAGGCCGAGCGCGATCCGCAGGCCGACGAGGATCCCGTACGAAGGCGCGAGCGCGTGAAGAGCGCTCACGAAGGACCAGACGAGCACCGAACCCACGAGGCCACGCCGTGTCCCGATGCGATCGAGGAGCCAGCCCGAAAGCGGCGCGCCCACGAGGTAGGCGACGGAGAATGCCGCCGTGAGCCGTCCATACTGTGCGTGGTCGATCTGGAGGGCCTCTCGCACAGTAGGCGCGAGCTGGGCGAGCGCCTGGCGATCGATGTAGCTGACGGTCATCGCGAGCGTGGCGACAACGGCGACGAACCAAGCCGACCGGCGGCTGAGCGGCGGAGGGGTGTCCGGCATACTCCCGGCCACAGGTACCCTGAAACGCGCCTGCGCTCTGGGCGAATCGTCCACATACGTGTACGATTCCTGCAGGAATGCCCGAATACCTGGCGTCCGAAGATCTGGTCGACGACGAGTCCGATCTCGCCGCCGAGAAGCTCGCCCGGGGAACCCGCCTGGGGCGGTACGAGCTTCTCTTGCCGATCGCCAAGGGCGGCATGGCCCGGGTGTGGGCAGCGAGGCAGCACGGCCAGCGCGGCTTCACGAAGATCGTCGCCATCAAGACCATCCTTCCGCACCTCGCCCGCGATCCCGAGTTCGAGCGCATGTTCCTCGACGAGGCGCGCATCGCGTCGATGGTCCACCACCCCAACGTCTGCGAGATCTACGAGCTGGGGGAGGAGGGCCGCGTCCTCTACCTGGCGATGGAGTGGGTGAACGGCGAGTCGCTCGCGCACGTGCTCCGGGTGAGCGGGCAGTGTCAGCCGCTCGATCCGCGCGTCGTCGCGCGCATCGTCAGCGAGACGTGCGCCGGCCTCAACGCGGCGCACAACCTGGAGAGCGACGACGGCCAGGCGCTAGGCGTCGTGCACCGCGACGTGTCGCCGCACAACATCCTCGTGTCCGCCGACGGGCACGTCAAAGTGGCCGACTTCGGGGTCGCCAAGGCGCTCGGCCAGTCGCACAGCTCGACGAGCGCGGGGCAGCTCAAGGGCAAGATCAACTACATGGCGCCGGAGCAGGTCACCGGTGCCACCGTCGACCGCCGGAGCGACTTGTTCAGCCTCGGGTGCGTGCTGTACGAGGCGTCGACCGGCGTGCAGCCGTTCCGCGGAGAGGGCGACCACCAGGTCATGCACCGGCTCCTTCAGGGGGACGTGCAGCCGCCGTCGGAGCTCGCTGCCGACTATCCGCCCGAGCTCGAGCGCATCGTGATGCGCGCGCTGTCGAGCGATCCGGAGGGGCGCTACCCGTCGGCCGACCGCATGCGCATGGCCCTCGAGCAGTTCCTGGCGCAGGGGCCTGTCGTGACCGAGGTGCACGTCGCCGGCGCCCTCCGGGCGCGCGTGGGCGCGATCCTCGACAAGCGTCGCGAGCGCATTCGCGCTGCGCAGTCGAGCGTCGAGCGCGTCGACGTCGGCAACGATCCACCGCTCGTCGAGGCGCTGACGCCGTCGGGCCGCGGGCACTCGGGCAGCGGCATCATCCAGGCAGGGACAATCGGACCGTCGCAGCGTCGAGCACCGGCGGGCTACCCGCCGCCGATGACGCCGCCGCCGGTCTCTGCGCGCCCGGGGCAGCTCGCGCGAACGATGCCCCTGGGCGCGGCGCCGCCGTTGCCGAACAAGCTGGCCCCGCCGCCGCCCTCACGGCCGCAGCCGCCGCCCTCGCAGCCGCAGCCGCCGCACTCGCAGCGGTCGCCGTCGCCGAGCTGGAACGACCAGACCCCTTACCAGCCGATCTTCGACGCGCAGATCGCGAGCGCGCGGCCGCCGCTCCCATCCCACGCGCCGGTCGACGACCGCACGGGCTCGCACTCGCGGCCGGTCCCGCTGCCCGCGCCGGATCTGGCACGCGCCGCGCCGCAGCCGGGGGGCGCGGAGCCGTCGCACGTCGCGCTCGCGGCGATCCTCGGCGTGGTCGCGATCATCGCGGTCGGGGCGATCGGCTTCTTCCTCTGGCGCGCGCGGAGGCCCCTCGGCCCGGACCCCGCCGCCGTGGTCGCCACCGTGGTCACCTCCGCCACCGCAACGCCGGCTGGCACCGCACCACCGGCCGACACGACCATCACGGTCGAGAACGTGGAGCCGGTGGTCTTCGTCGTGACGCCGGACGACGCGATACTCATCGTCGACGGCGTGGAGCAGGCTCCCGGTGTTCGCTCCGTCACGCGCAAGCCCGGCCAGTCGGTCACCGTCATCGTGCGCGCGCGGGAGCACGAAGACGCTCAGGTGCAGGTCGACGATCAGCTCACGAACAAGACCGTCATGCTGAGGCTCACGTCGCTGCGCAAGCACCGCGACCCCAAACGCGCCGATCCGCTCCCGGCCAACCCGTACTGATGCGCATGCGGCTCGCGTTGCCCGCGCTGCTGGCGTTGCTGGCGTTCATCTCGCCTCGCGTCGCGAACGCGCAGGACTCGCCGCCGCCCGACGCCGCCGTCGAAGCGCGCCTCCAGTACAATCAGGGAACGCAGGCGTACAAGGAGAAGAAATTCGTCGAGGCCGCGCTCCACTTCGAGGCGGCGGCGGCGCAGCGCCCGCACGCGGTCACGCTCTACACCGCCGCGCTCGCGTGGGAGCAGGCGAACAAGCCCGAGCGCGCGGCCGACGACTTCGTGCGCGCGCTGGAGGTGCCCGGGCTCTCGGCGCAGCAGGCGACGAACGCGCGCGATCGCGTCGCTGCGCTCGAGAAGACGCTCGGGACCGCGCTCGTCGTGGGGCCCGAGGGGATGCGCGCGCAGCTCGAAGGGCAGACCGAGGTCGCCATCCCCGCGCGTCTGCACGGCGTGCCCGGCTCGCACAAGCTGCTGGTTCACGCGCCAGGCCGGCCGGTGGAGCGGCGCGACGTGACGCTCGAGGTCGGGCAGTTCACCCGCGTCGAGGTCGACGAGCCGGTCGCACCGACCGAGAAGCCCCAGGTCAAGGTCACGCCCGCGGCGCGGTGCGAGCCGCAGGTCGTGGCGGCGCCTGCGGTTGCGCCCACGCCTGCGCCGTTTCCCTTGAAGAAGGCGCTCGGGATAGGTGCGCTGGGGATTGGCGTGGCGACGCTGGCGGCCGGCGCCGTTCTCGGCTTGCAGGCGCTCGACGCCAAGGACGCGTACGACGCGGCCCCCACGCGCACGGCCCTCGATCACGCCCACGCCCTCGAGACCTGGACCACCCTCGCGCTCGTCGCGGGCGGCGTGTTCACCGCGGGCGGGGTCGTCCTTCTCGTCCTGCCCGACGGGAAGGCCAGGACGACGGCGCTCACCCTCACGCCGCTCGTCGGCGGCGTGAGACTGGGGGGAGCCTTTTGAGGCCGCGCGCGCTGCTGCTCTCGTCGGCCCTCGCGGCGCTCCCGGTCGGGACGCTCTTCGTCGGGTGCTCGCTGGGGCTCGACGAGTCGAAGCTCGGCGTCGTGCCCGGCACCGACGCGAGCGTTCTTCCTCCGGTCGACGGTGCGCCCGCTTCCGACACGGGCGTGCCCGAGGTCGCCGCGCCCGACGCGCCTGGCGTCGACGCCGGCCCCGGATGCCGGGTGGATGGCGACTGCATCGCGCCGAACGCGTGCTTCACTGCGCGCTGCGACGTCGCGCGGCGCGCCTGCGTCTACGACCTTTGCAAGCAAACCGCAGTCTGCACGCGCGCCGCCTGCGACACGAGCACGCACACGTGCGGCGCGCCCGCACCCGTCTCGTACCACCCGAGCACGTTCAAGATCACGACCGGCGGCATCGGGTGCGGGGGCAGCGCCGCCAGGTGTACCGCCGCGACGTCCTCGTTCCTCTTCGTGAGCACGACGAACGGCGCCTTCGCGTACTCCGTGGCCGATCCGGGGAACACCTCGCCCGCGCCGATTCCGATCACGGGTGTCCCGTTTCAGCCCGCGCACGTCACCGCGAGCGGCGGCCGCGTCTACTTCACCGGCGGCCTCGTCGGGGCGAAGCTGCAGATGGCGTGGGTCGACGTCCCGACGAGCCCGCTCGCCGCCGGCTTGGCGGCCCACACCGTCCTCGTCGCCACGTCGCTTGCCGCGATCACATCCGTCTTTCCGGCGCCGGCAGGCGTCTTCGTCGAACAAGCCGACGCACCGAAGCTTCTCCCGACCGGCCGCCTCGAGGCGCCGCTGAGCGACAACGCGACGCTCGACACGTACCCGAACGTCGGCGCGGTGAGCGGCGCGACGGCCGTGGCGGCGAGTGGTGATAGGCTCGTCCTCTACCGCTGGACACAGCAGGGGCAGGCTTTCGGCGAGCTGTTCGCGCTCACGCCCGGCGCCGCGACGGTGAACGCGAAGGCGGGCGCGGAGACGAACCTGAGCGCCGACATGGGGCCGGTGTGGGGTACGCCGGCGGTGGCGCGCTTCGCGCAAGGCGGCGACGGCGCGCTCGTCTGGGGCGTGCCGGGGATCGAGATCGCCGCGCCGCCCATCGGCACGAGGTCCGCGCGCGTCGCCTGGGTGCTCGCCGACCAGAACGCGCAGGCGCCGAGCGGCGCGGCCCACGTGGACCTCGAGGCGTACGCGCCGGGAACGGTAGGCATCGGACAGGCCGTCGTCGGGCCGCTGGCCTGGGTCGATTCGACGACGGTGCTCGCGCTCGCGCAGGCGCCTGCGGACCTGTCGCAGACGAGCGTGCAGGTCGTGCAGAAGGGCGCGGGGGGGCTGGTCGTGGTTCCCAGCCGGCGCGTCGTCCTGCCGGCCGTGGCCGACACGCTCGCCGCCGTCTCCGCGAACGGGTACGCCTTCGTGGTCGCCGCCGACGCGCCCGACTCGGCCACCGTTTACGTCTTCGCCCCCGCGTGCCCCTGAATCGGATCTCTTCGTGATGCCGGATCTCTCGAGCCTCGCCAACATGGAGTCGGTCGGCATCGGCCTCGCGCTCGCGCTGATCCTCCTCCTGGTTGCGCTCTCCCCCGCGCGCGCACGCCAGCACGCGCGGCTGCCGATCGTCTTCCTCGTCCTGCACGTCGGCGCGACCGTGCTCGAGCGCACCCTCGCGGCGACGCCCTCCACGCGCACGTTCCTGTCGTTCGTCTCGCTCTTGCTGCTGCTCGCGTCGATGGGACGCAGCCTCGTGCTCCTCGTGCTCGACGTCGCGATCGGGCGGCGGTTCGTCCGACCTCTGCCCCGCATCATCCGGGACATCACGCAGGGCATCGTCTACCTCGTCGTCCTCCTCGCGGCGCTACGGTCGGCGGGGGTCGAGCCCGGCTCGATCCTGACGACGTCGGCGCTGCTCACCGCCGCCATCGCGCTCTCGCTGCAGGAGACGCTGGGCAATATGGTCGCGGGTCTCGCGATCCAGGTGCAGCGCCCGTTCGACGAGGGCGACTGGATCCAGTTCGACACCGATCCAAAGCACGTCGGGCGCGTCCTCGAGATCAACTGGCGCGCCACCAAGGTGCTCACGCTCGACGAGGTCGAGGTGATCGTGCCCAACGCGACGCTCGCGAAGGCCCCGATCACCAACTTCACGAAGCCCACGAAGGTCTCGCGGCGCTCGCTCTTCGTTCCGGTGCCCGCGTCGTTCCCGCCGCACCTCGTGCAGTCGACGATCTTGCGCGCCCTGGAAGGCGCCAGCGGCGTCCTCGCCGAGCCGGCACCCACGGTGGTCACGAACGCCTTCACCGACGGCAACGTCGAGTACTGGGTCCGATTCTTCACCGGCGAGTTCGCCCGCCGCGACGGCGTCGACGGCGGGGCGCGCGATCGCGTGTGGTACGCGCTGTCGCGTGCGGGGCTTCCCCTCGGCGCGCCCTGCCGCGCCGTACACCTGCACGAGGTCTCCCACGAGACGCGCACCCGCGAGGAAGAGGAACGGACCGCCGTCCGCGCGCGGGCGCTCGCCAACGTCGATTTTCTCGGCGTCCTGCCGGAGCTGCACAAGGGCCGCCTCGCCCGCGAGAGCCGCCTCCGGATGTACGTCGGCGGCGAGGTGGTCGTGCGACAGGGCGAGACGAGCGGCGAGCTGTTCGTCGTCGACGATGGCGAGGTCGTGGTCGTGCGCGAGCAGGGCCGCGAAGCGACGGAGCTCGCGCGCCTGGGCCGCGGGCAGTTCTTCGGCGAGATGGCGCTCATGACCGGAGAGCCGCGCGCCGCGACGGTGCGCGCCGAGGGGCCGTGCACGCTGCTCGTCATCGACCGGACGCAACTGCGGGCGGTGCTCGAGGCGTCGCCCGAGGCGGCCGAGCACATCAGCCGCATCCTCGGCGAGCGTCAGGCCGCTCTTGCCGACGCCGCCGCGAGCGTCCGCCCGTCACCCGAGTCGGTGCAGGAGCGGAGCTCACAGCTCCTCGGAAAGATCCGGAAGTTCTTCGCCCTCGGCCCGAGCTGACGCGGTCACGCCCAGCGGATGAGGGACGTCTCGTAGGGGTGGCTCATGTCCGCGTTCCACGGCATCACGCGCGCCGCGAAGGCGTGGGCGCCGCTCGCCGTCGTCGGGATCTCGCCGGCGAATTTGTAGACACCCTCGATGGGGCCGCCCACGATGCGCATCCGGACGATCTCGCCGCGGCCGAGCTCGTGCGCGCCGCCTGTGGCCCCGTGGTAAAGCTCCACGGCGACGTCTTCGGGGGACAGCGCGCCGAGGTGCACGAGCGCCTCGACCCGCATGGCCTCGCCGACCTTGAGCTCCGCCGTCGACTTGGCGACGACGTCGCGGATCACGACCTCGCTCCACGCGTCTCGCACGCGCTGCTTCCAGGCGGTGAGCGCGCGTGCCCCGGCGAGATCGTCGTCACGCATGCGCGCCGACTCCTTGATCGCAGGCACGTAGAAGCGCTCGGCGTACTCGCGCACCATGCGCGCGGTGTTGAACTCCGGCACGAGGTGGGCGATGGCGTTCTTCATCCTCTTGATCCACGCCCGCGGCAGGCGATCGCGCTCTTCGCGCTCGAAGAAGAGCGGCACCACCTCGCGCTCGAGCAGATCGTAGAGGGCCTCCGCCTCGACGGCGTCGCCGGTCGCGTCCACGTACTCCTCGCCGCGGCCGATCGCCCAGCCGACGTCGGCGCCGTGCGCTTGCCACGCCTCGGCCCACCACCCGTCGAGCACCGAGACGTTGAGCGCGCCGTTGGCCGCGGCCTTCATGCCGCTCGTCCCGCTCGCCTCGAGCGGCCGCCGCGGCGTGTTGAGCCATACATCGACGCCGCTCACGAGGGCACGCGCGATGCGCATGTCGTAGTCCTCGACGAAGACGACCTTGCCACGGAGCCCGACCTCGCGGCTCGCGTGCACTATCGAGCGAATGAGCTCCTTGCCCCCCTTGTCCTGCGGGTGCGCCTTGCCGGCGAACACGAGCTGCACGGGCCGGTCGGGATCGGAGAGCAGGCGTTTCACGCGCTCGAGATCCGTGAAGAGGAGCGCCGCGCGCTTGTAGGTGGCGAAGCGGCGCGCGAAGCCGATCGTGAGCGCGCGGGGATCGAGCACCTCGTCGGCGATCTCGAGCTCCTCGCGACCGGCCTGCCGCCGCTCGGCGGCCCCGCGAAGCCACTTGCGGCACAGCGTGACGAGGCGATGGCGCCGGTGCCCGTGCGTCTGCCAGAGCTCGGCGTCGGGGATCTCGTGCACCCGCGCCCACAGCGCGCGGTCGCTGAGCGAGTCGACCCAGCGCGGCCCGAGGTAGCGGGTGAAGAGCGCGCCCATCTCGTCGCTGATCCACGACGGGGTGTGGACGCCGTTGGTGACCGACTGGATCGGGATCTCGTGATCCGGCAAGTCCGGCCAGAGGCCCTTCCACATGCGCCGCGACACCTCGCCGTGGAGCGCGCTCACGCCGTTGTAGTGATCCGCTGTGCGGATCGCGAGGACAGGCATCGAGAACGGCGCGTTCGGCTCGATCGGCGACTGACGGCCCAGCGAGAGGAGCTCGTCTTCGGTCAGCTTGAGCGCGGCGCGGTACGGCTCGAGGTACGTGCGCACGAGGTTGGGGACGAAGGCGTCGTTGCCCGCGGGCACCGGCGTGTGGGTGGTGAAGACGTTGCCGGCCGAGCACGCCTCGCTCGCGACCTGGAAGGTCGCGCCGCGATCGCGCATGACCCGCGCGATGCGCTCGAGGGCGAGGAACGCCGAGTGCCCCTCGTTCATGTGGCACACGGTGGGGCTGAGGCCGACGGCCTCGAGCGCGTGCACGCCGCCGATGCCCAGCATGATCTCCTGCCGGACGCGGAACTCCTGGTCGCCGCCGTAGAGCGGCCCGGTGATCGCGCGGTCGGCGGGGGCGTTGCGCTCGAGGTTCGCGTCGAGCAAAAACAGCGGCACGCGACCGACGTTGACGCGCCAGAGCTGCGCGTAGACGACGCGATCGGGGTAGTCGACGTTGATGATCAGGCGCTGCCCGGCGGCGTCCTGCACCGGAAGGACGGGAAGGCGGTGCCAGTCGTTGATGGGGTAGCGCTCGCCCTGCCAGCCGTCGTCGTTCAGGACCTGCCGGAAGTACCCCTCGGCGTAGGCGAGGCCGACACCCACGAGGGGCAGGCCGAGATCGCTCGCGGTCTTCAGGTGATCGCCGGCGAGGACGCCCAGGCCGCCCGAGTAGATGGGGAGCGACTCATGGAGGCCGTACTCCATCGAGAAGTAAGCGATGCGCGCGCCCGCGGCGGCCTCCCCGGCGAACCGCTTCTGGAACCAGGCCTCGCGCGACATGTAGCGCTGGTAGGAGGTCCACGCGCCCTCGAGCTGGCTCAGGAACGCGTCGTCGGTCCCGAGATCGTCGAGGCGCTTCTGGTCGACGCGCGACAAGAGCTCGATGGGGTTGCCGTGGACGTCCTCGAACAGGTCCGCGTCGATGCGGACGAAGAGCTCGCGCGCCTCGGGCGACCACGCCCACCACAAGTTGTGGGCGATTTCCCGGATGCGCTCGAGCGCGGCGGGCAGGCGAGGGACGACCGTGTAGTGCCGGAGCGTGGGCATGGGCGTCGAGCATACAAACCTGCGACCCTCGCGTAAACGTAACTCTGAGATGAGTTACGTTTTTTGGGCGACGCCACCGGCCAAATCCGCTACAAACCCGGCGCGATGACCGAGGCTCGGGCGATCACCGATTTCCGCGCGCCCCGCTGGATGCGGAGCGGCCACCTGCAAACCCTCGGCGCGGCGCTGCCGATCTTCGCCCGTCCGGGGGACCTCGCCGAGGAGCGCTGCTGGTTCGATCTGCCGGGCGGAGGCGCCCTCCATGGGCGCGCGTGGTGGCACGTCGGCAAGACGCGCCCAGCCGTCCTCGTGCTTCACGGCGTCGGCGGCACCAGCGACTCACGCAGCGTCGTGCGCGGCGGCAGGGCGCTCTTCGCGGCGGGCTTCCACGTCGTGCGCCTCGATCTTCGCGGAGCCGGAGAGGGGCTCGCCCGCGCGCCCGGCATCTACCACGCGGGGCTCATCGACGATCCGCGCGTCGTCGTCGAGGCGCTCGGGAAGGATCCCCGCGTCTCACGCGTCACGGTCCTCGGCATCTCGCTCGGCGGCCACCTCACGCTCAAGATGATGGGCGAGCTCGGGGCAGCCGTGCCGGCCGCGCTCGCCGCCGCCGTGTCGATCTCCGCGCCCGTCGACGTCGGTCGCACCACGCTGGAGATCGATCGCCTGCGAAACCTCCCGTACGGCAGCTACGTCCTGCGCGGGCTCGTGAAGCAGGCCGGCGATTTTGCGGCCGTGCACCCGGACAAGACGCACTTCGATCCCAAGGGGCTCAAGAAGCTTCGCAAGGTGCGCGACTACCACGAGCACGTCATCGTCCCGATGCACGGCTTCCGCGACGCCGACGACTACCACGTGTCGCAGAGCGCCGGCCCGCACCTGGCGAACGTCGCGCGCCCCACGCTCATGATCCACGCCGAGGACGATCCGATGGTCCCGCTCGCCACCGTCACGCCGTACGCGGCAGCGGCGTCGCCCCAGGTGGAGCTCCTCGTCTCGGCCGGCGGCGGGCACGTGGGCTGGCTCGGCGGTCTGCGCGAGGCGCACTGGGTGAACACCTGGGCCATCGATCGCGCCATCGCCTTCCTCGGCCGATACGTGTAGTTTACACGTCGTCGCAGACGATGCGGTTCTCGAGCCGCCCCAGCCCGTCGATCTCGAGCGCCACCGTGTCGCCGTGGTGGAGCCACTGGTTGTTCGTGATCTTCGAGCCGTTCAGCTCGAGGAAGCAGCCGGTGCCGCACGTGCCGGATCCGATGACGTCGCCCGGGTACAGGGTGACGCCGTAGCTCGCGCGCTCGAGGATCTGCGCGAAGGTCCAGTTCATGTCCGTCACGTTGCCCTGCGACACCTGCGTTCCGTTGACGAACGCGCGCATCTGCAGGTCGAACGTCATGCCCTTAGGCGTCCGCGTAGCGAGCTCGGCGAGCTCGTCGAGGGTGACGAGGTAGGGGCCGAGGCTCGTCGCGAAGTCCTTGCCCTTCGCGGGGCCGAGCGACATCTTCATCTCCTCCATCTGGAGTGCGCGCGCCGACCAGTCGTTCATGATCGTCAGGCCGACGATCGCGGCGTCGGCGCTCTCCGCCGTCAGGTCCCGCGACTCCTGGCCGACGACGATGGCGGCCTCGAGCTCGAAATCGAGGCGCTCGGTGTGCAGCTTGCGGACGTGGACGTCACCGGGACCGGTCACCGCCTGGTGATTGCTGAAGTAGAAGACCGGGAACTTGTCGAACTCGGGGATCATCTCGAGGCCGCGATTCTTGCGGGCGGTCTCGACGTGCTGCCGAAACGCGTAGCCGTCGCGCATCGACGGCGGCCTCGGGATCGGCGCGTGGAGGTGCGCCGTCTTCGCGCTCGCGGTGACCGGGGAGCCCTTGAACTCGGACGGGAGCTTCTTGGCGGCGTGGGCGGCCAGCGCCTCGCGCGCCGCGTCGAGGCCGCGGGCCCCTTCGCGCACCAAGCCGAGAACGCTGCCGCCGTCGACCGAGCGCCCGAGCGCCCCGAACGCGCGCTCCAGGTCCACGATGGTTTCGCCCGTGAGGACGCCGGCGTGCAGGCGCGCTTCATCGGGGATCGAGTAGGTGACGAGCTTCATGCGGGAGCTTGTACCACGAGGCTGACCAGGCTACGCGGAGCGCATGGCGTTCTCGCCGCTCGGCTCGCTCCCGAAGGGGGCCCTCACGATCATGAAGGAGGCACTCCGGCACATCCTGCGCCGGCCGGTGGTCGGCATCTGCGCCGCGGCGCGCACCGTCGACGGGCGCTGGCTCCTCATCCGGCGCGCCGACACCGGAACCTGGGCGCTGCCCGGAGGCACGCTCGAGTGGGGCGAGACGCTGCGCGACGGCTTGCGCCGCGAGATGGATGAGGAGGCGGGCGTCCTGTCGTGCGAGGTGAAGCGCGTCGTCGGCGTGTACTCGGCGCCCGATCGCGACCCGCGCTTTCACGCGGTCACCATCGTCGTCGCCTGCGAGATCGCGGCGCCGACCAAGGCGCCATCGAACCCACTCGAGATCCTCGAGGCGCGGCTCTTCGCCGAAGACGAGCTGCCGCGCGAACTCGGGATGGGCATGCGCGATTTCCTCGACCATGCGCGCGCGGCCGGCGAGGCCGTGCTGGAGTAGCCGTTGTCGGGGGACACGTTCTCGCTCGTGGGGACGACGCTGGCGGGGAAATACCGCATCGAGCGCGTCCTCGGCGAAGGCGGCTACGGCGTGGTCTACGCCGGGCTTCACACGCTGATCAACCAGCCCGTCGCGATCAAATGCCTGAAGGCGATGGGCGGCGCCGACGACGAGGCGGCGCGCGCCGTCTTTCTGCGCGAGGCCCGCGTCCTGTTCGCGCTCGCACACCCGCGCATCGTGCGCCTCTACGACGTCGGCATCGCCGAGTGCGCGGCGGGGCACGTGCCGTACGCCGTGCTCGAGCTGGTCCTCGGGACGCCCTTGGACGGGGAGATCTCGGCGCGCCGGCGAGAGGGGCGCCCGTTCTCTTTCGCCGAGCTCGTGGCCATTCTGGACCCGGTGCTCGACGGGCTCGCCTTCGCGCACGCGCGCGGCGTCGCGCACCGCGACATGAAGCCGTCCAACGTGATGCTCGTGGCGGACCGGGCGGGCGGCGTGGCGAAGGTCCTCGACTTCGGCACCGCGCGCGTCGGGACGGCGTCGACCATGGGCGTGACCGGCTTCACGCCGATGTACGCGGCGCCCGAGCAGTGGGACTCCGGGCGCTACGGGCCGACGGGCCCACGCACCGACGTCTTCGCTCTCGGTCTCATCGTCGCAGAGATGGCCACCCTGACGCTCCCGTTCAAGGCCGAGGGGATAAGCGAACTCATGGCGGCGTCGATGAACGACACGCAGCGCCCGCACCTCACGACAGCGCGCCCGGATTTGCCGGCTGCGCTCGACGGCTTCGTCCACCGAGCGACGCGCGCCAACCCTGCCGAGCGCTTCGCGTCTGCGATCGAGATGCGCCAGGCGCTGCGCGACATCGCGCGGCCGGAGGACGCGCCGCCGGTTCCCAAGCGCGAGAGCTCCGCGCTCGGCGTGATCGCGATTGTTCTCGCATGCATCACGGCGGTCTCCGCGGCGTCCGCGGGAGCGGTCTATGTCGGCCGCCTCGCGACCCACCACCGTCCTCCGACCCCGACCCCGACCCCGACTCCGACTCCGACTCCGACTCCGACTCCGACTCCGACTCCGACTCCGACTCCGACTCCGACCCCGACCCCGACCCCGACTCCGACTCCGACTCCGACCCCGACCCCGACCCCGTTCCACCCCACCTTTTCCATCGAAAAGCGCGAGGGCGATTTCCAGGGCCCCGAGGCCGACGCCTTCCTCGCCGCGCACACGCCCGATCTCGTCGCCTGCTACCGCACGGCGCTCGGCGAAGAGCCCACACTCGAGGGCAAGCTCTGGTGGACGATCACCGACGAACACGACGCGACCTGCGAGCCCGATCGGCCGGGCGAGGTGCGCGCGTCGTTTTGCCGGTGCGTGACCGAGCGCTCGAAAGGGTACGAGCTTCCGCCGCACAAGCAGCGCTACATGGGCACGCATCCGATCCGGTCGGCGCTCCGGCTGGTCCTGAGGTTTCGGCCGCGCTGACGAGCAGGGGCGCCGCAGTCGTTGTAGGCTAGCGGGAGTGGATCCCTTTGGCGTCGTGGGGACGGCGATCGCCGGAAAGTACCGGGTGGATCGGCTCATCGGCGAGGGGGGCTTCGGCGTCGTGTACGCCGGGTTCCACCAGGTGATCGGCCAGCCGGTCGCGATCAAGCTGATGAAGCCGAACGGGGCGCCCGCGGACCACGCGCGGAGCACCGACGCGTTCTTGCGCGAGGCGCGCGTTTTGTTCGATCTCGCCCATCCGTCGATCGTGCGACTTTACGACGTCGGCACCACGGTTACCCGGGTCGGCGAGGTGCCGTACGTCGTCCTCGAGCTCATCGCCGGCGTGTCGCTCGCCGAGGAGGTGCGTCGGCGCCAGCGCGGCGAGGCGCCGCCGTTCTCGACGTTCGAGATCTTCGCCATTTTCGAGGGGGTACTGGACGGACTGGCGACCGCGCACGCGCGCGGCGTCGTGCACCGCGACTTGAAGCCGTCGAACGTGATGCTCACGCGCGATCCGGCGGGGGCGATCAGCGCAAAGATCCTGGATTTCGGCACGGCCCGGGCAGCCGGGGGTGTGGCCTCGGCGGGGCCTGCGGGGTTCACGCCGCTCTACGCGGCGCCCGAGCAGTGGGACGCGCGCTTCGGACCGACCGGCCCGGCAACGGACGTGTTCGCCGCAGGCCTGCTCCTCGTCGAGACCGCGCTGCTCGCGCCGCCGCTCGCGGGCGACGGCATGGCGCAGATCGCGGGCGCGGCGATGGATGGCACGCGACGACCAAGCATCTCCGCGCGTCGCCCCGACGTTCCGCGCGAGGTCGACGGAGTGGTGATGCGCGCGACGCGGCCCGTTCCCGGCGAGCGCTTCGCCGACGCTGCGCGGATGCTGGAGGCCCTCCGGGCAGCGTTCGGGGCGGTGGCGGGCGCCCGTCAGGGGGGGCCTGCGCCGCTGGCGTTCACCTTCGCCCCGCACGCCGGCGGGACACC
The DNA here is from genome assembly GCA_025359105.1 of Myxococcales bacterium. GTDB lineage: Bacteria > Myxococcota_A > Polyangia > Polyangiales > Polyangiaceae > JANYHK01. Next base: position 64,951 of record JANYHK010000109.1, on the reverse strand, counting down.
GCAGATGCAGCCGGCACCGCCATCGCCGCTCGCGCCACCTGGAGCGCAGCCTTCCTACGGCCCTCCGCTCGCGTCGGCGCCGCCGCAGATCTCACACCAAGCTGGCGGCGGTGGCGGCGGTGGCGGCGGTGGCGGCGGGATGATCCTCGTCGGCGGGCCGCCCACGGCCCCGATGCCGGGCACCCTCACGACGAACGCGCCGCTTCAGCAGATGACCCTTCCGGCACGCCCATCGGGACCGCACCCGATGTCGATCGTCGCGCTCGTCGTAGGCCTCGCCGCGCTCGCTGCGGTGCTCTCGTTCAGCGTCGTGCTCGTGCTTTATCTGCGGAGAGAGGCGAAGGAGGGAGAGGCCGCAGCGGCCGCCGCACCGGTCCCGACGACGCCGGTGGCCACCGCGCCCGCCGTCCCTCCGTCGTCGCCATCCCCCGGCCACCCGATCCCTGGGCGTCCGACGCCGACGCCGACCCCGACCCCCACGCACCCGCCCGGTGCCGACGCCGGAGCGACGCCGCCCCCCAAGCCGGCCGGTGATCCACGCGTCTCGATCGGCATCCAGATGCCCGGCGACTTCGACGTGGCGGAGCTCAAACGCATCGCCGAGTCGCACCGCGGCGAGCTCCTCTCCTGCTACCGCGAATCGCTCGCGAAGGATCCGACGTTCCACGCGACGGCGACGGTCACCGTGATGAACACCCTGGGCCCCTCCGACTGCACGTTCGACAAGCGCAAGGACGACGAGGCCGACCACATGTGCGCGTGCCTGAAGATGGCCATGTCGGGGTGGAAGATCCCCAAGCCGCACAACGTCTGGGGCTCGGGCCTGTTCGAGTACGTGCTCCTCTTCTCCTCGTAGCCTCCACGCGGCGGCTCGGCGCGGTCGCCCCGCAGACGTTCCTTCGACCAACCGAAATACAGTTTATGGTTCACTACTTGCGCGCGTGAGCGGACGATAGATCGACGCGCCACCTCGTGCGTAAAAGGAAGACCCCCATGGAGCGAATCGGCGAGTACCTCATCAAGCGCCTGGTCGGCGAAGGTGGCATGGGCAAGGTCTACGAGGCCGAGGAGCGCCTGTCGAAGCGCAAGGTCGCCCTCAAAGTGCTGCGCCCCGAGCTCACGCGGACCGAGGAGGGGCGCCGGCTCTTCCTGAACGAGATGCAGATCCTCGCGCACCTCGAGCACCCGAACATCGTGCGCAGCCTGGCGTCGATGGAGGAGGGGGGGCAGCTCGTCCTCGTTCTCGAGTTCCTGAACGGGCGAACGCTGCGCGACGAGCTCACGACGCGGACGCGCCTTCCGTGGCCCGAGGCCGTCGAGGTCGCCGTCCAGATCGCCCGCGCGCTCGAGGTCGCGCACTCGCAAGTTCCGCCCATCGTGCATCGCGACCTGAAGCCCGAGAACGTGATGCTGATGGGCGAGGGGACCGGCGAGCTCAAGGTCATGGACTTCGGCATCGCGAAGGTTCTCGAGGCCGTCCACGCGACGAATACACAGAGCATCGGGACCTTGCAGTACATGAGCCCCGAGCAGATCGACGCCCGGACGATCGACGCCCGGAGCGATCTGTATTCGCTTGGGCTGATCCTCTACGAGATGATCGCGGGCCGGCCGCCGTTCCGCTCGGCGTCGCCGCGTGAGTTGCTCAATATGCAGTGCACGCAGGATCCGCCCGACCTGGGCGACGAGGTCCTGGCGACGTTGCCGCGCGGCGTGGAGGAGCTCCTCTTCGCGCTCCTCGAGAAGTCCCCAGACGCGCGGCCCAAGACGGCGACCGACGTGGCCGCGCAGCTCGCGCCGTTCCGGCCGGCCGAAGGGCGCACCCCGCGGACGCATCGCATGGGCCGTGCGTCGGCGCCGGGCGCGCAGAAGAACGATCTCGCCGCCGCCCCCCGCGAGCCTTCGCGGACCTCGACCGAGTCGCCGTCGAACCGCACGTCCGCGGACCGGCCCGCGCCAAAGCTCGACACCATCGCGCTCGTCGAGAAGGCGACGGCGCCCAAGGAAATCCCCACGGCGCTCGCTATCCTGGTCATCGTGGCGCTGTCGCTCGTCGCGGGGCTCGCCACGTACGTCGTGCGCGCGCGCTCCGGCACGACGGTCGAGCCCGCGGCCACGGCGACGACGACCGCGGCGCGCGCGGCCGACCCCAAGCGCCCGCAATAGGCCTCGATGACCGATCTCGCCCCGACCCCGAGGCCCGAGACGACCGCCGCGCTCGAGGAGATCGGTCGCGCCGCGCGTCGTCTCGCCTCGGCAGGGCAAGAGGGGCAAGCGGGAGAAGTGTGGGGACTCCCTGCGGCGGACGCCCCCGTTGCGGCGCGCCTCCTGGCGCTCGGGGCGGCGGGGCTCGGCGGCTTCGTGGAAGGCGGCGTCGACGAAGGAGGGGCATGGGTTCTGCGGCGTCCGAGCGGTCGCACGCTCGACGGGCTAGGCAAAGGGGAGCGGCTGCCCTGGGCCCAGGCGCTCGGCGTGGTGCGTGCGCTCGCCCGTGCGCTCGCGGCGGCCGAACGGGCGGGGCTCTTTCCCGGCGCGCTCCGGCCTGCCGAGGTCGCCCTCGCCGACGAGGGCGCGTTCTTCCTCGCCGAGCCGCTGGTGCGCGCGCTCGTCGGGGCGCCGAAGGACGCGCGCGGCACGAGCGCGCCATCGCCTCGCTGGACGCCGCCCGAACAGACGGAGGGGGCGCCGTGGGACGCCGCCGCAAACCGCTACGTGCTGGGCCTCGTCGCCTACCGCCTCGTCTCCGGTGCGATGCCCTTCGGCGGGGCCGGGCTGCGGCACGCGATGCGTCAGCAAGGGGAAGCCGCGGCGCCGTTCGAGGAGGAGATCGCCCGCGCGCTGCGTCCGGGCGTCCAGAGCTTCGTCCTTCGCATGCTCGCCCCGGAAGCGCGTGAGCGCCCGCGCTCGGCGGACGCCATCGCGTCGCAGTGCGCCGAGCTCCTGGGCGAAGGGCCGCAGCGCGACGACGCAACGCGTGACGCCGTGGCGAGGGCGACGCCCGCCCCCGCACGCCGGCCGGCCGCAGCAGTCCGCGCGACTCCATCGCCATCGCCCGCCGCCCGCGCGACTCCATCGCCATCGCGCGCCGCCCGCGCCACACGATCCCCCGCCGTTCGGAGGGCCTCCCGCCCGCGCTGGCTCGCGGCAATCCCGGTCGCGCTGGGCCTCGTCCTCGCCGCGGCCCTCCTCGTGACGGCCACCGCACCCGCGAGGTCGACGGCGAGCGCGTCTTCTGCAGCCCCGGTGCGCCCGAGCCCGCCGCTCACGTCGGCGACATCGCAAGACTGCACGGCGTGCCATGCGCGTCAGGTCGCCGAGTGGCAGCGCTCTGTCATGGCCCACGCGGTGCGGAGTCCGCTCTTCGGCGCGCTCGAGAGCGTCGTCGAGGAACAGATTGGCAGGGACGAACGCTGCCCGAACGGCGCCGGCGTCCTCCGCAAGATCGGCGGCGACGTGTGCCGCGACGAGCGCACCGGCCTCACGCTCACCGGCACCGGCGGCGAGCACTGGTGCGTGAACTGCCACGCGCCCGGCGAGAACCTCGGCCGCTCGGGCGCCGCCGACGGGGCGCGCGCGTCAATGCCCGCGTGGAGCGCCGTCTCCGACCGGCGCGCGCGCGCGCCCATCCGCGATCTCGTCTCCGCGCAGGCGCTCGAGGGTATCAGCTGCGCCGGCTGCCACACGACCGTAGGCCCCGTCGCCGCGCACGGCGCCGCCGGAGCACGCTACGAGGGCAACCCGACCTGGACCTCGTTCGTGACCGGACAGACCTTCCGCGCGCGCCCCGAGGATTTCCAGGGCCGCACGGGCATCGCCAACAGCGGGTACCAGCTCGACGCCCGCTCCTTCTTTGGAGCGTCGCTCGGCAAGGGCGAGCCGATCGTGCACCGTCGCGCGAGCGCCGAGTCCCGCGCGTACCTGTCGTCGAGCGAGTTCTGCGGCGCCTGCCACGACGTGCGCCTCTTTGGCGCCGACGCACTCGGCGCGCGCGAGCGCGGCGACCACTTCAAGCGACTACGCAATGGGTACACCGAGTGGCGCGAATGGTCGGAGTCGGAGAAACGCGCCGGCCGCACCGCGCCGACTTGCCAGGGGTGCCACATGAGCCTCTACCCCGGCGTTTGCGTGCAGGGACCCGGCAAGGGCGTGAACGCAGGCGTCGGGTGCCCGACGGGGACGCACTTCGCAGCGCGCGCCGCTGGCGAGCAAGCGCGGGGGCGCGTGTCGGCCTCGTCGGACGCCGACGCACGGACGGCGTCGCACTACTTCACGAGCGTCGAACTTCCCCTCGCGACCGAGTTCAAGGACCTGTTCGCCGACGAGACGACGCTCGACGCTGCCGGTCTGCCGCTCGGCCTGCGCGCGCGCCGTGACATCCTTCTCTCGCACACCTTCCGCTTCGAGCTGGCCGCACCACGCCGCAGCGGCGCGCGCCTCGAGATCCCCGTCGTCATCCAGAACACCGGCGCCGGTCACCGCGTGCCGGGCGGCTTCAGCCAGGAGCGCGAGGTGTGGGTCGAGCTCACGGTGAAGGACGCGCGGGGCAACGTCGTCTACGAGGTCGGTCGCCTCACGGCGCCGGACGCCGATCTCCGTGACAAGCTCTTCTTACGTGTGACCACCTCCGACGACAGCCTGGACGCGCGCGGCCGGCCGCTCGGCCTCTTCGGCGCGGACATCGTCGATGGGCCCGACGTGCCGGCCTGGAGCCCGAACCCTGCGCGCGGCGGCACGACGTTCCGCGGGCGTGGGCTCGTGAACCTGCAGAACGGCTTTCTCCGGTGCGTGCGCTGCATCGGCTTCGTCGACGGGGCAGGGAAGTGCCAGCCCGCGCCGGGGCAGGGGCGGACGCGCGCCGATCGGTTCGACGACGGCGCGTACGATCTGGACACGGGCGAGTGCCGCTCCAACCTCAGCGGCGGAAACGAGCTCTTCGAGACGTACTTCCCGGTGGGTGCCCTCGACGCCGAGCGCGGCATCGCCAAGGCCCCCGACGCGATCATCGACACCCGCTCGGCGCCGCCCGGCGCGGTGCTGACGTACACCTACGATCTCGACGCCGGTGCCCACCCGCCGCCGTTCGAGGTGGAAGCGCGGCTCCGCTTCCGGAGCTTCCCGCCGTACCTGCTCCGCGCCTTCGCCGCGTACGAGACGCGCAAGGCGGCGCAGGGCCTCCGCCCGAGCGGCCCGCAGGTGACCACCGACATGCTCCGGCGCGTGGAGGTGACGGACGTAGGCGCCGCGCACGCGAGGATCCCGTGACCTGGCCAGAGAGCGTGTGGAGCGCCGCTCCGCTCCGGCCGCTCGACGCGCGCGCGCGCGCAGAGATCGAGGCCGCGGGGGCCCTCCGCTCGTTCGCGCGCGGCGAGCGCGTGTTCCGCGCCGGGCAGCCGGCCGACGCGTTCTTCATCGTCGCTGAGGGAAGGGTGGGCGTCCGCGCGGTGCGTCGCGGTGAGGTCGAGACCACCGTGCTGCGCGAGATCGCGGAGGGCGAGAGCTTCGGCGAGGAGGGCTCGCTCCGGCCGGGCGGCACGCGCCACCTGGAGGCGTCGGCGCTCACGGAGAGCCGGGTCGCCGAGATCCCGCTCACCGTCTTCCGCCGCGCCCTCGCGCGTGGCGCGGGGAGCGCCGAGCTCGTGCTCCGGCAGGAGCGCGCGCTGCGCCGCACCGCGACCCGGGACGTCCTGCGCACCCTGGCGTTCGCGCGCCACGTCGACGCGCGCGAGCTCGACACGCTCCTCGACGCCATCGAGCACGTCGACCTCGCGCGCGGCGAGCTGCTCTTCCGCGAGGGGGAGGCCGCCACCCACGTCTATTTCGTCGCCGACGGGATGCTCCAGATCCAGACGGAGGACGACGGCAAGATTCGCGTGCGCGCGTACGTCGTCCGAGGCGACGCCCTCGGCGACGAGGAGCTCGCGACCGGCGCGCCGCGAACCGTGAGCGCGGTGGCGTCGGGCGCCGCGTGGGTGCTGGCGATCCCGCGGGCCGCGTTCCTGGCCTTCGCGCGTTCGCGCCCGGGCCTCCTCGACGCGGTTCGCCGGGTCGCCGAGGAGCGCGAGGACGCGCAGCACGCGGCCGCCGGCGGAATGCTGACGACGCGTCACGTCTTCAAGGATCTCTACCGCCTGCAGGTCGCCCGCTCGCTCCTCGTCATCGACGAAGGCTCCTGCGTGCGCTGCGGCCACTGCGCCTGGAGCTGCGCGGCGTCGCACGACGACGGCGTGTCGCGCCTCGTTCGTCGCGGCGACAAGATCCTCACGCGGGCGACCACCGGCGACGATCCGCTCCTCGTCCCCAGCAGCTGCCAGCACTGCGACAACCCGGCGTGCATGCCCGACTGCCCGACCGGCGCCGTCGGCCGCGACCCGCGCGGCGAGGTCTTCATCCGCGAGGACCTCTGCACCGGCTGCGGCAACTGCGCCAAGGGGTGTCCGTGGGACAACATCCAGATGGCTCCTCGCCGCGCGGGCGGCGACGTGGCCGAGCGCGCGCCCGGCCGCACGAAGGACGTCGCGGTCAAGTGCGACCTCTGCAAGGGGCGGAGCGGCGGCCCTGCGTGCGTGGCGTCGTGTCCGACCGGAGCCATCGCGCGCGTGAACCCCGCAGAGGCGCTCCCCGAGGTCGGCGCGGCGCTCGGCGTTCGCCCCGGTTCGCTCCTCCCGCGCGCGAGCGCTGCGTGGCCGGCGGTGGTCGGGGCGGTGCCTGTCGCGATCGCGCTCACGCTGCACCGCGCGACGACCCGAGCCTCGTACGTCTGGAGCGGCGGCGTCGCGGCGGCGCTCCTCGTTGCGCTCGCGGGGTACGCCGTGGTGAAGCGCGCCATCAGGCCGCGCCTCCGCGGATGGCTGATTGCGCACTACGCGCTCGGGATCGCCGCGGTGGGGGCCGTGATCGCGCACGCGGGAGCGCACGTGCCACCGAATGTCGCGGGCGCGCTCCAGCTCGCATTCTGGGGCGCAGCGGCGAGCGGCGTGTTCGGCGCCGTCGTCTACCGCGTCCTTCCGACGCGCCTCTCGCGCGTCGAGCGAAAGGGGGCGCTCCCGGAGGATCTCCCGGAGCGGCAGCGTGAGCTGGATGAACGAACGTTCGTCGAGCTCACCGGCAAGAGCGAGGTCCTGAAGACGGTCTGGGCGCGCATCCTCCGTCCCTACGCGCACTCACCGCTCGGACCGGCGGCGCTCCTCGCGTCAGGCCGCTCGCTCGGCGACGAGCAGCGCCACCTCCGCGCGCGGATCGAACGGGTGCTCGGCGGACGCGGCGAGAGCAAGCTCCATGGGCTCGACGGGCTCGTCCGCCTGGCCGTCGAGCGCAGGTCCCTTCCTCTGCAGCGCGCGCTCCAGGCTGCGCTCCGCGCGTGGACGCCGCTCCACATTGCGCTGACGGCGATCGCCCTGGTCCTCCTCGTCGTCCACGCGTGGCTCGCCACGAGGTACCGATGAAGCCGAAGGGCCTCGTCGAGCTCGAGCCCGCCGCGCGCCGCGCCCGTACGGCGCCGCGCGCGGCCACAACGAGCGACGTGACGCGCGTGCGCGACATGGGCATCGCCGCCGGCGTGGGCGCGCTCGCCGCGCTCGCCGCGGTGGCGTTCGTTCCGTCGCGCGCCTCCGAGGCGGCGCCCGGTCCGCTCGCGCGCCCGCACGTGCAAGCCAAGATCCCTTGCTCTGCGTGCCACGGTGAGAAGCAGGCCAAGGGGCCAGAGGGCGCCTGTGCCGGTTGCCACGGAGGCCCCGCCCACGCGTCGCTGCGCCCCGGTCACCGCGCGCTCGCTGCGCGGGGCGAGCTCGGCTGCACGACGTGCCACCCCGCGCACGGCGACGCCCGCGGCGTCACGTTCGCCGCCGACGGCGCCTACGTCCTCTGGGCCAGCGGCGCCGAGGTCCGGGCCACCGCGTCGCACGCGACCCCCGCCGGCGCCACGGTCCCCCTCGTTCCCACGGCGATCTGCGCGAAGTGCCACGATCCGGCCGATCCACGCGATCCGCTCGCCGCGTGCACTGCACCAGGCGCCGTCGTGTCGACGTGCTTCGACGAGCACCAGCGCGCGGACGAGGCCACCCCTGCGGGCAACCGCTGCGCCGGTCAGCACGGCCCTGCGCGGTTCGTCGCCTGGGAGGCCGCGCGCGAGATCGCGGAAGCGGCACCCACGCCTGCGCGCGCGACCGGCGCGGGGCCGTGGGGCATCGTCGGCGCCGGGCTCGGCGCGTCCGGCCTCGCCCTCGGCGGCGCGTCGCTCGTTCGTCGGCGCAAACGACGCCGCACGGGTGCACCCGACGCTGATGCAAAGGCCGTCGCCGCCACGCGCGTCCGCCTCCCGCAGATCGACGAGTCGACGTGCATAGGCTGCTACGCCTGCGTCGACGCCTGCCCGTTCGACGTCATCGAGATCGAGCGCTTCGTCGCCAAGGTCGTCCGCCCCGCCGACTGCTGCGGCGTGGTGCTCTGCGAGCAGGTATGCCCTAACGGCTCGCTCCGCATCACCGAGGGCGCGCCCATCGAGACCCGCCCCAGGCTCGATGGGCGCCTCGAGTCGACCGACAGCCCCGGCGTCTTCGTGGCCGGCGATCTGTCGGGCCTGCCCCTCATCAAGAACGCCATCCACCAAGGCCGACGCGTCATCGACCACGTCGCCGCGTCGTTGCCGAACAAGGAGCGCGTCAAGGCGCCGTCCGCTACCGAGGTCGACGTCGTCATCGTCGGCGCCGGGCCCGCCGGCATCAGCGCGTCGCTCCGCGCGCGCGAGCTCGGCCTATCGTACGTCACGCTCGAACAGGGAACGGTCGCGTCGAGCGTGAAGAGCTTCCCGCGCAGCAAGCTCGTCTTCGACCAGCCCCTGGAGCTCCCGGTCGAGGGCGAGCTCTGGCTCAAGGAGTCCACGAAGGAGGAGCTCCTCGCGCAGTGGACGCGTATCGTCCGCGCACGCAAGCTCGCGATCCGCGAGGGTCGGCGCGTCGACGAGATCACGCGCGACGGTGGCGCGCTCGTCGTCTCGAGCGTCGACGCCGCCGGTGGCCGCGAGACCGTCCGAGCCCGGCGCCTCGTCCTGGCCATCGGCAAGCGCGGCACGCCGAAGACGCTCGGCTGCCCCATCGCCCCGGCGGCGGAAGGGAAGGTGGCGTACTCCCTCGCCGACGCGCGCAGCTTTGCGGGGCAGCGCGTCCTCGTCGTAGGCCTCGGCGACACCGCGATGGAAGCGGCCATCGCCCTCGCGCGCCAGCCGGGAACGCGCGTCACGGTGTCCTACCGCGGCGCGTCGTTCCAGCGCGGCAAAGCGCGCAACGTCGCGGAGATGAAGCGTCTGGTCCAGCGCGGCGCCATTCGCCTGGTCCTCGAGAGCTGCGCGGGCCGCATCGGCGCGGATTCGGTGACGCTGGAGACTCCACGCGGCGCCGAGGAGCTGCGGGTCGACGCCGTCCTGGTCCTCATCGGAGGCACCCCCTCGTGGGACCTGGTGCGGCAAGCGGGGGTCCGGATGGGCGCGCAAGTAGCTGAACTGTCTACCGAATCACCCGAGCCCGCGGCGCCCGGTATTTGAGGCGCCCGGAGATCGTTTCCCGCTCCGGCCCGTACAATCCTGCACGATGAAGATCCGCAGCGTCGCTCTCTGGGCCGTCCTGGGTATCGTGGCCTCCAGCGCGGGCGCCATGGCGGTGCCGGTCTCTAAGACCGCCGCCCGCCCCGCATGGGTCACCCCCGAGCCCGGCCTCATCACGAAGGACAACTCCCACTTCACCGCCGGCCAGACGCTGGTCGTCGATGGCCGCCTCGGGCACGCGTCGATCGCGAAGACCGGGCGTGGTGAGACGTTCTTCTTCGCTTCGGTCACCGGCGCCGAGGCAGGCGCGACGGCGGCGGCGGCGGCCCCGATGAACCTCGCCATCGTGATCGATCGCTCCGGCTCGATGAAGGGCGACCGCATCGCCAACGCGATGACCGCGGCGGTGGGCATGGTCGAGCGCATGCGCGACGGCGACAGCGTCACCGTCGTGAGCTTCGACACCCAGTCCACGGTGGTCGTCCCGCCGACGCTCACCACCGCGGCGACGCGCCCGTCCATCGCCGCCGCCATCCGGTCGATCCGCCTGGGCGGCGACACGTGCATCTCCTGCGGACTCGAGGAGGGCATGCGCCAGCTCGACGCCACCGCGCTCGGCGGCGATCGCGTCAACCGGATGATCCTGCTCTCCGACGGCGCGACCAACCACGGCATCCGCGACGTCGGCGGCCTGCGCGGCATGGCGGGTCACATGCGCGACCGCGGCCTCTCCATCTCGACCATCGGCGTCGATCTCGACTTCGACGAGAAGGTCATGGCGGCGATCGCCAACGAGTCGAACGGACGCCACTACTTCGTCGCGAACCCGTCGGGGCTGCCGTCGATCTTCGCGCAGGAGTTCGACTCGCTCCTGGCGTCGGTTGCGAGCGATGCCGAGCTCAGCATCGAGCTGCCGCCCGGCGTGGAGGTCGAGCAGGTCTTCGACCGCACGTTCCGCCGGGAGGGCTCGAAGGTCATCGTCCCGTTCGGGACGTTCAGCGCGAAGCAGGAGAAGACCGTTCTGATGAAGCTGCGCGTGCCGGCGGATCGCGAGGGCCTCCAGCCCGTCGTGGACGTGAAGCTGGCCTACCGCGACCTGATGCAGAAAAATGAAGGAAGCTGCACCGGCACGCTCGCCGTGGCGGTGAGCGACGATCCGACTGCCCCGAAGGATCTCGACCCGTTCGTCGCCGCGCGCCTCGAGCGCAGCCGCACCGCGCAGACCTTGACCGACGCGAACCTCCTCTTCGAGCAAGGACGCATCACCGAAGCGCGCGCGCGCCTGCGCGGCCAGCGCGACGAGCTCGAGAAGACGAAGCTCACCGCGCGCGCGGCCGCGACGGCCCGCCCGGTCTCGAATCCCTTCCGCGGCCGCTCGCTCGACGACGACTTCGGCGCGCAGCAGAAGGCGGTCGCGCAGGCCGAGGCGAGCTTCGCCACGCCGCCCGCGAAGCCCGGAGGCGGCGCCACCGTCGGCCTCGGCAGCGTCGGTCACGCGGGTCCCTTCGCGACCGCTCCAGGGTCTCCGTCCCCGGCAGCTGCCGCCCCTCCCGCGGACTCGCGTGAAGGCAAGGCTGCCCGCAAGGACAACCAGCAGAACGCGAGCGATCTCGCGTTCTGAGCGGGCTCAGCTCCGTCCCGCCCTCTCGGCGGCGCGCGTGAGGACTTCGGCAACGGCGTCGTCGGTGTCCGCGCTGGCGAGGGCGAGCAGCGTCCCGCGGAGCTTCGGATCGGCGCATGCGTCGGCGACGACGCGGACGGTCTTGCGGCCCTCGGGATCGAGGCGGACGAGCGCCGCCGCTGCGCCGATACGCGTCTCACGGGGGGTCGCGACGTCGTTGGCGACGCGGGTGAGGAGCTCCGGGCTCGGCGCGGCGATCCGATAGCGTCCGGCGCCGTCGCGCATCAGCTCGTCGAGCCGCGCGAGCCACTCGGCACCGCTGCGTCCGCCTCCCGCGAGCAGCGCCGTCACGTGCGGTGACTCGGTCCCGAGCGCGCCCGCGCGTTCGAACGCTTGCGTCAGATGAAGCTGCATCGCGCGGGCCTCGGTGCCGCGGTCTTCCTCGACGATGGGCGCGTCGCGGGCGCGCAGGCGCAGGCGCTTGCCCGACGCGAGCTCGACGATCGTGCCACGCGTGCGGCTGAGCGACAGGAACGACGTCTCGACGCGCACGCTGCGAACCGCGGAGAAGGGCTGGAAGCGCTCGCGGCCCAACCACCGCACCGAGAAGCCGTCGGCCCCGACGACCAACCTTCCCCGGAGGAACCCGGCGATCCAGGCGAGAAAGGCGCAGAACGGACCGATCGACAAAAAGAGGCTCAAGAGCGCAAGCCCCAAGCCCGCGCTCCACCCGATGAGCACCACCCACGGGACGCCGAGCCCGAGGAGCACCGCCAGGAAGCGCGTGCGGTACGGAAGGGTGAGCGAGAACGACGCGCGCCGCTCCCCCGCGCCGACGCCGAGCATCTCCAGCATGGCCTTGGCGTCGAGGATCCGCATCTGCAGCCACCGCTCGCCCTTCGCGCGAAAGACGAGCAGCACGAGGGCGTCACCCGTCCACCGCGGGGAGATCTTGGCTTCCGCGATCTCCGACGCCGGCACTGGCGCGAGATCGCCGATGCCGAGCGCGCCGCTCGAGACGCGGAGCACGATTGGGCGCGAGAGGGGGAATGCGTTCCGCGTCGCGGTCACGGCGGCGAACACGACCGACAGCCACGCGACGAAATACCCGAACGGCACGTCCGGATGCGCGAGCCGCTCGACGAGGAGCGCCGCCCCGGCCGTCGCGAGCGCGACAAGCGGCACCCACCAGTTGCGCCGGAGCTCCCGCGCCGGAAGCTCGCGGGCCGCCACGATGGGCGCGGCGTGCGATGAAGGCTCGGTCAAAGCCCTTCCAGCATAGGCAACCCCCTGGCCAGTCGCACTGTACGGATGTACCGTAGAAGCGCCGTATGTCGTCGCTCCTCACGAAGCTCTCGCGCCTAGCCCCGCCCGTGCCGAAAGGCACGCCACCCGAGCCCCGGCCGGAGCACACGACGACCGAAGCGCCAGGAAAGAACGCGGTGCTCGACGATCTGCGCGCGCGCATGCAAGCGGTCCTCGCCCGCGCCGAGAAGCGCGCGCCTCGCCCCGAAGCGTGCCTCGACGCGCCCGAGCTGCCGTTCGTCACGCGCGACACGCCGCTCGGCGCGCTCCACGTCCGCACGTTCCACTGCTCGCCGGCGCACGCGATGGGGCGCGTGGCGGTCTCGCCGGGCCGCGACGCGCACCCTGACATCCTCGCTCTCCTCGCGCTCGATCCGTCGCTCGCGGCTTGCGATCCGTCGCGCGCGCTCTACCTCGACACGGAGACGACCGGCCTCTCGGGCGGCGCGGGGACCGTCGCGTTCCTGGTCGGTCTCGCGACGTGGGAGCCCGGCCCAGGAGGGACGTCCGTCTTCGCGCTCGAGCAGCTCCTCGTCAAGAACCTGGGCGAGGAGGGGCCGATGCTCGCGCGCGTCGCCGAGCGCGTGCGCGGGGCGTCGATGCTCGTCACGTTCAACGGCAAGGCGTTCGACATGCCGCTGCTCCGCGCGCGCTTCGTGATGGCGCGCATGGAGGCGCCCGTCGAGCCGCCGCACCTCGATCTCCTCCACGTCGCGCGCCGCCTTCACAAGCCGCGCGGCGTCGAGTGCAAGCTGACGACGCTGGAGCGCACCCTCCTCGGCTTCGAGCGCGTCGACGACGTCCCCGGCGGCGAGGTCGCCGCCTGCTACCTGCATTTTCTACGCACCGGAGACACGCGCGCGATGGTCGGCGTCGTCGATCACAACGCGTGGGACGTCATCGCGATGGCGGCGCTCGTCGGCCTCTACGGCGAGCCGCTCGCCGAGTCGCAGCTCGGCGCCGACGATCTCGCCGGCGTCGCGCGCACGCTCAGGCGTGCCGGCGCGCTCCAGCAGGCCCACGAGGTCGCCGATCGCGCCGCCACCTCCGCTCCCAGCGAGCACACGCTCAAGGCCCGCGCCGAGATCGCCAAGGCCCGCGGCGACAGGGCGCGCGCGCTCGCCGACTTCGAGGCGCTCGCCACCCACGTCGACTGCGGCAAGGTGCGTCTCGAGCTGGCGAAGCTCTACGAGCACTTCTCGAAGGATCTCCCTCTCGCCCAAGCCGTTGTCGACCAGGGCACGAGCGAAGACTCCGTCCGCGCGACCCGGCGCCGCGAGCGCCTCGCCGCGAAGCTCGAGAAGGCCCACGCCTCCCCCAAGCGCGCGCGCGGCGCATGAGCGACGGCGGCAGGAGCGCCGCCGCCGAGATCATTCGTGAATGTCGCTGCTTTTGACTATGGTAACGCCCACCATGTCCGACGCTGAGCGCTACAACCCCGCCGAGATCGAGCCCAAGTGGCAGCGCACTTGGGAGGAGCAGAAGACCTTCCGCGCCGTGCGTCACCCCAGCCGCCCGAAGGCGTACATCCTCGACATGTTCCCGTACCCGTCGGGCTCCGGCCTCCACGTCGGCCACCCCGAGGGGTACACGGCGACCGACATCGTCGCGCGCTACAAGCGCATGTGCGGCTTCGACGTGCTGCACCCGATGGGCTGGGACGCGTTCGGGCTCCCCGCCGAGCAGCACGCCATCCGCACCGGCACGCACCCGCGCAAGACGACGCTCGACAACATCGCGACGTTCCGCCGCCAGCTCAAGATGCTCGGCTTCTCGTACGACTGGGAGCGCGAGGTCGACACCACCGATCCCGACTACGTCCGCTGGACGCAGTGGATCTTCCTCCAGCTGTACAAGAAGGGCCTGGCGTTCCAGCAGTCGGACATGCCGGTGAACTGGTGTCCGCAGCTCGGCACCGTCCTCGCGAACGACGAGGTGAAGCCCGACGGGACGAGCGAGGTCGGCGGCTTCCCGGTCGAGAAAATGCGCATCCGGCAGTGGTCGCTCCGGATCACTGCCTACGCGGACAAGCTCCAGGCCGGGCTCGAGAAGCTCGACTGGCCGGAGACGAAGGGCAAGCAGATCGACTGGATCGGCCGCAGCGAGGGCGCGCTCGTCGACTTCGCGGTGGAGGGGCACCCCGACGTCACGCTCGGCGTCTTCACGACGCGCGTGGACACGCTCCCCGGCGCCACCTACGTCGTCCTCGCCCCGGAGCACGCGCTGTCCGCGAAGATCGTGACCGAATCGCAGCGCGCCGAGCTCGCGAAGTACGCCTCCGGGTCTTCGCTGAAGACGGACATCGATCGCTCCGACATCACCCGCGAGAAGACCGGCGTCCCCCTCGGCGTCAACGCCATCAACCCCATCAACGGCGACAAGATCCCGATCTGGGCCGCCGACTACGTCATCGCGACGTACGGCACCGGCGCGGTCATGGCCGTCCCCGCCCACGACGATCGCGACCACGCGTTCGCGGTAAAATACCAGCTTCCCATCGTTCAGGTCGTCGCCAAGAAGGACGGCGGCGCCATCGACGTGCAGAAGGAGGCCTTTACGGACGACGGCGTGGCCTTCCAGCTCCGCTCGAACGCGGCCGTCCCCGACGGCACGCCCAGCGACGTCGTGCGCAAGAGCATGACGGAGTGGCTCGCCGCCCAGAAGAAGGGGAGCGCGCGGGTCACCTACCGCCTGCGCGACTGGGTCTTCTCGCGCCAGCGCTACTGGGGCGAGCCGATTCCCATCTATTTCCCCGTCGAGTGCGACGGCGATCCACGAAAGGACGGGGCGAAGTTCACGATCCGCTACGACCAGCCCATCGCGGTCGAAGAGAGCGCGCTCCCGCTGCTGCTGCCGGACCTCGAGGACTACAAACCGAGCGGGGATCCCGAGGGCCCGCTCGCTCGCGCACGCGACTGGCGCTTCTTCCAGAAGGAAGGCGAGCCAGGCGCATGGTTCGCGCGCGAGACGAACACGATGCCGCAGTGGGCGGGCTCGTGCTGGTACTACCTGCGCTACCTCGATCCGCGGAACACCGATCGCCCGTTCTCCAAGGAGGCGTACGACGCCTGGATGCCGGTCGACCTCTACGTCGGCGGCAACGAGCACGCCGTCCTGCACCTTCTCTACGCGCGCTTCTGGCACAAGGTGCTCTTCGACATGGGCATCGTCTCGCACCCCGAGCCGTTCACCAAGCTCGTGCATCAGGGCACGATCCTGGGCGAGGACAACCAGAAGATGAGCAAATCGCGGGGGAACGTCATCAACCCCGACGACGTCGTGAAGAGTCACGGCGCCGACGCCTTGCGCCTCTACGAGATGTTCATGGGGCCGCTCGAGCAGACCAAGCCCTGGCAGACGAACGGCGTCGAGGGCGTGCGACGCTTTCTCGACCGCGCGTGGAACGTCGCGACGGGAACGATCACCGACGACGCGGCTGCGTACGACGACGAGACGAAAAAGCTCGTTCACAAGTCGATCCAGAAGGTCACGGCCGACATCGAACACATGCGTTTCAACACGGCGATCAGCCAGATGATGATCCTCGTGAAGCACCTTGGGCAGCTGCCGAGCGGCGTCCCGCGCGAGGCCGCCAAGACGCTCGCGCTCATCCTGTCGCCGTTCGCGCCGCACCTGGGCGAGGAGCTCTGGCAGCGCCTCGGCGGCGCCGCGGGTACTCGCTCGCTCGCGTACGAGCCGTGGCCGACGTTCGACGCGAAGCTCGTCCTGGACGACGAGGTCGAGCTCGGCGTCCAGGTGAACGGCAAGCTGCGCGGCGTCGTGAAGCTGGCGGTCAAGGCCGACGAGGCCACTGCCCGCGCCGCCGCCCAGGCCGACGCGAAGGTGCAGACGTACCTCGAGGGCAAGGCGATCAAGAAGCTCATCTACGTGCCGGGCAAGATCATCAATTTCATCGTCGGATGATCGAACGTCGGTTCTTCGTGGCCGCGCTCGTCACGCTGGCGCTGCCCTCGTGCGGGTACCGCGCGCTCTACGCCGATGCCGACGGGGAGCGGCTCCACGTCACGCTCTCCCGGAGCCTCATCCCCGACGCCGTCGCCGCCGACGAGGTCCTCCAAGGAGTCCGCGAGCAGCTCGCGCGCGAAGGGGCGCTCGCGGCAGGGGAGGGCTACCCGCGCGTCGAGGTCGAGGTGCTCCGCGCCGACGAGTCGAGCGAGGGCGTCGCCGCCGTCGCCGGCCAGCCCCGAGCGCGCGCGACGGAAGTGGGCCTCGTCGGGCGCGCGTGGATCGTTCGCGCGCAAGGCGCCGTCCCCGAGCGCGACACCGGCGACGTGCGCGCCATGGATGCGGTGACCGTGGACACGCGCGAGGGACGGCTCGATCCCCGCGCCGACGCGCTCCACCACGACGATGCCCTGCGCGCCGTCGCGCGGCGGGTCGGCAGGCGCCTGGCGCTACGCCTCCTCGGGCATCCAGTTGCGGTCGACGAGGGCATCGGTCGCGAGCGATAGCGCATCGGTCGCGATGCAATAGAGCCAAATTCCCCCCAAAAGCGCACGTTTAGCCATGTGCGTTATGCACGTGGTAGCCTTCCGCGCGTGAAACCCGCTCCCAAGGCTCCGGAACCCGCGCTCGCGACGCAGCTCACCATTGGTTGCGCCGGGTTCCCCGTGCCCGCGACGAGGTACTTCAAGGAGTTCATGTTCGTCGAGGTGCAGGAGACGCACCTGGCGACGCCCGGCACTGGGACGATCAAGCGCTGGCGCCGCGAGGCCCCGAAGGGCTTCGGATTTTCGCTCCTCGCTCCTCGCGAGATCGGTCAAGAGGGCTACCGCGAGGGCAAGGTCGTCGAGAACGCGCTGAAGACGCTCCTCACGATCGGCAAGGAGCTGAGCGCGGCGACCGCGGTGTTCGTCGCGCCGCCCGAGTTCACGCCGGGGCGAAACAACAAGAGCGCGGTGAAGGAGTTCCTCGCCAGCGTGAAGAAGCGCTTCGAGCACGTCGTCTGGGAGCCGAGCCCCGGCTGGGATCCCGACGAGGCCGCCAACATCGCCGAGGACGCCGGCGTCATCGCCTCCCGTGATCCGCTCGCCCACGGCGCGCTCGAGACGGACATGGCCTACTACCGCCTCCCTGGCCCCGCCGGCCACAAGAGCCGCTACGAGGATCCCGCCATCGAGCGGCTCGCCGAGATCGCGCGCAGCACGAAGAACAAGCAGGCGACGTACGTGTTCACGAACGTCGACATGTTCGCCGACGCCAAGCGCTTCAAGAAGGTCTTGAAGCTCGTCTAGGGACAGAGCGCACAAAATAGCGAAACGGGCCGGCACGCTCGTGCCGACCCGTCTCGTAGCTCGCGAAGAGCGACCCTTCTTGTGGATCGCTACAGCTAGCTCAGTTGCACACGCCGGTGCCGGTCTCGGCGCCGCACGCGGTGTTGATGCACTTGTTCCAGTTGAGCCAGAGGTTGCCGGCCGCGTTGCCGTGCACGCTGGCGCACGTGTTGAGGCAGTCGGTCTCCCCCGCGGCGTCGCCGTTGGCGCAGTTGTTCGCGCAGTTGCTGAACGCCTGGCACTCGCAGCCGGTCGCCGAGAGGTCCTTGAAGCACGCGTCGAGCGCCGTCTGGCAGTTCGAGTGCGCACACGCGTTGCAGCCCGCGCCGTTGTTGATGGTGACTTCCTTCGCCGTGCACGCGCCGGCTTCGCCCGAGGAGCCGCTGCTCGCGCCGCTGCTGCCGCTGCTCGCGCCGCTGCTGCCGCTGCTCGCACCGCTGCTGCCGCTGCTCGCACCGCTGCTGCCGCTGCTCGTGCCGCTGCTGCCGCTGCTGCTTCCGCCATCGCCGGTGTTCGTGGTCGTCGACGTGACCGTGCAGGCCGCGACGAGGAAACCGAGCGCACCCAGCACCACAAGCTTGTTCTTCAAAGCCACCATCGTCTTCTCCTCCTATTGGTGCGGGGTGCGGGAGGCACCGTCGCCAAAATTTAGGACGCCAAACCTTCTACGCGGAATCCCTGATCGTCAAGTATCTCGTCGGATCTCTCCAAAAGCGCGACATCGCTGTCATGGGGCAGGCGCGCAAGAGCGCAGAACCGCTCAGAGGCCGCACGCGTCCTTGCAATTGGTCACGGTGCACGTCTCCAGGGCCTGCGACGCCGTCTTGCCCGTCGGGTGGCCGGCGGCGCACGCGTTGATGCACGGGGCGTCGTTGCACGCGGCAAGGCAGAGCGTGTAGGCCTCGCACTCGGACTTGGGCCCGCATGCGTCCTTCTCCGGCGAGCACTTGCCGGAGATGCAGCCGGTGCAGTCCTGGACGACGGCGGCGTCGGTGGGGGGGAGCACGACGGGGCCGGCGTCGCTCGGCGTGCCCGTGTCGGCGCTCCCGTCCACGGCGCCCGCGTCGGGCGCGCTGCCGCACACGTCGCGGAGGATCACGCCTGGCGCGGTGCACGAGCTCGAGGCGGGCTTGCACTGTGTGTTGCATGTGCCGCACGCGTAGAACGAGTCGCACGCCGCGAGCGCGACGTACGCGTTCTGCCCGGCGGGACGGCTGCAGAAGCACGCGTTGATGCACGTCTGGCTGCCGTTGCACGCGAGCGCGCAGGTATAGATCCCGAAGCAGTTGCTCTGGTTCTGGCAGACGGCCCAGCTCCCGGCGCACTGCTGGAAGAGGCACTCGTTGCAGGCGTTGTCTACAGGGCCCGGCTGCGCGTCGACGTTGCCGTTGAACGTGCCGCCGTCCAGCGGGGCGTCGCTGACGACGATCGTGCATCCCTGGGCCGTGAGCGCGGCGACGAACGCGGCGACGACCGCGAGGGGCGCTCCGAGACCAAGCCAACGACGGACCATACGACAAGCTCCCTGGGCCGGTGCTGGACCGGCATCCTTTGGACGTTTCCCGAGGGGGATTGTTCATTCCCCGCCCGCGAGCGCTTCTTTACCGAGAGATCCCACGCTTGTCGCCCTTTTCCGTGCCCGCCGGCTCCCCGCCGGCTCCCCGCCGGCTCGCCACCGCGTCCCCGCCGGCCCCATTCCGTCGACGACGGAACGCCATGAAGCCTGCCCCCACGGCCGCGAGCCACCACGGGGCATTGCCGAGCGCCTCGTAGACCGTGCTCGCCCGCATCCAGTGGATCTTCTCACGCAAGGTCTCCTGCGTGAACGTCTTGGTGTGCGACATGACGCGCCCCACGGGATCGACGATGGCCGAGACGCCGCTGTTCGTGCTGCGGACGAGGTACCGGCGGTGCTCGATCGCGCGGAGCTGGGCGAGGGCGAGGTGCTCCCACGGCTCGGCCGAGTCGCCGAACCAGGCATCGTTGGTCATGTTGACGAGCAGCTCTGCCTCGCCGTTCGACGCGCGCACGGCGTCGTTGGTGAAGCCGGGGAGGATGTCCTCGTAACAGATGAGGGTCGTCACCTTGTGCGTCTTGCCCGCGCTGTCCTCGATGAGGAGGGGGTCCATGACGGTGCCCGAGCTGAACTTCCCGCTGTTGGGCGACCACTCGTAGAGGATGGGGAACGTGTCACCGAACGGCAGGTACTCGCCGAACGCGAGGAGGTACTCCTTGTCGTAGCGCGAGGTGACCTCACCGTTGGCGTTGGTCGCGAGCGCGCTGTTGTAAAGGACGTACTGGCGCGGCCCGCTCACCGGCTCGATGAGCACTGAACCGATGATCGACGGCACGCCGAGGCGGCGCCCCACGGCGTCGCGCACCGAGGTCTTGTAGGTCGTGGACCGCTCGGCGCGCATCACGCTCGTCTCGCTCCAGACGACGAGGTCGACGCCGTCGGCCTTGAGCTTGTTCGTGAGCGCGAGGTGGCGGTTCAGCCCTTCGTCGAACGAGCTCCGCTTCTCGAAGAGCCCCATGTTCGCCTGCACGGTGCCCACCGTGAATTCAGGCGAAGCCGCCGCCCGCGCGAGGACGATGCGCGTCATCACCAGGCCGTACACGAGCGCGAGCGCGAGGACCGCGGCGCCTGCGACCATGAACCGCCGGTCGATCTTGCGCTCGGACATGTGCGCGACGATGGGCTCGGCGATCGCCAGGTTGACGACCACCATCATCACGCCGAGGAGGATCGGCCCGCCGAGATCGGACGCCTGCGCCATCGTCGGCACGTCGTGCAGGCTGGCGCCGAAGTACCAGGGGAAGAGCAGCGGGAACACCTGCTCGCTCGCCGCGAAGGCGAGGATGAAGACGAGGCGCGCCGGCCACCCGCGCTGCGTCGCGCGCGCGTACAGCCAGCCCATGAAGGCGAGGCGGCCGCCCTGGTAGGTGCACACGACGAGCACGAAGAACATGCACGCGACGGTGGGAAAACCGCTGAACGTCTTGAGCATCGTGAGCAGCCACGAGAAGCCGAAGACGTTCATGGTCGTGCCGGAGATGAGCCCGGCGAGGAGCGCGACCTTGGGGGTCTGGCCCTGCACGGCGATCCACAGCGGCACGAACGCGATGAAGGCGCACGGCCACACGTCCATGCCGGCGAAGCCGAGCCAGTAGAAGAGGCCGCTCACGAACGCGAGCGCGTAGGTGATGCGACGAGGAAGCGGGAAGGCGCTCATTCCGTACGCAAAATGACGTGGTAGCCGAAGCCTGTCTCGACGATGTCGCTGATCTGACCGACGGCCATGTTGAAGACGACGTCGTCGAACTGCTTGACCATCTGGCCGCGCGCGAAGAGCCCCAGCGACCCACCGCGCGCAGCGGCGTTGGGCTCGTCGGAGTACTCGACCGCGAGGCGGGCAAAGTCCTCGCCGGAGCGGGCCCGGCGAAGCACCTCTTCGGCGACCTTGCGGGCCTGCTCACGCGTACGCACGACCGAAGGAGAGGCGCGCTCGGCGTTCATCCACTGGACGAGGACGTGCCGCGCCCCGATCTTGGCGGGCCGGGGTCGACCCGATCCGACGGGCGCGGTCGCAGATCCGGTGGCGGTCGTGGTCGTGGTCGCGGTCGTGGTCGCGGTCGCGGTCGTGGTCGCGGTCGCGGTCGTGGTCGTGGTCGCGGTCGCGGTCGCGGTCGTGGTCGTCGCCTCGGGCGGATGCGGGGCGGGGGCGGTGCTGCCGCAGGCGAACGCCAGCGCCGTCACGAACGCCGATACGAGCAAGAGAACGAACGCGCGAATCACTTCTTGATCTCGAGGAGCTCGACCTCGAACAGCAACGTCGAGTTCGGCGGAATCGATCCGGCTCCACGGTCGCCGTAGCCGAGCGACGGCGGGATCGTCAGCTTGCGCTTGCCGCCGACCTTCATGCCGACGACACCCTGATCCCACCCCTTGATCACGCGCCCCTGACCGAGGGGGAAGCTGAAGGGCTGGCCGCGCTTGCGGGACTGATCGAACTCCTTGCCGTCGGTGAGGGTGCCGACGTAGTGCACGCTCACGGTGTCGCCGGTCTTGGCCTCCTGGCCCTTCCCGACGACGAGGTCCTGCATCTGCACCTTCGCGTCCGGCTGGTTCTGGGCCGCGGTGGCGAGCGGGGCCGTCGGCGCGACCTTGGGCTGCGGGGCCGAGCCGCGCGCCTGCGGGGCAGGGGCCGACGCGGCGGTGGTCGTGTCGGTCGAGATCTGCTCGGGCGGGGCCGTGAGCTTCGCGCACGCGAAGCCGAGCAGGCTGACGCCTCCCAGCAGGCCAAGGAACAGGGGATGCAAGCGACGGGCGGGGACCTTCATGCGATGGCGAACCGTAGTCGGGTCGCTGGGGAAGTAAAGTCCAGCTTCTCTCTGCACCTGGCAGACCAGGACCGGGGCCATTTGCGCTATGGTTCACGTGGGTATGCCGCGCGTCCTGCACATCGAAGACGATCCCCGCAATCGCCTCCTCGTCCGGAAGCTGCTCACGTCGGAGGGCATCGAGGTCATCGACGCGGCCGACGGCCTCGAGGGGGTGCGACACGCCCTGACGCAGCGGCCTGATCTCATCCTGGTCGACCTCAACATCCCCGGCCTCGACGGGTACGAGGTCACCCTCCGGCTGCGGAGCGAGTCGGCCCTCAAGGGCGTCCCGATCATCGCCATCACCGCGGAGGGCGATCGCGAGACGAGCTTCGCCGTCGGCTGCGACGGCTTCCTGCAGAAGCCCATCGACGCCCGCCAGTTCGCCCGGCAGGTCCGGCAGTTCCTCGGTGGGCATCGCGAGCGGCAGACGTCCAGCGCCGACGCCACCGGCGAGCGCCTCCGCATGCAGAGCGGACGCATCGTCGGCCACCTCGAGGAGAAGGTCGCCGAGCTCTCCGCGGCGAACGAGCGCCTCCGCGACATGGACCGGCTGCGCACCGAGTTCTACCGGAACATCTCGCACGAGCTGGCCACGCCGCTCACCCCCATCGTCGGCTACCTCCGCATGCTCACCGACGAGGAGCTCGGTCCGGTCACCAACTCCCAGCGCAAGGCGCTCCGTGCGATGGACGACTGCGTGAGGCGCCTCCGCGGGATCCTCGACAACCTCATCGACGTGACCGGGCTCGAGACGGGCAGGATGCGGTTTTTCCACCGGGACTACGATTTCCTGGACACCGTGCGACGCGCCGTCGCCCAGCAGGCCGACCACTTCGCCGAGCGCCGCATCACGCTGCTCGAGGAGTTCCCGCGCGGCGGCATGCCGGCGTACGGCGACTCCGACCGCCTGATGCGTGCGATCACGCAGCTCCTCGACAACGCCGCCAAGTTCACGCCCGAGGGCGGCACCGTCGGCGTGCTGGTCCGCCCGCTCGAGGCGACCTACGAGCTCTTCATCGCCGACAACGGCCCGGGCATCCCGCCCGATCGCGCCGAGCGCATCTTCGAGCCGTTTCTCCAGCTCGACGGCTCGCCGACGCGCTTGCACGGCGGCGTCGGCGTCGGGCTCGCGATCGTCCGGCGCGTGGCGCGCGGCCTCGGCGGCGACGTCCGCGTGAGCGGCGGCATGACGATCGAGGGGCGCTACCTCTCGGGCGCCGCGTTCTGCCTCAGCGTCGCCAAGCGCGCCCCGACCATCGTCCTCGAAGCCACGAACTGATCGACCGCAGCGTGCCTTACCTCGACTGGAACGCCACGGCGCCGCCCCTGCCCGAAGTCCTCGACGCCATGCGCGCCGCCGGCGAGCAGGGATGGGGCAACCCCTCGAGCATCCACGCCCGCGGCCGGGCTGCGCGCGGCCGCGTGGAAGACGCGCGCGAGGCGGTCGGTGCACTGACCCGCCGCGACCCGCGCGACGTGACGTTCACCGCCGGAGGCACCGAGGCGAACAACCTGGCGGTGCGCTCGGCGTTCGACGAGGCCTCGTCCGGCGCGCCGCAGCCTGGCAACGCCGTGCTCGTCACGAGCCGGCTCGAGCACCCCTCGGTGGCGAAGGTCGCCGAGGCGCTCGAGCGAGAGGGCAAGGCGCGCGTCCGCTGGGTAGGTGTTGGCAAGGACGGCACGCTCGATCTCCTCGATCTCGAGCGGGCCCTCGAGGAGCCGGAGGTGCGCCTCGTCGCGGTGCAGGCGGTCAACGGCGAGACGGGCGTGGTCCAGCCGCTCGCGGAGATCTTCTCGCGTGTGAGCCGGCATCCGAAGAACCCCCGTGTCCACGTCGACGCGATCCAGGCGTGGGGGAAGCTCGCGGACCTGGACGTCCTCGATCAGGCGGACACCCTGAGCGTCGCCGCCCACAAATTTCGCGGACCCAAGAGCATCGGCGCGCTCGTCGCCCGCCCCGGAGTGCGACTGCGCCCCGTCCTGGTCGGCGGCTCGCAGGAGCGCGGGCTCCGGCCCGGCACCGTCGATCCGATCGGCGCCGCTGGCCTCGCCGCCGCGGCGCGCCACGCCGGCTCGTCGCCGGCCCGCTACGCCGTGCTAGGCGCCCTGCGCGATCGCCTCGAGGCGCGCCTCCTTCCGCTGGGCGCGATCCGCGTCGGCACCGGCCCCCGCGTGCCGCACGTCGCGAACCTCTCCTTCGCCGGATGGCTCGGCGCCGAGCTGGTCGCCGCGCTCGACCTCGAGGGCGTGTGCGTCTCGAGCGGCAGCGCCTGCAGCGCCGGCACCGTGGAGCCCTCGGTCGTCGTCTCCGCGATGCTAGGCGCGAAGGTCGCCACGTCGTGCGTCCGCTTCTCGATGGGCGAGGACACGACGAGCGACGAGATCGACGAGACGATCGCGATCGCCACGCGCGTCCTCCGCCGTTGAGACTTTGGGTGAGGCGACGGCAGGATCACTTCGTCCGCGGGTCAGCACTCAGCCGCAACTCACCAAGATCGCTCCGCCTTCGCGGACCGCGATCGCGACCGTGAGGCGTTCGTTTGAAAAGAAACGGCGAGGCTAGAGCCTGAACGAACGCTCAGTTCGACGAATTCACTTCAACGATCCTTCGTAGGATCCTGAATTTGGTGAAGAAGCCGTCGAGGTCGCACCACTGACGGTGATCGGAACCCAGAAGGCTTTGATGCGCGCATAGCTCCCCGCGCGGTCGTAACCGGCGAGGCCGAAGAGCACGTTCCACCAGTAGCCCGTCGGATTTTCACCATACGAGAAGAGCGGGAGAAGGTGAAATTGCCAGTCGGTGCCGGCGGCCGTCTTCTTCTGCATGTAGAGCGTGTTGCCGGCGACCTGCGTGACCGAGCCGGCAGCCGTATCGGCGAAGCGCCAGTACGCGGGGAAGCCGATCGTCGTTCTGCCCTTGGCGCTCGCGAAGTCCCAGAAGAACGGCGCGAGGACCGTGTGCGCGCTGTCGTCGCTCCGGCCGGTGTAGACGATGGGGTGGATGTCGGTCTCCCAGCCGTGCTGGTCGCTCGACAGCGTGATGTTCGGGAAGAACCAGTACGAGCGCGAGACGCCGTAGCTCTCCCAGCGGCCGAAGAGCGGCGTGAGAATGCTCCAGCCCGTGGGGCCGCCGGTGCCGAAGTAAAACGGGAGGATGCCCGTGGCGTGGTAGCCGACGTCCGTATCCTTGAAGCCGTAGTAGATGGGCGCGAGCGGGCCGAAGACGGTGAGCGACGTCGACCCGTTGCGCGTGGTGGCGTGGGAGTAGAGCGGGGTGATGAGGGTATCGGCGGTCTGCGTGACGCGGCGCAGGTACCCGGGCAGGACGAAGAGCGACTGCTTGTCGTTGTAACCGTAGTGGAAGAACGGAAAGAGCGTGGTGTGGCTCTCCCGGATGCCGCCCGTCTCCGGCTTCCCGCGGATCGTGAACAGCAGCGGCGCGACGTCGAGGATTTGCCGCTTCGGGGTGCTGGCCGAGATCACCGGCCCGATGACCGTCAGGGCGCTCTCGTCGAGCTCGCGCTCCCGATGGAAGTAAAGCGGCGCGAGTGTGTAGGTCCGGCGTGCCCCGTCGGTGTTGCCGTTGTCGCCGTGGTAGAAGAGCGGCGCGATGCCCCAGTCGACGTCGCTGCCCGTGCGGTTCCGGAAATAGAGCCCGGCGATGGTGAAGGCGCCCTTTTCGTCCCAGTGGGACGTGGTGAGGAGCGCCGGCGAGTGGAAGTAACCGCCGTCCTTGCGCGCGCCCTGGAAGAAGAGGGGGGCGACCCAGTTGTCGTGCTCGTTGGGCGCCTCGCGATGGGCCAGCGGCCCCAGCACGAGGACGCGGTTTTCGCGATCGCGGAGGCGCCAGGCGAGCGGGAAGACGATGTCGGCGTCCGTCTTCGGCGAGCGGCGCCGGTAATAGAGGAGGCCGGTGAGCGACTCGGTGTCTTCTTGCGCCGTGCCCTCGCCGCGCGTGTGCTCCAGGTAGAGCGGCGGGACCATCCGGAAGCGGTAGTCGCCGCGCTTCTCCTGGTAGTACGGGAAGTATTGCCGCTCGAGCTCGCCGGTGGCCGGCGGCAGCTGCAGGTCGGAGTCGGTGCCGATCTTCTTCTTCGCCTCGGGCGGGATCTCGAGGGGATCGACGGGCGTCTGCGCGACGGGCTCGGCGCGCTGGGTGACCTGGATGCGCGCGTCGTCGTCGTCTCCGCCAGATCGCGGCCCGACGGTCTTGTTCTGGGTCGGCGAAGACTGGGTCGGCGCGCGCTGGGCGGGGTTGCCGGCGCCGCCACGCCCGCCGAGCTGGGCGTGTGCGGCCGGCGCGAGGGCGAGGAGCGCGGCCATCCAGGCCAGCACGACGAGTCGTCGAAAGCCGGACTCGACCTTGTGCCGACGGGCGATCTCGCCGGGCAAAACGTCGATCATTGCTTTTACGGCGCGTAAGAGAGTCTTCAAGTCGCCGGCTCTTATCGCCTTTTCCGAGGCATGGAGCAAGCCGGGATCTTGCGTACGCAATGCTGGCGATCCCGTCACGCTCGCGCTAAGCGTTCCGGCGCTATCGATGAGGGGCAGGAGTCGCACAGTTGCGCTCGATTTGGGCAGCGTGCGCGTCGGCGTCGCCATCGACGACGAGCTCGGGAGCATGGCGCACCCGCGCGGCGTACTCGACGGCAAGGATCGCGGAAAACTGATGCGCTCGCTCAAGGATCTCGCCGCAGCCGAGCACGTCCAGCGCTTCGTGGTCGGGCTTCCGCTCGACATGAAGGGCGGGGAAGGGGACGCCGCGAGGAAGGCGCGCGAGATCGCCCAGCAGATCGCCGACGCCACCGGGTGCGACGTCGAGCTGTGGGACGAGCGCCTCTCGACGGTGCAGGCCGCGCGCGAGCTCGAGGCGAGCGAAGTGCGCGGGAAAAAGGCCAAGGAGCGCATCGACGAGGCCGCGGCGTGCATGATCCTCCAGGCGTGGCTCGATCAGCCGCGCGCGCGCGCCCCCGCCGAGGAGGACTCGTGACCGAGAGCGACGCTCCGGAGCCGTCCTCGCCCGACGCGGACCCTTCGCGCAGACGAAAGCGGAGGAGGCGGAGGAAACGCAAGAGCGGCACCGCCGAGGTCGTCGTCCGGACGCCGCGCGAGCTGGCGCTTCGCCGCGGGGCAGGGCTCGCGCTCGCCGTCGCACTCGCGCTCGGCCTCGCCGCCATCCTGGTCACGATCGTCTACCCATCGCGCTCCGGCCCCGGCTCCGGGCGTGACGTCGAGCTCACGGTCGTCGGGGACGAGACGCCCGCCGCGCTCGCCGGGCGCCTGGCCGCGGCGGGCGTCATCTCCAACCCCAGCCTCTTCGCCGCGTACGTGCGCCTGAGCGGCGGCACCGAGCACGTCGCACGCGGCGCGCACCTGTTGACGGACGCTCTGTCCCCGCGCGAGGTCCTGAACCGGCTCGAGCGACGCGGCGCCGCCGGCCACGTCCGCGTCACGTTTCCCGAGGGGTGGACGCGCTTCGACATCGGTAAGCGCCTCCACGCCAACCACGTCTGCACCCAGAAGGCGTTCCTCGACGCGACCGAGGACCCTGCGCTCCTCGCCGAGCTGCACGTCGACGGGCCGAGCCTCGAAGGGTTCTTGTTCCCGGCAACCTACGAGCTGCCGAGCGACTCCGAGCCCGGCGACGTCGTCCGCCGCCTGAAGGCCGAGTTCGACAAGCGCTGGTTCTCGCTCGAGCAGCGGCACCCGTACGGCGTCCTCGACCTGTCCCAGACGTTGCACTGGGGCATGCGCGAGATGGTCGTCCTCGCGTCGATCATCGAGAAGGAAGCGGCCGTCGACGACGAGCGCCGGATCATCGCGAGCGTGTTTTTGAACCGCCTGCGCGATCCCAATTTCAAGAAGAAGGTGCTGCAGTCCGATCCGACGGCCGGCTACGGCTGCCTCCTCGCGAAGGACAAGCTCGCCTCGTGCGCCAACTTCACCGGACGCATCACCCACGACGTGAACGCCGATCCCGACAACACGTACAGCACGTACACGCACGAAGGGCTGCCGCCGGGGCCGATCTGCAACCCGGGCGCGCACTCCATCGAGGCGGTCATGAGCCCGGCGATCACGCACTACCTCTACTTCGTCGCCAAGGGCGAAGGACACCACACCTTCAGCGACACGTACGAAGGCCACGCCGCGGCGGTCAAGGACAGCGGCCCTCGCAAATAGCGCGTGGCCGCTGCCCTTGACGGGCGCCAACCCAGGCTGCCCAGTAGCCCCTTCACCTCTCGCGGCGCGGTGGTATCGTGCTTGTCCTCATGAAGCGATCGATCCTCGCCGCACTCGTGCTCGTCCTCGTGACCCTCTCTGCCAGCGCCTGGGCGCTCGAGCCCGACAAGGCCGGCTGGTACTTCACCGGCAGCGGTGTCCGCACCAAGAGCGTCGCGTTCGTCAGCGTGAAGGTCTACGCCATCCGCCACGACATGAAGGCGCTGCCGGCCAGCAAGTCGAAGCAGGCCGTGATCGACGCCGACGTCGACAAGAAGATCACCTTCCGCATGCTGCGCGACGTCGACGCCGAGAAGATCGTGAACGCCTTGAAGGAGGCGTACCAGATGAACGGGTACGGCGACTCCGGCAAGATCGGGCCGTTCCTCGCGGCGATGAACAAGGAGATGAAGGAGGGCACGTACGTGACCATCTCCTACAACTCCGCGGCGAAGACGACGTCGATCAGCGTGTCGAACGGCGGCAGCGCCAGCGCTGCCGGCGCCGATTTCATGAAGGCGACCTGGAGCATCTGGTTCGGCAAGATCGATCAGGCGTCGCTCGGCGACGCGATGATCGCGAACCTGTAGAGCCACCGATGATTCTCGCCGGTGACGTCGGCGGCACGAACGCGCGGTTCGCGCTCTTCGAGCCCGGCGGGCGCACGCGCTTGCGGCAAGGCTCGCTCCTCAGCGCAGCTCACCGGAGCCTCGAGTCGGCGGTGCGCGCCTTTCTCGGCGCCGATCCGCCTCCCATCGAGGCGGCGGCGTTCGGCATCGCAGGGCCGGTCGTCGCGGGCAAGGCCAACCTCACGAACCTCGGGTGGGACGTCGACGCGAAGGCGCTCGGCGCGGCCCTCGCCATCCCGACGGTGACGCTCCTCAACGATCTCGTCGCGCTCTCCTTCGGCGCGCTTACGGTGAAGCGCGAAGGGCTGCGCCTGCTCGCCGGCGACGCGATGCCGGCGACGTCCGGCAAGAACCTCGCGATCATCGCCGCCGGCACCGGCCTGGGCGAGGCCACGCTCGTCTGGGACGGTGCGAGGTACACGGCGTGCGGCACCGAGGGCGGCCACGTGGATTTCGCGCCGCGCGATCGGCTCGAGTTCGAGCTGCTCGAGTTCCTTCAGGAGCGCTTCTCCGGCCACGTCAGCTACGAGCGCGTCGTCGCCGGGCCGGGCATCGGCAACCTCTACGATTTCTTCACGATCGCGAAGAAGATGCCCGACAGCCCGGAGGCCGCCGCCGAGCTCGCGCGCGCGCCCGATCGCAACAAGGCGATCCTCGCCCTCGGCGCGGCGAAGAAGAGCGACGTCTGCGCCAAGGTCCTCGCCACGTTTGCGAGCCTCTACGGCGCGGAGGCCGGCAACCTAGCCCTCAAATCCCTCGCCACCGGCGGCGTGCTCGTCTGCGGCGGCATCGCCGCCCACTACGCCGAGGAGCTGGCGCAGAGCGACTTCATGCGCTCCTTCTCGGCGAAGGGCCGGTTCGCCGGAGTGCTGAAGAAAATCCCGGTCGCCGTGGTGCTCGACACCGACATAGGCCTGTCCGGCAGCGCGTACTACGCCGCCGCCATCCAGATGACGGGCGGCTGAGCGTCGCGCCGCGTCGGGGTCCTGTGATAGTCCTCGGGGCCTCACCCCAGGGAGTCCCATGCCGCGCGACTACGATCCGAAGACCATCCAGCTCGCCGTCGACACCATCAAGACGCTCTCGATCGACGCCGTCGAGAAGGCCAACAGCGGCCACCCCGGCACGCCGATGGGTCTGGCGGACATCGCCTTCGAGATCTACACGCGCTACCTCCGGTACGATCCGAAGGACCCGCAGTGGGAAGGGCGCGACCGCTTCGTGCTCTCGTGCGGGCACGCGTCGATGCTCCTCTACTCGATGCTGCACCTCGCGGGCTACGACCTGCCGCTGGAGCAGCTGAAGCAATTCCGCCAGTGGGACAGCAAGACGCCCGGGCACCCGGAGCACGGCCTCACCGCCGGCGTCGAGACGACGACCGGCCCGCTCGGCGCCGGTGTCAGCAACATCGTCGGCTTGGCGCTCGCGGCGAAGATGCACACTGCACGCTTCGGCGAGTGCACCAAGGGCGTCCGCATCTTCGGCATCTGCTCGGACGGCGATCTGATGGAGGGTATCAGTCACGAGGCCGCGAGCATCGCGGGGCACCTCGGGCTCGGCAACATCGTCCTCTTCTACGACGACAACCACATCACGATCGAGGGCGACACGAGCCTCGCCTACACCGAAGACGCCGTGAAGCGCTTCGAGGCCTACGGTTGGTTCGCGCAGAACATCGACGGCCACGACCACGCCCAGATCCGCGCGGCGGTGGACAAGGCCCTCGCGCAGAGCAAGCCGGCGTTCATCCGGGCGCGCACGCACATCGCCCACGGCGCCCCGACCGCGCACGACACCCACGGTGCGCACGGCGCGCCGCTCGGCAAGGACGAGATCGCGGCGACCAAGAAGGCCATGGGCTGGGACCCGGACAAGAGCTTCTACGTGCCCGAGGCGGTCTACGCGCTCTTCAAGGAGCGCGCGGCAGACAACCAGAAGGAGCACGCGGCGTGGACGGCGCGCGTGGAGGCGTGGGCCAAGGCGAACCCGGATCTCGCCGCGCAGGAGAGGGCGTTCGCCGCGCGAAGCGTGCCGAAGGATCTCTACGCGCAGCTTTTGAAGGCGGTGCCCGAGAAGGAGGACGCGACCCGCAACCTCTCGAACGTCATCCAGCAGGCGGCGGCCAAGCTCGTCCTGTCGCTCGTCGGCGGCTCGGCGGATCTCGCGCCCTCGACCAAGACGCTCATCAAGGACGGCGGCAGCGTCAACACAGGCGAGTTCGCCGGGCGCAACCTCCACTTCGGCATCCGCGAGCACGCGATGGGCGGCGTGTGCAACGGCATGGCGCTCTTCGGCGGGTTCATCCCGTACGGCTCGACGTTCCTCATCTTCAGCGACTACATGCGCCCGGCGATCCGCCTCTCGGCGCTGATGGAGCAGCAGTGCATCTGGATCTTCACGCACGACTCGATCATGGTCGGCGAGGATGGCCCGACGCACGAGCCCATCGAGCAGATCTGGTCCTTGCGCCTCATCCCGAACCTGCACGTGGTTCGCCCGGCCGACGGGATCGAGTGCGCGGCGGCGTGGGCGATGGCGCTCCAGCGCACGCATGGGCCGACGCTCTTCGCCCTGTCGCGGCAGAAGCTCCCGACGATCAAGCGCGACGCCAACTTCGACCCGCAGAACGTTCTGCGGGGCGCCTACGTCGCGCAAGAGGCGACCGGCGGCAAGCCCGAGCTCGTGATCATGGCGACCGGGAGCGAGGTCGGCCTCGCGATGGGCGCCCGTGAGCGCCTCGAGAAGGACGGCCGCAAGGTGCGCGTCGTGTCGGCGCCGTGCCTCGAGCAGTTCGAGAAGCAGGACCAGGCCTACCGCGACGCCGTTCTGCCCGCGGGGGTGAAGCGCGTGTCGATCGAGGCGGGCCGCTCCGAGCCGTGGCGCATCTTCGTCGGCGACACCGGCCTTGCGATCGGCATCGACCGCTTCGGCGCGAGCGCCCCCGACAAGGTGCTCGCCGAGAAGCTCGGCCTCACGGTCGACTCGGTCGTCTCGAAGATCGGCGCCTGGCTGAAGTAGCGCGGACGCGACGGTCGGTCAGCGCGCGTCGACGCTGACCTGCGCGTCGTCCGAGACGTGAACGACGAGGCGGCGCCAGTCGCCGCCTCCGTTCTCGATCTCGTACTGGACCATGTTCTCCACGGCCTGCTGCAGGTGCGGGGAGGGCTCGAACGCATGGAGCTCGCCGTCGCCGTCGGTCGCCAGGACGTCGACCCGGACGACACGCGGTGCCGACCTCAGCAGGTTGACGAGGAGGACCGCCGAGCGGACGCGGTCGATGACCGCCGCGAGATCGGTGAAGACGATCTGCGCGACCGGCAAGAGGACCTGCAGCGCGGGAGCGCGCTCCTCGGGCGGCGCCTTCGCGGAGGCAGCCGGCGGAGGCGGCGCGTGGACGGGCGGAGGGGGCGGGGTGTGGGTGTGGGCCGGCGGAGGGATCACCGACTCGACGCGCGGGACCGGGGCGTCGCTCTCCTCCCGCGGAATCGGTGGCCGGGTCGTCGTCTTGGGGAGACGAAACGAAGAGAGCGTCGCGCGGAGCTTGCCGGAGCGACCGGGACGCGCCGGCGCCTCCCCCTCGTACACGGCGTAGTACACCTTCGAGCCACCTCGCTCCTCGCGGAAGAGGCCGTCCGCTTCATAGAAGTGGAGCGCCAGCATGAGGATGGCGTCGACGTCGGAAGCCTTGACGCCCCGGATGGCGAGCTCGCCGAAGAGGAGGCTGTGCAGGCCGAGCGCGCCGAGCATGCTTCTCGCGGTCTCCACGCGCGGCGTCGGCGGTGCCGCGTCGGGGCGCTCGCGCCACGCGAACACGAGGACACCGTCGGGGCTCAGCCTGGCGAGCTCCTCGACCGCGCCCGTGAAGAGGCCTTCGTCACCGCAGCGGTAGGCGATGCGTCCGGTGAGCTCGTCGAAGGCCAGGTGATCGGACGTCGCCACGCGCTCCTCGTGGGCGGCGAGGAGCTGGATCATGTCCGGCGCGACCTTGGCCGCGACGGCCATCATGCGCTCGTCGAGCGCCGACGGCCGCACGCGGACCGTCGAGTCGGGCTCGTAGCCCGAACGCCGAGGGTCTCCGCCACCCCTGTCGTTCATGCCCCATCAGTAGCGGAAAGGGCTCGCCAGGGTTTCAACTATTTGGGCCCATCGGGGCATTTCTGCCCACCTGGGAGGACGGTGGGCGGTGTGCCCACACGGGCGTGTCAGCCCATGCCGCCGGCCGCGCGATCGATGACCCAGGTGATCGCGCCGCGCACGTCGCGCACGAGACGGGCAGGGGTGTCCTTCTTGCTGCCGGAGACCTCCCACACGCGCTCGAGCGGGTCGTGCTTCGACTTGCCGAGCGCCATGATCAGGACATGACGCGCGGCCTCGATGATCGGGGCGGTAAGCGTGATGCGCGGCTCGAGACCGGCGTGCGCGGGAACGGAGACGACGAGGCGATCGGTGATCTCGACCTCGGGGCGACCCGGGAAGAGCGACGCGGTGTGCCCGTCGTCCCCGACGCCGAGGACGACGAGATCGAACGACGGCGGGGCTCCGGATCGGAGCGTCTTCCTGATTTGGGCCTCGTAGTCGCGGGCGGCCTGGTCGATGTCGCCGGCCTCGCCGCGCATGCGAAAGACGTGGTCGTCGGCGAGCTTCGCGGGGAGGACGAGCGACTCGCGCACCATGCGAAAATTCGAGCGTTCGCTGGTCGGCGGCACCGCGCGTTCGTCGACGAAGAACACGTCGACACGCGACCAGTCGATCTTCGGGTCCTTGCCGATCGCGACGTACGCGGGCTTCGGCGTGTTGCCGCCGGAGAGCGCGATGGCGGCGCGACCGCGCGTGCTGACCGCATCGCGGATGGCGCGGGCCATGCGCGATGCGGCCTCTTTGTACGCCTGCTCCGCGTCGGGCGTGGCGATCAGGATGCCGGGCACCACCTTCGTCGTCATGAGCAGACCACTCCGTCCTCGAACACTTCTTCGGCGAAGGCCACCGACTCGGTGAGCGCAGGATCCTCGGTCGGTCGGTGAAGGGTTCGCTCCAGCACCTTCGCCCCCTTGTTCGCGCTCAGGCGAACGCGCTGCTCGAGGGCCTGCTTTCCCTCCACCTCGAGCCGCCACACGAGGACGTCCGCGTCGGGGGTCGCCGCCGCCAGACCGCTGCCCAGCTCGCGCTCGATCGTGCCCTTCAGCCGCACGCCGTCGCGCTCCGCCTCGATCGTCACGCCGGCGAGTGCGGTGGGGGCGACCTCGGCGGGCCGCTTCACGGTTCCCAGGTGGAGCCCGACGGTCCCGCCGTCCGGCCGCTTGAACCGCAGCGCGCCGCCGATTCGCGACGTCTTCCAGCCAAGGCGTGTGGCCAGCCAACCAAGGAGGAGCGCCCCCTCCGAGCCGAGGCGTGTGCCGGGGTCCGACGCCTGTCGCACCGCGACGCGGGTCACGGCGTTGGCCAGACCGGTCGTGCTCGCGTCGTCGAAGAAGCGGGCGCAGAGCTCCTGCCAGGTCGACAGCCGCGTCCACGCCAGGTCCGCGAGGTGCGGGCGCGTCGGGTCCTCGCGCGCCCAGCGGGCGAGGTGGAGCAGGCTGGTCAGCGACGTGTAGTCGGTGTCGAGCACGATGCGCTGCGCGTTCGCCGCGACCGACAGGAACACCGGATCGTCGACGTGGACCCGCCCAAGCCACACCACTGTGGTCGGGAGCTCGGGAACGCACAGCGCCTCGACCGCGCTGCCAACGCGATCACAAACGCCGCCGAGCGCGACGAGGCGCACGCGCTCCGAGCAGACGACCTCCCCGGACTCGCCGCGGGCGCACACCGCCGTCGTGTCGGCCTCGAGGGCGTTGTCGTGCGCGTCGGGGTCGAGCGCCACGATGATCGCGCGCGCGGGAATGCTGCGGGTGACGTCGTCGACGACGGGGGTGTACAGGCTCGCGATCTCGCGCTCCCCGGCGACGACCACGAGGTTCATCGTGCACACGCGGGCCTTCGGCGGCTCGCCCGGGCTCGCCGGCGTCGACCAGATTTCCAGGAGCTCCCTCTCGATCCGCGAGAGTACGCCGCTCGCGGGCGCCGGGGGCGAGAGGCTGGCCGTGCTCACGGCTTCCTCCAGCGTCTGCCGTCGCGCGCGAGCATGTCGTCGGCCTGCTCGGGGCCCCAGGTGCCCGACGAGTACACCGGCGGCGGCGTGTTGCCTTCGCTCGTCCACGCGTCGAAGACGCGGTCGATGTACGCCCACTGCTCCTCGACCTCGTCCCGGCGCGTGAAGAGCGTCGCCTCGCCGCGCATCGCGTCGAGGAGGAGGCGCTCGTACGCTTCTGGCGTGTTCGAGCCGAACGCCGCTCCGTACCGGAAGTCCATGGCCACGTCGCGGAGGATCGTCTGCTGCCCGGGCTCCTTCGTGGTGAAGCGCAGCGCGATGCCCTCGTCGGGCTGGATGCGCATCGTCAGAACGTTGGGCGTGATGCCTCCGTCCGGCGCGCGGAAGAGGGTGTGCGGCACCTTCTTGAACTGCACGCTGATCTCGGTGACACGGCGGGCCAGCCGCTTGCCGGCGCGCACGTAGAAGGGGACGCCGCCCCAGCGCCAGTTGTCGATCTCGACCTTCATTGCCACGTAGGTCTCGACGCAAGACTGCCGGTCGACGTCAGGCTCGTCACGGTAGGCCGGCACCTCGTCGGCGCGCACGAACCCGCGGCCGTACTGCCCGCGGATGACATTCTGCGCGACCATCGACCGCTCCATCGGGCGCAGCGACCGGAGGACCTTCACCTTCTCGTCGCGCACCGCGTCGGCCGCGAGCGAGATGGGCGGCTCCATCGCCGTCAGGCAGAGCAGCTGCATCAGGTGGTTCTCGACGATGTCCTTCGTCACCCCCGTCTGCTCGTAGAACTTGCCGCGCCCCTCCACGCCGATCTCCTCGGCGACGGTGATCTGCACGTGATCGACGTGCTCACGGTTCCAGATCGGCTCCCACAAGCTGTTGGCGAACCGGAAGACGAGGAGATTCTGGACCGTCTCCTTGCCGAGGTAGTGGTCGATGCGAAAGACCTGCGACTCGTGGAAGACGCGCGCGATCGTGTCGTTCAGCTCCCGCGCGCTCTCGAGATCGTGGCCGAAGGGCTTCTCGAAGACGACGCGCGACCACGGGCCGGTGCGGGCGCCGGCATCGGCGACCAGATCGGCGCTCTTGAGGCCGCCGACGATGGTGCCGAACTCCGCCGGCGAGACCGCGAAGTAAAAGAGGCGATTTCCCCGCGTCCCGCGCTCGCGATCGATCTCGGCGAGGTGATCCCTCAGCCTCGTGTACGTCGCCGGGTCCTCGAAGGTGCCGGCGACGTAGCTGATGCCGCGCTCGAAATCGCTCCACACCGCCTCGTCGATGGGCTTGCGACGCGAGTGCTTGGAGATGCCCTCGCGCATCTCCGCGCGGAACTGCTCGTGCGTCTTGTCCCGTCGCGCCTGCCCGACGACCGCGAATCCCCCAGGGAGCGCGCGGCTGACCGCCAAGTTGTAGAGTGCAGGCATCAGCTTGCGCCGCGTCAGGTCTCCCGACGCGCCAAAGATGACGACGGTGCACGCGTCACCGGTTCGATCGTCCACGAGCCCCCTGCGGAGCGGATTCGTCGTCGCGTTCATCGATGCCCTCGGGTTTCGCTCTTCAGGTCTCAGGCCTTCTTGACGGCGTGGCCACCGAACTCGTTGCGCAACGCCGCGAGCACGCGCATCGCGAAGCTGTTTTCCTGGCGCGACGAGAAGCGCGCGAAGAGCGACGCGGCGATGGTGGGGACGGGGACCGCGTGCGCGATCGCCTCGCTCACCGTCCAGCGGCCCTCTCCGGAGTCGTCGACCCAGGGTTTCAGGTCCTTGAGCTCGGGATCGCGCTTGAAGGCGTCCTCGGCGAGCTCGCACAGCCACGAGCGGACGACCGAGCCGTGGTTCCAGACGCCGGTGACCTGGCGCAGATCGTAGCCGAAGTCGGTAGCCTTCATCAGCTCGAAGCCCTCGGCGTACGCCTGCATCATCGCGTACTCGATGCCGTTGTGGACCATCTTGCAGAAGTGCCCGGCGCCGGCCTTGCCGAAGTACCCGAGGCCGTCCTTCGGCGCGAGCGTGGTCAGGGCGGGCAGGCACGTCTCGTAGGCGGTCTTGTCGCCGCCGACCATGAGCGAGTAGCCGTTCTCGAGGCCCCAGACGCCGCCGGAGGTGCCCGCGTCCAAAAAGCGGATCCTTTTGGCTGCGAGCTCGGTGCTGCGGCGCTGCGACTCGCGGAAGTTGGAGTTCCCACCGTCGATGACGATGTCCCCCTCCTTCATCAGCTTGCCGAGCTCCTGGATCGTCGACTCGGTCGGGTTGCCGGCGGGGACCATCACCCACACCGCGCGCGGCGCGTCGAGCTTCGAGACGAGATCGGCGAGCGAGCTGGCGCCCGTGGCGCCGTCCTTGGTCAGGCGCTCGACGGCGGCGGCGTCGCGGTCGTACGCGACGACCTTGTGACCCCCGCCGAGGAGGCGCTTGACCATGTTCCCGCCCATCCTGCCAAGTCCAATGATCGCGATCTGCATCGGCGTATGTCTCCCTTGTCCTGCCCGCCGTGTTCAAGCGCAGTCGACGCCTGCCTCGGTGGGCCGATCGTCGATCGCGCTCGGACGGTTGAAGGCGCGAGGATACACCCCTGTGTCAGGCGCGGAAGCCTCAACTCCGCGCCGCGACAACGGCCCGCAGCGCGCCCGCGGTGCGCAGGAAATCCACCCAGACCCGGCGCATGTCTCGCGTCTTGGTGATCGCCTTCGTCACCCTATCGCCACAATAGTTACCAGAAGCGGACATCGCGCGTATCTGGCGCGCACCTTGCCAGAGGGCGGGCGGTGCTTAGGTTCCGCACAGTCCTGCTCACGAAAGAAGGCCCCAATGCGCGACCGCAATCAGACGTCTACCGGTGGAGCGATGCAAACGTCTCGTCTCCTCGGCTACGTGCAAGTGCACGTGGGCTCCCGCACGGTCGCACTGCCTGTGCAAGCCATCGATTTTGCAACGAACGACGACGCGCGTGTGAACGAACGTAAAGACGCGGAAGGAAATGGGCAGCCGGGCGGTCTTTTCGAGGAAGGCGGCCAACTCGGCATTCTCGTGGACAGCGCGGCATCGGACGCCGATGTCCAGGCCCAGATCGTGAAAGCGTCCGAAGAAGCCGTCCGCCAGCTGTCCAAGCGCTACCTAAACTGACCCTGCGGCATCCAAACTGTCATCTGTGTCGAAACGCGAAAAAGCAGAACCTGAGCGCCTCGAAAAATAGTTCAGACCCCCAAACAAGTGCAGAACCTTTCCCGCCCTCAATCGTTAGTAACCCGAGAGGCATGAGACCAAGGCCATGAACGACCACGACACCACCATGCATGTCACCAGCAACGACCCCCAGAAGACCGCGGCCGCGACCGTCACCAGCGACGCGAGCGCCGTTCCGCAGCCGGCAGCGCCGCGCCCGAAGCAGCGTCGCGGCTTCGCGGCCATGGACCCCCGGCTCGTCGCCGAGATCGCCAGCAAGGGTGGAAAAGCCGCTCACGCAGCGGGCACGGCCCACGAGTTCACGGCGGACGAAGCCCGCGCCGCGGGCCGCAAGGGCGGCCTCGCACCGCACGCGCGTCGTCGGTCCGGCAGCCAGCCGCCGCAGTCCGCGCCGGCGACCTGAAACGACGCAACGTGATCCAGCGCATGTGATCCAGCGCACGTGAGCCGTGTCCCGTGGTGAATGGGTACCGGCTGGACACACGCGCGCCCGTGACCCCGCGCCTTCGCGTCGGGGGTTGACCCACGGCGCGAAAGGCGCGACCACTTTTGGGTGAGTGGATTTCCCCCCGTCATGGTGCACCACCCGCACGTGGAGGTGCGCGAAGACTTGCTCTCAGGGAGCCCCGTTGTCCGGGGGACCCGCGTGCCGGTTCGCCGCCTCTGGTCCTGGCACCGGCGCGGGATCACCGTAGAGACCCTCCTCAAGCGCTACCCGCAGCTCGGGCCTGCGCGCGTCCTGTCGGCGCTGGCGTTTGCCTATGACAACGAGCCGCTCATGGCGGCAGACTTGGCGCGCGAGCGCGTGCTGGTCGGCCCGGCGGCGGATGACATACCCGGCGTGATGAAACAGGAAAATCTGTTCGCGGGCGGCAACAAGCCCGGTGGCAAAGCGGGGGGGTAGCTCCACGAGCGCGGTGACTCAGAAGAGCGCCAATGTCGTGCTCGGAGCGCCTGTCGCCAGGGCCGGTGCCACGACGCCGTCGGCGTCGGCGAGGAAGAGCCCGTAGAAGCGCTCGGTCCCGATCCGCTCCTGGACGACGAACCGCTGCGCGTAGAGAAAGAGCGGCCGGTAGAGCGAGGGCCCCATCGCCGGAGCGGTCGAGGCCAGCTTCTCGTTCGGATCCACGAGCGTCGGCCAGATGCGCGGCGCCTTGATGACGCGCGAGCGCACGACATATTGCGCGTCGACGGGAACGTACGCGGGTCCTGCGTACCAAAGAAGCGTCATCACCTGAGGAGGCCCCGGCTCGAGGCGAACGCCGACGAGCTCCAGGTCGTTGGTGTATGCGCGCGCCGTCCTGTCCGTCAGGAGCGCTTCGAGTTGCGCGCGCAAGGAGCTCACGCGCGCGGCGTCGCCCCGGAGCACGGCGGCGTTGTGCGCGGCACGCAGCTCTTCCAAGGTGGCGGGCTCGGTGGTCGGGGTCGTCGCCAGCTGGCCGAGGTGCACGCGCCACTCCCAGGTCGCCCATGGGTCCTCCTCGTCGACCACGGCGCGCACCACGTCGGTCGCCAGGCCGAGGCGCTCGAGGCCGACCGCAAAGCGCTCCTCCACGCGCATCGCCACGAACGGCGCCGCGGGGCCGAGCCGGTCCACGCGCCAGAACGGCCCGGCGGCCCTCACGGCGTAGCGTGCGGCGAGGATGCGCGCGTCCGACGCCGAGAGCTTGCGGACGTCGGCGAGGAGGATCCCCTCGGTCACGTCCTTCGGCGGCGGGTCCCACGGCTTGTCGACGATCGTGACAGCGCGATCCGCCGCGTACACGCAGGCCGGCGTGAACGCCACGCTCGACGAGAGGAGCACGGTCGATGTGCGCGGCACCCGCGCCGACGCCCACGCGATGGCCACGGCCTTGTCGCGTTCCGTGTCGGTAGAGCGACCCCCTTCGTCGAAGCGGCCCGCAGTCAAGCGCGCCTGCCATAGCAGCGGAAACGCCACGCGCGTCATCAGCGCGAGCGGCAGAAGGATCACGATGCCGACGAGGACCGCGGTCGTCTTCCGGATCCGCGCGAGCCGCTCCGGAGTCGCGCGTTCGATCGCGCGACCCCGGGCGCGGAGCAGGGCCGCCGCCAGCTCCCCGGCGCCGAGCGCGATGCCCACGCTGGCGACGTGCGGCCAGAAGATATGCGTGTCCGCGCCCTGCTTGAAGACGAAGTACTCGAACGCGGCGGCGGCGGCCCATGCCGGCACCACGATGCCGGTCGGCTCTCGTCGCGTGAGCCGGGCGATTCCGACGAAGAGCCCGAGGCCGCCCGCCCAGAGCCCCAGCGGCGTCAGCATCCAGTAGAGCCACAGCAGCCGGCGGCCGCGCAGCAGAAGCGGGATCGGCGTGTCCACGCCCTGGGTGCGATTGGTGTAGCTGTCGAGCAGATCCTGCATCCGCCCCAGCTTCGAGAAGAGCACGATGTAGAAGAGGACCGTCCCCACGGTCACGGCCACCGTGAGGGCGAACCACCGCGCGTGCTGCCGCTCGTTCAGACGCCCGAACCACCGGCGCGGGACGACGTAACCGCGCACGAACGCGAAGAGCACGAACGCCGCCACGAGCACCGCGCCGTCCCAGTCGATGTGCGAGACGAGGAGCGCGCCCGCGACCGAGAGGGCCATCGGGCCCGCCTTCCACGTTTGCCAGAAGCGAATCGTCCCGAGCGTGAAGACGAGGCCGAAGAAGATCGTCGGCACCTCGAGGTTCCAGAAGTTCGAAAACGCCAGATCGATCGGCACGACCACGAAGACGATGCTGGCGACCGCCGCGGGGAGGACACCGAAGAGCGCGCGGCCCACTCGATAAAGGAGCGGCGGCGTCAGCACGCTCAGGATCACCGCGGGGAGTCGCGTCGCGAGCCATCCGTGGCCGACGAGCTTGAAGATCAGCGCCGAGATCATCGTCAGGCCCCACGGGTGGTGGGCGTAGGCGACCTCGGGGCCGGGCTTCGCGACCGAGTAGTTGAAGACCGTGGTGAACGCGCTCCAGCGGGCCATCTCTTCGCCGCCGATGACGAACGACGCGCCGGCCGCGTTGTGGCCCCCCGCTAGTGGTGCGGTAATCTCCCACAAGGCCACACATCCAAAGGCCACCCAAGCGGCCACCGCGACACGAAACGCGGCGCGTTCCACGGCGGCTGAGGCGGGCAGGTTCGCGGAAAGGCGCAAAACGCGCTGGATGCTACCGCGGAACCGCTGGCCGTAGAGATCGTTTGCCCACCTGCCGCGTCTTCAGCGGTGACGACCCCGGCCAGCGGATACCGTCGAGAGGTGGAGGACCACGTGATGCACGCAGAACGTCCGGACGGCACGCTTCCCGACGACGGCAGTCGACATGATGCGCTCGTCGAGGAGCACGGAGACGCGATCGGCCGGGCGTGCATGGCCTGGCTTGGAAACGCGCCCAGCGCCCAGGCGGCCGTCGAAGAGACGTTCGTCGAGGCCATCGAGGGGATGGCACAGCGGGGAACGGATGGGACGCTGCGCGGCTGGCTCTTCGGCGTGGCGCAGCGCGTGTGCGCACGTCGGCTCGAGGCTTCGGTCACCACGACCAAGCCTCTCGGGGACGACTTCGCCGACACGCAGCGCGCCCCCGTCACCACGGTGGGGCGAACGCGGCAGGCGCTCCTCGACCTGCCGCCGACGGAGCGCGACGCGGTCGTCCTCCGCTTCGTCGCCGGGCTGACGCTACCTGACGTCGCGCAAGCCGCGCGCGTCGACGAGAAGACCGCGCGCGAGCGCGTGAACCGGGGACTGTCGAAGCTGCGGGCGTTGCTCGCGGAGGGATCGTGATCATGGGCTGCACGCGCATCGACGAAGATCTCCTGGGTGTCCTCGACGGCACCGCCCCCGACGTGCTCGTCGCCCACGTCGCCACCTGCGACACGTGTCGTGACGCGCGGCACGACGCCGGGCGCATCGGCCGAACCGTCGCCCAGGCCGGCGCCGACTACGAGGCGCCGCCCGAGCTCGCGCGCCGGATCGAGGCCCGCCTCGGGCAAGCCGCCGGCCGCGAGAGCCACGCGCGCTTGCGCACGGCGAAAGGGCCCGACGTCGTCGTCACGCCGCCGGCCGCGCGCGCGGGACGGAAGCTGCGCTGGAAGCCGCTCCTCCTCGGCCTCGCCGCCGTCGTCGGCATTTCCACGGGCATCGGTGTGGGCATCAAGGCCGCCGACTGGCAGAAGAGCCCGCGCGCCGCCGCTGCGCGGGCGTGGCACGGCAAGGTCGGCAAGGTCACGCGCAGCGGCGCCGACAAGACCGGTGGCCTCACGGCGACGCTCCTCAACGGCAAGCAGACGCCGCTCGCCGAGGGTCAGGAGATCAAGGCGGGCTGGCACGTCGTCACCGATCCACGCACCCGCGCGCGCATCGAGCTCGACGACGGCACGCAGATCGTCCTCGATCGCGCGACCGATCTCGAGATCGGCCAGGCGCCGCGCACCGCCTCGCTCAAAGACGGAGCCATCGTCGCCGACGTCGCGCACCTCGACGGCGCCCCCACGGCGAAGTTCGTCGTCCCGCAAGGGATCGTCAACGTGCTCGGCACGAAGCTCACCGTCACCGCCTCCGAGGATCACGCCAGCGTCGAGGTCCTCCGCGGCGTCGTCGAGGTCACGGACGCTTCGGGTACACCGGTCCAGGTGAACGCAGGCCAGGAGGCGCAGCTCGTGCGCGGCGCTCGTATCGACGTGGCGCCCGCCAACGATCTCGCGCAGCGCGTCGCGTTCGAAGGAGAGCTCGGCGTCGGGCTCGGGCACAACGAGGACACCGACGGCTCGGTCAGCGGCCTCGGCGAGCTCCGCGCGAAAAAGCCGGGGAGCACGACGGAGAAGGACCACGCCGTCCGCCTCACCAGCCACTCTGCCAAGATCCGCGTCGTCGGCAACGTCGCGCGCACCGAGCTGGACGAGGTCTTCACCAACGACACCGACGACGTGCTCGAGGGCATCTACCGCTTTCCGCTGCCGCCGGGCGCGCAGATCGAGCGGCTGGCGCTGGAGGTGGACGGGAAGCTCCTCGACGGCGAGTTCATCGACAAGGCCAAGGCCGCGGCGATCTGGCGCGGGGCCATCCAGAACGCGGCGCCCAAGACGCCGAGGCCGCGCGAGGAGATCATCTGGGTCCCCGGCCCCTGGCACGATCCGGCGCTCCTCGAGTGGCAGCGCGGCGGGCGCTTCGAACTGAAGATTTTCCCGATCCCCAAGCGCGGCGCGCGGCGGGTCGTCATCGCGTACACGGAGACCATCGCGCCCGTCGCCGGCGTGCGCCGCTACACGTACCCGTTGCCGCAGTCGACGGCGAGCGACATGAAGATCGACACGTTCGCGGTAGACGTCCAGGTGACCGGCGCCGATCCCAAGACCGGCGTGAAGGTCCGTGGCTACGAGCTGACGCGGTCGCAGGGCGGCGGCGACGGCAAGCCGCAAACCGAGCGCTTCGCGCAGACGATGACGGGCTTCACTCCGTCGGGCGATCTCACGCTCGAGTACGGCCTCGCCGATCGCGCGACCGACGCGAGCGCGTACGGCTTCGCCGACACGACCGTCAAGACACCGGAGGACGGGTATGTCGCGATCGCGCTTCGCCCGAAGCTCCCCAAGTGGGCCGACACCCGCCCGCGCGATCAGGTCATCGTCGTCGACGCGGGCCGCGCGATGTTCGGCGAGCGCTTCAAGCGCGCGCGCCAGCTCGCGGTGCAGGTCGTGCAGGAGATGGATCGCCGCGACAAGGTCACCGTCCTCGCCTGCGACGTCACGTGTCGCGCGATGCCCGGTGGGTTCAAGGCGCCGGGCTCCGGCGCGGCGCACGACGCCGATGCTTTCCTTGCCGGCGTGATCCCGGACGGCGCCAGCGACGTCGTCGGCGCGGTGCGCGCCGCAGCGTCGACGACAGGTCACGAGCAAGCCCGTGACCTGCGCGTCGTCGTGGTGTCGGCGGGCATCGCCTCGGCCGGGTACCACCGCATGGGGGCGATCGCCCCGGAGGTGAGCGACGCGCTCCCCGACGGCCGCGCCGAGGTCGTGACCGTTCCGGTCGGCGCCGACGCCGACGTTCGCCTCCTCGAGGAGGTCGCGCGCGGCGGGGGAGGGGTGCTCGTGCCCTACCAGCCCGGCGAGCGCCTCGAGACGGCCGCGCTCGACGTCCTGAACGCGACCTACGGGACGACGCTCCGCGACGTCACGCTGGACCTCCCGCCGGGCCTGCACGACGCGGCCCCGACGGTCTTCGCGCCCATCAGGGCGGGCGAAGAGCGAATCATCCTCGCGCGCGTCACCGGCGATCACGTGCAAGGCGACGCGACGCTCAAGGGCAAGGTCGGCGGCGAGCCGTTCGAGGCGAAATACCCCCTCGACGTGCGCGTCGTCGGCGACGCAGGCAACGCGTTCGTGCCGCGCCTGTACGCCGCGGCGCGGATCGCCGATCGCGAGCGCGACGGCGGAGAGTCGGCGCGTGCCGAGCTGGTCACGCTGTCACGCCGCCACGCGGTGCCGAGCCGCTTCACCTCGCTCCTCGTGCTCGAGAGCGAGGCCATGTTCCAGGCGTTCGGGATAGACCGCGCGCAGCGCGCGCAGACGTGGACCGGAGACCTGGCCGCGAGCGGCACCGACGTGGCCACGCT
Source organism: Myxococcales bacterium (assembly GCA_025359105.1). Lineage (GTDB taxonomy): Bacteria > Myxococcota_A > Polyangia > Polyangiales > Polyangiaceae > JANYHK01. The sequence goes on along the minus strand of JANYHK010000109.1, from coordinate 20,081 downwards.
CGCGCCCGCGACGCCTTCCGACGAGTCTCAGGCGGCGGCCAACGGCTACGGCGCCGGTGGTGGCGGCAGCGGCCAGGGCTTCGGTAGCGCCGGCACCAAGGGCGGAGACCTCAGCGGGGGAAGCCTCGCCGACGCGCTGCGCTCCTCGGCGGGCGCTCCTTTGCCCCAGGCCGCGCCTCCGCCGCCTCCGGCGAAGGCAGCAACCAAGCCGAGCAACCAGCCGAACGATCCGCTCGCGGCCGACGACGAGCCCCGCGAGCGTGACAAGAAGGAGCTTCGTCGCGACCCCGCGCCGGCGGCGACGAGCACCGCGGCGCCCAACTCGCGCTGGCGGCGGCCGGTCGGCCGGATCGGCGGCGGCCAGTTCATGAAGCGTGTCTGGTTCCGCAAGGCGCAGATCTTCGCCGACGGAGCCCCGGCGGTCGCCAGCGACAAGCTCGCCGCGGCGCGCACGGCCCTCCAGGCCGCGCCCGACGAGCGCGGACGGCACCGCGAGCTCGCGCGCCTGCTCGCCGTCAGCGGTCAGCTCGACGAGCTGGGCGAGCTGCTCGGCAAGTGGTCGACGCGCGATCCCCTCGACGCCGACGCGATCGCCGCGCGCGCCGATCTCACCGCCCGCCAGGGCGACCGGGAGGGCGCGCTACGCATCCTGGGCGGCGCGCTCGCCGCCCCCGCGCTCTCCACGAACGACGCGGGGCTGCTCGCCGCCACCATCGCCGGCGCCCATGAGCGCGCAGGCAAACCCGAGGCGTGCGTCTTCCGCGTGGCCGCCGCCGAGCTCCGGCCCGCCGACCCCGAGTCCGTCGCGCGCGCCGTCCTCTGCGAGCGCGCGCGCGGCCGAGGCGTGGCCGCCGACCGCTGGCTCGCGGGCATGAAGGACGACGCTGCCCGCGTCGCCGTCGCCGCGGCCGCCGCCAAGGTCGACGCCTCCAGCACCAAGGCCGACGTCGCAGTGAACGGTGACTTCGTCGTCACCGCGACGTGGGACTCCGGCGCCGACGTCGACCTCGACGTCTCGATCCTGGATCCGAACGGAACGCGCGCCGCGTGGGCGAGCCGCGCCAAGGGCGTCCGTGTCGAGGGGGCGACCAGCAAGTCGCGCGAGTCCCTCGCGCTGTCGTCGGGGGCGACCGGCCCGTTCGTCGTCGAGCTCGTCCGCGCGAGCGGCAGCACTGCCGCGGTGAGCGGTTCACTCGCGGTGCGCGCTCTCGGCCTCACCCAGACCGTGCCCTTCACGTTCCCGTCGGGTCAGAGCCGCCTCCAGCTCGCCCGCGTGGACGTGCGCATGGAGTCGAACCTCGTCCCCGTCGACGACGTCGGCCAGGACGCGACCGTCACCGGCGCGCCGCCGTTCGATCGCAGCACCGCCGCGCGCCTGCTCTCCGGCGCGGCGAGCTCGGCGCGCAGCTGCGTCGACGAGAACGGCCCCACCGGATCGGGTAGGGCCCTCGTCACGTTCTCACCGACCGGCTCGGTCACGCGCGTGTCGATCGACGCGCCCTTCGCCGGCACCCCGGTGGGCAACTGCGTCTCGAACCGCTTCCGGTCCATCCGCATGGCCCCGTTCTCGGGCGGCGAGGTCACCGTCGGAAAGACGTTCGTCATCGACGGCTTCCCGTCGCAGTAGCGCCCATTCACATGTGACGGTCGGGTGATGCTGCGCCGCTCGAGGGGCGCTCAGCGTCCCTCGAGCGTCCGCGCGAGCACGTCGAGCGCGTCGAGCACCCGCCCACGCTCGGCGCGCGGCAGCTTCTCGAGGACGAGGCCGAGGGCCTGGATCGACTCTTCGTTCACCGCATCGGCCGCGCGCTTGCCGCGCGGCGTGAGGCGCACGTCGGTCTGTCGCCCGTCGTCGGTGCCCTTTTTGCGCGTGATGAGGCCGGCGCGCTCGAGGCCCGAGAGATTGCGGCTGGCGGTCGACGGGTCGATGCCGAGCATCACGGCGAGCGTCGACGTGGACACCGCGCCTCGCTCGAGGATGAGCTGCAGCGTCTCCGCCTGCTGGGCGGTGACGTCACCCGCGCGCGCCCGCTCCCGGCTGATGCGCCCGAGACCTCGAGCAACGACCTGAACCGCGCGCGCGAACCTTTCCGTGTCGGCCATGGGAGGGCCTGTACTCTACAACTTATGACTCCGCGTCAAGCGTGCGCTTTCGTTCACTGCAAAAAAGTGAACGGTGAAGGGCGCTTGTGCGCGACAAAAAAATGGAGGGGCGCCGCGCCCACTCTGGCCGCGCGCCGGACGAAACCGCCTTTTCGAAACCGTCGCGATGTGTCAGAAAGGTCTCGGAGCGCGTATGAACGAATCGATGAACCATGGTCGCACCGGCGCTGCCCGTGAACAGGGCGGGGCCTTCTGGGCGATGCCGACCAAACCCGCCAAGGCAGCCGGCACGTGCCGGATGTTCGAGAGCGATCTCATCGAACGCTTCTCACGCATCCATCCGATCACGCCATTCGTCGCGTGGCTGCCGGTCACGGGCTTCGTCATCTACCGCAGCGTCGCGCGCCATGATCTCGTGTGGCCGGCCATCGCGGGTATGGTCGCATTGGGCGTCCTCGCGTGGACGCTCGCCGAGTACCTCCTCCACCGCTACGTCTTCCACTGGACGAAGGACACCGCGGCGGGCCGGCGTATCCACTTCCTCCTCCACGGCGTACACCACGATTTTCCGAACGACGGAGACCGCCTCGTGATGCCGCTCGGCTTCAGCATCCCGCTGTCGGTCTTCTTCTACGCGCTCTTCCACTTCGCGATGGGGATGCGCCTCGGCGAGCCCTTCTTCGCCGGGTTCGTCGTCGGCTACCTGCTGTACGACGGCACTCACTACGCGGTGCACCACTTCAAGGCGCACACGCGCTTCGGCAAGTGGGTGAAGCGGCACCACATGCTACATCACCACCTCGACCACGGCGGCGGCTTCGGCGTGTCGTCGCCGCTCTGGGACCTCGTGCTCGGCACGATGCCGCGGCCGAAGAAGCCGGTTGCCGCGCGGGCGACCACCAAGCCCGCCTGAGCGCGGGCCGCCCCTACTTCGCCTTGGCGATGGCGGCCTGGAGGACTGGCATCGGGATCCGGGCGACAGTCAGCTGATTGGTCTGCCCGTCCAGGGCTGCGCCTGCGCGCGCACCTACGGCGAACGCACACAGGGCGCCAGCGATGGCGAGGGCACTGACAGCGACGGACCGACGGAGCTTCGTGCTGTGCATCGAGGACCTCCAGGGCAGGGGGGGTGTGATCTTCGTGTCACGCCTAGACCTAACGATTGCAGAGTAGCGTCCGTTTTCGGTTAAAAAAGGGTGAATCTCTCCCCACAAACCTCTTTTATCGCACCTTCTGAAGGGGCCAGAACTATTGATTTTTAAGCGGATAGAACGTGATCCAGGTGTCAGCCTGTACGCAAAAGTTACATCCAGCCTACCTCCTCCTACGAGACCGCGCGGCGAGGCCAAACGGGTGATAGCCTTCGGGGCATGGCGGGGCTCAAAAAGGACGTTTTCGTGGCGCTGGCGGCCATCGGCTGGGCAGACGGGGCGCTCGACGCCGAGGAAGCGGACGCGATCGTCCGCGCCGCCGTGGACGAAGGGCTCGATCTCGCGGAGATCGCGGACATCGAGACGGCAACGCGCGAGAAGCTCGACCTCGGCGTGGTCGACCGTTCGCAGATGACGAAGGAGGACCGCCTCTTCGTTTACGCCATCGCGTGCTGGATCGCGGGGCTCGACGCCAAGGTGACCCACGGCGAGTCGGACGCGCTCGCGAAGCTGGGCGAGCGGCTGGGCGTGCCCGAGCGCCTGCGCGCCGTCGCGGAGACCGTCGCCCGCGAGGTCGCGGAGCTCCCCGAAGGAGACCGGCCCGCGCGGTACGATTTGCCCAAAGTGCGGCGCCTCCTCGGGGAACGCTTGGAGCAAGCAAAGGCGACCTGACCTTCGCGCGTCTGCTGTTAGACTTCGTGACCAGTTTGCTGGTGAACTGAGCGACCTGACCGCGACCGACCGAAGACGAGCGCCGAGAGACCCGAATGTCCCAAGGGGATAAACCGCCCGAGTCGCGGAAGTCGATTCCGCCCAGCGAGATCGGCTCGCTCCTGGCGAACCGCTACGAGGTCGTGCGCGAGCTCGGCCGCGGCGGCATGGGCGTCGTCTACCTTTGCAAGGACATCGTCACCGGCGAGCGCGTCGCGCTGAAGCGCCTGCGGACGCCGGAGGAAGGGAAGGGCTCGCAGCGCGCCGAGGAGAGCTGGTGGTTCCACCAGGAGGCGCGGGCGGTCGCGTCGCTCGACCACCCCGCGATCGTGCGGGCGCGCGATTTCGGCTCGCTCACCGACGGCACGCCGTACCTCGTCATGGACGCGCTGCCCGGGCGCAGCGTCCACGAGTGGATGCATACGACCACCATCCCGTGGTCGGTCGTGTGGGCGATGGTCGATCAGGTGCTCGCCGGCCTCGCGCACGCGCACGCGCGTGGGATCATCCACGGCGACCTGAAGCCGTCGAACGTCATGCTCGATCTCGCGTCGACCGGCCGTGGTCCGCGCGCGTACGTGCTCGACCTGGGGCTGGCGTGGCTGCGCCAGTCGCGCCACGACTCGCGCCTCGACGGCTCGCCCGAGCCGGAGCTGGCGACGCACTCCGGCGCCGGCACGGTGGGATGGGTCGCGCCCGAGCAGATCCGGAAGGCGGCCCCCCACGTCGGCCCGCCGACGGACATGTACGCGCTCGGCTGCATCATGTACCGCGTGCTCACGGGCAAGGAGGTCTTCGAGGGCAACGCCCAGGAGGTCCTGCGCGCCCACAAGCGGACGCCGGTGCCCGCGCTCAAGCTCGCCGAGGGCGTGCCGGCGGGGGTCGGGCCGTTCGTGCAGAAGCTCCTCGCGAAGAAGCCGTGGCAGAGGTTCGAGCTCGCGGCCGACGCGCGCCGCGCCTGGGGCCTCCTGCGCCCGACGCACGCGCCGACGCTCGAGGAGACGATGGCGTCGACGCCGATGCCGGCGCCAGGCGTGCCCATGCCCGCGTCGTCGAGCCCGGCCATGGGCCGCGCGGTAGCGCAGGCGCGCTCGCTCGCGCCTGGCCTCCTCTCGATGCGTCCGTCGCCGACCATCGCGCGCGACTCGGAGCGCCGCGAGCTCATGGGCATCATCGACCAGGTGGCGAGCGGCACCGGCCCGTCGCAGCGCATGGTCGCGGTGCTCGGCGAAGCAGGTGTCGGCAAGAGCCACCTCGCGCAGTGGCTGTGCGAGCAGGTCCACGAGACGGGCCGCATGTGGCCGCTTCGTGCCCGCTACGGCCGCATCCCGACCCCGCTCGACGGCGTGACCGGCGCCGTGAACAACTTCTTCGGACTCCAGGGTGCGGACAAGGCCCTGGTGGAGCAGACGTTCCTGAACCGCTGGGAGGTCAGCAAGGACGACGACGACGGCCTCACGTGGGTCGCGGCGATCGCCGAGTGGCTCCGCCCGACGCCACCGGGCACCATCGCGCCGCTCGGCCCGACCGGCAAGCGCTTCGTCCTCGATACGCCCGAGCTGCGTCAGGTCGTCGTCCGCAAGATCCTCGAGCGCATCGCCCACGATCGGCCGGTGCTCATCTGGTTCGACGATTTACACCTGGCGAGCCCGAACACCTTCGAGATGCTCGCCAGCCTGAGGCGCGACGCGCCGCGCCTGCGCATCCTGGTGCTGGCGACGGCGCGCAGCGAGGCGCTCGAGACGGATCTCGACGCCGCGCTCCGCATGGAGTCGACGCGCGCCGACTGGAACGGCCGGGTCGTCGAGATGAAGCCGCTCTCGAGCGAGGAGACCGAGGCGCTCCTCCGGGCGACGTTGCCCCTCCACGACGACGCGGTCGTCGGCGCGACGGCGCAGTCGCGCGGCAACCCGCTGTTCGCGCTGCAGCTCCTCCACGCCTGGGCGGGCGGCGGCTACCTCACGCTCGACAAGGGGCGCTACCGGGTGCCCGACGAAGCCCTTCAGGGTCGCGCGATCACGACGTCGGAGCTATGGGACGAGCGCCTGCGCGCCGTGCCGACCGATCTGCGCCTCGCCGCGTACGCCGCCGCCGCGCTCGGCGAGGACATCCGCGGCATCGTGCTGAAGGCGCTCTGCGTGGCGCTCGGTATGGACGCGCGCGACGCCATGGTGGCGCTCACCCGCGCGCAGATCCTCCTGGCGAGCGGCAACGACCAGTTCCGCTGGGCCCACGCGCTCCTGCAGGAGCACCTCCTCGCGCGCGTGCACGAGCGGAGCGACGCGCCGGCCATCTTCCGCCTCGCCGCCAACGCGCTGGCGAAGCACCCCGCCGTCGGCTCGCGCCGCATCATGAAGCACCGCGTGACGAACCTGCTCAAGGCAGGGGACGACGATCTCGCCGCGCAGCTGATGTTCCGGCACATCGACGGCTCGTGGCGGCGCGGCCGCGACACCGCGGCGACGCTGCGCGATCTCGAGCTGCTCGAAGGGCACGTCACCGGCGCCGCGGCCGCCGAATACGCGTACTGGCGCGCCGAGGCGATGCGCCACACCGGACGCCTGGAAGAGGCCCGCGAGCATGCGATGACGGCGCGCAAGGCGTTCGAGCACAGCGGCGATCGAACCCGCGAGGCCCAGTCGCTCCGCCTGCTCGGCCACCTCATGAGCGACGTCGGGCAGCCCTTGCAGGGCCGGGTGCTCGTGGAGAGGGCGCTCGGCCTCTTCGAGGAAATCGGCGACGAGTCCGGCCGCGCCCAGACCCTCGTGGTCCTCGGGGAGATCGACTACCTGCTGGGCGAGCACTCCCGCGCGCGGCAGGTCCTCGCCGACGCGCGCGCGCGCTGCACGATCGTGGGGGAAGCCCTCGGTCGCGCGCAGACGCAGATCCTGCTCGCCATGATCGAGACGGCGGTCGGCGGCTACCAGCGAGCGCGAAGCCTCCTGATGGAGGGGCGCGCGGAGTTCGATGCCATCGGCTACCGGCTGGGCATCGCGCAGTGCGACGTCGTCCTCGGCCACGCCGACCACCGCGCGGGCGAGATGGACGCGGCCAGGCAGCGCGCCTTGACCGCCCGCTCCGCCTTCCGCGAGCTCGTCAACCCCCGCGGCGAAGCCGCGTGCGAGCGCCTCCTGGCGATGATCGCGATCGACACCGGCGACTACTCCGCCGGCGAGGCGCACGCGCAGGTGGCGCGCAAGATCTTCGACCGCCTGCAGGATCCGTGGGGCGACGTCGAGGCCCGCCTGCTCGTCGCCCAGGTCGCGCTCGCCCGCGACGACGACGGCGCGCGCGAGATCCTGGCCGAGTGCGAGCGCATCCAGCTCGACGAGGCCGAGCCCCGCCAGCACCGCCACCTGACGCTCGCCTGGCAGGCCCAAAAAGATTCACGCTGGGGGGACGCCGCGACGGAGATCGAGAAGGCCCGCGTCGCGTTCGGCGACCGCGCGCGCTGCGCGGATCACACGCCGCAGCTGCTTCAGCGCTTCGCCAAGATGGTGTGGCTAGGCCCCGCGCTACCGAAGATCGACGCCTGGCTGCAGGTCATCGAAGGGGTCAACCCCGACACTCCGATCTCTTCGCAGTGGCCGCTCAGCAAAAGGTGATGTAAATCGTCGCCATCATGACTACCCCGCAGGATTCGCCGAGGCGCAAGAAGCAGAAGATCCGTCGTGCCAACCAGCTCGCCAAGTGGCGCGAGAAGCAGGCGGCCTCGGGCAAGACGTCCACCCCCAAGGCGCCGAAGAAGGCCGAGAAGGCCGCCGCCAAGGCGCCGAGCAAGACCGAGAAGGCCGCCAAGAAGTGACGCCAGGAAGTCCGGGCAGCCTCCAGGAGCGCTACTCCCCGAAGGGGGAGTGCTTCGGGTGCGGCCCTGCCAACGGCAAGGGGCTGCGCATTCGCAGCTTCCCGCCTGTCTCGCCCGCCGCAGATGGCGCGGGCGAGGTGAGGTGCGACTGGAAAGCGGAGCCCCACCACCTCGCGTTCCCCGGCATGGTCAACGGGGGCATCTGCGGGGCGCTCCTCGATTGCCACTCGAACTGGACCGCCGCCTATCACCTCATGAAGCGGGCCGGTGCAGACGCGCCTCCGTGCACGGTGACGGCCGAGTTCGCCGTGAAGCTGAAGCGTCCCACCCCGATCGACGCAACCTTGCACCTCGCCGCCCACGTCGTCGAAATCACCGACGACCGGGCGACCGTGGAGGCAACGCTCAGCGCGAACGGCAAGGTCACCGCGACGTGCCGCGGGCTCTTCGTGGCCGTGAAGGAAGGCCACCCGGCCTTCCATCGCTGGTAGCTCGCACTCAGCCCTTCACGTCGACCATGGCGCGGCTGACTTCGTCGAGCGACTCGTTGGTGCTCTCGACGTTCTTGAGCGCCACGTCATCGAGGCCGAGCTCGGCGGCGCGTACGGTGTCGACCGCCGTGTAGGCGCGGGAGAGCGCAGTGACGTGGTCGCTGATCTTCGCGTCGACCATCTTGACGACGGCCTCGGCAGGAGAGGCGCCGCCCAGCACCCGCACGGAGCGCGTGCGCTCGAGCCGAACGCGCGCCTCGGCGAGACGGAGGAGCGCTTGCCACGTCTTCTGCACGTGCTTGGCGCTGTCGCGATCGAGGGGGATGTCGCGGACGTTGCGGCGCAGCTCGGCGCCGTCAGCGAGGGCCGTCTTCGCGGGGTCGGGCAAGAGGGCGGCCGTGCCCTCGAGGACATGGGCGAGGGGATCGTCGGCGTCGATGAGCAGCGGGAGCGCGACGAGCACGCCGGCGACGACGAGCGCGACGAGGCGGACGGCGAGGGGAGCGAAGAGGTAGGCGCTCGACAGGCTTGCGGCGAGCGCGCCGCCGAGGACCGCCGCGCCCACGTGGACGAGACGCGACGAGGCCGTCCGGACGCGCACCGTCCGCTCTGCGAACGCGAGCCCGACGAGGACCGCTCCGCCGACAGCCGGAGATACGCTGCCCAGGACCGTTCCCGCGAACGCGCCCATCGCACCGCCGGCCAGCGCCAGCGAGCTGAAGCTGCCGCTCGCCGCCAGCGCGAGGAGAAGCGCGAGCCCGAGAAGGGCGAGAGAGCCGCCGACGTGCCCGAGCAGCCCGACGTAGGGAGAGGCGCCGAAGACGCAGGCCGCGGCGACGAGGAGGGAGAGCTTGCGGATCATGATCGGTTCACCACGTCATCCGGCCGAGGTTGTTGTTGTCCTCCGCGACGGCCTTCTTCGCGGCGACGTTGCCTGCCTGGCTGCCGGGCTGGGCCATCGCCGGCCGACGCGACTTGTACTCGGCGGACTGCTTGAAGATCGAGGTGGCCATGGCGGCCGGCGCCACGGCGGCGGCGCGATCGAGATCCTTCTCGCTCTTGTCCATGAGGGTCTGCGCGCGGACGGCGTCGCCCTTCGCGTACGCCTCGGCGGCCTCGAGCTGGAGCTGCGACGCCTGCACGCTCGTCGCGCTCGCCAGGACGCGCCCGTCGCGCGCCGCGTTGACGTCGCCGATGTCGCCGACGCCGGCGAGCGCCAGATCGGTGATTCCGGCCTGGACCGGCGCGCCGCCGATGCGCGTCCACGTCGCCCTGCCGCCGATGCGCCTGACGTCGGCGAGCCCCAGCGACGCATCGAGCTCGACGATGGCGCGGCGCTCGTCGCCCGCGAACATCGACCCCATGCGAAGGGTCAGCGTCCCCGCGCCGACGGACTGTACATCGGCGCCTGTCGCCCGGACGAAGCGCACGCCAGGCGGCAAGTCGAGTTGCACCGTGGCGTTCTCGACGGTCGTGGTCGACGTCTCGACGAGCTCGCGCTTGAGGAAGCCGGCGAGCGCCGAGGCGTCCTTCACGAACGCGAAGTTGCCGTGGCCGGAGCGGGCGACGCTGCCCATGTAGCTCTCGTCGAAGTCGAGCCCGATGCCCATCGAAGAGACGGTGATGCCGCGCTCGAAGCCGGACGAGGCGAGGCTCTCGGCGGCCTGGCGGGTGGAGTCGAGCCCGTCGCTCGCGAGCACGACGCGCCGGACGCGGGCCCGTGACGCCATGTCGAGCTGGTTCAGCGCCGCCGACAGGCCGCGCGGGATGGCGGTGCCGCCGCTCGCGCGGATCGAACGGATTTGTGACACGAGGCTTTCGCGCACCGAACCGACGCGCGCGAGCGACTGCATGACCTCGGCCTCGTCGGAGTAGCGAATGAAGGCGACCTCGTCGTCGTCGCGCATGTCACGGATGAGACGGATGACGGCGTCCTTCGCCTCGTCGATCTTGTCGCCCTCCATCGAGCCCGAGGTGTCGAGGACGATGGCCATCGACAGGGGCGCGCGGGTCACCGACTGGGTCGGATCGGCGATGACGCGGACCTCGGCGAACACCTGGGTCGGTGTGCCGGCGAGGACCTTCGTGTGGCTGAGGGCGATCTGCCCGTGTGCGCCGGGACCGGCGAAGCTGGCCAGGTTGTTGCCCTGGCCGAGCGGCGTCGTCAGGTGGGGGTCGAGGGGGCGGACGGGCGACGCGCCGGCGGGCGCCCGAAAGAGGATGAGGCCTCCCGCGGCGAGGACGACGGCGCTCGCGGCGAGGCCCCGGCGGATGCGAGGTGTACGCAACCAGGTGACGATGGACATGGAGGTCTCCTCAAGCCTGGGCAGGCCGCCCGGCCGGTAGATTTGGGCGGGCGAAACGCGCCGCTCACGGGTTTCTACGGGGCAACGGCACGTTCGATCTGCAGAAAGGTGCCTGCCCACCGCCCCGCACCTTTCGTGAGAAAGCGTGTCGGTCGGCGGACACTTCAGGGGGACGCTTGTGGCCGGCCGAGGTACCATCTAACAAGCGCTTCGCGATGCCTAGACCGTCTCCCTACCCGCCGCTCGTGCTGGATCTGGACGACATGTCGCCGTCCGGCCTGCGGCCTTCTCCGGCGCTCGCCCCCGACGCCAAGGAGGCGCCGAGCGACAAGCGCAACACGGCTCCTCCGACGTTCGATCTCGAGGAGTTCGCCAAGGAGGTCATGGCCGACGGGGACGGGACCGCGAGCCCCCCCGGCTTGCCGGACCCGCCGGAGAGCGAAGTGCGCGCGATCTCGGACACGACCAAGACCGGCCCGCCGCCGCCGACGTCGCTGTACCCCGAGCGCAGCGCTGTTCAGCGCTCGTCGTCGTCGGCGCTGCACCAGGAGCTCGACGAGCTCCTCGCGAGTCGCGACTACCGGGCTGCCATCGTCGTCGCCGATCAGATCCTCGCCGACGAACCGGACGACATCCGCGCCAAGGCCGGCGTCCTGCGCTGCCACGGCGCCCTCGAGGAAGTGTACGCCTCGCGCCTCGGCTCACTCGAGAGCGTGCCACGCGTCGCCGTCGCGCGCGCCGACATCCCCAACCTTGCGCTCGATCACATCTCGGGGTTCATCCTCGCGCTCATCGATGGGAGCTGTACGCTCGAGATGATCCTGGACATGGCGAGCATGCCCCGCCTCGACACGCTCCGCGTGCTGCACGAGCTGGTTCAGCAGGGGACTGTCACGCTCGAGTAGCGCCGCCGCCCCACGAGTCGTGCCGAAGAACGATTCCGCGTACCATGAGGACCGTCCAATGCCGACGCGTGCCCTCATCCTCTTGTTCTTGTTCCCCCTCCTCGTCCTCGGTGTGATGGCCTGCTCATCGAGCTCCTCGGCGCCGTCACCGACGGGGTCGTCAGGGACGTCCGGCGACTCGGGGACGTCCGGATCGTCGGGAACGTCCGGCGGAACCCCGAAGTTTCGCGCGGACGTGAACCCGCTCCTCGGCGCCAGCTGCGCGCTCGCCGCGTGCCACGGATCGAGCGCATCCAACCTCGGCATCTACATCCCGTACGACGCAGCGGAGGCCTACGCGAGCCTCCAGAAGCAGAGCCCCACCGCGAAGATGAGCTTCGTCGTGCCCGGCGATCCGAAAAACAGCTACCTACAAATCAAGCTCGATGGCACCCAGGGCCAGATCGCCAGCAAGTGCGGCTCCACGTGCGGCGCGCAGATGCCGCTCGATCTCCCGGTGCTCACCCAGGAAAAGCGGGATCTGATCCGGGCGTGGATCCAAGCAGGCGCGAAGAACGACTGAAGGGTTGTCCGTCACGGATCCTTGGGCGTCGTGCGATCGTGGTCGGTGACCGGGTTGTCGCGCTGGGCCGGCAAGTTGTCCTTCACCGGCTTCGGCGGCGGCGTAGTCGCCCCCGATCGCGCGGGCAGGATGAAGGTCGGCGACGGCGCCGCGATGACCATGTTCCCGTTCGCGCCCGCCTGCCGGTAGATCTCCGGGAGCTTCGTTTGCATGTCGTACTGCAGGTACTCGGGGTGCCTCTTCAGCGCGGCGCCGATCTTCTCGATGCGCGCGGCGGCGACCTCGCCTTCCTTCTCCGCGAGCTCGCGCTTCATCGTGACGGTCTGGATCTCCGCCGTCACGCGCTCGCGCTCGGCGATGGCCTTGTCCTTGAGCACCGCCTGCACGGCGCGATCGACGTTGGCCGCATCCATCGCGTCGGGGAAGTCGAGGTTCGAGAGGTTCACCTCGTACACCTTGATGATGTGCTTCTCGCGCGCGTTCATGATGTCCTGGAACTCCTTGCGGATGCCGTTCAGGACCTCCTCGCGCTTCTCGTTGAGATCGTTCGCGCGGTACGGCGAGACCACCTGGCGCACCGCCTCGCCCACCGCGGGGCGGACGAGCCCGCTGTAGAGACGCTCGGCGCTGATGGTGTGGTCCTTGTCCGGCACGCCGGTCGAGAGCAGCTGCTCGACGGTCTTGTCGTCGCAGTCGGCGGAGAAGCGGACGTAGATGTCGAGCCCGAACTGCACGCCGTCCTTGGTGAGCGCGGTGAGCGGCTCACGCACCGTGAGGACGGAGCAGTCGACCATGTAGATCTCGTTGTATGTGCCCGTGTAATAGGTGCCGGGGCCGAGCACCGGCCCGGTGAAGCCCTTGTCACCCGTCCAGAATGCCAGCGCACCTGTCCGGCTGAACATGCGGCCCTTGTGGGCCTGGGGGACGTCCATGCTGGCGCAGCCAGCCACGGACGCTACGAGACACGCGGTAAAAACGGCGAGGGTGGGGGTTCGCATGAGCGCCGCCGTAGCATTCGCCGTGCCGACCGGAAATGGTAAGGTGCCGCCGTCAAGGCTCGGAGGCCATTCTCATGCGCGACTCGATGTGGGCGCTGACGTACGACCGAAAGCTCGATCCCTGGGCCACGACCAAGGGGCTCCGCAAGACCGAGGTGGAACGCCCGACCCTCGACGAAGCGCGGGACTACAAGGACAGCCAGAAGGTCCTCATCAAGACCCGCTTCGCCGGCTTCTGCGGCTCCGATCGGGGCATCTGGTTCCGCCGCGCCTTCGGCGAGATGATCGACAAGAGCCTCACGCGCGACCACAAGGACCGCCGCATCTGCGGTCACGAGATCTTCGGCGAGATCGTCAGCGTCGGCTCCGCGGCGTCGCGCGAGCACGGCTACCAGCCGGGGGACATCGTCACGACCGAGAGCCACATCGTCTGCGGCAGCTGCTACCAGTGCCGCGTCGGGGACAACCACGTCTGCGCCGACGATCTCATCATCGGCATCTCGACCGACGGCTGCTTCGCCGAGTACGCAAAGCTCCCGGCGCACTCGCTCTGGCGCACCGACACCCGGCGCATCCGGCCCGAGGTCGGCGCGCTGCAGGAGCCGTTCGGCAACGCGGTCCACGCGTGCACCAAGGTGAACCTCCGCGGCAAGCGCGTCGCCATCCTCGGCTGCGGCACGATCGGCCTCTTCGCCGTCGCCGTCGCCAAGGCGCTCGGCGCCCGCTCGGTCATCGGGGTCGAGCCGATGCCGAACCACATCGCGATGGCCAAGGAGCTCGGCGCCGACCACGTCATCGCGCCGCGCAACATGGAGAACCAGACCTGGGAGCACGATCCCGAGCTCGCGCGCGAGGTCCGCTCGCTCACCGACGGCGTCGGCGTCGACGTCGCGCTCGAGATGAGCGGCCAGCCCTCGAGCGTCAACAACGCCATCGCGTGCGTCCGCCGCGGCGGCGACGTGATCCTCTTCGGCCTCAAGAGCGGCGATCAGGTCATCGAAGACTTCGACCGCGTCATCGTCGATGGCATCTCGCTCCACTCCGTCGTCGGCCGCCGCATCTTCGAGACGTGGCACATCACGCGCAACCTCCTCGAGAACCGTGACCCGAACATCCACGACAAGATCTGGGACGTCATCCTGAACAAGGGCCAGGGGACGATCACGCCGATCATGGATTTCGAGCCCACGAAGTTCGAGGAGATGATCAAAACCCACCCGAAGGTGGTCTTGAAGTTCCCGGAGTAGCCCCCATGTACGGCAAGGCGCAGTCCATCTACGCAACGACCCTCCAGGAGATCCGCGACGCAGGCCTCGAGAAGAGGGAGCGCCGCATCCAGACCGCGCAAGGGGCGGAGATCGGCGTCAAGGAGAGCGACCGGCCCGTCCTCAACTTCTGCGCGAACAACTACCTCGGTCTGTCGTCGCACCCCGCCGTCATCAAGGCCGCGAAGGACGCGATCGATCGCTGGGGCTTCGGACTCTCGTCGGTCCGCTTCATCTGCGGCACGCAGGAGGCGCACAAGACGCTCGAGGCGAAGGTCTCCGAGTTTCTCGGGATGGAGGACGCGATCCTCTACTCGTCGTGCTTCGACGCGAACGGCGGCCTCTTCGAAACGCTCCTCGGCGAGGAGGACGCCATCATCTCCGATGCGCTGAACCACGCGTCGATCATCGACGGCATCCGGCTCTGCAAGGCCGAGCGCCACCGCTACGCCAACGGGGACCTCGCCGAGCTCGAGCAACACCTGCAAGCCACGCAGGGCAAGCGCCTGCGCATGATCGCGACCGACGGCGTCTTCTCGATGGACGGCTTCATCGCGAAGCTCGATCGCATCTGCGATCTCGCCGAGAAGTACGACGCGATGGTGATGGTCGACGACAGCCACGCCACCGGCTTCGTCGGCAAGACCGGGCGCGGCACGCCCGAGCACTGCGGCGTCATGGGCCGCGTCGACGTGTTGACCTCGACCCTCGGCAAGGCGCTGGGCGGCGCGGCGGGCGGCTTCACGACCGGCAAGAAGGAGATCATCGAGCTCCTCCGCCAGCGCTCGCGGCCGTACCTCTTCTCGAACACGCTCGCGCCCGCGATCGTGGGCGCGTCGATCGCGGTTCTCGAGCTGCTCTCGTCCTCGACGGCGCTGCGCGACAAAGTCGACGCCAACGCCAAGGCGTTCCGCGCGAAGATGACCGCCGCGGGCTTCCAGATCAAGGAGGGCACGCACCCGATCGTCCCCATCATGCTCGGCGACGCGCGGCTCGCGCAGGACGTCGCGGCCGCGATGCTCGGCGAGGGGATTTACGTGATCGGCTTCTCGTTCCCGGTCGTGCCCAAGGGGCAAGCGCGCATTCGCGTGCAGCTCTCGGCGGCGCACAGCTCCGTGCAGGTGGACGAGGCAGTGGGAGCGTTCACGCGCGTGGGCAAGAAGCTCGGCGTCATCTGAGCCGCCACGCGGCGGCTACGCATTTTCGGGTTTCGGTTTCGGCTTCGGCTATTCGGCGTTGATCCAGGTCGTCACGCCGTCGACGAACGCCTGCGGCGTGCAGAGCTGAACGCCGGCGTCGGTGGTCGTCTGCGTGGGGCAGACAGTCTTCACCGGGTGCGAGGGATCGCCGCCTGCTGCACCGGTGGGCGTCTGGATCAGCTGGCTGCCGGTCGGATTCTTGCCAAGGATGCGGTGGAGGACCTGCTGGCACGCTGACGCGGGCGCGGAGTCGAGGAGCGACAAGTCCATCGCGGACTTCGCCGATGCGTTGCCGCCGGCGTGGCAGGTCTGGCAGGTGTTGCCGCTGCCGAGATCGAGCTTGAACGCGGGCACGGCGCTCGCGGTGAACGCGCCGAGGTTCGCGCACGACACCCCGGGGCCCGCGTCATCGGGGAAGACGGGGTCGAACCGGGCGAAGACGATCTTCAGCTTTCCGGCTGGATCCCACTTGGTGAGGACCGACGTGCCTTCGAAGAACGACTTGGTCTCTCCGCTCGAGACGTCGAGCGTGCCGGCGAAGCCGTCGGTGGTGTCGGTGATCGTCGGCCCGCTCGCGGGGACGATGACGTAAAACGGCCCTTCGATGTGGAGCCCTTTCGCGAACGGCGCCGTGATCATCATGTTCTGGATCGTGAGGATCTTGCCGCTCGAGGTCGCGTCGAACGTGAGCTTCGCCCCGGTGAGTCCGCCCGCGAGCGCGGAGAGATCGTAGGTGTTTGAGCCGGTCTTTACCGGGATCGCGTCGGTGGCGGGCAGCTTCGCGCCGCGCGCGGCGACCTCGGCGACGACCCACGCGCGCACACGGTCGAAGAGATCGGGCGTCGTGATGAGGGCCGGCCCTTCGTGGACGACCTGCGTGACCAGCTTCGAGTCGAGCGGATCGTTGCTCGCCGGAATGTTCCCCGGGTAGTCCCTGCACGTCGCGTACACGTCGGGCCCGGCGAGCCACTTGGGCGCGCTGAGAAAGGTGCCGTTCACGTGGCACTGGCCGCCCGCGCCGCCGCACGTGGCGACGAGCTCGGCCTGGAGCGCGTGGAACATGCCGGGGGGATCGGTCGGCGTGGCGCCGACGTCCGACGTGCTCCCGTCGCCGCCGTCGGTGCCGCCGGCGGTGACGCCGCCCGACGACTTCGAGCTGCACGCAGCGGCCGCACCGAGCGCAGCGACGATCCCGAAGAGGGCGGCGAAGGAACGCGAAGCGAAAGAGTCCATCCATCGCAGAATACTGCGATCGCGCCGAGCGCGCGAGCCGAGGCCGCGTCTTTCTTCGTTCGGGTTCGGCGCTGCTGACAGGTTCAGCGATGCCGCAGCGTCGCCGTCTTCGCCGCGAACGACGGCGTGCGAGCCGCGCGCTCTTCGGACGCGGTCACGAGGGTCTTCGCCTCATGCACTTTGTGCACGGCGGTCGCGTGCATCGGATCTTCACCCTCCGAAGCCGACGCGACGGCGACGCGGACGAGCGCGATGAGGCAGAGCCCCGCGCATCCCGCGACGACACCCTTGACGTACTTGGTGAACCGCGCGCGGCGCATCGTCACCGCAGGCGTCAGCTTCGCGAGCGCGAGCGGATCGGGCTCGGGACGGAAGGCATCCCAGGTGACGATGCTCAGGAGCGTGCGTCGCGGAGACGAGACCGGCGCAGCAGGGACCGACGGGGGCGCCGCGACGACGACTTGCTCGGGGGCCGGCGCGGGCGCGGCGACGACGGCGACGGGCACCGGAGGCGCGGCAACGGGGGCGGGCGCGGGCGCAAGGACGACGGGCGCGGCCACGACGATCGCGATCGGCGGCTCCGGGGCCTTGGCGACTTCGGTCTTCACCGGCTCGGCGGCCTTCATCGGGAGCGGCGGCGCGGGGCGCGAGGCAGGTGCGGGCGGGACCGATGCCGGCTTGGCCACGGCGCAAGGGCGGGGAGGGGTGAGGAGCTTGGCAGGGGAAGCGCTGGGCGAGTCGGCCATGATGCAGACTCCTTCAGCAAGCCCCACGCCAACGTCGTTCCCGTCGGCCGCGGCCCATTTGAGACGTGTTTTGTAGGTTTGTGCGAGGTGATGGTAGCGGCGCGTTCCAGCACCGCTGTCCACCCGCTGGATCTTTCGAAAACCACCCCTGCGGGCTTCCGACCTCGATACGCCGGTTCCGTTCCAGGGAGGTGTGCTTTACCCTCCGGCCCGACATGAGCTCAGGATTCTTCGCGTTCGGCCCGGGTGCCGCGGTCTGTTCCGACGGCAAGGACCTCCTCGCGTACGGGCCGGCCGACGAGGCGCCCTTGTGGAAGAAGGCCTTGGCGGCGCCCGTCGCCGCGCTCGTCACCGCCGGCGATCACGTGCTGGCGATCGATGCGCGTGGCACCCTCGTTCGGCTCGCCGCCGACACGGGAGCCGAGGAGTCGAAGGTCACGTTCGTCGGCGAGCCGCGCGCGCTCGCGGCGGGGGCAGGCGACCTCTTCGCCGTGGCGCTGGAGGACAGCGTCGTCGTCGTCGACGGCGATGCACAGGTCACCCTCGCGATCGCTGGGGCAACCGCGCTCGCGTTCTCCGCGAAGCTCCTCGCGGTCGGCACGGAGGGCGGCGGCCTGCGTATCGTCGACGGCGAGGCGACGGTCGCGGTGGCGGAGCTCGGCGGACCTGTCCGCGGCGTGGTCCGCCACCCGGGTGGCTTCTGGCTCGCGACCGCGAAGGACACCGTCTTCCGCGTGAACGACGACGGCGAGGCCACCCCGTTCTTGCGGGCCTCGGGGCGCGCGCCGGCGGCTATCGCGTGCTCGAAGGACGGCGCCCTCGTGGTCGTGCAAACGGGCGAACGCCAGGTCACCGTCCTCGCGTACCCGTCCAAGGAGACGCTCGCCACGGCCAGCTACCCGGAGCGCAACGCCATCGGCGTCGCGCTCACCGCCGACGCACGCTTCCTCTGGATCGGCATCGACAAGGGGGACGCGAACAAGGTCGACCTCGACGAGCACGACATCTACCGGACCGATCCGCATCCGGGACGCACGCGCAGCGCGTGGGTTCTCAAGGTGCAGATCGACAAGGGTGTCCGTGCCCGCGCCAAGGCACCACGTGCGCCCGCGAGCGCGCCCGTCGCGAAGGCTGCCAATAGCGCACCCACGCCGGCGATTGCGGAGCTGCATCCGACAACCGAGTCGCCCGCGACGGCCGAGCCGCCGTGGACCGGGCTACCCGAGCCCGAGCTTCCGCCGAGCTCCGAGTCGGAGAAGCGGCTGGTCCTTGGCGTCCTGTTCGCGGCCATGGTCGTCGGCGTCCTCTCCTTGTTCGTCGGCCGCTGACGGCGAATTTGGCCATACGACACGCACCTACATACGCTTCCCAGCGGAGGTTCCCATGCGACCTACGCTGCTGCGGCACTACCAGAGGCAGACCCTGCGGCGCGCCGTCCGCGTCGAGTGCCAGGTCGTGCGCACGCACGACTTCAAGCTGATCGGCCGGAGCGCGATCGATCTGTCGACGCGCGGCATGCTCGTCGAGACGACGGAGCGGGTGCTGACCGGCGAGGAGGTGATCCTCTCCTTCCGCTCGCCGAGCCGGCGCGCCTGGTACGACGCGCAGGCGACGGTGGCGCGCGTCATCCACGGCCGGCGTCCGTACGACACGGGGCGCTTCCTCGGCATCTGCTTCGACGTCTTCGACGAGGCGCAGGCCTGCGCGCTCCGCGCCGATCTCCGCGGCCACCCGCCGCCGTTCCCCAAGCGTGAGCTTCGCATCGACTACGCGGCGAGCGTTCGTCACTTCCTCTTGCACTGATCCCGGAGAAGACCACCATGGGAACGTTCCTCTACCGCGCCCGCCGCCAGGAGATCCGCCGCGCCCACGCGATGGAGTGCCACGTCGTCCGCGACCGCGATTTTCGCGAGGTCGGCGGCAAGGTCCTCGACCTGTCCCCGAACGGAATGCTCGTCGCGGTGGACGACGGCGTGCCGGTCGGAGACTCCGTGCTCGTCAGCTTCCGCGCGACGCCGCTGAACCTATGGTTCGACACCGACGCGACCGTCACACGCCTCTTGCGGGGACGCCGCCCTGGCGATCCCGACGGGCTCGCGCTGGGCCTCGAGTTCACGTCGCTGGATCCGGTCGCGCGGCTCATCCTCCGCGGGTTCTTGCGCCACGTCCCGCCGCCGGTGCCGCGACGTGATCTGGTCATCGACTACGCGCGGACGGTGGGCAGAATTCTGTCGATACCCGCTGCGGCGTAAGAAGAGCTCCAGGCGCCCCGGCCTCGACTACGGCTCCCCGACGCACGACGCACCGACGCGCCTCCCGCTCGGAGAACGCGGATAGCGCGCGCGAAACGCCGCCGCTGCCTTCTGCGCTTCGTCCCGACGACCGAGCGCACACAGTGCCAGAACGCGCCCGGCTTCCCGTTCCTCGACCAGCGCACCGTCGCGGTGCGTGCGCGCGTGCTCATCGACGGCGGCGAGGGCAGCCGAGCCGTTTGCGCTGCGCAGCTCGTTGTCCATACGCCGGAGGATGGCGACCTCCTCGGCGAGCCGGTCTGCTGCCGTGCCCGATGGGGTTGGAGTCGGGGTCGGAGTCGGAGTCGGAGTCGG
>JANYHK010000090.1 GCA_025359105.1 Myxococcales bacterium | reverse complement strand
CGCCGAGCGCGGCCTCGTCGCCGCCTTCGAGATCGTCGCCGCCATCCCAGGACCGCAAGACGGCGACGGTGCACATCGAGTCCGACCGCCCCTTGCGCCTGGAGGTGGAAGCGGGTCGTCGCGACTGGGCGTTCGTATGCCCGTCGCCGTGCGACAAGGAAGTCGAGCTCGGACCGAAATACCGCATCCTCGGCAGCGGCGTGCGCGCGACGAGCCCGTTTCAGATCGAGGCGCAGCCAGGCCAGCGCGTCTTCATCGAGGTCGACACCTCGTCGAAGGCCGCGTTCGTCGTCGGCATCGTCCTCGTAAGCGTCTCGCCGGTGGTGTCGCTCGCGGGGCTCGTCGTCATCGTCCTGGGCGGCGGAGCCGTTGGCCCCGGTCTCGCGGTAGGGGGCCTCGTGGGGATCGCCGCGGGCACCGTCATGATCGCCACGAGCGCGCGCTCCGGGTACACGCAGTCCACGGCTGCGCCCGCGGCGCCCATGGCCGACGCTGCGCGCGAGCCGATCTGGGCGGCGAGCTCCGTCGCGCCCGCTCCGCCGCCTACCCTCGAGCTCCCGATCTTCCGGTTCTGAACGCCGACCGCGTCCGCTCGTCTGGAGAGGCTCGCGGCTTCGTGGTAGCTCCTCTTTCATGTCCCTGTCGACCTGGAGCTTCCCCACCAAGATCGTCTTCGGCGCCGGCGCGCTCGTCACCCTCGCGGAGCACGTCAAGGCCATCGGCGCGTCGCGCGCGCTCGTCGTCTGCGACGCCGGCGTCGCGAAGGTGGGCATCGCCCAAAAGGTGAAGGCCGTCCTCGAGGCGGGCGGCATCCCGGCGGCGATCTTCGACGGGGTCGATCCGAACCCCGTCGAGAAGAACGTTTTCGACGGCGTCGACGCCTACAAGGCGCACGGCGCGAACGTGATCGTTTCGGTCGGCGGCGGCTCGCCGCTCGACGCCGGCAAGCTCATCGCGCTGAAGACGACGCACGAGCGGCCGCTCGTGGACTACGACGACGCGACCGGCGGCGACAAGTACATCGGCGCCAACGTGCCGCCCATGATCACGATCCCGACGACCGCCGGCACCGGCAGCGAGGTCGGCCGCTCCGGCGTCGTGACGCTCGCGGCGAACGGGCGAAAGACGGTCATCTTCAGCCCCCACCTCCTCGCGAAGGTCGCCCTGCTCGATCCGGAGCTGACCGTCTCCATGCCCGCGCGCATCACCGCCGCCACCGGCTTCGACGCGCTCACGCACTGCCTCGAGGCGTTCTGCGCCATCGGCGATCACCCGATGGCGGACGGCATCGCGCTCTTCGGCCTCGAGCTGTGCGCGAAGCATCTGGCCACGGCGGTCGCGAACGGCAACGATCTCGACGCGCGCGGCGCGATGATGAAGGCCGCGATGATGGGGGCCGTCGCGTTCCAGAAAGGGCTTGGCGCCTGCCACTCGCTCGCGCACCCGCTGTCGAGCGAGAAGGGCATGCACCACGGGCTCGCCAACGCGCTCTGCCTGCCCGCTGTGGTCGAGTACAACGAAGCGGTCATCCACGCGAAGCTCGACCGCGTTCGCGCCATCCTCGATCCGTCGGCGAAGAGCGCCGCCGACGCCGTGCGCGCGCTCCGAAGGAAGGTCGGGCTGCCCGACGGCCTCCGCGCCGAAGGGGTCACCGAGGCCGATATCCCCAAGCTCGCCGACAAGGCGATCGAGGACGCGTGCCACACGAGCAACCCCAAGAAGACCACGCGTGACGATCTCGCGAAGCTCTACGCAGCGTCGCTTTGAAGATCTAGCGGACGGCAAGCCGGTCAAGTCGCTCTGCGACTGAGCGCCCCGCTCGCTCCAGGCGGCGGTGCTACGCTTTCGGCCATGAGCTTCCGCGCCATGGCCCTGCTCACTGCGCCGATCGTTCTTGCGTGCGGGTCCTCGACGCCGAATCCCGCGACGCCCGGCGTGCTCGACGACGGTGGCACCGCACAAGATGGCTCCTCCAGCGGCAGCAGCGGCAGCAGCGGCAGCAGCGGCGGCGACGCGACGGTTCAAGGCGACGGCAGCCCGAACCCGCCGGGCGACTCCGGCCTGCTCCCCGACGGCGCGCTCTCGAGCGAGTGGCTCGTCGTGAAGGGAAACAAGATCCTCCACGCCGACGGGACCCCGTTCAAGGGGCGCGGCGTCAACCTGCACGACGAGCGCTCGTGCGAGGCGTGCTCCTTCGCGCCAGCCAATCCGGCCGGGCTCAACCGCTGGGCCGATCAGCTCATCGACGTCTGGCACGCCACGTTCATCCGCTTCCTCCTCGCCTCGAAGAGCACGCCGTTCAACGCCGGCGAGCAGCAGTGGAAGAGCATCGTCGACGATCCCGGCTACTACGCCGACATCCAGAACAACGTGAACCACATGACCGGCAAGGGGGCGTACGTGCTCGTCACCCTCTTCGCCGATCCGACGATGAAGACCGAGGCGGCCGGAGGGGACGACAGCGAGTGGCCCGGCTCGGCGGGCGACGGCAACACCAACCTCCGCTACACGATGCTCGCGCAGGCGTTCAAGACCAACCCGCGCGTCCTCTTCGGCCTGACCAACGAGCCGCACGGTCCCGCCAATCGCGACGCCGAGCTGGCGACGCGGTACCGGTCCGCCATCGACGCGATCCGCAAGGTCGAAGACGCCGCGGGTACGCCGCACCACCTCATCGCCGTCCAGGCGCCCGAGGGGTACGCGCGCGATCTGACGTATTTCCTCGCCAACCCGCTGCCGGGCGACGGCATCATCTACGAGGTGCACCCGTACAACCCGAAGGCAGACTTCGACAAGCTCGTCACTCAGCCCGCCAAGACGCTGCCGATCATCCTCGGCGAGTACGGTCCGGCCGGCACCATGACCGACGCCGACGTCAAGGCGCTCTGGCCGGTCGCGCAGGCCGCCGGGGTCCCGCACATCGGCTGGAATTTTCACATGCGGTGCCCACCGAACATGCTCACCGACACCGCCTCCGACGGCTGCGGCCTCGGCGCGAGCACCAACTACGCGTTCCCGCGGACGCCGTGGGGCGACGAGATGTTCACCTACCTGAACACGCCCTGGTAGGCGCCCCGACCGTCACGCGGGCGTGACAGTTACCGTGGGGGGGCGTTCTTGCTAAGCTGCCCCCCTCATGCTCCCCGAGAAAAAGCAGGTCCTCATCGTCGACGACGAGCCGAACCTGCGAAAGATCCTGGCTGCGCAGCTGTCTCGTGACGGCTACGACGTGATGACGGCCGAGGACGGCGAGCAAGGGCTCCAGATGCTGAGGGACCACCACATCGATCTGGTGGTGACCGATCTGAAGATGCCGAAGGTCGACGGAATGACGCTGCTGCGTGAGGCGCTCCGCGAAGATCCCGAGCTCCCCGTCGTCATGATCACCGCGCACGGCACGGTCGACACCGCCGTCGAGGCGCTGAAGACCGGCGCGTTCGACTACCTCACCAAGCCGTTCGACAAGGACGAGGTCCGTCAGATCGTCGCCAAGGCGCTCAAGACGCGCCAGCTGGCCGGCGAGGAGGCGACGGCGTCCGCGCCTGCACCGAGCGCCCGCTTCGGGATCATCGGGATGTCGCCGGAGCTGACCGAGGTGTACGGCGTGCTCGAGCGCGTCGCCGACACACCCACCACCGTGCTCATCACCGGTGAGAGCGGCACCGGCAAGGAGCTCGTCGCGCGGGCCTTGCACGAGAACTCGTCGCGCAAGGACAAACCGTTCATCAAGGTGAACTGCGCGGCGATCCCCAAGGAGCTGATCGAGAGCGAGCTCTTCGGCTACGAGCGCGGCGCGTTCACCGGCGCGGTCGGCAGCAAGCCGGGCCGCTTCGAGCTCGCCGGCGGCGGCACACTGTTCCTCGACGAGATCGGCGAGGTCCCCGTCGAGATGCAGGTCAAGCTCCTGCGCGCGCTCCAAGAGAGCGAGTTCGAGCGGGTCGGCGGCATCAAGACGATCCGCGTCGACGTCCGCCTCGTCGCCGCCACCAACCGCGACCTGAAGAAGCTCATCGCCGCCGGCGCCTTTCGAGAGGACCTCTTCTACCGCCTCAACGTCGTCCCCATTCGCCTGCCCGCCCTCCGCGAGCGCACCGGCGACATCCCGCTGCTGGTCGAGCACTTCCTGGGGAAGTTCAACGAGCGTCTCAAGAAGCACGTGACCGGGGTCGACGACGACGCGCTCGAGATCCTCAAGGCGCACCCCTGGCCGGGCAACATCCGCGAGCTCGAGAACGTCATCGAGCGCGCGGTCCTGTTCTGCGACACGACGAAGGTCCGTGCGCAGGATCTCCCGCACGAGGTCCGCGGCGCTCCGCCGGCGTCGCAAGCGCCGGTCACCGACGCCGAGCTCCAGGCCGCGCTCGCCAACGAGGGTGGCCTGAAGGAGCACGTGAAGGTCGCGATGAACCGCCTCGAGCGCGAGCTCGTCAGCCGCGCGCTCACGCAGACCGGCGGCAACGTCACCCACGCGGCGCGCCTGCTCAAGATCTCGCGCAAGGGGCTGCAGCTCAAGATGAAGGAGCTCGGCTTGCGCGAGGGGGTGAGCGAAAAGGGCGACTGACATGCCCCGCCCGTTCGTGTGGCCGGCTGCGCTGCTGGGCGCGCTCGGCGCGCTCGGCGTGCTCGTGAGCACGGCGCCGGCGTGCACGAGGAGCATGCCACCCGGCCCGGCAGTCGATCCGACGCCGCAGGCCGCGGACGGCGCGGCACTCGTCTCCGTGCCCAGCGCGACCGCGGCCGGCACCCCGAAGCAGGGGATGACCTGGGTGCCGCCCGGCATCCTGAAGGCGGGTACGCCGCTCGATCGCTCGCCGCGCATCAGCGACGAGGAGCTGCCCGGCACCGAGATCCCGATGGCCGGTTTCTACATCGACCTCCTCTCGTACCCGAACGAGCCGGGCGCCATTCCGACTACGAACGTCTCGCGCGACGAGGCGCAGCGCGCGTGCGAAGGGAAGGGCAAGCGCCTCTGCACCGAGCTCGAGTGGGAGCGCGCGTGCAAGGGGCCCGACGGCACGACGTACGAGTACGGCAACGACTACCGCGCGGCGACATGCGGCACCGGCGTGGTCGTCGAGCTCGCGGCGCGCCGGCCGACCGGCGATCGGGTCGCGTGCAAGAGCGGCTTCGGCGCGCTCGAGATGCACGGCGGCGCGTGGGAGTGGACGGACAGCCCGTGGGGACGCGGGCACAAGGAGGAGCTCGGCGTCTTGCGCGGCGGCAACGCGTCCGCCGGCGAGCTGGTGGGCCGGTGCGCGAACGGCATCGCGCGCCCCGCGTCCACCAAGGGACCGCAGATGGGTTTCCGCTGCTGCGCGGGGCCGCGCAACGACGCGAAGGTCGACCTGACGATCGCCGCGGGGGCGTCGCTCGAGCGGAGCAACAAGCCGGTGACACTGGCCGCGCCGCTCGCCGCCGCCGCCGGCGCGGCCTGGAAAGCGACGGCGACCGTCGATTTCGACCACGCATGGACGTGGCGCCCGGCTCCGAACGAGGAGCTCGTCGTCGGCGCGGCGTGCATGCACGAGGCACGTCAGACGCGGTGCGGCCTCGTGGTGGGCCGTCCCAACGGCGAGTCGGCTCATCTCGTTGCGCAGTTCGAGACGGGCTTCATCGCGCCCGAGGTCGCGCAGAACGGCGAAGCGCGGCGCATTCGGGCGCGGGGCCTCGACGCGCAGGGGGCCTTCGTCCGCGATCTGGTCTACTCGTACGGACGCGTCGAGATCAGCGAGCCGAAGCGCTGACGCGGGTCGCTCACTTGCTACGCGGGCAGCTCACTTGCAGCCGAGCGTCTTGCTTCGCGCGCGCGCCTCGTCGGCGGAGACCGAGCGCGGCACCGCTTTGCCCCACCGCGAGAGCACGACGCCGTACGCCTGGCACGCGCCGGCCGTGTCGTGCTTCGCCTCGCGCGCGCGGCCGAGCCAGAGGTTGGCGCGCGTGTGCGCGACGGGAAACTCCAGCGCCAGGCAGCTCGCGCTGGCACGCTCCAGCAAGCGAAGCGCGTCGTCGGTGCGACCCGCGAGCAGGTAGGTGTTGCCGAGCGCCGCCAGGACGAGCGTCTTCGGCGTGTAGGCGGGGAGCGTCGCTTCGTCGATGACGGCCAAGGCCTCGCGCGCGTCCTCCGGCGTGTCCACCAGCGCGGCGCGCCCGTGCAGCCACACGTATCCGCCCGCGTTCGTCTTGAAGCGTTGGTTCCAGGACGCGGTCCAGCCGTCGCGCTGCGCGCGGTACGCCGGTGCGGATAGCAACTTGGCGGCGTACTGCGCGTGGAGGAGGAGCGGCGTGAGATCGTTGGCGAGCGCGAAGTCCTCGACGAACGGCTCGGGCAGCCACGCCTCCCGCCGTTTGGCGTATTGCGCGGCGTACCGCCCGGCTTCGGCGCGCTGACCCGACTCGGTCAGCGCATCGAGGATGCTGCGCGAGGGGAACTGGTGATCGGTCTCGGCCTGCGCCCCTGCAACGAGCTTCTCCAGGTCGCGCGCGCTCTCCAGGGCCGCCGCGAAATCACCGCGCAGGAACCCGAGCTGCACCTTGTCGAACAGGATGGCCTTGGCGCGCTCGGATTCCGGCTCGGACGACTCCCGCTGGCGCAGCGCCTCCTCCACGGCCTCGATGGAACGCCCACGGGCCAGTAGTGCCGCGGCCACGGCGAAGCGGCCGAGCGGATCCTTCCCGTCGATCGCCGCCCATTGCTTGGCGTCGGCTTCGACCGCGTCGCAGCGTCCCTCGAGCTCGTCGATGCAGATGCGGTTCCAGAGGCAACTCGTCGCCGAATGGGAGACCTCGAGGCACGTGCCGAGCGCCGCCCGTGCTTGCGTCATCTCGCCGCCATACGCCAGGCCCTGACCCAGCTGCCACCACGCGCGCGCAAACTTGGGGTCGAGCTCGACGGCCTTCCTGAGCTCCGGCACGTCCGCGGCGAGGAAGCTCGAGGCGCTGGTGAGCCCGGCGTGGTACGCGATCTCCGCGTCGAGCGGGTACCTGTCGCGCAACGTGCGCAGGCGCCGGCTGCGCTCGGCGATGTCGGCGGACTGCTCTGCCATGAACGGCTCGAACGCCCAGAGCAGATCGCGATCGTGCTGGGTGAGCGAGCTGCGGAGCTCGACGGCGCGGTTGTACGACGCGCGACCGTCGCTCGGCGACACCTGGAAGATCATGTGCGCAAGTCGCAGGTGCGCCGCCGCCATGTTCGGATCAAGCTCGATCGCGCGCCGGAAGCGGGAGTCGACGTTGCCCACGCCGTCGCGGAAGGCCTGGAGCGCCGAGCGGTACGCCGCGAGCGCCTCGCGGTTCGACGTCGGCGGGTCGGGCAGATCCGTCACCGCCGTCGGCCCTGGCACGGCGAGTGGCAGGCTCGGTCGCTCGCCGGGCGGCGCCGGAGGGCGTGACCACGCGGCGACTCCGGCGGCGATGGCGGCGACGGCGGCGATCGCCAGGATCCCCCAGCGCCGCCTCTTGCTCGGCGCCGCCGCCGGCGTCCGTTCCGGCGCGGGCGCCGGCGCGGGCGTCGCGCTCGACGTCACCATCTCGGTGTCGCTCGTCGCGCTCACCAGCGGCGTCGGCACCGTCGGCTGCGCGCTCGTCACCGCCAGATCGCTCGACGAGCCGGCCGCCAGAGGCTCGAGGGCGCGCACGATGTCTTCCATCACCGGGAATCGCGCTTCGTGCGACTTTGCGAGCGCGCGTCGCACCGTTTGCTCGACGAGCGCCGGCAGGCCGCTCACGTCCATAGGTTCGGGCTCGCGCGTCAGGAGCTGCGCCACGGCCGCCAGCGAGTCGTCGCTGGTCCGCCACGGGGATTTTCCGCACAGCATCTCGTACGCGAGCACGCCCCACGCGAACTGGTCGGAGCGCCCGTCGAGCGCGTCGCCGCGCATCTGCTCGGGCGACATGTAGCGCGGCGTGCCGATCACCACGCCCTTTCCGGTGAGCGCCTCGAGCCCCATCTGCTGCGTCGCCCCCACCGGATCGACCGGGGCGTCGGGACGCCGCGCGATGCCGAAGTCGAGCACCTTCACGACGCCGTCGTCGCGCACCATCACGTTCTCGGGCTTGATGTCTCGGTGCACGAGGTTGCGCTTGTGCGCCGCCCCCAGCGCGCGCGCGACGTCGACGACCCACCGCAGCCGCCTGTCCCACGGCACGGTCGGGTGCTCGAGCAAGGTCCGGAGCGACTTGCCCTCGATGAGCTCCATCGCGATGAACGGCGTCCCGTCGACCTCACCCACGTCGAAGATCGAGACCGCGTTGGGGTGGTCGAGCGCCGCCGCCGCGCGCGCCTCGCGCAGCATCCGCACGGCCCCTTCCGACGAGTTGCGGGCGCTTGGCGGCGGCCCCTCCTCGCGCCGCGTCATGATCTTGAGCGCCACCCTGCGGTGCAGGCGCGGGTCGTACGCGCGGTACACCTTGCCCATGCCACCTTCGCCGAGGAGCTCCTCGATCGAGTACCGGTCGAAGGTGTCACCGGGGGCCAGCACTCCACAAATGTACGCGCGCGACACGCAAGGCGCAGCTATTTCACCGAGGTCGGAATGCACACCTGGTCCGACGCGATCACCGAGTAGCGCCTACTTCAGGCCCAGCTTCAGCCGATCGATGATCGTCTTCATCGCCGGCCGGTAGCCGTAGAGCGGATCGTCGGGCGCGTCGGGCTTCGTATGGATCGGGCACAGCGACGCGACGATCGCCTGATCGCCGAGCTTGCGCGCCACTTCGAGCTCGCGCACCGGCGGGTACGCCTTGCCGCGCACCTGGGTCGTCGGCGCGGCGGGGTTGCAGATCGGGGCCGGCTTCGTGCCGCAGTCGCACCCGCGCTGGCCCCCCGAGCAATCGCGGGGCGTCGCCAGCGGGAAGGTGCATGCATACTGCAAGTCTGCGTTCGCGGTGTCCCACTCGCGACCGTGGATCGGATCGGCGTCGTTGGGCGACCCGACCGGCGGCAGCCCCGCTCGGGGCGTGATCGACTCGAGCATGTGCGGGTCGATGCCGCCGAAGTCGTACGACGAGGGGTCGCGCCCGACGAGGCGCTGCCAGTCGCCGGCGTTCAGGCGACTCGCCTCGGGGCTCGCCGGATCGAAGTGGAGCAGCTGGTTCGGCACCCCGCCGATGACCGCGAAGTAGACGAGGTCCGCCGCGCGCGGGCCCCGCTCGAGATCGCACCGCTCGCCCTTCGCGTCCGCGGGCAGGTTCTTCGCGAAGAGCGGGTTGGTGCAGTTTTTCTTCCCTACGTAGGCACCGCCGCCGCTCGGGTGCTCGCCGCTGCGGTCGGGGACCGTCGCACTCGTGAGCCCGTCGACGTAGCGCTGGAGCGGAAACTGCGGATCGACCCCGAAGCGCTGCTTCATGTGGAAAAAGCGCACGTTCGACGCCTCTTCCCCGGAGACGTAGAACCCGCCGTTCCTCTGGCACGCCGGATCGTTGCTCGTCGTCGTCAGGCAGGACTCGCAGGCCGGGCCGAGCGGAGCGGCGGCGCAGGTCGAGGTCGGGCGCGGCGGGTGGCCGTCCGGGGAGCCGCGAAAGCTCTGCGATTCGTACATCCAGGCGCGGCGGTCCAGGGCGATCGGGTCGACCGTCGAGTCGTTCTCGTCGGTGAGCAGCACGATGGCGACGAGCGAGTCGGGGCGGAGAAAATCGTGGCGCTGTTTGAGGATGACGTCGTCGATGCCGACCAGCGCCGCTTGCTGGTTCGAAACCACGACGTCGCCGTAAGGGTCGGGCTGGATCAAGAAGCGGTACCAGCTCTCGAGCTGCGCCTCGAAGCCGCACCCGAACTCGTGGACACCGGCGACCAGGTCCTGGAAGTCCGCCTCGAAGCGGGCCGGATCCTGAAGCGGCGTCACCGCCGGCGGCGCGCCACCGTGGTTCTGTCCGGTCGGGGGGAACCAGGCGAGGAAGCTGGACGGTGCCATGTCGGCGATGGGGTGCTCGTCGGCGCCGCCGCGCGCGATGAGGTGGCCGCGGTCGTCGTTGTGCGCGTCGAGGGCGGGGTTGTTCGGGTTCTGGTCGGGGCCGCAGGTGTCGCTCCCGCGGCCGCCCAGCGACGAGGTGACGATGCCCACGTGGAGATCGTGAACCGCCGGGAACTCGAGCACGCCGGTCGCGCACAGTCCACCGGCCGACTTGCCGACCACCGCGTTCGCGTCGGTCGCCGATACGCAACGGGGGTTCACCAGGCGGTCGACGAGATCGGGCACCGCCTCCCTGAGGAGGACCTGCTTGTCGGCCATGGACGCCGAGTTGTCGATCATGAAGAGGAGATCGATCTTGTCGGCGGGCGACAGGTGGCGCGCAATGACACCACCGTCGGGCCCCTCCGTGACCGTGGCGCCCTGGTCGACGAGGAGCCCCGTTCGCGCTCCGCACGCACCGCTGGCGAGCGGGAAGCAGCAAATGGCAGCAAAGAGGGCGATCCAGCGCATCGTTTTCGGCGGCTCCGCGCGAGGCTCGGTTCAGCCTAGCGTTGCGCCAAAGCAAATGCCCAGCCACCCGACGTAAAGAAAGCGGGGCCTGGCAAAGGTTGTGCATTACACTCCTGCCCCACGACGGGTTTGGAGGATGACCAATGCGAGGCTACTGGGGCCGTTACGAACTGTGTGACCACGAGGCCGACGACCAGGAGTGCGACGGAGCGTCGCTCCACTTCTCGCTCCTCGAAGTGGAGTACGAGCACATCCCGCAAGAGCCGGGGCAGGTCCGCATCGTCGATCCGGAGATAGGGCCGGTCGACGCCATCGACGTGCGGGCCAGCGCCGACGATGCGCGCCGTCGCCTCGCCGACAACCTTCGTTACCTCGCGGTAGACCTCGAGAAACAGATGCGTGAAGTCGAGTACGCGTCCCGCCGGGTCCTCGAAGGTCCGCTCGAGCCGTTGCGTTTGCGGTAGCCAGCCCGCTGTCGGCCGCCCAGAATACGGGCAGTGCGAAGCGTCCTCGTCTCCATTGGCGTCGCCGGCGTCACGATCGCCGGATGCGACGCGACGTCGCCGCCGCCTCCGGCGCGAACGCTGCAAGAGCCGCCTCCTCGTGCCGCGACCGCGGGCCCGCGTGCGCCCGCGGCGACGCCCGCGCCGGTCCTCGAGCTACCCGCCGACGTGCGCGCCGTTCGCGAGCGCCTAGAGCTCTTCGTCGATCCGACGTCGCCCGTCTTTCACGGCGTCGCCGATCTCGAGCTGTCGCTGAGCACGCCGCGCGACGTCGTTTGGCTCCACGGTCGCGGGCTTCGCGTCACGCGCGCCGCGGCTCTCTCCGGCGGCGTGAGCGCCACCGGACGTTGGGAAGAGGTCGATCCGAGCGGAGTCGCCAAGGTCTCGTTCCCCGCGCCGCTGGCCGCAGGAGCCGTGGTTCTGCACCTCGAGTGGGAAGCGCCGTTCGTGAAGGGGACCAAAGGGCTCTACGTCACGACGCAAGCGGGACGCGCGTACGCGGCAACGCAGTTCGAGGCGATCGACGCGCGCCGCGCGTTCCCGTGCCTCGATCAGCCGTCCGCCAAGATTCCGTACGAGGTGACGCTCGTGGTCCCGCGCGGCGACGAAGCGATCTCGAACGGCAAGGAGACGTCGCGGGAGCCCGACGGCGCCGATCGCACGCGCGTTCGGTTCGCGGCGACGCCGCCGATCCCCAGCTACCTCGTCGCCTTTGCCGTCGGACCGTACGACGTCGTCAAAGGCGCCGACGTCCCGGCGAGCGCGGTCCGCAAGGCGCCGATCCCGCTGCGCGGCGTCGCCGCGAAGGGCCGCGGGCCCGAGCTCGCGTACGCGATCTCCAACGCCGGCGCCATCCTGACCAAGCTCGAGGAATACTTCGGCGTCGCCTACCCCTACGAGAAGCTCGACATCCTCGCCATCCCCGATCGCGCCGGCGCCATGGAGAACGCGGGCGCGGTGATGTTCGACGAGGGCACCCTGCTCGTCGATCCGAAGCGCGCGTCCGACGGGCAGCTTCGCCAGTTCGGCACGGTCGTGACGCACGAGCTCGCGCACCAGTGGTTCGGCGACCTCGTCACGATGAGCTGGTGGAACGATCTGTGGCTCAACGAGGCGTTCGCGACATGGACCGCGGCGAAGATAGGCGACGTGTGGGATCCGAAGGTCCGCAGCGGGCTCGACCAGCTCGGCGGCGTGCAGGGCGCGATGGGCTCGGATGGGCTCACCAGCGCGCGCGCGATACGGCAGCCGATCGCCACCAACGACGACATCGAGAACGGCTTCGACGGCATCACCTACCAGAAGGGGGCCGGCGTCATCCGCATGTTCGAGCGCTGGGTCGGCGAGGAGGCCTTCCGCCGCGGCGTCCACGCCCATTTCGAGGCGCACCGCTTCGGCAACGCGACCAGCGACGAGTTTTTCGCCGCCGTCTCCGCCGCCGCGGGCAAAGACGTGGCGACGCCGATGCGCACCTTCCTGGATCGCCCGGGGGTGCCGTTCGTCGAGGTCGCAGCGGTCTGTGACGGCGCGCCGCATCTGCACGTGAAGCAGTCGCGCTACTTGCCGCTTGGCTCGTCGGGCGACGCCAACGTGATCTGGAAGATCCCGTTCTGCGCGCGCTACGGCGTGAAGGGCGCGGCCCCCAAGGAGACCTGCGCGCTCGTGGAGGCAGCCGAGGCCGACGTCCCGCTCGACGCCTGCCCGGAGTGGGTGATGCCCAACGCGCGCGCCGCCGGATACTACCGCTTCTCCCTCGCGCCGGCAGATCTCGGCAAGCTTCGCAAGGCGGGGTTGCCCGCGCTCGACGTCGCCGAGCGCATCGCGTTCGGCAACGGCCTGCGCGCCGCGTTCCACCGTGGCTCGGCGCCCTACGGGGACCTCCTCGAGGCGGCGAGCGCGCTCGCGGGCGATCCGAACGCCGAGGTCGCCGCCGAGCCGACGGGCTTTCTCACGACCGCCCACGACTGGCTCTTCGGTGACCCTGCCCGGGCGAAGGTCGAGGCGTACGGCGGCCGCCTGTTCGTGCCGGTGGGGCGCGCGCTCGGCTTCGAGCCGAAGAAGGGCGAGGACGTTGGCCGCGGCGCGCTCCGCCGGGACGTCTTCTACTTCCTGGCGGACCACGCGAGGGATCCCGGGGCGCGCGCCGAGCTCGGCAAGCGCGGGCGCGCGTACTTCGGCGAGGACGGCGCGCTGCACCCCGACGCCGTCACGCCGAACCTCGCCGCGCTGGCGCTCAAGGTCTGGGCGGAGGGTGGCGACGAGAAGACGTTTTCTGCGCTGCGCGCCGCGCTCGCCAAGACCGAGAACGCCGCCGATCGCGATCGCCTCCTCTTCGCGATCGCCAATATCCGCGCGTCCGGCGCGGCCGAGAGGGCGCGCCAGCTGTCGCTCGATCCGCTCCTGCGCACGAGCGAGATGCTGACCCCGCTGTGGACCCAGATGGGGACCGCCGAGACGCGCGAGGTCGCGTGGGCGTGGCTCAAGACGAACTTCGACGCGCTCTTCGCGCGCCTCAAGGACGTCCCGTTCGGCCCGCTGCAGCTGATCACCATGACGCGCTCGTTCTGCTACGAGGCGCGCGCGGCCGACGTGAAGGCGTTCTTCGACCCGCGTGTCGTCGCCTTCGACGGCGGGCCCCGCGAGCTCGCGGCTGCCGTCGAGGACATCCGACTTTGCGCGAAGGTTCGCGCGGTTCACGAGCCCGAAGCAAAGAAGTTCTTCGAACGAAAGTGAAGTGAGGCGACAGATGAAGCGATTGGCGTTGGCGGTCGGCATCGGAATCTGGGGCGTGGCGTGCAGCTCGAGCTCGTCGTCCCCGGCAGTGGTTGGCGCGGACGCGGGCGCAGACGCCGGCGGCACGGTCGACGGGGGCGGCGACGCGGCCGCCGCGTGCACGCCGGTGGCGTGGACCGACACGCTCCGCACGCAGCGCGACGCATGCACCTTCGCCGCGGGCGCCAAGGCCCAGGACACGATCGGCCTCAGCGAGGCGGCGCGCCAGGCGATCCCGATCAAGCACGTCATCGTGCTCATGAAGGAGAACCGCTCGTTCGATCACCTCCTCGGGCAGCTCTCCAAGTCCGGCCAGTCCGACGCCGAGCCGGTGCCGAGCACGTGGGCGAGCCCCGACAAGAACGGCACCCCGGTCGCTCCCGCCCACGCGTCCACCACGTGCGCCAAGGCCGATCCGCCGCACCAGTGGGACAACATGCACGCCATGGCGAACGGCGGAAAGATGGACGGCTTCGTGACGAACGGCACGCTGTCCGATCCTCCGACCGACGGGCACTTCACGATGGACTACCTCGACGCCACCGACATCCCCTTCTACTACTGGCTCGCGAACACGTTCGCCGTGGCCGACCGCCACTTCCCGTCGGTGCTCTCCGGCACGTGGTCGAACCGTGACTACCTCGTCGCCGCGACGTCGCACGGGACGAAGAACACGGGCAGCGATCCGGCGCTCACCGGCGTGCCGCTCATCTTCGACGCGCTCGACACCGCCAAGGTCACGTGGGACGTCTACACCGACGACATAGCGCCGCTCGAGTACTCGGTGGTGTGGGGCAAGCGCAAGCCGTGGAAGTCGGTGAAGCAGTTCACCGACGAGCTCGCCGCCGGCACGCTGCCGCAGGTCGCGTACGTGGACTCCACCAGCCCCATCCTGCCGGGCGCGCTCGACGAGCACCCGCCCGCCGACGTCCAGGCGGGCGAGGCGTGGACGCGCTCGATGATCGACGCGACGGTGAAGAGCCCGCTCTGGTCCACGATCGCGCTCTTTTATACGTACGACGAGGCCGGCGGCTTCGGCGATCACGTGCCGCCGCCGAAGACGTGCGCGCCGAGCGCCGATCAGGCCGAGTTCACCGAGCTCGGCGTGCGCGTGCCGCTCGTCCTCGTCTCGCCGTGGGCGCGTCGCCATTTCGTGTCGCACGCGGTGCACCAGCACACGTCGATCCTGCGCTTCATCGAGACGCTCTACGGCGTGCCCGCGCTCACCGCACGCGACGCCAACAGCGACGCGATGCTCGACATGTTCGACTTCTCCTGCCAGACGCCCGCGCCCGTCCCCACCATGCCGGCGGCAGGCACCGGCCGCTGCTTGTAGCGCGTGTGGGATAAGCCGCCCCCGCGAAAACCCCTGGAATTTACCGGGCGGCCGCGGGGCGGCAACATTCGGCGGAACTATTGTCCGGCCACCCTGTCCTATTCCGCGAGAGGACGGGAGCAGACAAAATGAACAAGCCGGCGCTGACGTTTCGCATCTTTCAGGGGTCCACCTTGGTTCGTCGTGAGACGGTCCGCCAGGACATCGTCAAGATCGGCAAGGACCCCAAGAGCCACCTCCGGGTGGACTGCGATCTCGCCGCCCGCATGCACGCGGTCCTCGAGGTCGGCGGCGCCGGCGAGCTGACCCTCATCGACCTCGGCAACGAGCCGGGCACGCTCGTGAACGGCAAGCGCATCAACAAGTGCCAGCTGCAGATCGGCGACCAAGTGCAGATCGGCACGTCGACGTTCGAGCTCGAGTCGGTCCTCGCAGAGGCCGAGCAGCCCGCGTTCGCCGCCGCCGCTCCGCAGGCGCCGGCGCCGCTCTTCAACGCGCCGATGTTCGCCCCGATGGCGCCGCACAACCCGTTCCTCGCGCCCGCGGCGATGACGACGGTCCCGGCGTCGCCGGTGCTGGCGGTCGAGCAGCTCGAGGGCCCCGACGGCTACGCGATGATCAAGAGCGGCCCCGCGCCGCACGCCGAAGAGGTCGAGCTCACGCACGTGTCGGCGGTCGAGGTCCTCGTGAAGTGGGACACCAACGTCCTCCACGTCGCCCACCTCTCGCCGATCCGCTCCTTTTACGTCGGCGAGCGCGACGAGAAGGGTGACCCCTGCGACTTTCTCCTCCCCGCCGACGTCCTCGGCGCGGCGCGCACCCCCATCGTCATCGAGCGCGCGGGCGGCGCGTCGCTCGTCGTCCCCCGCGGCGCCACCGGCACGATCGCGATGCCGAACGAGGCGAGCATGCCCGTCGCCGACTTCATCGCCGGCGGCCGCGCCCGCCCGTCGCTCGAGGTGAGCGGCGCGCACGAGGTCGAGCTCCTCCCCGGTACGCGCGCCAAGATCTCGCTCTCGAACAGCGAGATCGCCTTCGAGGTCAACGCCGTCAACGCCGGCAAGAAGATCGCCGCCGGCTTCTTCGCGACGGTCGAGGCGAGCGCGTACCGCCACGTCGGGCTCTCGCTCTTCGCGCACCTCGGCATCGTCGCCTCGCTCGCGTTCTTCATGCCGCGCATGGGCGCCGACGACGCGGAGGGCATCGACCGTGACTACATGGCCCGCATGCTCCACGCCGCCGACGCGAACGCCGTCATCGAGCAGGACAAGCTCGACGAGGAGTCCGCCGCCAACGACCAGGCGAGCGGCGGCGAAGGAAAGCGCGCGGAGAAGGAGGAGGGGCAGATGGGCAAGGACACCGCCCAGCCCGCGAACAAGCACTATTCGATCGCCGGCCCCGCCGACAACACCGACCCGAAGCTCGCGCGGGAGAAGGCGCTCCGCGAGGCGGGCGAGTGGGGAATGATTGGCCTCCTCGCGATGGATCGCGGCGCCGTCAACGCGCCGACGTCGCCGTGGGGCGAGGACAAGGCGATCGGCAAGGACGCGCAGAACCACCTCGGCCAGATGTGGGGCGCGGAGGCGGGCGACGCGTGGGGCCTCGGCGGCCTCGGCCTCTCCGGCGCCGGTGAGGGTGGCGGCGGCCCCTACCAGGGCATCGGCCTCGGCAAGATCGGCACGATGGGCCATGGCGACGGCTGCATCGCGACGCCCGGCAAGCCCTGCGGCATCGGCTTCGGCCCAGGCGGCGAGGGAATCGGCCACGGCGGCAAGCTGATGCGCGACCACACTCCGAAGGCGAACATGCCGCGCGAGAGCAAGGTGGACGTCAACGGCCGCCTCCCCGGTGAGGTCATCCAGCGCATTGTCCGCCAGAACTTCGGCCGCTTCCGCAACTGCTACGAGTCGAGCCTCCGCACCAACCCGAGCCTCACCGGCCGCGTCGCGGTGAAGTTCGTCATCGGCCGCGACGGCAGCGTCACGACGGCGAGCGACGGTGGCTCGGATCTCCCGGACCAGAACGTCATCCAGTGCGTCACGCGCGGCTTCCAGAACCTGTCGTTCCCGTCCCCCGAGGGCGGCATCGTCACGGTGCTCTACCCGCTGACGTTCACCCCCGCCGACTGAGTTCGAGCCCATCGTGACGTGACATTCGGGCCTCCCGGGGCCCGCCGCGGCGCCGGGCAATCGTGTCGACCGACTCCGCTTCTCCGGCCGCCGTGCGACGGCGGTCTGCGAGCAGCGTCTGACCTTCTCGCGCGTGAGCCCGCCGACGGATTTCAAGCCCATCGCGGCGTGACATTTGGCCCTCCCGGCGTCATCCTTGGCACCGCGGAGGGTCGTCGCATATGGACACACGCTTTCAGTCGTTCGAGGAGTTCTGGCCATTCTACGTGAAGGAGCACAGCAAGAAGTCGACGCGCGTGCTGCACTTCGTGGGCACCACCGCGGCCATGGCGTGCCTCGCCGGCGGCCTCCTCACCAAGCGCCGCTGGCTCCTCGCGGTGGCCCCCTTCGCAGGCTACGGGCCGGCGTGGATCAGCCACTTTTTCATCGAAAACAACCGCCCCGCGACCTTCAAGTACCCGCTCTGGAGCTTGAAGGCGGATCTGGTGATGTGGAGCAAGATGGCGGCCGGGAAGATGGACGCCGAGGTCGCGCGCGTCCTCGCCGACGAAGCCGCCAAGCAGGCGTCCAAGCCGGAGCCCAACGGGCCGGTTCGCGTCGATGGGCCCGCGGGCGCCGTAAATTAGTCCGGGCCGTCGTCGCCCGAGATGAGGTTGCCGTCGAGCGCCTCCCTCGCCGAGGTTGCCCGCCGTGCATTCGGACGTCACCCCCCAGCAAGCTTCGGTGTGCGCCGGCGGGGGGAGGATCTGCATGGTCGACGCGAGCGGCAACGAGGTCGTCAGCGCGAACACATGCGTATGCCTCGGCAGGCTCAACCCTCCGTAGCGCGGCGGAAAATCAGGCTGAATACGAAGGTCGCGGGGAGACAGAAGGCCTCGGCGGGCGTACACCGTTCCGGAGCCTGCCATGTACCGTCCGCTCTTCAGCATTGCTTTGGTGCTCGGCGCCGTCGCGGCCTGCTCGGGCGCGTCGGATCAGGCCCTTTTCGGCTCCAGCGGGGGCTCCGGCACCAGCGGCGCGAGCGGCGCCAGCGGGGGAACGAGCGGCGCCAGCGGGACCAGCGGGGGAACGAGCGGTGGCACCAGCGGCGGCGTTCGTGACGGCGGCGGCGACGCGAACGACGTGCTCGACGCCGCGTGCGGGACGCGCGCGACCGCGGCGCCGCGTCAGCCGACCTACCTCTACATCGTGCTCGACGGCTCGGGCAGCATGCTCGACGCCGCGAAGTGGACGAGCGCCCGCGCCGCCCTCGACCAGATCATCGACGACTTCCGCACGCAGGCGGACCGCTCGCTCGGCGTCGGCCTGATGGTCTTCAGCGACACCCTCGACGCGACGAACAGCGCCGGTCCCTACCCGACGTCGAAGGACATCGGCGTGGCGTTCGTGGATCAGCCGCAGCACGATTTGCTCCGCGGCCGCATCGATCCGGCGAACGCGTCGGGCTCGACGCCGACGCTCGCGGCGCTCACGGGCGCATACAAGGTGATGGAGAACCTCGTCGTCGGCCCGCCGCTGCCGCAGAACGGCCGCAAGGTCGTCGTCCTCATGACCGACGGCGTCCCCTCGGACCAGGTGCCGCAGCAGTGCATCGACGCGGCGGCCCACGAGCTCGGCAAGGGCATCACGACGTTCACCGTCGGCATCGGCCCGTTCCCGTCCACCGACACGGGCTCCTACGATCCTGTCTTCCTTGGCGGGCTCGCGCAAGCGGGCGGCGCCGCGCCGGTCGGTTGCAACCCCAGGGAGACGACGAACGCCGCCAACCTCTGCTTCACGCAGATCACCCCCGGCGCCGACACGACGAAGATGAAGCAGGCGTTCATCGACGCCCTGAACAAGATCCGTCAGGCGACCGCGTCATGCGAGCTCGGCATCGCCGGCGCGATCGATCCCTCGAAGTTCAACGTGGTGGTGAAGAGCGGCACCGGCGTCGAGACCGTCATCCCCGAGGGCGGAATCAACGGCTGGTCGTTCGACACGCTCCCCGCGACCAAGGTCATCCTCCACGGCACCGCGTGCGACCGGCTCAAGTTCGACACGAAAGCGACGGCGAGCTTCGTCGAAGGCTGCGAGACGATCAAAGCCTGATCGTGGGCCCCGTCGGCGCTACGGGCAGCTCGCCTTGCACGCGCCGTCGACGCATATCGTGCCGGCGCAGCACGCGGAGTAGTCGTTCGTGCAGGTGCCGCACGCAGAGATCGAGAGGCTTCGCGACGCGAAGTCCTCGCACGTGCCGGTCACTTCGCCGTTGCACGCGCACGGTCCGCCGCCGTCGCCGGCCTGGCACCGCCGTGACGAGACGCACACGCGCCCGCTGGCGCAGTCCGTCGACGCGGTGCAAGCGGTGGGCGGGGCGGCGGGCAGCGTGCAGGCGTCCCCCTTCACGCAGACGTTGCCGCAGACGTCCCCCGAGCAGCACGAGCCGCTGGCGCACGCGTGGCAGATGGCCTCTCGGGTGCACACGCCGCAGACGACCACGCCGGTCGCGCACGCCGTGTTGCCGTTGGTCGTCTTCGAGGGGCACGCGTCGCCCCTGCAGCACGGGGTGTCGATCGGCACGCACGCGTCGCCGCAGTGGTGCTGCGCCGGTGGGCAGTCGACGCTGCCCGTGGTGCCGGTCGCGCCGCAGCAGTAGGCGCCCGCAGCGCCGTTGGTCGCGCAGTGACGGGTGGTGTTCTTGAAGCAGCCGAGCGAGCCGGTGCAGAACGAGCTGGTCACGCCGGTGCCGTCGTCGCAGCACACGGTCCCGGCCGGCCTGCAGCCGTTGCCGCACGGGGCCTGGCCGACGTCGCACCCGACGGCGCCGCGCGTGCTCGAGAGCGGGGGGTCGGCTTGCTTCGAGGCACACGCCACGACGAACGCCGCCGCCGCCGCGATGAAGAGGAGCCTGCGGCGCATCCCCTCGAATTTAGACGGGTTCGCGCCCAATCGCCACGCCGCCGCGCACGTTTTGGCACGCCGGGAGCGACACGAATGTCGCCATTCCACGTGTGCCGCAAAGAGCGCTACCCTGAAAACCCGCGGGGTTCCGGTCTCGGCACGCCTCCTGCGTAGGGGGCTGCACAACGTGACTCAATCGGGGGAGAGGCTCTCATCATGATCGGTCTTCGCAACGCCATCGCGCTGGTTCTGCCGCTCGCGGCCGTCTTCACCGGCTGCCTTACGCACCACACCGATCCGGTGCCGCCGGTGACCGATCCGGCCCTCCTCCAGCCGCCGGCTGCAGGGACGGGCTTCCAGATGAAGACCGACAGCTTCGAGGTCCCTCCGGGGACCGAAGAGCAGGACTGCTTCTTCTTCAAGGTCGGCGACCTCGCCACCGCCGCGGGCATGCCCGCCGGTCAGCCGGTGAATTTGCACCGCGTGCAGATCGTTCAGAAGGAGGGCAGCCACCACATGAACATCTTCCGCGTGCGGAGCATCAAGGGCCTCGATCCGACGAAGGGGACCGTGCGCGGGCAGAACGGCCAGACCGAGTGCTTCAAGAGCCCCAACTGGTCCGATTGGCCGCTCGTCGCGAACACGCAGCAGAAGGGCGACATCGACTGGACCTACCCCGACGGCGTCGCCAACGTGCTGCAGCCCGACGAGTGGCTGATGCTCCAGACGCACTACGTCAACGCGACGACGCAGAAGGTCCCCGACAACAAGGGCGCGGTCTCGGTGAACTTTCACGCGATCGCCAAGGACCAGATCAAGTACGAGCTCGGGACCCTCTTCGCGACGAACCAGAACATCCGCGTCTGCGCGAAGAACCCGACGCCGACGTTCGGCCAGGGGTGCCAGGTGAAGTCACCGACGCCGGTGACCGTCATCGGCGCGAACGGACACTTCCACGGACGCGGCAAGGAGTTCGGCATCTACTCGTGGGACGGGAAGTCGACGACGGCGCCCGACGAGTCGCAGCGCTTCTACACGTCGAAGCAGTGGGACGATCCGCCGATGCTCCGCTCCCCGGAGCTGACCGCCGATCTGCCGGCCAACGGCGGCGTCTGGTACACGTGCTCGTACCAGTGGGCGCCGCCCGATCCGTCGACCGGCGGCTGCGATGCGCTCAACGCGTACGACAAGACGAAGAACAAGATCACCGACGATAGCCAGCTCGACTGCTGCTACGCCTTCGGACCGATCGTCGACAGGAACGAGCACTGCAACGCGTTCGTGTACTACTACCCGAAGCAGGACAACGTGGGCTGCAACTAGGGTCCGTCGTCCGAGCTCGAGCACGGTCACGTGAGACGCCTCCTTACCCCGATTCTCGCCGTCGCCTTGCTCACCGCCTGCCCAGGGGCCGGCCCCGCTACGCCCGACGCCGGACCGGTTCCGACGGACGGCGGGTGCGGCGCCGGCTTTCTCGGGGATCCGAACAAGGCCATCGAGTTCGAGTTCCGCGCGCTCCGCGCCGACGGAACCGACGCGCCGCTCGCGAACGGCGGCGATCTCGCGCTGATCTTTCCGCCGCAGGGTGGGCGCGTCGCGTTCGTGGGCGTGCGAGCTACGAACCTCGACCCGTGCGGTGTGCAGCTCACCGGCGCCCTTCGCGACGAGCCGACACTGCAGGTTCGCGTCGACTCGCGCACCGTGAACCTCCTGCCGTCGGGCAGCGACGGGTGGGGCAACAGCGCGCCGCCCTCCCAGTCCATCTCCGCGGCGCGCGATACGTACTCCAACGTTCCATTGTGTCCCAACCAGTGGGCGTCCAGTAGCATCTTCGATCACGAGTTCGAGCTCGAGATCACGATCCGCGATCGCCTGAAGCGCACCATGACCAAGAACATCAAGGTCACCCCGCGCTGCGCCGAGCCGGACCGGGCCGTCGAGTGCCGCTGCCTCTGCAAGCTCGGCTACGTGCTCGGCGAGCCATGCGGGGCCGAGGACGCCGGGCCCGTGGACGCGGGAGGCGACACGTGACGCGCACGCGCGCCATGGTCGTCGCCGCGCTCCTCCTCACGGGCTGCCCCGCGAAGGTGCCCGATCCGATCCCGACGGCCGACGCCGGCGCCGACGGCGACGCGACGGCCACGCGGAGCTGGCAGGTCGTCCTCCAGAAGCTGGACGGGGCGCTGCTCAGCATCTGGGGCACGAGCGCGACGGACGTGTACGCCGTCGGTGGTCCCCACGGCAACGCCGGGCTCAAGGCGCTCGTCATGCACTTCGACGGCGCCGCGTGGACGCGCCTCGACGCCGGCAACACCGACACGTACTGGTGGGCGTACGGCACCGGCCCCAAGGACGTGTGGATGACCGGTGAAAATGGCCGAATTTCGCACTGGGACGGCGCGGCGTTCAAGCACTATGCGTCGGGCACCACGGCGACGATCTTCGGCGTGTGGGCCGCCTCGCCGACCGAAGCGTGGGCGGTCGGCGGCACACCGGAGGCGACGAGCGGCCAGCCGAACGACGTGCTCCTCCACTTCGACGGCACCACGTGGTCGCCGTCGCCGCTCCCCAAGACGCTGGGCCGCACGTACTTCAAGGTCTGGGGCACCGGGCCCGAAGACGTGTGGGTCGTCGGCGAGGCGGGGACCATATGGCATCGCGCCGGCGGCGCATGGACGCTCGCGAGCGATCCGCCCGTCGCCCACGGCACCCTCCTCACCGTGCACGGCTGCGCGCCGAACGACGTCTACGCCGTCGGCTCGCGTGACGTCCTGCACTTCGACGGCGCTACGTGGAAGGCCGAGCCTGTCACGTTGCTCAACGACGTGAACGGCGTCTCGTGCGGGGCGGGCCCCGGCGGCGCCGGCGCGAAGCAGGTGCTCATCGTCGGCTTCGGTGGCCTCAAGCAGCGCCATGACGGTGGCGGCTGGCAAGACGACTTCGGCACGCCGCCCTACAAGGATCTGCACGGCGCGTGGATCGATCCGAGCGGTGGGCTATGGGGTGTCGGCGGAGACTTCATCGCGCAGCCGCAGCCGAACGTCACGCGCGACGGCGTGATCGCGCACTACGGCGCCGCGCCGATCCCGACGACGATCACGCGGTAGCTCGACCGCTGCAGTCGAAAATTCGGCAAAAAACAGGCTATCGTCGAGAGGTGGCGCGCCTGCTGCAACACATCATCGAGGATCCGCGCCCGTGCTCGTACCTTCCCGACGCGAGCGCGAGCCTCGACGTGCGCGTGCTCGTCGATGTCTCGCCGCAGGAGGTGGACGCGCTCTTCGAGCGTGGCTGGCGGCGGTTCGGGGCGGTGTACTTCCGTCCGGTGTGCGCGCCTTGCGGAGAGTGCGTCACGCTGCGCGTCGTCGTGAGCGACTTCGCGCCGACGAAGAGCCAGCGCCGCGCGGC
The DNA here is from genome assembly GCA_025359105.1 of Myxococcales bacterium. Taxonomy (GTDB): domain Bacteria; phylum Myxococcota_A; class Polyangia; order Polyangiales; family Polyangiaceae; genus JANYHK01. The sequence goes on along the minus strand of JANYHK010000090.1, from coordinate 7,473 downwards.
GAAGGCCACGGCGCACCTGCGACGCGTCGTCGGCCGCCCGATCGTGGACGACGCGCGCCTCGCGCTCTACCGCAGGTGGCACCAGAACCGCGAAGATGCGCGCGGCTGGGAGGCGAGCGTCCTCGACGCCGATCGCTACCGGAACGACTTCACGTTTCCGCACCCGTGCGCGCGCGAGGTGACGTTCTACGACGACGCCGCGAACAAGCTGGTGGGCGTCGGCATCGTCGACGAGACGGCGCGCATGCTCTCGGCCGCGTATTTTTACTACGATCCGGACTACGCCAAGCTCTCGCTCGGCACGGCGAACGTGCTCGGTCTCGTCGCCGACGCCAAGCAGAAGGGCAAGCCGCACGTGTACCTCGGCTATCGGGTTCGCGGCTGCGCGTCGCTCGCCTACAAGGAGACGTTCGGCCCGCACGAGGTCCTGGTCGGCCGGCCCGAAATGACCGAGCCGGCGACCTGGCGCCGTGAGGGCTGATCTGCGGCAGCTGCGATGACGACGGACACGAGCACGCTCTGGGACACCGTTCGCGAGGCGATCCGCGGCTCACGCCAGGATCTCACGGCGATCCCGCTCCGGCGCGCCGTCGTCCTGATCGCGGTCCCCACCATCCTCGAGATGTCGATGGAGTCGATCCTCACGATCGTCGACATGTTCTTCGTCTCGCGCCTCGGCTCCACGGCGATCGCGACGGTGGGCCTCACCGAGTCGATGCTCTCGCCGACGTACGCGCTCGCGATGGGCGTCTCGGCCGCGGCGACGGCGACCATCTCACGCCGCGCCGGCGAGAAGGACTGGGAGGGCGCCGCGCGAACGGCGGTCCAGGTCATCGTGCTCACGCTCGCGCTCGCCGCGGTCCTGGGAATCGCGGGCGTGCTCGCGTCGCCGCGCCTCCTCGGGCTCATGGGCGCGGACGCCGACGTCGTCCGGACGGGCTCGGGCTACACGGCGGTGATGCTGGGCGGGAGCGTCACGATCTTCCTCCTCTTCGTCGTCAACGCGATCTTCCGCAGTGTGGGTGACGCGGCGGTGGCGATGCGCGCGCTATGGCTCGCGAACCTCGTCAACATGGTGCTCGCGCCGTGCCTCATCTTCGGCGTCGGCCCCATCCCGCGCATGGGCGTCGTGGGCGCGGCGATCGCGACGACCGCGAGCCGCGGCCTCGGCGTCGTCTACCAGATCGTCATGCTGTCGCGCCAGCGGGGCCATCTCGCGCTCGCGCGCCGGCACCTCGTCGTGCAGGGCCGCCTCTTGCTCGAGCTGCTCCGGCTCGCGACGCCGGCGACGGGTCAGGTCCTCATCGAGACGGCGAGCTGGCTCGCCCTGGTGCGCATCGTCTCGATCTACGGCAGCACCGCGCTCGCGGGCTACACGATCGCGATGCGCATCGTCATCTTCACGCTGCTGCCGTCGTGGGGCCTCGCGCAAGCGGCGGCGACGCTGGTTGGGCAGAACCTCGGCGCCCACGAGCCGGAGCGCGCCCGTCGCTCGGTGTGGACGATCGCACGCTACAACGTCGCCCTCGTGGTCCCGGTCGGGCTCGTGTGCATCGTCGCCCCCGGCACCCTCGTGGGGTTCTTCTCGCCGGACCCGGCGGTCGGCGCCTACGCGGCGGACTGCCTGCGCATCGTGTCGATCGGCCTCGTGGTCTTCGCGATCGGCATGGTCCTCGTCCAGGCCTTCAACGGCGCCGGCGACACGACGACGCCAATGCTCGTCAACCTCGGCAGCTTCTGGCTCTTCAAGATCCCGTTTGCGCTCGTCCTGGCGCAGGTCGCCGGCATGGGCCCGCGCGGCGTTTTTCTCGCCATCACCGCGGCGTACACGGTGCAGAGCGTCATCGCGGGGGCCCTCTTCCGGAGGGGCGGCTGGCAGAAGAGGAAGGTCTGACGAAACGCTTCGAGGTACGATTCGACGACCAGCACGGGTGGCGAAATGGCAGACGCAGCGGATTTAGGTTCCGCCGCCGAAAGGCGTGGGGGTTCGAGTCCCCCCCCGTGCACAGAGGGTCCGCAACAGATCGGCAACAGGTTGGGAGCCCCCTCGGGCACTCCCCAAGGGGCTGTTGCGGCGGAGACGATCCTAGTCCTCCGCCGCGTAGCGGCCGAAGCGCTCGGTTTGCTCGCCGCCGACGACGTTGGCGCCGCCGCTCGCGTCCTGAAAGACTTCCTCCAGGCGACGAAGTGAGGACCGCGAAGATCACCATCCGGCAGGCGGCGCGCAACGTCGCATTCGCCCTGGGCATGCTGGACCTGCACGACCGGCTACGCGCCGGCCGCGGGCCCCTCACCCGCGAGGAGCAGGACGAGCTGCGCGCCGACCTCCACAAGGTGAAGTGCGGGCACGTGAAGGGGTCGCTGGGCGCTCACCTCGACGCGCTGTACCTCGCCCTACCGCTCGAGCGACCGACAACGGCGGGCGAGCGCCCGCGGCTGCGGACGCCAGGAACGAGCCCGGCGGTTGTCGCCATGGATCCGCACGCGCCGAGAATGCGCACGCGCGGCCGGCCGTCAAAGCAGCTCACCGCGAAGACGCTCAGCTACATCGAGACGATCGTGCGCGCGCGCTCGATCGATGGCCGCGTGCCCCGCGTGGTCGTCTTCCTCCTCGTGGTCTGCGGCTTCGGCGCCGCGCTCTTCCCGGTCGAGAAGAGCACGCGATCCTTCGTCGAGTACGCGACTCGACGCCTCGAGAAGCTCACGCGCGAGCGGCGGAAGCAACCATCTCAAAGACCGCCGACGCCACCGCGAACGAAAACGCGGTCTCCCTAGTCGCTTCGTCCGCCGCCGGCGCCATCAGTACCAGCGCCTTGTCGTCCCCGGAGAGCGCGACGACCAGACTTCTGATCATCGCGCCAAGCCTCTCAAAGTCGCGCGCGAGTCCGTCCCAGCACTGCTGCGGTGCACCAACGAGCCCGAAAGACCGGGTCATCATCCTCGCCGCTGCCTCGACCTCCGCGGGGCCGGGAGTCGCTGAAGACTGGTAGGCATGTCCCTTTCTCGTGTCGTTCACCGTAACGATCGCGTGCACGGCGAGGTGGAGGTGGCCTTGTGCCTCAACGAGATCCATCAGGCGATTCGCGACCTGAAGTCGATGAACGTTGGCCCGTTTGATGGGGTCTGGACTCGGCACCGTCGGGGTGCGCAGTTGGGTATCAGCAGCGCTGAGCGCTCCCATCGTCGTCGGCAGGGCGTCGCACAGCTGTACGCGGGCAAGCCGCAGGACGCGATCGAAGTCCCCAACCGTGACTGCCTCCGCGATGGCCTGTGCGAAGTCCTCAGTAAGCATCGCGCCTGATCGTAGGCGCGTCGCCGCATATTGGGGGCGGAAACACTCGTTCGACTGCACCGGGGACCAGACTGGTCCTCATGGTTCGCCGCCGCACACGCCAACACGAGACGACGCTCGCCGTCATCCGGCAGCTCGGCACGAGCGTCCGCCAGTTCTGCATCGACCACAACGTCACGCGCTCGGCCCTGTACCGGGCTCTCGACGGCGACCCGTGGGCGCGGCGCTACGTCACCGAGCGTCTGGGCTCGAAGCTCGCGCGCGCCCTCGGGGTCGTGCTGTGATCGCCCGCGTCCGCTTCGTCGCCGTGCTCGAGGCCATCGACCGTGGAGACGATTGCACCGCCATCGCGATGATCGCCCTCGTGGGCGTCAGCGACTTGCTCGAGGAAGCAGCGGCAGCGCCGGCGACGGAAACCACCAAGGACGGGCGGGCCAGCCGTACGACCAGGCGCGCCCGCGCGCCGGCGCGTCGATGGTCGTGCACGCCAACGCGCCTCGAGCCGGGGGCGTCTGCCCGGTCTGCGGCCTCACGATCGCGGGGTGACGTCAGACGATCAACGCGACCGGCGCTACAGCGTCGGTCGTCTCGTCGTCCACGTCGCCAGCTTGCGTCTCGGTGAGCAGCTCGGGCTGCGCCATCGAAGCCAGAGCCTCCACTATGCCGAGAACGGGGAAGAGGCGTCGGGCAACCAATTCTTGAGCAACGAACCTGTCCTCGGAGTCTGGCAGCATGACCGGCATCGGGATCTGCGCGTCAGCGTCGAGCACCTGTTTCACCAGGAAGAAGCTCTCGTAAAACAGCTCCATGAACCCTGCATTGTACGGCAGAGGGCAGAGGATGAGGTTCTTTGCCTCGTCTCTGGTGGGAGCCTCACCCGCGCGTCGCTCCGGGTAGATGCCGACGCGAATACCGGCGTCGGGCTCCAGATCCTTCGCGTTGATCTTGAGCGTCGTTCCCACCCACCGATCCTGCGCGCGCGATCCCACGAAGAGATCCGTCCGCCACAATCCTCGGATGCAAGTCGGGAGCTTGTCGCGATGCTTCTTGCTCCGAAACGCCCGAACGATGTTGTCCATGTGCTTCTTCAGCTTTGGCGGTTGGCCCGTCTTCCCGGCGAGCACGCGAGACTCGGAGGTCAGCATCTCCGCGCCCGTCGCGAGCAGCTTCAGCGAGGTGCCCTTCTCCAATCCGAAGAGTATCGACTCTGCGCCATCCTTGATTCCGCAGTAGGACTCAAGCACCTCGCTCACGCGTGGGAAGATCTGCGGGTCCTTCGCCTTCAGGCCCTCGTGCACCGCATACTCGAAGCAGATCCCGCTATCCCCGGACCCCTCGCGATACTCGCGCGCGAGATCCTCAAGCGTTACCTTGTCCAACCCGCCTAACCGCTCCAGCCGGGCGCGCTTCAGCGCATGCAAGGTCGCGGTCAAGATCGGCCGCACCATCGCGATCTTCGCGCGCGTGGAGTCGCTGACGCTGCCCGTCTGCGTCTGAACCAGGAGCTTCATGATGGTCATCGTACACGGCTACGGCCGGAGCTGATGCTCTCGGCGGCGCATCCCGCCTGAAAACGGCTCTACTTGCACAAGAGGCACTTTGCCGTCATAATACCGTCGATGTCCCCCACCTCGAAGGAAAGGAACTTCAAAATGACGATGATGCTAACCGCCGTGGAGCTCTCGCAGCTCCAGCGCCTGGCAACCGAAGAAGACCAGTCCGCCGCCCACGTGCTCCGCTCCCTGCTCCGAAAGGAGTACAAGCGCGTGTTCCAGGACGAGCCGGCGACCACGACCCCACCGACCATGCGCGGCCTGATCGACGACCTCGTCGGGCGCGCGCACCTCTTCGTCGAGAACATCGCCAACCGCATGGGCATCCCGGCCGACGACGTCATGCGCGCCTGCAAACGCCTCGAGAAGAAGAAGCTCGTCGTGTACGCCTCCAAGACGATGGGGATGACGACTTACGACGCCGTCACTCGCGACCGCGAGGAGATGTACCAGCTCGCGGACGACGCGAAGATCGACCTCGACGAGCCGCTCGCGGCGGGCGCCACGTCACGCCGGCAGACCGCGTGCTGAGCCTCTACAAGACCCTTTGGATTCGCTCCGGGGCCGAAGGGGTGCCCGTGACGTACGCCGGCGAAACTCCGAACGGCGAGGACGGCTGGTTCCAGGTGTACTTCGATGAGTCGGAGGGCGTCGAGTGCGGCTCGATCCACATGGTCCGCCCCTTCTACGGCGACCCTCGCACGCCTTCGGCGACTAGGTCGGCCGCCGCGCCCGCCGACCTGGCGCCGCCCGATATCTTGGCCGAGCTCTGCACCCTCGCTCACGAGTACGGGCACGCGGTCTCGTGGCGCGCAGGCAACCGCACCGCCGAGTACGTGGCCGCTACCGACAGGATGTTCAAGCTCCTGGACGCGGCGGCCGGTGGCCGCCTCACCGACGAGGAATGCTCGCTGATCGAGGCGGAGGAGCGGCGTGCCTGGGCGAACGGCCGCGCGATGCTCGGCGAGCTCGGCTTCGCTGACTGGGCAGTGTTCGACGAGCGCGAGCGCGCCGGCCTCGCGGAGTACGTCCGCATTTTCAGCGGCGATGTTTTCGCCGCGACGACGGAGTAGCCATGAGCAACGCGTCCCACGCCACCGAGACCATCCCCGAGCCCGAAGCCAAGCGCCTGCGCGGCCCTGAGAGCCGCGGCGACGGCTGGGCGGTCTACCCGCGCGGCGACGGCCGCCACGAGCTCGTGGTGCGCCTCGACAAGGGCGTGCGCGACACCACCCGCATTCCGTCCAAGTACGGGACCGACGACGAGCGCGCGCGCTTCGCCAAGGGCGCGGCCGCCGCGATCAAGGCCGACTCCCTTGCGGAGAAGAAGAGCGGGCCGGCGGCGAGCGCGCTCGACCCGGTGCGCACGACGTTCGGCGACGTCGCGGACCTCTGGACGAGCGGCGAGATCGCCAAGAAGTTCCCGGACAACGTGCGGGCGAAGAAGGACGCGAGCGACGACGTCAGCCGCGTCGCCGTGCTCAAACAATCGATCGGGGCGGTGCCTGTCCGCGCGTTCACGCTAGAGCACGCACGGCGCGCCATGGGGGCGCTGCCCGAACGCTGCAAGACCGCAGCGACGCGACGGCAGTACGCGCAGGTCATCGCGCGCGTGCTCTCGCTCGCGTGCTTCCCGCTGCAGGTCATAGAGCGCTCGCCCTTGCCGCGCGGCTTCTTGCCGAAGCCGAGCACTCCGAAGGCCAAGGTCTTCCTCTACCCGTCCGAGGACGCGGAGCTCCTCTCCTGCAGCGACGTTCCGCTCTCGTTCCGCATGCTCTACGGCGTGCTCGACCGCGAGGGCATGCGCGAGGGTGAGGCGCTCGCACTGCGTTGGCGCGACGTCGACCTGCAGCGCGGCATGGTGTCGCTGGACGAGAACAAGACCGACGAGCCGCGGGCTTGGGCCCTGGACGCCGGCGTCGCGCGCGCCCTCACGGCGTGGAAGAAGATCCATCCGAAGGGTGGCGACCCCGACGCGCGCGTCTTCGTCGAGGAGAACGGCGGGCAGTTCGAAGACACGCATTTCGCGCGCCTCTTCCGCGAGCACCTCAAGAAGGCCAAGGTCGACCGCCGCGAGCTGTACGAGCGCACGGCCAACCGCATCCCGATCCGCGTGCACGACCTGCGGGCAACGTTCGTGACGGTCTCGCTCGCGAACGGCAAGACCGAGGCGTGGGTCACCGACCGCACGGGCCACAAGTCGAGCCAGATGATCTACACGTACAAGCGCGCGGCGCGGCAGGTGGCCGAGCTCGCCCTCGGTTCGCTCGAGCCGCTCGACCGAGCGATCCCCGAGCTCGCCGAACACCTTCCAAAACCGCCCTCTGGCGGCTCGCCTGATCGAGACCCCGGAACCCCCAAAAAACCTGTCGCCGGCCCTGTTGCGGCTCCCGCCGACGTCCGCGACGGTTCGTTCACGTTCGCCGAGAGTGAGTCGTCACGCGAAGATGGGCGAACAGCGGACGACCACGATCGACCCCACGCGATTTTAGGTTCCGCCGCCGAAAGGCGTGGGGGTTCGAGTCCCCCCCCGTGCACTTCTCAGGAGTTGGCGCCGACGCTTCCGGAGCGCCGTCCTGCCTCGTCCGGCACGCTCGGCGCACACCCGACGCGCCCTACTTCTAGGAT
>JANYHK010000069.1 GCA_025359105.1 Myxococcales bacterium | reverse complement strand
CGCGCTCGCGGCGCTCGACCTGAAGCTCGGCATCGTGGACGGGTTCTGGACGACGCTCGCGGCCGAGCAGGCGTCGTGGGTCGTGACGCAGATGACGCCGCAGAAGGCCGAGGCGCTGTTCGCGCGCGTCGGCAACATGGAGCCGTCCAAGAGCAGCCTCGATCGCGACCGACTGCTGCTCGGACTCAAGGGACCATGTCGGAGGCGGAGCTGCACATCCTGAGGCAGCACCTCTGGCAAGGTAAGTTGCAGAAGGCGCGCCGCGGTGAACTCGGCATGCCCGTCCCCACCGGGTACCTTCGTAAGCTTTCCGGTGAGATCGTCATGGATCCCGATGAGGAGGTGCAGGCCGTTGTGCGGCTCGTCCTCGAACAGTACGCCCGTATCGGCAGCGTCCATGGCGTCCTTCGTCATCTCGTCGAGCACAAGGTCCAGATCGGCGTGCGGCTCTGGACAGGCTGTTACCGAGCCGACTTGCTGATGGGTGATGGGGCCGCCTGGCTGATGGGCACCAATGAGGCGGATCGCCGGCGCGCGGTAGGTTGAGGGCCGGCGCCGCGTGGCGGCTCGGCCCTCGGTGGTGGCTCAGAAGATGCCGTCGTCGGCGCGGTCGCGGGGTTCCTTTGCGAGTGCGAGTGCGAGTCGGTAGCGATTGACGGCGGCGTCGACGTTGCGTGCAGCGTCAGCGAGCGCGCGGGCAGCGCGTCGTTGCGGCGGAGGGTGGTCGTCGCCTTCGTCGTCGGGGTCGGCGGCGAGAAGGGCGATGAGGGAGACGTCGACGGCGGCTTCGAGGATGGCGAGCTCTGGGGCGGCGTAGAGATCGTCGACCCGGGGGGACGAGAGTCGGATGCGCATCACGGCACCGCCGCGGCGGTCGTCGCCTTGATGACGCGGGAGACGGTGTCTCGCTCGATGGCCTTTCTCTTCTTTCGCGTCGCGACGCGAAGGCACGAGGTGGCGAGAGTCGATCGAGATCGCGGAGAGCGCCACCGGTGGCTTCATGGAGGAGGGTAAGCGCGTCGGCGGCGAAGACGTCCCTGTCGCAGCCCGCGCGCGCGAGCCTTGCGCGCAAGTAGTCGGCGGTGTCATCGGGGGTGAGCGGGTCGAGGACGATGCGGCGATGAAGTCGGGACGCGAGGAAGCGATTTCGCCGGATGCGCAGGCGGTCGTCGAAGTCGCTGAGTCCGACGAGGACGAGGGAGAGCAGCGCCTTGGAGTCCCACTCGTAGTTGAGCAGGATGTGCAGATGATCGAGCGTGTCCTGATGGAGAAGGTGCGCCTCGTCGAGGAGAAAGACGGGATGCGCGCGCCGCTCGCGCGCCATATCCTCGACGTGCTGGGCGACGGCGTAGAAGACCGCGGCAGCGGTGGCGGAGGGCGAGAGGCCGAGAGCGAGGCAGAGTTGGCGGTAGAAGTCGCGCCTCCCGAGCGTCGCGTTGTGGCAGTAGGTGAGGCGGAAGCGATCGGGCGGGAGCGCGTGCCGCAGTGCACGTAAGACGCAGGTCTTTACCACACCGGGCTCGCCCGTGAGGACGACGCTCTCTCGGGCATCGATGGCTTCAACGAGGTCGTCGACGATGCTCTTCTTGGAAGGAGGGAGCCAGAGATCGTTGTCGTCGATCTCCTTGGAGAACGGCTCGACAGAGGCTGAAGAAGTCGAGGTGAGCGGTCATTGTCCCGCCTCCTCGTCCTCGCGGGCGTGAGCTGGTTTTCGCCCGAGGGCGCGATCGACGAAGGCGGCAGGGGGATCGAAGTGGACGCGCGTGGGGTGCGGCTGATCGAGGGACATCGGCGAGCGTGCGCGTCGGGCGTTTTTGACGGCGTCGACGATGGCGAGCGGGTAAGCCTTATCCTCGTACTCGAGCCAGGGCGGGTCGTCTGCGTCGACGAGCGAGCGCGCGACGGTGACGAGTCGTCCGGCGAGGAAGTGGAGCGTGGTCTCCCAGTCGGTGCCGTCCATGGCGAGGGTGTTGTCACGGCGCACGCGTCGTCGCTCGCGGACGGTGAGGGCGCGGCGAAGACGCTCCTCGTCGAGCTCGTCGACCTTGGCGGGGGCCGCGACGAAGACTTGCTCGGGCGTCTTGCCCATCAGCCCTCCGTGCGGCGCCTTGTGGTAGTGCTCGTCGAGCCAGGCGAGGATGCGGACGTTGAGCTCGTGCAGCGAGCCGAGCTCTTTGCAGAAGACGAGGCACTGCTCACGGAGCGTGCGCCAGAAGCGCTCCATCTTTCCGCGCGCGGGAGCGTCGTAGGGCTTGGCGTGGACGAGCGCGGTGCCGATGCGCGCGCACGCGAGGCTGAGCGTCTCGCCGCGGTAGGTGGCGCCGTTGTCGAGGTACATCGCGTCGGGCGGGCCGAAGCGGCGCCAAGACCGCGAGCATGTCGATCTCCCGCTCTTGGTGCCGCGCCTCGATCGCGACGACGTACCGCGAGGCGTCGTCGAGCAGCGCGTGGATGCGCACTGGGGCGCCGACCGAGAGGGGCGATGCATGGCATACGTCGCCCTGCCAGAGCGCCCCCGGGTGCTCGGCCTGCCAGCGAAGTCGCTGGTGACCGTCGCTCGTGGCGGCGCGGAGGGCGACGCGATCGAGCCCTTGCTCGGCGAAGAATCGGCGCAACGTCGACGGGGAGAGCGTGCCCTTGTCGACGCGTCCGTCGACTTCGAGCGTGCGTAGGATCATGGCGGTGGAGACGTCGGGCTTCTCGCGGCGGATGTCGAGGAGGAGCTTCTTCTGCTCGTCCGTCAGCTCGCGGCCGCGCCCGCGATCGGCGCGGAGCTTGGGGCGGAGCGCGTCGAGGCCACCGTCCTTGAAGGCGTAGTACCAGCGCTCGAGGGTGGCGACCGAGTAGGTGCGCGCGCCGTGCGAGCGCGGCGGACAGAAGCGCGTCGTGGCGAGCTCGGCGAGCGCGCTCGAGAGAACGCCGCGCTCGAGCGCTCGGCGCACGAGCGGGCCGACGATCTGAGCGCGGTAGAGCGCGATCGCTTCGGCGGGGTCTTTGGGGCGAAGGGGGTCTTTCACTTTTGGGGTCCTTTTTCCGCGCCTCGGTGGGCGCGGAGAGACCACATCACGGGCCACGCGATGCCGAATCGGCCCAACGTGGTGGACGCCTGGACGCGCGCGGCGACGTCGGCGGGCGCATCACGCAGCGAGCGCGTCCAGGCGAACACGCGCGTGTCCTCGGTCGCGCCGAGCGTCGTCGGCACGAGCGCCGCCAGCGTCATCGCCGCGCGCTCCGCCCTGCGCCGAGGAGGCCACCCTCGTGGCGCTGCCCGCACGCACGAAAAGAGTCGGCCGGCCTCGATCGCCCCGAGCCAGCGGCGGAGCGTCCGCCACGCGCCAGGCCCGCGCCCCCACGACCCGACGCGCGCTGCGGCCTCGTCGGCGCTTCGTGCGAGCTTCCCGAAGACGAAGAGCGCGAGGCCGATCGCGCCGGCCATGAAGTGCCGGCGCGCGAGGAGCTGCCGCGGACCGGCGCTGACGATCGCCCCGCAGCCGCGGCACCGATACCGACGCACGCGGAGCGCCCGCGTGGTGGCCGCCTCCGTCGCCGACGGTGGGCCGCGCAGTTGCCGCTCGCGAAGCCCGTGGCCGACCAGCCCCAGCGGTTTCCCAGGAACGCGACCGGCGGCGGCGCACCGAGGGCATCGGGCCGGACGCGCGGCATCTACCGGCGGCGGCGAGGCGATCCAAAAGTTGACGTCGATCGGAAGATGTACGAGGAGATCTACGCTTCGTTTGCTCACGCCATCGGAGCACGACGCGAGGGGCACGCCGCGAGACGAGACCCTCGCGTCACCTATTTTGTCCAGCCGACATGCTGCCGATGCTCCGCCTCCGCGCTCGGCTCTACTGCTTCGCCGATGGAATGGCCCAGTCCGCGTACGTGAGGGTCAACGGCTTCCTCGCGCCCCCCCGAGCCTCAAGCTGCCGGCGCGATCGGCGGCCCGACGAGATCATCAAGAGGGAGCGCTAACATCGGGAAAGGGCGAAGTTGCCCCGGCAACTCACCGCCGAGGAACGCGAGATGATCCGCACTCTGGCGATCGATCTTCCAAACCTGTGGAAAGCACGGACGACGACCACCGCTGATCGCAAGGGGCTCCTACGACTTGTGATCGACAAGGTGACGGTCGCCGTGGATCCCGACACCGAACGGGTCGACGTGATCGTCCACTGGGCCGGCGGCAACGAGACGACGGCGCGCTTGCGTCGGCCCGTCGGCAAGCTGACGCAGTTGAAGGAGCACAAGAACCTCGTCGCGGAGATCCACGCGCTTCGTCGAGCCGGCTACACCGCCGAACGCATCGCGGAGAAACTCAACGAAGCGGAGTGGGTGACTCCGACACAGCGCAGCAGCTTCAACGGCCGGCTCATCCGCGCCATGATGCACCGTCACGGCTCCGTGCCTCGCGGCCCCAAGGCGCCACCAACGGACGATCCGAACGACCGGAGACTCGCCGATCTCGCCAACGAACTGGGCATGCCCCTCGTCACGCTGTATGGCTGGCTGCGCCGCGGATGGCTCTGGTTCGCTCGACGCAGCGCCTCGAGGACGTCGTTCAGGCCGAGCTCGTACGCGACGAGACGTTCGGGCTTGACCAGCACCTGGTACTGCTTCGTCTCGCCGCCAGTCGGAATCACCTGCGCCACGCCGGCTACAGCGAGAAGACGACGTCGAATCACCCAGTCTGCCGTTGTCTTGAGCGCGATTGCGTCGTGACGATCGGACCCGAGCGCGATGAACTCGATCTCCCCCATGATCGACGACACCGGGGCGAGGACCGGCATCGGGACATCGGGAGGGAGGGACGCCTGCGCGAGCTGGAGCTTCTCCGAGACGATCTGCCGCGCGCCGAAGACGTCGAAGTCTCCCTCGAACTCGACCCACACGATCGCGATGCCGATTCCGGTGGACGAACGAACGCGTCGCACGCCGGCGGCGCCATTCATGGCGCTCTCGATAGGCAGCGTCACGAGGCTCTCGACCTCCTCAGGCGCCATCCCGTGAGCGTCGGCGATGACTGTGACGGTGGGCGCAGTGAGATCGGGAAACACGTCGACCGGCGCGCGCATGGCGCGGTACCCACCACGACCAGCAGCACGAAGGTGGCGACGAGGACCAGCACGCGGCGCTCGAGCGACCAGTGAATGAGTCCGTCGATGAGGGCGCCCATCAGTGCACGTGCCCGTGCGCGGGGACGGACGAGGACGACGAGGCGAGCTTGAGACCGTAGGCGCCGCGGACAACGACGCGATCGCCGGCAATGAGGCCCGACGTCACGGCGACGAACCCGGCGTCGCGGGCGCCGACGGTGACGGCGCGGCGCTCGAAGGCTTCGCCGTCGACTTGCACGTAGACGACGTTCTGTCCGTCATCGTCGACGACCGCGGCGAACGGCACCGCGAGGGCGACGGTGGCGGCCTCCGTGTAGAGCCGGGCACGGAGCGCCGTCCCGACGGCGATGTGCGCCTCGTGGTTGTCGAAATCGAACACGATCGGCGCCGTGCGCGAAACAGGATCGACCGCTTTGCCGATCGCGACGAGGGCCTTCCCGTCGAGCGCGAACGTCTTGTCCTCTACCTCGAACGACGCCCCGGAAGCAGCCGCGGCGTGCGCGAGCTCGGCCTCGGGAACCCGGAGCTCGACCCAGAGCCGATCGACGTCCGTTACGCGGAAGAGGGCCGCGCCTCGCTCGGCGATGGCCGCGGGGGCGGTGTCGATCGAAAGGAGCACGCCGGCGAAGGGGGCGGTCAGTGGCAGCGCTCCGGCGCTGCCTGGGCTGCCGAGCCCCGCCATCGATCGCTTCGCCGCCTCGACCTCGCCGCGCGCGATCGCCTCGTCGCGCTTCGCGCCTTCCAAGTCCCGATCGTTGGCGAGCCCTTCCTTGGCGAGCCGCTCCGTGCGTTCGCGCTCTTTTGTCGCATAGAGGAGCGTCGCTTCGGCGCGCGCGCGATCACGAGCGAGCGCGCCTACGTCAAGCGTGGCGTCGAATCGGGGCGTCAGGAGGGCGAGCACCTGTCCCGGCTCCACGGCGTCGCCAAGGCGCGGAAACGAGACGCCGCTCTTCGTGATCTGCCCGGCGAGTGGAGCGCGCACCAGCGCGTCGGCGTCGGGCCGCCCGCTAAGCACTCCGAAGACGGGCATCGACGCGCGGATGGCGCGCTCGGTCGCCGACGCGACGGCGAACTCCGTGTGCAACTGCTGCTCCATCAGGAACTTGATCGCGCCCAGCGCGGGCGCGGCGTGTCTGTCCGCGCGCGCCTCGGCTTCGGTTGCATGCACCCGGATGGGGCCGAGGTCGTGTCGCTCTTGGACACCGCCGAGATCGAGCGTGATCGCGAGCAAGCGCTCTCCTGCCGCCGGCGGCGTCACCGTCGCCCCGAAGATGCCCGGTGACGAAGGCGCGTCGGAGGTCACGCTGTCGGCGCCGAGCTCGACGACGGCGCGCCCGGCGGCAACCGGCTTCCACCCATCGAGGTGCGTGAAGTGGATCGCGAGCGGTGAGGGCTGTCCGGCGACGAGCGGATGGATTTCGACGAACAGCTCCGTGCGCGCCCCGACGTGAAGCCGCGTCTCGGGGTCAACCCCGTCGGCGGGGGCCGCGGGCGAAGGTGGTCTCCGACAGGCCAAGATGCCGAGCGCCGCGCAGAAGAGGACGACAAAACACCGACCAGCGGTCGGTGTTGTGCTCATGGCGCGTGTCTGTCTGCTCATGGCGGCCGGACCGTCAGTGTCCGAGCAGGGAGACGAGGTCTTCGAGCGCGTCGTGGAGAGGGACGGCTGCGACGAACGCGCACGCGGCGAGGAGGCCGAGCCAGCGTTCGATCGGGCGCTCGTCATCGACGGGGGCTTCGTCTCGTCGGACGAGCGCCTCCACGCGTGCTTGCACCGATCCCGCTCCAAACGCCGATGTCAAGACGGGGAGCGGCGCGCACGAGGAGCGGAGGCGCTCGGCCGCGACGATCGCGTCGGCGACGATCAACGGATCGCCTGCCTCGAACGCGGCTTCACGATCGCACGCCTGCTCGAACGCGAAGTCCAAGTCCGCGAGGAGAAGCGCGCGTGTGTGAGGCGCGTGAAGGCGCGCAAGGAGTCCGGCCGCCGCCTTGCGCAAGTTGTCCTGTCGCGCCACATGGGCCCGTTCGTGCGCGAGCACGGCATCGAGCAGCGGCGCGGGCAGCTCGGCGGCGAGGGTTGCTCCGATAATCGCATGTGGTCGGAAGAGCCCGACGGTGAACGCCACCGGGGCGCCGGGGAGGAGCCGGTTCCTGCTCCGTTCCGCGAGACGCACGAGCACGAGAGAGCGCTGCCACGCCCGCCCGAGACGCACGACGTCGAACGCGACGATCGCGACAAGAGGCATCACGGCTGCGCCGACGAGCAGCCACCCCGCCACGCTTCCGGCACTGGGCGCGGGGTGCACCCAACAGAAGTGCGCGTGGAGCTCGTCGTGCTGCGTGCAGTGATCGGAGAGATGGAGCAGACGCGTCGCGAGGGACGGCACGAAGCAAGTCGCCGCGAGGGTCGTCGCCGCAGCAAAGGGGGCAGCCGCGATCCACGAAAGCACGCGTGCGCGCGAGGCCGGGCCAAGGCGCCGGAGACGGGGACGAAGCGCCGGATAGAGGAGCGACGATGCCGCGGCGCAGCCCAGGGCGAACGTGCACCAAGCGAGGAGCGTGAGCTGAACGACGCCGATCATCGCCCGCTCCTTGCGCCACGTGCCCGGCGTCGTTCGGCGATGAGCTCTTCGAGGCGCGCAAGCGCATCGTCGCCGCTGCGTGCCGTGAGGTCGACGAACGCGGACAGCATCGGCTCCGTGTCGGAGCCGAGCACGTTGCGAACGGCATCGTGGACGAGCGCGGCGCCGAGCTCTTCCCGCGTGACCGCCGTCGAATAGACGAACGCGTGGCTCACCTTCTCGCGAGAGAGGAGATCCTTTCGGTAGAGTCGCTCCATCGTCGACTGCACCGTGTTGAGCGTGATGTCGCGCCGCGCGCCCACGGCGCGGTGGACGGCCTTCACGTCCGCAGGGCCGTGGCTCCACAGGAAAGACAAGACAGCGCGCTCGAGATCCCCGAGCGATAGAGCGCGACCAGACATCGTCGTGAAACGGTAACAGAAAAGACCGACCGCCGCTCGGTGTTTGCGCCTAGAGCGGCCGCTCGCATCTCGTGATGACGCTACCTCGCACGGCTCATCCATGTGTCCACCCGGGTCACGCCACGATTCCGATGCCGAACGTCAGCGACGTGCCGTTCGCCCGTTCGATCTCTCTTCTGGTACCGCCGACTTGGGGCGGTTTGCGCGGGGTATGACGCTTGCGATGAGCCGCGACAGCGATGCGCGAGTTTCTTCGAGACGTTCGGTGTACTTCGCCCCGCGCGAAATTCCTGCTTGTCGGAGCACTCCTGCTCGGCACGAGCCAGCAGCTCCATTTCCTACTCCGCAACGCCTGGCTGGTGGCACGCGGCTGGGCGAGCGCCGACGTCCCCATGGTACAGACGGTGGAGTCCTGCGCCGGCATCGTCGGTGGGCTACTGGCGATCGCCGCGGGAAGACGTTCCGCTCGTCACTCGCGCCTGCTCCGCTTGTCTGCGGTTGCACTTGCTGCCGGCCTGGTCATGTCGACCTTCTCGATGTCCGTCACGGCCGTCCTGGTTGGTGCCGCACTCATCGGGTCGGCGATCCAACTGCAGATGTCCCTCATGCCGGGCTTGCTTCGCGGAGCGACGCAAGACGGCGAGCGAGCCACGGTCTTCTGCGCAGCAGCGATCGCCCTCGGCCCAAGCTCTGGTCTCGCGGCGAGCTGCATCGCCGGCATTTCGGGCGGCGGCACCGCCGCCCCCTCCGTGGCGCCGCTCATCATCGCCGCGATGAGCGGTTTTGTCGGCGTGCACGTCCTCGGGCACGCCTCGAGGCGCGACGTGGAGCCGCCAGCCGCGCGCTCGCAACAAGCACGCGGCGTCATTGCAGCAGCGCTCACGGTGCACGGGCTCGTGGGGCTCGCCGGCGGGATGACCCTTCCTTTCGTGCACGTCCACCTGAGACATGGGCTGGGGCTGACAAACCTTTTCGCGAACGCCGCGAATGCCGGCGCCATGGTCGCGTCGACGCTTCTTCTCGTCATCCTGCCAGCCACGACACGTCGGTTCGGGCTCTTGTATGTCGTGCTCGCCGCACGGATCGTCGCCGCGCCGATCTCGCTGCTCGGCTCGGGTTCATCCGACCTGGTTCTGTCCAGCACCGGCGTGCTCCTCCAGCAAGCGCTTGCAGCGGGATCGATCTCCCTTCTCCACCTTTTTTACCAAGAGCGCTCCGATGGCAAGGCCGCGAGCCTCGTCAGCTGCTTCGCGGCCGGCTCTGGATGTGTCGCCTGGGCTGGTGGGACAGCCTTCACATCGGCCGTCGCCAGGAGCGGGGCTGGCTACGAAGTCGTCTTCCGTTGTGCAGGTTTCGTTTACCTCGTCGCGGCGATCGCCGCGTTGGTGATGTTCCCGCGGTGGCGACTGCGCCGCATGTCCGGCGCGCGCACCTCGACTACCAGGGTGGGGCCCGGCCTTGGTTCGCGCGATTTCCGCCTCGAGCTCCTGGACAGTACCCGCAGCATGAAGAGGCGTCCTTCCGCCGCGCCGCGGGGCGATGCAGGCTCGGGGCATGAAGGCGTCGACGCGAGCGAAGTGGACGGAGCGGGTGCGCGCGTGGCGCGCGAGCGGTCAGTCGGCGCAGGCATTCAGCGCGGGGCGTGAGTTCACGGGGGGCGCGCTGCGTTGGGCGGAGCGTCGCTTGGCACTGGAGTCGGCCGAGACGCCGCCGTCGCCCGCCACCGCGCCGCTGCGCGCGAAACGTCCAAGTCGACCAGTCGCTGAGCTCGCCCCGAAATTGTCGCCACCGGTCCCCGAGGGTCCCACTTTCAGCGGGATCGCCGGGGACCCGGGCCCCTCGTGAGGCGAGGGGCGGGATTCTTGGTCGCGGCGGTCGCGGACAGGTAGTCCGATCGGACCGCTGACAAGGCGAAGGCCCGGGTTGCACCCCGAGCCTTTCGGGTCATCGCGGTGATCGTCGCGACGCTCCGTAGCGGAGCATCGCCCGACACGGCGCCCGCGTCCAGAAACGTCACCGGTTCGGGTTTGGGTGATCGAGGGCATTCGAGTCTTCCGCTGCGCGAGCTGCAACGAGGAGGTCTGCATCTGCCGGGCTTGTGATCGCGGCCACGTGTATTGCGC
>JANYHK010000041.1 GCA_025359105.1 Myxococcales bacterium | reverse complement strand
GCGTGGTGGATCGGGTCGGTCTGGCCGGCGGCGAGCGCCTTGGAGACGAGGTGCGCGATCGCGTGGCCGTTCTCGCAGTGCACCATCGTCAACGCCTCGAGGTCTCGAGCACGTTCGAGCACCGCAAGGTACTGATCGTCGGTGACCATCAGGACGTTCGGGTAGGCGAGGAACACCTTGAAGCTGGTGATCCCCTCGTCAACCATCGACGACATGTCGGCGATCGTCGCGGCGTCGGCGTTCGTGATCGCCATGTGAAACCCGTAGTCGACGTGCGCGGCGCCCTCCGCCCGCCCCATCCACTCCTCGAGCGACGAGCGCAACCCGCCCCGATGCATCTGGAGCGCGAAGTCGACGATGCACGTCGTCCCGCCGTGGGCGGCGGCGAGCGTGCCGGTCTGGAAGTCGTCGCTCGACGTGGTGCCGCCGAAGGGCATGTCCATGTGGGTGTGCGCGTCGATCCCGCCGGGCATCACGTACTTGCCCTTGGCGTCGATCGTCACGTCCCAGGGCCCCGCCGGCGCCGCGTCGGGCCCGAAGATCGCGGCGATCTTGCCGTCCACGATCGCGACGTCCGCCGCGTAGGTGTCCACCGCCGTCACGACCGTTCCACCTTTGATGAGCGTGCGTGCCATGTCGAGCGAGGATAGGCCGCCCGCCGGCCGCCGCAAGGTTAGAATGGCGGCATGAGGAGCCTCCTCGTCGCCCGATCCGCGCCGCGCCTCGCGACGATCGGCGACGTCCTGCGTCGCGAGGGGTTCGAGATCGCCCAGGCCTTGCCGCCCGTCGCGGTGGACGACGCCCGCGGCTTCAACGCGATCTTCATCGACGGCGCCGACGGCGAGTCGGAGACGCTCGCGACGCTCGATACGTTGCGCGGACTGGGCGCGCGCGAGTCCCCGTTCGTCGTCGTCGTCGGTATGCCGACGCGCGAGGACCTCGCCGCAGCCTATGCCCGCGCCGGCGCGCAGACGTGCCTGCCGGCGGACCCGGGCGAGTTCGGGCGGCGCATGCGCTTCATCACGAACGCGATCCACGTACGCGCGTCGCTGAGCGCCGCGATGCAGGAGCTCCGCGCGAACGAAGAGCGCTGGCGCGTGGCGCTGGGCGCGCTCGACGAGGGCCTCGTCATCCAGGCCAGCGACGGGCGTGTAACGACGATGAACGCGGCCGCCGGGCGCATCCTCGGAATGACCGACGAGGAGGTTCAGAGCCGGAGCTGGCGCAAGCCCGAGTGGATCTTCCGCGCCGCCGACGGCCGACGCCTCGACCCCGACGAGTTCCCCGGCGCGATCGCCCTCCGCCACAAGCGAACCGTCCTGGGTCAGATCCTCTGGCTGACGGGCCCGCGCGGCCACAGCGCCTGGGTGTCGGTCAACGCCCACCCGATCGTCGCGCCCCACGCCGACGCCAGCGCCGCCGTCGTATCGACGCTTCGCGACATCACCGAGCAGCGCCACCTCGAGATGCACCTGATGGCCACCGAGCGCCTCAGCTCCCTCGGGCGCCTCGCGGCGAGCGTCGGCCACGAGCTCAACAACCCGCTCACCTACGTCCTGGGCGGCATCGACGCCGTCGGCAAGCGGCTCCGCGTGCTCGGCATGTCCGAGGACGCCGAGATGCTGGACGAAGCGATGGCGGGCGCCCAGCGCATCCGCGACATCGTCCGCGATCTACGGGTCTTTTCGACGCGCAAGCCCGACGCGCTCTCCGCCGTGGACGTGCGCCGCGTCGTCGAGTCGTGCACGCGCATGGCGATGGCCGAGATCCGGCCCCGCGCCCGCCTCACGAGCGCCCTCGCCGACGTGCCGCGCGCGCACGCGAACGAAGCGCGCCTCGCGCAGATCCTGCTGAACCTCCTCGTCAACGCGGCGCAGGCGATCCCCGAGGGGCACTCCCACGCGAACGCGGTGAGCGTGGAGACGCGCTGCGAGCCCGACGGTCGCATCGCGATCGTCGTCCGCGACACCGGCGTGGGCATTCCCGCCGCCAACCTCCCCCTCGTCCTCGAGCCGTTCTTCACGACGAAGGCCGACTCCGGCGGCACCGGGCTCGGGCTGGCGATCTGCCAGATGCTCGTGACCGCTCAGGGCGGCGAGCTGCGCCTCGCGACGCCGCCGTCGGGCGGAACGGAGGTGACCGTCCTGCTCCGCCCCGCCGCCGCCGACGTACCTGCGCCGCTCGTCGACGACGCCGCGGTCCGACCCTCGGCGCGGCATCGGGTCCTCGTCGTCGACGACGAGCCCCAGATCGCGCGCCTCGTCGCAGACTGTCTGGAGGGGTGCGACGTGACGCTTGCCCAAGGCGGGCGCGAAGCGATCGAGCTCCTGGGCGGAGATCGACCATTCGACGCGGTCGTATGCGACTTGATGATGCCCGACTGCACCGGCGTCGACGTCCATGCCTTCGTCCAGCGCGCGCGACCTGCCCTCGAACCGCACATGCTCTTCACCACGGGCGGCGCCTACACGCCGCGCGCCGTCGCCTTCGTGGCGACGGTCGAGGCGCGCTGCCTCGATAAGCCGTTCACGCCGAACGCGATCGTCGCCGCGGTCGAGCGGGCCGTGAAGGGTTTCTGACGCGAGGCTTCGACCGCGGCATCAGCGCGCAGAGCCGACGAGCGACGACGGCGGCGCCTGGTCGCGCAGCTCGTCGGCAGCCTCGCGGAGCTCGATCCGCATGGTGCGCGCCGACTCGTGCCTGTCCTGCGGGCGCTTCGCGAGCGCGCGCATCAGGATGTCCTCGAACAAGGGATCGATCCCCGGCACGAACTCCGACGGGCGCCGCGGCGGCTCGTTCTCGTGCTTCATGAAGAGCTCGACCAGCGACTCCGCCGTGAACGGGTGCGCCCCGGTCGCCGCTTCGTACAGCGTCATGCCGAGCGCGTAAATGTCCGTTCGCGCGTCGAGCTCGGCGCCGCGGATCTGCTCGGGCGACATGTACGCGGGCGAGCCGCAGATCATTCCGCCGACGGTGAGCTCCTCTTCGGTGCCGGGGTTCTTCAACTTCGCCATGCCGAAATCGCAGACCTTCACCAGATCGGTCGCCGTGAAGTCCTCGTCGACGGCGGGCACGAGGAGGAGGTTCTCCGGCTTGATGTCGCGGTGGATGATCCCCTCGTGGTGGGCAAGGGTCAGCGCGCCCGCCACCTGGATGCCTATCTCGACGACGCGGAGCACCGGCAGGCGCCCTTCGATCTGGAGGAGCTCCTCGAGCGTGCGCCCGTTCACGTACTCCATGACCAGATAGAGGAGGCCATCCGGCTCCTGACCGAAGTCGAGCACGCGGGTGACGTTGCGGTGATCGAGCCGGCTCGCGGCCCGCGCCTCTGCCTTGAAGCGCTTGACGAACTGCGCCTCGTGTTGGTTCTGCGCATGGAGGACCTTCACGGCCACCTCGCGCCCCAGATCGGCGTGCATCCCGCGGTAGACGGCGCCGGCTCCCCCCGCGCCGAGGAGCGATTCGAGCTTGTATTTGCCTGCAATCGTGCGTGACAGGAGCGGGTCCTTCGCCGGGGCGGCGGGCAGCGGTGCGGCGCGCTCGGAGGCGTTCGCCGGCCCCGGGCGGAGGCCGGAGGGGGTGGGCGGCGTCCCAGCCGCAGGCGACGGAGCCGGCGGCATCGACTCCTTGATGCCCTCGATGAAGCATCGGTCGACCACGGTGTCCTCGGACGGCGGAATTGACACCGCGACCGGGATCGACTCGAGCCGCGACGGGATGGGGCCTTCGTCGGGCGGCGGGACCGACTCCGACTCGCTCGGCACGTCGAGCTGCTCGGAGATCAGGTACAGCTCGGCGGCCTGCACGCGGGTTCGCGGGCGGAACCGGTAGGGCACCAGGCCGTCGGATTGGTCGCCCGCGCGCTCGCCGATGACCGACACCTTCCTGTCGAAGCCCGCGACCTCGAAGTGGAAGACCGCCTCCTCGGGCATGTCGCTCAAAAGGTCTGCGGGCAGGCGCGTCACCCCATGACGGAGCGCGGCGCGCACGACGCGGCCGAGAACTCCGAGATTCGAGAGTTGGACGACGAGCTCCACGGGGGCGGTGGTCACGGTGGGGGGACCAATATAGAAGCCCTCGCGCGACTTTGGGACCCTCCTTTCGCGAGTTTAGCGCGCACCTCGCCGCACCTCCCCGAGCGCATTGCGCCACGACAGCCCCGCCCACGTTGTGCCGCTTCGGCACAGCGCGACGCCCGCGTTTCACGGACAAAGCACGGCATTTCGATCTGGTACGGGCCGTGCTGTGCCTCAGTCCGTGAACACTCGATCCGCGCTTGCCTTCGGTCTCGTGGGTGCATTCCTCATCGCGTGCGGGGGCTCGATCGCACCCGACCTCGGCTCGTCCTCGGGAACGTCGGGCGCATCGGGCTCGAGCAGCTCCTCCTCCGGAGCGTCGAGCTCGGGGTCCAGCAGCTCGGGCAGCTCCAGCAGCGGAGCCAGCTCGAGCGGCGCGTCCAGCGGCAGCACGAGCAGCTCCGGAGGTTCGAGCGGCACCAGCGGCAGCTCGGGAAGCTCCGGCGGCCGATGCGTCGAGGGGACCCTCGGTGACCTGTGCCCATGGGACTGCCCGTTCGGTCCGCGCGCCCGATGCATCGGCGGCAAGTGGAGCTGCCCGACGCCGACGCCCACCTGTGACATCTGCACCGATCCGATCCCGAGCTGCTTCTGCGGCTCGCCCACGTGCGACAGCGCCACGCAGAAGTGGATCTGCGCCGGCTGCGCGGACGCCGGCGGCCCCTTTGCCTGCGGCAAGCAGACCTGCGTAGCCGGCCAGATGTGCACCGACACCCCGCCCGGCATCGTCTTCGACGGCGGCACGCAGGACTTCCTGTCGTGCGCGCAGCTCCCCTCCGCCTGCGCGTCGAACCCGACGTGCGGCTGCGTCGTCCCCGCCCTGAAGAACAGCGGCGGTAGCTGCCTCCCCTCCTCGTGCACGGACGACGGCGCCGGCCACGTCACGGTCTACTGCCTCGGGATCTGATCGAGGATCCGATCGTGCCCTGACCGCGACCCGATCTGCCGCAGAAAGCTCCTTGACCCCTTCTGCACAGGGTGCATAACTGTCCCCTTTCCTTGCGGAGGCCCCTTCGCGGCCAGCAGGGAAAACTCGGGGAGTTGGGAGCAGTTAAGGAGCGACAGCATGCGTAACGTCACGGTCGGTTTGATTCAGGCTGCCACTCCGTTCGACCCCACGTGGAGCGTCGACAAGGTCAAGAAGGCCGGTCTCGACCTCCACATCCCGTTCATCGAGGAAGCCGGCAAGAAGGGCGTCCAGATCCTGGGCCTTCAGGAGATCTTCAACGGCCCCTACTTCTGCCCGTCGCAGGACACCCGCTGGTACGACGCGGCCGAGAGCGTCCCCGGTCCCACGACGGAGCTGATGCAGACCTACGCCAAGAAATACAACATGGCGATGGTCGTCCCCGTCTACGAGAAGGAGCAGGCCGGCGTCCTCTACAACACCGCCGCGGTCCTCGATCACGACGGCACCTACCTCGGCAAGTACCGCAAGAACCACATCCCGCACACCAACGGCTTCTGGGAGAAGTTCTTCTTCAAGCCCGGCAACATGGGCTACCCGGTCTTCCAGACGCGCTACGCCAAGATCGGCGTCTACATCTGCTACGACCGCCACTTCCCGGAGGGCGCGCGCCTGCTCGGCCTGAACGGCGCCGAGATCGTGTTCAACCCGTCGGCCACGGTCGCCGGTCTCTCGCAGTACCTCTGGAAGATCGAGCAGCCCGCGCACGCCGTGGCGAACGGGTACTTCGTCGCCGCGTCGAACCGCGTCGGCACCGAAGCTCCGTGGAACATCGGTAAATTCTACGGGACGAGCTACGTCGTGAACCCGCGCGGCGAGTTCCTCGCCACCGCGAGCGAGGACAAGAGCGAGCTCCTCGTCGCCACGTGCGATCTCGACCAGATCGAGGAGGTCCGGAAGACCTGGCAGTTCTACCGCGACCGTCGCCCCGAGACCTACGAGGGCATGGTTAAACTGTGAGCCTCACCGCGTTCGCCCGCTGACCAGGAACGACAGCCAACGATCATGATCTCGCGCTTCCAGCTCCCGGACGATCGCGTCGAAAAGGCCCTGCCTGACAAGAAGCCCCTCCTCGGCCTGGCCGAGGCGCGCGCGGAGTCGGAGCGTTGCCTTTATTGCGTCGACGCGCCGTGCATCAAGGCGTGCCCGACGGAGATCGACGTCCCGACCTTCATCAAGAAGATCGCGACGGGGAACATCCGCGGTTCGGCGCGCACGATCTTCGAGCAGAACATCCTCGGTTACTCGTGCGCCCGCGTGTGCCCGACCGAGGTCCTGTGCGAGGGGGCGTGCGTCTACAATGGCTGGCAGAAGGCGCCGATCAAGATCGGCCGCCTCCAGCGCTACGCGACGCAGCACGCGACCGCGCAGGGCGAGCCGGCGATGTTCACTCCGAAGAGCGCGCCGACGAAGGGCGCTCGGCGGAAGGTCGCGCTCGTGGGCGCGGGGCCCGCGTCCTTGTCGTGCGCGGCGACCCTCACCCTCGAAGGACACGAGGCGACGATCTTCGAGCGCCTCCCGGTCCCTGGCGGGCTCAACACGACCGGGATCGCTCCGTACAAGCTCCACGCCGAGGACGCGCTCCACGAAATCGAGTGGGTGCTCGACCTCGGCGTCGAGGTGAAGACGGGCATGGAGATCGGACGCGACGTCTCCGCCAAGGAGCTGCTCGACGGCTACGACGCGGTGTTCCTCGGCGTCGGCCTCGGCAGGGACACCAAGCTCGGCGTCGTGGGCGAGGACGGCCCTGGTGTGCACGGCGCGGTCCAGTGGATCGAGCGCATGAAGACGCTGAAGAAGAGCGACGCCAAGCTCCACCTCGGCCGCGTCATCGTCGTCGGCGGAGGAAACACGGCGATCGACGTCGCGCGGGAGAGCGCGCTGCTCGGCGCCGAGCACGTCACGATGGTGTACCGGCGCGGGCCCGACGAGATGAGCGGCTACCTCCACGAGATGGACGGCGCGCGCAAGGAAGGCGTCACGCTCACCGCGAACACCCTCCCCCACTCCTTCGTGCGCGACGCGCACGGCAAGCTCGTGGCACTCAGGGTGGTCCAGACCCGCCACGGCAAGCCGCTCCCCAACACCGAGCACGACCTCCCGTGTGACGCGGTCGTCGTGGCGATCGGCCAGGCCAAGCTCCGCGAGCTCGCCAAGCAGTTCCCCGGCGTCGAGATGGACGACCGCGGCTGCATCAAGGCCGACCCCAAGACCGGCGCGACCGGCAACCCCAAGGTGTGGAGCGGCGGCGACTGCATCAACGGCGGCAAGGAAGTCGTCAACGCCGTGGCCGACGGGCGCAACGCGGCACGTACCCTCATCGCTGCGTGGTCGAGCAAGGCGAGCGAATAGCCATGGCGGATCTCACCACCGAATTCTGCGGCATCAAGAGTCTCAACCCGTTCTGGCTCGCGTCGGCCCCGCCGACGAACACCGGCGAGCAGGTCATGCGCGCGTTCGACGCCGGCTGGGCCGGCGCGGTGTGGAAGACGCTCGGCGATCCGATCGTCAACGTCACCAGCCGCTTCGGCGCGGTGGACTACGCCGGCCAGAAGATGATGGGCCTCAACAACATCGAGCTCATCACCGATCGCCCGCTCTCGGTGAACCTGGCGGAGATCCGCGA
This sequence comes from Myxococcales bacterium, assembly GCA_025359105.1. Lineage (GTDB taxonomy): Bacteria > Myxococcota_A > Polyangia > Polyangiales > Polyangiaceae > JANYHK01. Next base: position 222,408 of record JANYHK010000041.1, on the reverse strand, counting down.
CGTCAAGAAGCGCTACCCTAAGCACGTCGTCATCGCGTCGCTCATGACCGAGACGAAGCACGACTGGCAGGTCCTCATCCAGAAGTGCGAGGACGCCGGCGTCGACGGGCTCGAGCTCAACTTCGGCTGCCCCCACGGCATGTGCGAGCGCGGCATGGGCTCCTCCGTCGGCCAGGAGCCCAAGCTCCTGACCGAGATCACGAGCTGGGCGAAGGAGTTCGCGAAGACCCCGGTCTTCGTGAAGCTCACGCCCAACACCGGGGACATCGTCGAGGCCGGCCAGGCCGCGGTGAAGGGCGGCGGCGACGCCATCAGCCTCATCAACACGATCAAGAGCATCATCGGCGTCGATCTCGAGCGCATGGTGCCGGTGCCGCGCGTCGGGCAAGGCTCGTCGAACGGCGGCTACTGCGGGCCAGCGGTGAAGCCGATCGCGCTCCACATGGTCGCGGCGCTGGCGCGCGACGAGATCGCCGGTACCGTTCCCATCAGCGGCATCGGAGGCGTGTCGACCTGGCGCGACGCCGCGGAGTTCATCGCCCTCGGCGCGTCCAACGTGCAGGTGTGCACGGCGGTCATGCACTACGGCTACCGCATCGTCGCCGACATGATCGAGGGCCTGTCCGAGTTCATGGACCGGCAGGGTATCGCGAACATCGCTGCGCTGCGTGGCCGCGCCGTCCCCTCCTACAAGGAGTGGGGCGATCTCGATCTCGGCTACAAGCTCGTCGCGAAGATCGATCCGAAGACGTGCATCGGCTGCCAGCTCTGCGTAACGGCGTGCAACGACGGCGCGCACCAGTGCATCTTCACGGGCCCCGGCGAGCGCACGCGCCCGCCCCACGCGCACACCAAGGGCAAGGCGACCGCGCCGACTCCGCTGCCGCTAGGCAAGATCGCCGGCGACAGGGTCCCGTGGATCGACGAGCCGGAATGTGTAGGGTGCAACCTTTGCCAGCTCGTGTGCCCCGTCCCTGGGTGCATCTCGATGGTCGAGGTGCCGGGCGGCGCGCACGAGACGTGGAACGATCGCGTGGCCGCTGGCCGCGGAAAAATCCCAGGCGGCATCCACGACTGAAGCGCCCCGCGCCAGAAACGAGATGCAGGTGATGGGCGTGTCGAGCGGGTAGGCATGGAACTTCCACCCGCCTACATCGTCGATGTCCTCGACGAGAGAGGCGCTCACCATGAGACTTCGTGCTTTCGCATACTTGTCCCTCGGTGCGCTGACCGCCTGCAGCGGCGCGGTGGCCGGGGACACTGGATCGGCGGACCAGGATGCGACGGGCAGACACAAGGGCGACCACGGCGCGCCCAGCGCGACGTTCCCCGCGTTCACGACCGAGGCGCCGCAGATCAAGAACAACGGCGGCAGCCCGCTCGCGCGACCGAGCATCGTGACGATCACCTGGTCGAGCGATCCGAACGCCCACACGTTCGAGGACTTCGGCGACAGGATCGGAGGCTCCGCGTACTGGCGCGCCGCGGTGAGCTGCGAGTTCTTCGACGACTCGACGTACAAGGAGACCGAGCCCGGCTTTCCGTTCACCGTGCAGCGCCTGTGGTCCAACGCCAGCGCCGCCGCCGGCCACAACCCGTGCGTGCCGCTCGACGGCAAGGCCTACTTCAACGTCACTCCGCAGTCGGTGGAGACGGTGAGCGTCCTTCAACCCAACCACAAATCGAAGGACGTGCTCGGCTACGCGGTCCCCGAGGGCAAGCGCAAGGACATCGCCCTCGGGTTCACGAGCGACGCCGCGACCGATGCGTGGACCATCGCGGCGACGGAGGGCGACGGCATGACGACGCCCAAGACCAAGCACCTCGAGCTCTCGCTCGACAAGACGACCGGGCAAAACGGCGAGAAGGCGTGGCTCACCGTCCGCGCCAAGTCCGCAGGCGCCAAGCGCGGGACGCTCGTGACGATCGTCTCCACGCTCGGCGACACCGTGCGGTACTCGCCGATCTTGATTCAGACGAACTGACGTTCGTCTGAATCAAGAGTCGTTCCATTGCCGACCGCGCTCATTCGCAGAGGCGGACCTCGCCGCTCCCCATGAGCAGCGGTTGCCACGCGGAGCATCGACGCCACGCGCCGAGGGCAGCTGGGCGCGCGTCGTCGGTCGCCTCTACGCCGGGCGGGGACGCGCGCGCGCGTGCCTCAGAGGTGATGACGAGCGGCGCGAGCTCGATGGGTCCGCCGACCTCGATCCCACCGCCGGCCGCGGACGGCGCGAGGTTCCGCCCGATCGGCGATGTCGCTCCGACGTCGGCGAGGGGCGCGCTCCTCCACGACGCGAACGCGAGCGTGACGCCGAAGGAGAACGCGAGCCCGCACGCGATCGCGAGCACGTAGAGGGTCATTTTGGAGCCTGTGACCATGCGCGCGCTTCAGCAACGCGCGCGCCAGGATCGCGCCCGCGATTTGGTTCGGATTTTCGCGGCGCCGTGGTGTCCTGGCGTCCGCCGCCGGTGTCCGGGGACAGGCGCGCGCCTTCGTCACCCTGCGCCGTCGAGCAGCCTGCGAATCTCCGCGACGGTGTTCTTCACCCTCCACTCGAGGAACATCCTCCCGAGCTCCGGCGAAGCGCGGCGTGGATCGCCCTCCCATCCGAATGTGCCGAGCGACAGAGGGCTGTCCGGCGGCGGCATCGGGGCCCCTACCGCGAGCTCGCCCGGGCGGACGTAAGCGGCGTCGGCTCCCCATAGAAGAGAGGTGTCCGAGACCCCGCCGTGACGGCTGGCGGGATATCCGTGCTCGGTCAGGTAGGCGCCGATTTCTCGGTTGGTTTTGTCGAACCCGTCGCCAGAGAAGAAGACGCGCGCGCCACGAGGCCGATGGCTCGCGTCGAGCTTCGGCGCCAGCGCCTCGAGGAGGCCTTGGTTCCCGTCGTGATCGCCTGTCAAGACGACGTACCGGAATCCGGTCTTGATCATGCTCTCGGCGACGGCCTCGTTCACGGCGGAGAACGTCGCGGCCGGCAGGTGGACGGTGCCGGGGAAGCGATACTCGTCGCTCGTCGGCGCGAACGGCATGACCGGCGCCACCAAGGCCGTCCCGAGCTCGCGCGCGACGCGCTCGGCCACGTACCGCGCGCGAACGACGTGCTTGCCCACCGCCAGATGCGGCCCCGACGCCTCCGTGCTCGCGTTGCAAAGGAGGACGGTGGTCTTGCCGGCGGCGATCGCATCGCGGATCTCTGCGCTCGTCATCTGCTCCAGGAGAACCGGCGAACCGACGTTGCTCGTCATCGGCCGCAGTCTACCCGAGTCATCCGCGAGGAAGGCTGGACACCGCGCCTCCGGCGTGCTCGACGCTCTACCTGCACTGGTGTGAGGAGGCCGCCATTTCGCCCCGCAGCCGCTCGGCATCATTACCAAGCTTCTGCTGCGGAGCACTCGGGGCGCGCTGGCCGGAACGCCATCCACGAGGTATCCTTTTCATCATGGGCGATTCGATCAACCTCGCGGATCCCGCGTTCGAACCCACGGACGCCCAGCTCCAGGGCTTGTCGTCGCGCGCCTTTGCCGGCGTACGCGCCGCCCATGCCGCCAGCTTGGAACGCCTTCGTGAAGCCATCGCCGTCGAGCGCGCGAAGGTGCTCGAATCGCTCGCGCACGCCATGGTGACGCGAAGCAGGCCGCCTGCGTGAAGCCGTCACTTCTCGTGATCGCTGGCCCCAACGGAGCCGGCAAGACCACGGTCACCGAGCGCTTGCGCGTGGAGCGTTGGAGTGAAGGCGTCGAATACCTGAATCCGGACGAGGTCGCGCGTGACAGGTTCGGCGACTGGAACTCGCCGGCTGCGGTCGCGTCGGCTGCCGCGTGGACCGAAGCGCGCCGGGAGGAGCTCCTCGCGCAAGGAGCGGGCATTGCCTTCGAGACCGTCTTCTCGACGACCGGTAAGGTCGATTTCGTCCGGCGCGCCAAAGAGGCGGGATACTTCGTTCGCGTATTTTTCATCGGGACGAAGGATCCGCGCATCAACGCGGCCAGGGTCGCTGGACGAGTGATTCACGGTGGCCACACGGTCCCCATCGAAAAGATCGTGAGCCGCTACGTTCGCTCGATGGCAAATCTCTCGGCGGCCATTCAGCTCGCCGATCGCGTCTACGTCTACGACAACTCCGTCGACAACGCCGAGGCGCTCCTGTGCGCGCGCACGCAGGACGGCGCGCTCCGCAAAGTTTACGTCGCGCTCCCCCAGTGGGTCTCGGACGCGGTAGCACCGCTTCCTCGTCACGCCGACTACGCGGACATGCGCGTGGCGTGATCTTGGGCGTTCGCCATTCGTGCGGCCCCCTCGCCATCATGGCGAACCCCTGACGCACGCTAGTCGCCCTGGCCCTCGCCGCCGGCGCTCACGACGCGGGCACCCGCGCTCGCCGCGGCACGCTCGACGTCCGCTCGCGCGGATCCTTTGCCGAATTACCGGGCCAGTTTCCGGCAAGAAGTCAGGCGTCACGACAGGTAGTCTGCCCTGATGACGAAGCCCTCGCCGCTCGCAGCACGGACCGTGGCCGCTGCCTTTGCCACCGCGCTCGTCCTCTCGAGCGCGGGGTGCAACAGCAAGCCTGTGGGGAGTTGCGATTGGCGCCCTGTCGGCGGAAACCGGTGTTTCGAATTCACCGCGGGCGAAGCGGCCGAGGGCAAGCAGACCTGCGACGACGGGCGACGGTGGAGCGACAAGCCGTGCGAGCTCTCGGGCTCGATCGGAGGCTGCAAGATGATCGGCGGGATCACCAAGTGGCTCTATCCCGGCGATGACATCACGACGCGAGAAAGCGCGCGTATCGAATGCGATAACGTCTGGCTCGAGCCGAGGAGGTGACGGGACTACTTCTTCTTCGCGGGCTTGGTGGCCGGCTTTGCGGCAGGGGCGGCGGCGGGCGCGGGGGTGTTGAAGGAGAGGCCGATGAGGGCGGCTTCGCGCTTGGCCCATGCGGGGGCGGATTCGAACTTCGGTCCGAGCACGTTGGTCTTGCCCTTGCCATCGATCGCCTGGACGAAGCCGTCGTCGGAGACGACGAGCTTGCCGCCGCCCTTGAGGACGAGCTCGTCGTTGTCGGCGAACTTTCCGATGTCGTTGCCGGCGGCGTCGGTGACCTTGCCGTCCTCTGCGATGGAGAACATCGGCGCGTCGTCGATCGACCGCAGCGCGCCGCCGACGAGCTTCATCCGCGGCTTGCCATCGGCGAGGATGCTCCCGTCGTCCTTCACCTCGAGCGCCTTGTAGCCGAGCTTCTTGGCGTCCTTCGCGGGGACGCTCAGCTTGAGCGCGACGATCTTGAGCGTCACCGGAGCCGCCGCAGGCGCCGGCGTGTTCGCGGCCGCCGTGTCCGTCGCGGAGGGCGTCGTGGTGCCCGGTGCGGCCGTCGCCGGCCCTCCCGGCATGTCCTCGGCAGCGGCCGCAGGTGTCGACGACGTGGTCGTCGGATCCTCGGCAGCCTTCGGCTTGGCGCCACCGCACGCGGCAGCCAACAGAGCGAGCGCAACGAAACCGACGGGAAGAACCTTCATCCGCGGCAGATCATCGCCGCTCCCCCTCGTTGTCAAGACACGCCCCTTCCCTTCAGGTCCCGCTCCCTTCAGGTCCCGCTCCGTTCAGGTCCCCTCCCTTCGGATCCCCCCACCCTTCGGGTCCGCCGGCGCGCTCCCGCGCGCCTTCGCCGCAAAGCGAAGCAGGGGAGGCCTCCAACGCGCGTCCGCGCGTTGGAGGGGACGGCAGGCCCACACAAACCAGTCATCTTTGTCACTAGAACGAAGTTCTAGTGCCAAAGATCCAGTGGCAGCGGCGCGTCGAGGTCGTGGGAGGCCTCGGCCTGCTCGGTCGCCTTCACGTTCGCCTTGTACGTGTGCTCCTTGGCGGGGAACGCGCCGGAGCGGACCTCTTCGCCGTAAGCCTTCACCGCCGCGACGATCGCGTCGCCGAGCTCTGCGTAGCGCTTGGCGAATTTGGGCGTATGGCCGCGCGACATGCCGAGGAGGTCGGTGCACACGAGCACCTGCCCATCACACGCGGGGCCGGCGCCGATGCCGATCGTGGGGATGGTCACCTCGGCGGTGACGCGCTCGGCGACGTCGGGCGGGATGGCCTCGAGCACGATGCAGAACGCGCCGGCTTGCTCGAGGATGCGGGCGTCGTGCACGATGCGCTCGGCGTCTTCGTCGCCCCGCCCCTGCACCTTGAAGCCGCCCAGCGCGTGGACGCTCTGCGGGGTCAAGCCGACGTGGCCGACGACGGGGATTCCGGCGCGTACGATGCGGTGCACGTGCTCGGCGATCTCGGCGCCGCCCTCGAGCTTCACGCTCTCGAACGCGCCGTCCTTCATCAGCTTGCCCGCGCTCTCCACGGCTTGCAGCGGCGAGACCTGGTAGCTCATGAACGGCATGTCACCGACGACGTGGGCCGTCGTGACGCCGCGAGCCACAGCGCGGCCGTGGTAGCAAATCTCGTCGAGCGTCACCGGAATGGTGTTGCCGAGGCCCTGGACGATCATCCCGAGCGAGTCGCCGACGAGGATCATATCGACCCCGCCTTCGTCGACGAGACGCGCCATGGTGAAGTCGTAGGCGGTCACCATCGTGATGGCAGCGCCCCCGGAGGACACCTTGCGCGCCCGCAGCTGCGGAACGGTCACCTTGGGGGCGCGCTTCTCCACCTGACCGGCGGGCTTTCCTGCGTTCGCGTACATACGAGTCCGGGTCGCAGCCGGGGAAGCGTCGCGGGGCGGGGTGCCTCCACGCGCGTGATCGGTCTACGCCTACGAGATCCCCTAGCGCCTGGTCGGTCCGATGGCAAGGCGGTACACTCCGCCAGGTGGCACTGCAGCGGAAATGAAGCGTGATTTGCACGGGGAGGAGGCGCTCCTGCCGGCGCTCGACCTGGAACGGCACGCTCCCCGGGCGCTCCTCATCGGGCTCTTCCTGGCGACCCTCCTCCACGCCACGGCGGTCGCCTACGGCAAGCTGATGCCTCCGGAGCCGCGGCCCCGGCTCCTTCCGGTCGTCGTGCGGCCGATCGAGATCGATCTGACCCCCACGCCTCCGCCCATCGTCATCCTTCCGTACGAGCTCGGCGAGACGACGATCGAGGTTCCGGCGCCGCGCCCGGCCCATGGCCCCGCCCAGCGCCTGGCGACCCCGACTCCGACTCCGACCCCGACGCCGACGCCGACCCCGATCCCGACTCCGACCCCGACCCCGACTCCGACGCCGACCCCGATTCCGACTCCGATTCCGATTCCGCCCCGGCCGCACGGCCCTGATCGCTCCAGCCCGGCTCGCCTCGGCGGCAACGTGAGCTGGAAGTGCCCCTTTCCGAAGGAGGCCGATCCCGAGATGCGCCATGTCGTCGTGCGCGCACAGGCCAACGTGCGCCCCGACGGTAGCGCGAGCGAGATCAACATCCTCGACGATCCCGGCTACGGGTTCGGGCGCGAGGCTCGCCTGTGCGCGCTCCAGCACACGTATGTTCCGGCCCGGGGCCACGACGGCGAGCCCGCGCAAGGCTTCACCTTGCCGTTCAGCGTCCACTTCGACAAATACTAAGATTCAAAGGACCGCTCCTGTCGCTCCTGTAATGCTACCGTGCGGCCCGATGCGACGACGTTTGGCCTTCGCGCTGCTCGCGCTCTCGGTGGCGGCAGCGGCTTGTGACCGGCCGCCTGCGGCCGATGGACTTCGCGAGTGGACGGCCGCCGACCACGATCGCAACGACGCAAAAGAGAAGTCCGGCGCGCAAGCAGCCGGGCAGCGCGGCCCTCAGCCGGCGCCTCGAGGGAGCGGCGGCGGCGGCGGCGACAACAACGGGGCCGCAGTGCTGATCGAGGCCACGTGGAAGGCCCAGTGCCTCCGCTGCCACGGCCCCATCGGACACGGCGACGGGCCCGAGGGCCCGATGTACAAACCGGCGGATCTGACGAACGCCGACTGGCAGGACAAGGTCCAGGACGCCGACATCGCCGCGACGATCAAGAACGGCAAGAACAAGATGCCGAAGTTCGAGCTTCCCGACTCCGTCGTCCAGGGGCTGGTCGCACGGATCCGCGCGTCGCGGGGGCGATGATTGAGGCTGGACCGCCGCAAGCTCGGCCCGCTCATCCTCGTGGCCGCGCTCCTGGCGATGTGGCTGGTGCTGGGCCGCAAGGTCCCGAGCGAGCAGGTGGTCCACGTGGTGCTGGGCGACGCAGCGCCAAGTGTGACGGAGGTGCGCCTTCGCTACGCGCCAGACGAGGGCGCGGGCCCGAGCGATGCCGAATTCACGCGCGAGGCGACGTTTCGCTACGCCGCCGGGAAAGCGCCGCGGATCGTGACGCATGAGCCCCGGCTGGCGGGCGGGGACTACCTGGTCGAGATCGAGGTGAGCAAAGGAAACGATCGCGCGCTGGTGCATCGTAAGGTTAAGCTCGACGGCAGCCCAGTGAGCCTCGACGTCAAAGAGCCCCATCCATGAGCGATTCCGACAAGCCCGAGCCGGCGTCGGCCCGTGAGGTCGACGTCGCGACGCGCGCCGCCAGCGCGCGATCGGGCGCGCTCGCCGCGATCATGGCCGCGGTCCTGTCCGGCACGCACAAGGGCGTCACCAAGCCCATGGGCGGGCGCATGCGCATCGGCAAGGCGCAGGACAACGATCTCGTCCTGACCGACGACACCGTCTCGCGCCACCACTGCGAGCTCATTCGTTCACCCGAGGGGATCCACATCCGCGACTTGGACTCGACCAACGGCACGCGCGTCGACGGCACGCGCATCCGCGAGGCGATGGTCCAGCCTGGCAGCGTAGTGAAGGTGGGCGAGGTCGAGATCTCGCTGCGGCCGGCCGCCCAGAAGGTGGAGGTCCTGCCGAGCGACAAGCCCATGTTCGGCACCGCGATCGGCCAGAGCCTGTCGATGCGGACCATCTTCGGTGTCCTCGAGCGCATCGCGCCCACCGACGCCACCGTGCTCCTCGAGGGAGAGACGGGCACCGGCAAGGACGTCCTCGCGCGCTCCATCTGGCAGGCGTCGGCGCGGGCGCCGAAGGCATTCATGGTCGTCGACTGCGGCGCCGTCAGCTACTCGCTCATCGAGAGCGAGCTGTTCGGCCACGAGCGCGGCGCGTTCACGGGCGCGGTGGCCTCGCGCCAAGGCGCCTTCGAGCTCGCCGACGGGGGCACCGTGTTCCTCGACGAAATAGGGGAGCTCCCGCTCGACGTCCAGCCCAAGCTCCTGCGCGTGCTCGAGACGCGCGAGTTTCGCCGCGTCGGCGGCAACAAGACGATGCACACCAACGTGCGTGTCATCGCCGCGACCAAGCGCGATCTGCTCCGCGAAGTGCAGGCCGGCAAGTTCCGCGAGGACTTGTACTTCCGCCTCGCCGTCGTCCCCGTCACCGTGCCACCGCTGCGCGGGCGTCGGGAGGACATTCCGTTCCTCGTCACACACATCCTCAAGACCGCCGGCGCCAGCGAGATGAACGTCGCGCCGGAGACGATGCAGGCGCTCTCCGCGCACGACTGGCCGGGCAACGTCCGCGAGCTTCGCAACGTCCTCGAGCGCGCCGTCTACATGGCGCAGGCCGTCGGCAGCCGCGAGCTGTCGGTGATCGCCCTCCCCGGCTCCGCACCTCCGACGGACACCGCGTTCGTCTTCGAGCCGGGCAAGAGCTACCGCGACACCCGGGCGAAGTACGACGGCGAGTTCGAGAAGCGCTACGTCAAATGGCTCCTCGGCCGGCACACCGGGAACGTCAGCGCCGCCGCACGCGAGGCCAAGATGGACCGCAAGCACCTGCACGACATGGCGAAAAAGCACGGCCTTCGAGGCGAAGGCGGCGACGAGGGCTGAGCGTCTCGCGCGATCAAGCGGGCCGATCGAGCCCGCCACGCGTAGGCTCATCGGTGGGCCGATGGAGGACGACGACACCGTAAAGCATCCGGCGGGCCAGACCGCGCCCCTCGTCAGGGCTCCCTCCGTGCCGCCCCGGCCGCCAGTGGTCGCCGGGTACGATCTCTTGCGCGTCCTAGGGCGCGGCGGCATGGGGATCGTGTGGGAAGCGATCGAGCATCGACTCGAGCGCCGCGTCGCGCTCAAGGTCCACGCCGGCGAGTGGTCCGCCACGCAGGTGGCGCGCATGTGGTCGGAGGCTCGCCTCGCCGCGCAGGTCGCCGATCCGGGCGTCGTCGCCGTGCACGATCTGGGCACGACCGTCGACGGCGCGCCGTACTACACGATGGACCTCGTCGAGGGGACCGATCTGCGCGCGGTCATCAAGGAGGGCGCGCTGCCGCAAGCCCGCGCGCTCGGCCTGGGCTCGGAGATCGCGCGCGCGGTCGGCGCCGCGCACGAGCGCGGGATCATCCACCGCGATCTCAAGCCCGCGAACGTGCTCGTCGACGCCGTCGGCCGCCCGCGCATCCTGGATTTTGGGCTCGCGTACAGCAAGGCCGCGGGGCGGGATCTCTTCGAGAGCACCGTCATCGGCACCCCCGCGTACATGGCCCCGGAGCAGCTCGCCGGCGACGCGGTCAACGCCTCCGCCGACGTGCACGCGATCGGCATCCTCCTCTACGAAATGCTGACGGGCCGTCGCCCGTTCGAAGGGCCGACGCGCGAAGAGCTCACCCTTCAGATCCTCACCGCCACGCCGACGCCGCCGAGCCAGCTGGCGCCCGGCGTCCATGCGGACGTCGAGGAGATCGTCATGCGTTGCCTCGCGAAGAAGCCGGAGGAGCGCTGGCAACAGGCCAGGAGCCTCGCCGCCGTGCTCGACGATCTCGCGCAGGGCCGCACGGTGCCCAAATCGCTGAGCAACCGCCCATCCTTCCGGCGTCTGCCCTCGCCGGGACCCGCGACGCTGACCGAGGAAGAAGAGCGCCACTCCATCCCCTCGGAGGACGGCCTCACCCGCGAGAGCGCGCCCGTGCACTTCACCTGGCACTGGGACCTGCGCGCGAGCCCCGAGGCGCTCTGGCCCCACGTCGCCAACACCGAGCGCCTCAACAAAGCAGCCGGCCTCCGCCCGGTTCGCTTCACCGACACGATCGAAGAGGACGGGCGCCCCCGCCGCACCGGCGAGCTGAGCGCGCTCGGTATGAACGTGCGCTGGCACGAGCACCCCTTCGAGTGGGTGCGAAACCGCGAGCACAGCGTCTTCCGTAAGTACGATCGCGGCCCCTTCGTCGCCCTGTGGAATCGCGTTCGCCTCGAGCCCTTGACCGCGGGCGGCACGCGCCTCGTGCACGAGGTGTGGCTGATGCCGCGCGGGGTCATCGGCCAGGTTGCGTCGAAGGTGGAGGTCGAGCGCCGCCTCGCCCGCGGCCTCGACAAGGTCTACCGGCAGATCGACGAGGCGCTCACGCCCGGGAGCGTCCGCGATCCGTTCGAGCCGCCCCACACACCGACCGAGTCGCAGCGCACGCACGTGGAGCGGGGCGTCGCGATCCTGGCGCGGCGTGACGTCGACGCCGCCCTCGCGCGGCGCCTCGCCGATCTCCTCCTTATCGGCCCCGACAAGACGCTGGAGCGCCTCAGGCCGTACGAGCTCGCCGACCGGTGGGGGACGCCGCGCGAGGACACGCTCGATCTGTTTCTGCAGGCCGCCAACGCGGGCCTGCTCGATGTCGCGTGGGACGTCATCTGCCCGCGCTGCATGGGCCCCCACGAGTCCACCACCGCCCTCGGCCAGATCGCGCGCGAGGCGACGTGCGGCCCCTGCGCCACCCGCTACGAGCGCGATCTCGCCGACAGCGTGGAGCTGATCTTCCGCCCGCACCCCGAGGTCCGCAAGGTCGCGCCGGAGACCTACTGCGCGGGGGCCCCTGCCCTGCGCTCGCACGTCTTCGCGCAGCAGCGCCTCGCGCCCGGCGAGACGCGGCGGCTCGTCGTGCGCCTGCCGTCGGGGAGCTTCCGCCTCGCCCGCGGGCACGGGCACGGCTGGGACTTCACCGCGAGCGCGTGCGGCTTCTTGGCCGACGCCGCGGCGCACATCGAGGACGCGGCGATCGCCGCCCGGCCGGCCGTCGTGCGCACCGGCGACGTCTCGTTCACACTCACCAACGACACCGCGCACGAAGAGCTCGTTCGCATCGAGATCCCCGGCGCGCGCGGCGACGGCGTCAGCGCGGCGGTCGCGCTCACGACTCCGTTCTTTCGTGATTTTTTCTCGAGCGAGGTCCTCGCCGAGGGGGAGCACCTCACCATCCGCCGGCTCGCATTCCTCTTCATCGAGACGGACGGCGGCGGCACGCTCCTTCGCGAAAGGGGCGACGCCGCCGCGTGGAGCGCGATGCAGCGCCTCGACGGGCTCGTCCTCGCCGAGGCCCGCGTGCACCGCGGCTCGGTGGCCCCCTCCGCGGTCGGCACCTACCTCGTCGCGTTCGGCACCGTCGCGCAGGCTGCCGCGGCCGGGGTCGCGCTCCTCGCGCGGGTCGCCCAGTCTGGTCTGGAGCTCCGCGCGCGCGCCGCCGTACACGAGGGCCCCTGCATCGCGCTCACCCGCGGCGCCCGCCCCGAATACTTCGGCAAGACCCTTCACCGCGGCGCGAACCTGCTCGCCGACGCGCCCCCCGGCGGGCTCGCCCTCTCGTCAGCGGTCGCCGCCGAACGCGAGGCGATCGCCGAGCTCCTCGCCGCCGGCGCGCACCTCGAGGTCGCGGCCGCCACGGCGGGCGCCTACTCCGGCGCGCGCATCACGCGCGTCACGTTCCCCGGCGACCTCGGAGCCAGCGTGGTGGATGGACGTTCTAGAACAGCGCAGACACCGTGAGCCCGAGGATGTACGCCCGCGCGTTGCCGATGCGCTGACCGCCGAGCGTGAACTCGTCGTAGGAGAGGGCGAGCATGTCGCCGGAGACGCCGGCCCTGAAGCTCTCCATGATCCCGAAGATCCGGGTCGCCGGGCGCACGGCGTACATCGCGCGCACGCCGACGAGCCAGCTCGAGAACGGCGACAGCTCGCGATCGCCGGTCCAGTACTGCCCCTTGGGCCCGAGCGGACGATCGCCACCGCTGTAGTCGTCGCTCCAGAAGATTGCGCCGCTCTGCCGGTAGTAGCGACCACGCGCCATGACGCGGAACGACTCGCCGAGGTACTTCTCGAGCTCGGCCTCGGCGGTTCCGCTCTTGACGTTCCAGCTGTCGTAGTACCCGCGCAGGCTTATCCGGACCGCCGCCTTGAGCGGACGGAGGAACAGGTTGCCACGGAGCGCGACCGCTTCACGGAAGCGGTTGTCGGGCTCGTGCTCCTGCGCTTTGAGCCCCTCGCCGAGGATGACGCTGCGGTAGGGGTTACTCTGAAATCCGCTGTTCACCTGCGCGGTGTAGACGACCTGCGTGACGAAGATCGGCGTCCACGCCTGCGACCACGTGCCTTGGAAGCCGTCCACGCCGATGTCGCGCGTCGTCCGGAGGGGGTTCGACTTCGTGAAGCAGCCGCTCGAGTCCTCGAGCGCGCGAAACCGCGCCGGCGAATCGTTGGCGGACTGGACGCGATCGCAGACGCGGTCGAAGTTGCGCGCGTAGCTGATCTCGAACTGCGAGTTGTGCTCGTAGGTGTCCGTCCGCGCCGCGACGTTGAACGAGTTCGACTTGTAGTCGTTCTCCGTCGAGTACGCGTAGCCGCCGGTGAGCTCCACGTTCTCCTTCTTGAGTGTGAAGCCGCCGCGCGCCTGGTTGCGGACGTCGTGCACGCTGGCGGTGGTGACGACGTCGGCCCCCGGGTGGGTGTTCGCGTACGCGGGCCCTGCCTTCACCGCGACGCTGGCGCCGCTGACGATGTCGGCCTCCCAGCCGGCGCGGACCCGCAGCCAGTCGGTCGGGGCGACCTCGAGATCCGCTCCGGGCGTGTACACCGTCATCTTCGTGCGCGTCGGCGACTCGTGGAAGAGCGTGTGCGTCGTGTCGAAGGTGACGACCTCCGCGCGTACGGGGGCCGCCACCGCGACCAGCGCCGCGGCGATCCCCGCCCCGAGCAGGGCGGCCACGCGGCTCGCCCCAACGCGGGTTGCGAAGCGAATCAGTTGCACCCGCACCCTCCGCCGACGGCGCTCGATCCGCCGTAGGCCCCCTCCCGATTCTCGAGCGCGTGGCGAAGCTGCGCGGCGGCGTGGGGATCGCCCTCGAACTGCATCAGCGGATCGGCGAGCACCGAGCGCTCTTGCGGCTTCACGGTCACGCAAGCGGACGTGAGCGCCACAATCGCAATCAATATCAATCGGATGGTGTTCATTTTAAAAGTAAACTCCCAACCCACCCGAGTAGGTCTGCGCGTTCTTGAACGAGTCCGCGGTGAAGAGCGTGAGGTTGGTGACTTCCACGCGGACCAGGATGCGCCCGCGGAGCGCGAGGAGGAACCCGCCGCCGGCGCGCCCCGCGTAGAAGTCCTGGCGCTTCAAGACGAACGAATCGGAGTTGGGGAACACGCTGAGCCCGCCGCCGCCGATGCCGACGAACGGCGACAGCGGCCAGCTCGGCGCGAGGTGCACGGTGATGCCGCCGCCGTAGAGGATCTGCGCGCCGTCGGCGGTGAGGGCGTCGCCGACGAAGCCGTCCAGCGTGATCGTCTTGTGGAGCACCAGCGACGGCCGCGCTTCGATGTACCCGAAGCCCTGCACGCCGCGATCCGTGATGGGGATCGTCAGGATTCCGGCGACGATGGCGAGGCCGCCGTGGGCCCCCTCGAGCGGCGGCGGCGCGAAGAGCCCCGGGCGCGACGGTGCGTCGGGCTCCCCCGGCTTCACCGCGAACGGTTGCACCTCGTCGCCGAGCGCGTACGCCGCGCGGCCGTCGGGCAAGAGCACGCGGAGCCAGAAGCCGCCCCCCGGTCGACCGTCGAGCGCGAGCGTCTCGCCCCGGTGTGCGGTGTGAATGACGCGGTAGGAGACGCCGGGGCCCGAGCGGATCTCTGCCGCGTCGACGACGACGCGCGCGAAGGCCTCGGGCTCGTCGGCCGCCCGGGCGGGCGGGCACGACAGGAGCACGAAGACGGCGAGCAGGAGCGGGGCGAAGCGTCGAATCATGGCTTGGACGCCCAGATGCGGATGACGTCGACGATGGGATCGTCCTTGGAGAAGACGGCGCGCGGGTGGTTCGAGCCCGTCGGGCGAACGTAGAGCGGCGACGTCAGGTAGTCGCGGCTCATCTCGATCGACGCCGCCTCGAGGTTCCCCTTCGCAGCGCTCACGACGACGCCGACGGGGTGGTCCCCTCCACCGCAGTCGACCGGGGTGTGGTTGACGAGCGCGAGCCCCGGCACGGCGCTGAAGTGGCACCCGCTGCCCGAGTCGCCGGCGCCGGGATCCCCGGGCCCACACTTGCGGGCGAACAGGAGCTCCGGCTCGACGTGACAGAAGAAATAGTCCTGGTTGAACTGCTCCTGCGGGACCACGAAGTTCGGGCCCGGATCGATGGTCGTGCACGAGACCAGCGGCAGCGCGCTCACTCCGAGCGCGAGGACCAGCGCTCCACCTGCGAAAGGAAAGACCCCGCCAAGCCCGGCGTGCCGTGTCTCTCCTCCGCGATCGCCCACGCGCTCGACGATACGCCACCCGGAAATCCGCCCGCAACTTCCGCTCGCCGGCGTGGCCCTGCGCCCACGCCGAGCGCACCCCGTACACACAGCTCCCACCGGGCGGGCACCCCTCGCCATCGGCGCATTTACCTGGGATTGCTTTCCTTTGTCGAATCGAGCGCCTACACGCGCCCACCTGGCACGAGCAATGCGAGTACGGTTGGTCGCTTTTGCTTGCTCGTATCCGCTCCAGGTCGGTAGAAGTTGGACCCCTGGGCGAAAGCTGTCGTAGCATATCTTACATGTAGGGCGCAGTCGGCCCCACCTGCCGCAACCCTGCTCGGAGAACGCCACGAAATGAAGAAGCTGAGCCCCTGGTACCTCGTCGCCCTCGCGCCTATCGCCGTGGCGGGCTGCAGCGGCGCCTTTCTCGGACAGGTCACGGTCCTCGTGGTGACCGTGATGATCTTCGTCGGGACGCTGAGCCTGGGGCGCGCCTGAACGTCGCGACGGCGTCCTTTCGAGGGCGCCTGTTTTGTGTGGGCCAAAGATTGTAGGCTTGGGCGGCTCGCATGGATCCTGAAGGACGGCTGAAGCGGCTCGACGAATTTACGCTCGCGGATTTGGAGTCCGTACGACTCATCCTGCGGGGGGATTCGGTCATCGACTGGCACCGGTTGAACCTGACGACCGAGGACGAGGCGCGCGACCTCCTCATCGCTCAGGAGATGCACCCCGACGAGCCAGGCGACCGGGCGCGCATGGAGTCGGTGAAGAACGAGGCGATCAGCTACCTGCGTCGCCACTTCGAGTACCCGATCCCGAAGCCCGTCGAGAAAGCGAGCGTCGAGGAGATGCTCATGCTGGCGAGCGGCCAGGGGCACCGGCAGATGTGCGCGTGCACCATCCTCAAGTGCATGCACATCATCCACCACCTGGACGGGCGCGAGCTGCTCTTCGTGCTGCCGCTCTCCGACCAGGAGGTCTTCCACGTCGTCGAGGAGAAGGTGTACCGCGTCATCGGCTCGATGCTCGCGGGCGGCTTCCCGATCACCGAGTTCATCGGAGGGCGGAAGAACAAGGACTCCCTCTACACGAAGCTCCTGTCGAAGCAGGAGACCGTCGCCGCGCAAATCTTCGACAAGCTGCGCTTTCGCATCGTCACGCGCACCCGAGGCGACGTCTTTCCGGTGCTCCAGTACCTGACCAAGCGACTCTTCCCGTTCAACTACGTGATGCCCGGGCAGAGCATCAACTCGATCTTCCACTTCAAGCAGTACACCCAGCAGAACCCGCATCTACGCCCGATGCTCCCGGAGATGCAGGCGGGCCGCGACGACGATCTGACGCCGAGCGACAACCGCTTCAGCGACGAGAACTACCGCATCCTCCACTTCGTCGTGGACATGCCCGTCCGCTTGCCGCGAAAAATCATGGACCGCGCGCCGTCGTCGGCGTGGCCGCTGGGCTCGATCATCTTCGTCATCTGCGAGTTCCAGGTCATCGATCGCGAGACGGAAGAAGCGAACGAGCAGGGCGAGGCGTCGCACGCGAAGTACAAGGAGCGGCAGAAAAAGGCGGTCATGCGCCGCCTTCAGCTCGGCATGCGCGAAATGAAGGTCCCACCGCCCAGCCGCCGCAAGCGGGGGTAGCGCGCAGCGCTCAATCTGCCGTGTAGCGCAAAATAACGGGCAGGAAGAAGAGGACGAGGAACACGAGCGCCGCGACCACGGTGACGACGATGCCCTGCGTGAAGGCCTTCTTGTCGTAGGCCTCGAGCGACGCCTGGTGAACCGCGAGGTCGTGCTGCGCGGCCTCGGCCGCCTTGCCGAGGCGAACGACCTCCTCGCGCGCGCCGTCGAACTCGGTGCCGAACGTCTGGGTGTCGCCGAGGACGGTGCGCGCGAACTGGGCGAAGGCCTGGTTCAGCTGCTCGCGCGCCGCGTCGGCCGCGCTGGCCTGACCGCCGACGTGGTTCTTGAACCACTCCTCGAGGGCAGCGCGCTCGTTGCGCGCGGCGGTGAGGCGCGCGAGGGCATCGGCGACCTGCTGCTTCGCGCCGTTGTGACGCGTCTGGAGCTCCTGGATGACCGGCTGCGCCAGCGCGATCTCCTTGGCTCGCTGGTCGCGCTCGGCGGCGCGAAGCGAGACCTGCGCCTGCAGCTGCACCGGGTCGAGCCCCACGAGCGAATCGGAGACGCCCAGATCGGGGACCGACGCCTGCGAGGCCCGCGCGCCGGTCGAGGGCATGCGCGGGGCCGAGCCCGCCATCGGCGCCACCAGGCGCGGGTCGACGGGCGGGGCCGGCGCCGGGCCGAAGCTCGACAGGGCGGCGCGCACCGCGCCTTGCATGTTCCGCGCATCGGGCCAGCGCTGCACCTTGTCGAACGAAAGAGCGCGGTCGATGATGGCGATCACGGACGGCGGCACCCCCGACACGACCGACGCGAGGGAGCGCGCGGGGCGGGTCGCGCTGTAGACGAGCTGCTCGGTACCGCTCTGCGCGTCGTGGACGTGTGAGCCGGAGATGAGCGTGAACATCATGGCACCGACCGCCCAGAGATCGGTGCGTCCATCGATGTCGTTCCAGCGCGCCAGGGCCTGCTCGGGCGCCATGAAGGCAGGCGTCCCGATGACCTGGCCGGCGCGCGTCGCCTGCTTGGCGTCCTGGGCCGTCTCGAAGACGCGGGCGATGCCGAAGTCGAGCACCTTGATGACGCCCTCGCGCGTGAGAAACACGTTCTCCGGCTTGATGTCGCGATGGACGATGCCCTTGATGTGCGCGAGCGCGAGGACGTCGAGGAGCTGGTCGGCGAACGCGAGGACCTCGGGGAACGGCAGGTGACCCGCGTTGCGCTCCCATCGCTGATCCAAGGTCTCGCCCTCGAGCAGCTCCATGACGAGGAACGCGTTGCCGTCCTCGCTTACGTCGTCGTCGAGGACGCTCACCGCGCCGGGGTGCTCGATGACGTTCGCCGCGTAGCCCTCGCGCAGGAAGCGCGTGCGCGTGTCCCCTTGCTGGGAGAACTCGGCGTGGAGCATCTTCACTGCGACGCGCTTCTGGTTGCGGTGCGTGGCCGCATAGACCGCCGCCATACCGCCGACGCCGAGGAGCGAATCGAGTCGCCACTTGTCCTTGAGGACGACCCCGACGCGCGACTGCGCGCGCAGGAGCTGCTGGTCGACGATGTTCGTGTTCAAGGTCTGGGTCACGAGCCGCCTCGACGGGGATCGTTCGCACCGAACGCGCTGCGCAGATCGATGTCGAGCCGTTTCAGCTTGGCCTCGGCGCGCTGGACGGTGGCCTGGGCCATCGCGAGCTCGTCGGCGATGCGCCGCTCCTCTGCCTGCATCTGCGTCGCGACGGTCTGCAGCTCTGCGATCTTCTGATCGATCTGCGCGAGCTTGCGGTTGTGGGTGTCCATCTCGCCCATGAGCGCGCTGTCCTTCTGGCGCAGCGTCTGCTCGTGGATGCGAAGGAGATCGAGCGTGCGACCGAACTGCGGGTTGCGCTCGGCCGTCCCGCGCGCGCGCTGCCCGAGGGCGATGAGCGACTGGTCGATCGCCTTCGACGCGCGCTCGGCCTGCTGGCGACGCTCCTTCAGCGCATCGCGCAAATCGGCCAGCCGTTGCCGGACGCGCCACGCGTAGAGTGGCGCCTGCCAGAAGTGCTTCGGCGCGTCACCGAAGTTCGCCAGCATCTTCGCTTCGAAGGACTCGACCGGCGCCACGGAAGGGTGCCGCTCGTGCACCGCCGCCGGCATCGGACGGAAGCTCGGCAGCGGCGGCGGAGGACCGCCGGACATCGCCGCGGGCGCACCGGAGTGTCCGCCCGACGTCAAGTGCCCGCCCATGGCGCCGCGGACGGGCGGTCCTCCCTTCACGTCCAGCTCGAGCGAGAGGCCGGGACCGCCGGTCGGGAACCCTTCCTCGTCTTCGTCGAAGACGGCGCCGCGGCCCATGTCCGGAGAGGCCATCTGCGGTTTGGAGCTCCGCGCGGGCGGGACGGCTTGACGGGCGGCCTGCCGCGGCGGCCCGTCGAGCGCCAGAGGTGCCCGGTTGGAGGGTTCGCCGAGGTCCAACTCCACGACCCGCCCGCTCGCCGGCGGCGAAGGACGCCCCCCGAAATCGAGATCGGGTACCGCCGAAGGCCCGCCCGGACGCCCCGTCGCCCCGCGACCGCATCGGCGGCACAGGGTGTTCGGATCGAAGCCTTCGGTCTGGCACCAAGGGCAGACCGACATTGTGGGGATGATAGCCCACTCAAGCGACCATTCCATCAACTCTCTCGGCTCATATTCTTGCCCGAAGCGTCACGAAGTAGTGCTACGTCCTCCCACACACGCCATGCGCATCTACAGCTCCAAGGTCCCGACGATCGCGCAAGAGATCACCCGCACGCTCCTCGCCGCGAACGACATCGAGTCGGAGTCGCCGAAGGAAGTCGAAGCGGACGTGGCCGCGGTCCTGAACAGCTACCTCCAGACGGAGAAGGAAGTCAGCGAGCAGACCAAAGATCTGCTCGAGCGTACCAGCCGTCCGCAGAGCGAATTCAGCCGCGTCAAGTCGCAGATCGCGGAGAGCAAGGGCATCAAGACAGGCGAGGACACGCTCGACTACCTGCTCGATCAGATCGTCGAGATGTTCAGCCACTCGTCCAACGTCGCGGAGATCTACTCCCAGGACCACGAGCTGCGTCGCAAGATGGCCCCCATCTTCAAGAAGCACATGCTGATGGACGAGGCGCTCGATCAAGAGGTCCGCACCCAGCTGCGGCACGTCACCGAGGGGTCGCGGACCTGGGACATCGAGTACGCGCGCGTGCTCGAGCAGGTCAAGCAGAAGCGCGGCATTCGCTGAGCGTCGGAGGGGAGCGGCCGTGCGAAGCATGACCGGGTTCGGCGCGGCCGACGCGACCCTCGGACGCGGGACGCTGGTCGTCGAGGTGCGGGCGACCAACCACCGCTTCCTCGACGTGCGCGTCAGGCTTCCCCACCCCCTGGCCGATCTCGCCGGCTTCGCGGAGGCGACGTTGCGCGAGCGCCTCGCCCGCGGGCGGTTCGATCTCACCGCGCACCTCGACGGCGCGGCGCTCGGCGCGCCAACGCTCGACAAGGAGCGCGCCCGCGCTGCCTTCCGCGCGCTCACCGAGCTGCGCGACGAGCTCGCGCCCGGGCAGGAGGTCCCCCTGTCGCTCCTCGCCAGCGTGCCCGGGATCTTCGCGGCGCCGCTCGAAGGCAACCTCGACGCCGCCAAGGCCGCGGTGATGGCGGCGACGACGGGCGCGCTCGCGGCTCTGGACAGGATGCGCGACACCGAGGGCGCGACGCTCGCGCGAGACCTGGGCGCGCGGCTCGACCGCATGCGCGCGTCGCTCGAGCTCGTGCGCGCGCGCACGCCCGACATGACCCTGCTCCACCGTCGCCGCCTCCTCGAGCGCATCGAGCGCCTCGGCCTCACCGGCGAGCTCGGCATCGACGGCGCCCGCGTCGAGCAGGAAATAGCCCTCTTCGCCGACCGCGTCGACGTGAGCGAGGAGCTCACGCGCATGGGCAGCCACCTCGATCAGGCGGCCTCGCTGCTCGCCTGCTCCGAGCCGGTCGGTCGCCGCCTCGATTTCTTGCTCCAGGAAATGACGCGTGAGTCGAACACCATCGGCGCCAAATCGCCGGACAGCGCCATCTCCCACGCGATCGTCGAGATCAAGGCCGAGATCGAGCGAATGCGCGAGCAGGTGCAAAACGTCGAGTAATGTGGAAGATTGAGGCCTCCGGACGCATGGATAAAGACTTCGTCCTCCTCATCCTCTCGTCCCCGAGCGGCGCCGGGAAGACCACCCTCACCCGCAAGCTGCTCGAGAGCTTCCCCGAGCTGCGCTTCAGCGTGTCGCACACGACGCGCGCGCCGCGGGCGAACGAGGTCGACGCCCGCGACTACCACTTCACCGATCGCCGCGGCTTCGAGGCGATGGTCGAGGCCGGCGCCTTCCTGGAGTGGGCCGAGGTGCACGGCAACCTCTACGGGACGTCGCTTGCCGAGGTCGATCGCGCGAAAGCCGACGGGTGTCGCGGCATGATCTTCGACATCGACTACCAGGGCGCGAGGCAGATCCGCGCCAAGCTCCCCACCGTCACCGGCGTCTTCATCCTGCCGCCGTCGATGCAGGAGCTGGAGCGCCGGCTGCGCGGCCGCGCGAGCGAGACGGAGGAGGTCGTGCAGCGCCGCTTCGCTGTCGCCAAGCTCGAGATCGAGCACTACGCCTTCTTCGACTACGTCATCGTGAACGACGAGATAGACAAGGCGTTCGACCAGCTTCGGGCCGTCATCCTCGCCGAGCGCGCTCGACGGACACGGCGCGCCAGCCTCGCCGAAGCGCTCCTCCGCGAACGAAAAGCCTGACATGCAAACACCACGTTTCACGCTCGCGGTCCTCGGCGGCAGCGGCCTCTACGACATGCACGGCCTCACCGGCGTCGAGGAGCTCACCGTCGACACCCCCTTCGGCCCGCCCAGCGACGCGATCGTTCGCGGCCGCCTCGGGGACACGACGCTCCTCTTTTTGCCCCGACACGGCCGCGGCCACAAGGTCGCCCCGCACGAGATCAACTACCGCGCGAACATCTGCGCGATGAAGATGAGCGGCGCGACGCACCTCGTGAGCGTCAGCGCGGTCGGCTCGATGAAAGAGGAGATCGCGCCCGGTGATCTCGTCGTCCCCGATCAGTTCATCGACCTCACCAGGAAGCGCACGACGACGTACTTCGAGGACGGCATCGTAGGTCACGTCGTGTTCGCCGACCCGGTCTGCCCGCTCATGGCGGCAGCGCTCGGCGCCGCGGCGCGCAAGGCCGGCGGCAAGGTCCACCAGGGCGGCGCATACGTGGTCATCGACGGACCGCAGTTCTCCACGCGCGCCGAGAGCAGGGTCTACCGGTCGTGGGGGGTGTCGGTCATCGGGATGACGGCGATGCCCGAGGCCAAGCTCGCCCGCGAGGCTGAGCTGCCCTACGCGACGCTGGCCCTGTCGACCGACTACGATTGCTGGCACGAGAGCGAAGAGGCCGTGAGCGTCGAGGCGGTCATGGCGGTCATGAAGAAGAACGTCGTCGTCGCCCAGCGGACCCTGCTGGAGCTCGCCCAGGCCCTGCCCGACCCGGCCAAGAGCCCCGCGACGGGCGCCCTGCGGGGTGCGATCATGACGGCGAAGGACAAGATCTCGAGCGGAGCCTCAAAGCGCCTCTCATGGCTCCTTGGGTGAGCGTTTTCGTCGATTTTCGTCGGCGTTCGCAATAAGGTTCGTCGCCCGCAATGCAGCATCCTCCGTCCTCCCCCAAAGTTGAAGCCTTGCTCGTCGTCGGCTCGCTCGCCTTCGACGACCTCGAGATGCCCTCCGGTACGTTCGAGAACGTGCTCGGCGGCGCCGCGACCTACTCGTCGCTGGCCGCGTCGCTGATCGGCGCCCACGTCCGCCTCGTCGGCGTCGTCGGGACGGATTTCGACGAGGCGCACCTCGAGCGCCTGCGCAAGCGCGGCTGCGACACGCTGGGCGTCGAGCGCGCCGAGGGCAAGACGTTCCGCTGGCGCGGCCGCTACGCCGCCGACCTCATGAGCCGCACCACGCTCGACACGCAGCTCAACGTGTTCGCCGATTTCCGGCCGAAGATTCCGGCCGCGTACAAGAGCTCGCCGTACGTGCTCCTCGGCAACATCCACCCCACGCTCCAGGTGAGCGTGCTCGATCAGGTGGAGAAGCCGAAGCTCGTGGCCGCCGACACCATGAACTTCTGGATCCACGGCGAGCCCAAGGCGCTCGCCGAGATGCTGAAGCGCATCGATCTGCTCATCATCAACGACGAAGAGGCGCGCGATCTCTCCGGCATCCACAACCTGGTCAAGGCCGCGCAGGACATCAAGAAGCGCGGCCCGACCAAGCTCATCATCAAGCGTGGTGAGCACGGCGCGCTCCTCTTCGACGACGCCGGCGTCTCCTTCGTCCCCGCCTACCCGCTGGAGGACGTGAGGGACCCGACGGGCGCGGGCGACTCGTTCGCCGGCGGCCTCATGGGCTACATCGCCCGCTACGGCATCGAGTCCCCCCACGCCCTGCGCCGCGCGATGTACTTCGCCTCCGCGCTCGGCTCGTTCTGCGTCGAGGACATCGGTCCCGCGCGCCTGGCGGCGATCACCAAGGGGGACCTGGCCCGCCGCATCGACGCCTTCGCCCAAATGGTCGACCACGGCGCAAAGCTCTCGTTCGTGGACTGAGCGTGGTAACGTTTCTCAAGGTTCTGAACTAACTTGCGATCTCGAGGGAGGCTTTCGTCCATGCGCGTGACGGGCTTGGCGAAGTTTGGGTTTTACGCCGCGATCACCAGCGCCGTGGCCGTGGCCGGCGCGTCGATCGGTGCGTGTGAGGACGAGCACCGCAGGTCGACGCCCTCCGAGGGCGGCTCGGGGAGCTGCCAGGCGGGGGCCGGCGTGTTCCCTGCGGGCAACTGCGACCCGTCGGACAACAAGTGCGAAAAGGACCCTGCGGGGACCTGCGCCATCGACACGACGAAGTGCGGCGACATCTCGTGTTTGCCGATGGCGAACAACACGGGAAGCGTCCTCGACTTCCGGATGCGACGCCTCAACATCATCTCGCCGCCGTCGCTGACCTACGCGGTCAACCCGACGCTGCAGACGGCGATCATCGACTCCGCCGTCGACTTGAAGGCAAAGCAGTGCGGCGAGGTCGGCAAGGGGACCTTCAGCTGGCTCCTTCGCGTCGACAAGGCCAAGAAGACGCTCACCACGGGCGGCGCTCCGCCGTCGGCCGATCCGTTCGGCGCCGGCTACTGCTTCTACAACCACACCGTGACGGTGGGGACGACGCCGCTCGCCGTGAAGCCGGTCACCGTCGACCTCGATCCGACGAGCACCGACACGACGTTCGTGACCAAGGCGATCCCGAAGCTCTTCGTGCCGATCTTCCTCGATACGGCGGGCACCGCGGTCATCATCCTCCCGCTCTCGAACCCGATCATCAAAGACCTCACCATCAGCGCCAACGGCAACTGCATCGGCTCGCTCAACCCCGTCGCCCTCGCGAAGGATTGCACCGACGTCTTCAGCGACTGCTCGAAGTGGCACACCGCCGGCGCGCTCGGCGGGTACATGTCGCTCGAAGAGGCGGACAGCGTCTTCATCAAGGAGCTCAATCAGTCGCTGTGCGTCGTGCTCACCCAGACCGCTCCGTTGACCAAGTGCGACCGTGACGGCGCGGGCTTGGTGAAGGCGAAGGGCGACTACTGCTCGAAGACGAACAAGCCCGGCGACTGCCAGGACAGCTTCTGGCTCTCTGCGACGTTCGCCGCCTCCGCGATCAAGATCAACGACGGCGCCACCACGCCCACCTGCCAGGGCTTGGCCGATCCCGACGCCGGCCAGGACAGCGGCAGCGACACGGGTACGGACACGGGTACCGGCACCGACGCGGGCACCGACGCGCCCGCCGACGCTGCCGACGCGGGCTGAGCGACGCACCTCCACGCCCCCACACCGCTCCTCGCAGCGGGCGGTGTAGATCGCGCTGTCCGAACCGCGTCTCGGCGCGTTTGACGCGGCGTTTTCGCGCCGCGTTACGAGGGGTTTGTGTAAAGTTGCCGCGGCGGGCGACGTGCCCCCGTGTCACACTTTGGCGTTTTCCGCGGTCGGGGGATCTGCGGATGTTCGGGAGGTCCCATGCTTCGTTGGTGGCGGCATCTGTTCGGGATCTTCATCGTCCTGCTGGTCGCGTCCTGTAGCGGTGGGGGCTGCTCGAGCGGCTGCTCGGGCTGCGGCACGACTCCGCTGCCGAACGGCTTCGTCCGAGCGAACGCCATGGACAATGCCGCCAGCGTGCGCGTGACGCGGTCCGGCCTCGATTTTCTCGCCGCGAACATCCCGACGGTCGCCTCGCAGGTGATCAAGGCCAAAGACGGCGTCGTCACCTTCGAGATCCCGAAGAGCATGACGACGCAGAAGTTCATCGGCATCAGCGTCGACATCACGATCTGCCGCAACGGCCCGAACGCGAACGGCACCCCGCCGGAGTGCATCGCCGAGATCAACATCAAGGGGATGAAACTGCACATGGATGCGGTGACGCCGCATTCGATCAAGATCACCGGCACGGTGCCGGTGCGCCTGCAAGACCTCCCGATGAAGGCCTCGGTGGTCGGCGACTTCGAGGTCGGCCTCGGCAGCGGCGGCTGCAACGGCGGCACGCCGAAGTTCGACTACAAGGAGTTCCCGGTCGAGATCGAGATCCCCCTCGTCAAGGAGACCCGCGCGCCGCGTGAGGGCTACACGAAGATCGACGGCGAGAACGCCATCATCAACGTGGACATCAAGAAGGGCGACGTCTCCATCTGCAAGGACTGCGGCCTCATCAGCCCCGTCTGCGACGCGGTCCTGAACTTCGTGAAGGACCTCGCGTTCAACTCGCTCATCGGCGGGATCACCGGGCAGCTCAAGGACACGATCAAGACCGCGTTCTGCACCAAGAGCGACACCACCACCACGCCGCCGACCTGCCCGAGCGGGAGCCACGACGACAAGGGAACGTGCATCTTCGACGGCGACGCCGGCGCGGGCGCGTGCGTGCCTACGGCGCTCGGGACCGACGGGCACATGAACCTCGGCGCGGCGCTCGCGAGCTTCTCGCCGGGCACCGCGGGCGGTCTCGACTTCGGGCTCGCCGCGGGCGGAGACATGGACCCGGCGCCGGGCAAGGCCGCGGACGACGTCGGCTACACCGGGCACACGCCCAATGGCATGACGCTCGGGTTCCTGGGCGGGACGCTCCCGCAACCCCAGTCCACCTGCGTGCCGCGCGTCGACAACCCGACCCCGACCGGCATCCCTGTCCCCGACGAGATGGTGAAGGACCAGCAGACGCCCTGGCCGGCGACCGATCCGACCGGGCCGCACCTCGGGATCGCTCTGGCGGGACGCTTCTTGAACCATGCGATGGGCTCCGCCTACAACAGCGGGGTCCTGTGCATCGGCGTGTCGACCGAGCAGGTCGGGCAGCTCAATAGCGGCCTCTTGAGCGCGCTGATCCCCTCGCTCAAGAAGCTCACGTTCGAGAAGAGCGGCGCGCCCGTCGCCATCTCGACGCGCCCGCAGCAGCCGCCGACGATCACCCTCGGCGGCGGCACGGACATCAAGAAGGATCCGCTCCTCCTCGTCCATATCCCCAAGTTCTCGATCGACTTCTACGTGTGGAGCGACGATCGCTTCGTCCGCACCTTCACGATGACCGCGGATCTCACGGTGCCCGTGAACCTGCAGACCGGCAAGGATCCCAAGAAAAATCCGAACGGCGGCCTCCTGCCGGTGCTCGGCGACATCGGCATCCAGAACACGAAAGTCACCAACGCCGAGCTGCTGCTGACGGACGATCCGGCACTCATCGGCAGCGCGCTGGCGTCGATCATCCAGGGATTCGCCGGGCAGGCGCTGGGCGGCAGCCTCAAGCCGATCGACATCTCGAGCTCGCTCAAGTCGCTCGGGCTTTCGCTCACCATCCCCGACGGCGGCATCCGCAAGCTCCACAAGGGCACCGACGACTTCCTCGCCATCTTCGCCGACCTGGGCACGCAGCCGGCCGCCGCGATCGTGGAGGCGGACACCACCGCGCGCCTCGTCGGTAAGACGGTGCACGCCGAGGCGATGGGCCTGGCGACGGCAAGCGACACGAAGCTTCCGGAGCTGCGCCTCGCGCTGGGCTCGACGGCGCCGAGCGTGGAGTTTACCTGGTGGATCGACGAAGGGACGCACTCGGCGTGGTCGCCTGAGGCGGACCTCACGATCAAGGACCGGTACCTCTTCCTCCAGGGCAAGCACACGCTCTTCGTGTCATCGCGCATCGTCGGGCAGCCCGACAGCGAGGACGCGACGCCCGCCGAGGTTCCGTTCACGATCGACACGCTCGCTCCCTACGTGAAGATCGCGCGCGGCGAGGCCGAGGGCGTCGCGCTCGTCGAAGCCTGGGACATCGTCTCCCCGCAGAGCGCCCTCCGCGGGCGCTACCGGACGACCGACGCGCGCGGCCAGGTGGCGGCGTGGACGGAGTGGCGGCGGATCGGCGAGCTCGCCAGCCTCTCGCTCGAGAAGACGTACTCGGTGGACGTCGAGGTGGCGGACGAAGAGGGCAACGTCGGGAGCGTGTCGCAAGGCCTCATTCGCGGCCACGGCGACGGGACCCTCAGCGCCGGCGGCTCCGGCTGCGGGTGCAGCACGCCTGGCGCTGCCCCGCGCGCCCCGGCGGCGGCGGCGCTCGCACTCTTCGGCGGGCTCGCCCTGCTCGCGATGCGCCGGCACCGCTCACGCGCACGCGCACGGAAGGCGCTGCACCCGGGCATCCTCGGGCTCGGAGCGCTCTGCGTCGTCGCGGCGACCACCGAGGGCTGCGCGTGCGGCAGCAGCGGCGGCGGTGACGACAAGACCGGCTGCGGCTCCGACTGCAACCAGAAGTGCCAGGATGGCCTTCCAGTGGGCATCGTCGGCGCGTACACGTCGGTCGCCAAAGCGAAGGACGGCAGCGTCTGGGTCGCGGGCTACAACGAAGAGTACGCGCCGCCGACGGGCGAGCCCCAGCTCTACGGCGATCTCGTCGTCGGCAAGTACGACAAGGGCAAGCAGAAGGTCGCGTGGATCTCGGTCGATGGGCTCCCCGCCCCGCGCACCGACGGCACCTGCCCCGACAACGATCCACACGTGTGGCGGAGCGGCGAGTCCGAGCCCGCCGACGACGTCGGCTTGTGGACGACGACCGCCCTCGACGGGAATGACAACCCGATGGTCGCCTACTTCGACGCGACCCACACCGCGCTCAAGTTCGCGTCGTGCGGCGGCGGCTGCGACGATCCGCACAACTGGTCCGCGCACGTCGTCTCGCAGAAGGGCGGCAGCGACATCGGGCGGTACGCGAAGATGCTGGTGGTGAACGGCAACCCCGTCGTCGCGCACCTCGTCATGGAGCCCGGCAACGGCGGCAAAATCCGGACGAAGGTCGTGCTCGCGCGCGCGACGAGCTCCTCGCCCAAGGCGCCCGGCGACTGGACGATGGAGACGGTGACGACGGACGAGAACGGTCCCTGCCGCGCCAGCCTCTGCTCCAGCGATCAGGTCTGCGTGAAGGACACGGGCGCCTGCATGGCCAAGGTGTCGGGCTGCACCCCCGCCGATTGCGGCACCGGTAACGCGTGCGTCACGATCACGAACAAGGCGACCTGCAGCGCGATCATCGCGGACGCGACCGGCGCGAGCTACCCCAACGCGATCGGCGACTACATCAGCATGGCGCAGGGGCCGACCGGCCTGGGCATCGTCGTGTACGACCGGATCCACGGCAACCTCCTCGCGATTCAGAGCCAGGGTGGCGGCTGGAAGACGTCGATCCTCGACGGCGAAACCGGCACGCGGGGCAAGGACGCGAAGGACACCGGCGACGACGGCATCGGCGCCTCGCTCTTCATCGACAGCAAGAGTCAGTGGCACGTCACCTACGTGAACGGCATCACCGAGACCCTCAACTACCTGATCGCGCCGGGCGGGGCGAACCCGAAGCCCGAGCCCATCGACGACGGCGACGGCTCGAAGATCGACGGCAAGCCCTTCGTGGACGGCAAGCACGTGGTCGGGGACGACTCGTTCGTCACGGCGGACGACAGCGGAAACGTCACGGTCCTCTACCAGGACGCGACGGCGGGGACGCTCCGCATGGCGACCGGCGCGCCGCAGGGCGGCGGGGCGCACAAGTGGACGCTCAAGGTCGCCAGCCAGCCGAACAAATTCGCGGGGTTCTTCCCTCACCCGATCATGGGCCAGCCCGAGGTGGCGAACTTCTTCCGGAGCATCGGCCCAGACAGGGAGACGACCGGCGACGTCGCGCTCGTGACTCCCTAGGGCTCGTCTCCCTGCGCCGGACGCCGAAATTTTGCCCACCTCGCCCGTTTCACGTAGCGGTGGCCAATGCGCACCAAGTCCGAGATGACTGGCGAATTGAAGCAAATGCTGCGCGACGTGCTGGCGGCGAAGCGCGCGGGTGAGTCCTATTCCCGCCTCGCACGGGCCCACGGCTACGTTGACGGCTACATGCGGGCCGTCCTCGAGGCGGGCCTCATGAGCCGCGCCGAGCTGCTCGCGATCGTCACCGCGGAGCGCGAGCGCGAGGGCGGCCCCGCCATGCGCACCCTCGACGAGCTCGACGGCCGCGCGGCCTGAACAAGCACCGGCGCCCCGTGAATGCTGGAGCCTTGGGGGACGTTAAGCCCCAAGTAGGTCGCACGATCCGCCCCGTCCTGGTCAAACGGATCGAGCTCTAGTACACGAGGAGCGGTCATGACCCCGAACGACGTGCGCGCCTACGAAGCCCTGGTCGGGCACGCCAAGCTCGTCGAGCTTGTGTCGATCGCACGGGACTTTCTGGGCTCCGCGGCGGAGACCAAGCGCGCGGAGTGGGCGGACGCGGCGCGGGTCAAGGCGAAGGCGGAGGAGCTCAAGGTCTCCCACGACGACGCCGCAACCGAGCTCGGCAACGTGCTCACCGTGCTCGAGCAGGGACCGCGGACGGAGTCGGAGCGGGCCCTCGGCGCCGCGCTGTGGGCCCATACGCTCTCCGAGGCGCCGCCGAAGACGAGCGAGGACGAGGATCGCGCCGCTGTGGAGCTCTTGTGGCTCGCCGCGCGGACGCCGTTCGACGCCACGGGGCTCATCGACCGCGCGCTGGGGGACGCCGCCGACGAGATGTGGGCGGCGATCGCCGATCGCGTGCGCCGCATCGATGCCGGGACCCTACCGCCACTCGGCCGCGGCGAGGCGCTCTCCGGCTGCGTGGCGATCGCCGTGTCGACATCACCCGCCGCGCGAAAGCAGGCCGCGGCGTTGTCGAAGGAGCTCTTGGACGCGAGCCTGGCCCGCGTCCTGGCGCCGCGCGAAGCGCCTCAGGATGCGGCGGCGGCGCCGTCGTCCTCGTCACGCGCAGCGTCGTCGGCCGAGCCCAAGTCGGCCCCCGGATCTTCGCTGGCGTCCGTCATCGTGGCACCGCCCGACCCGGAACCGGCCAAGATCGCGGCCGCCGGTCCGCCGCTCGCCGACGAGCGCATCTCTGGCGAGATGCTGCCGACCCCGCGCGGTCCCGTCGTGACCGCGGTGCTCGCGGTCACCGGCATCCTCTTCGTGTTGCACGCCTCGCGGCTCGTCGGCCGCTTTGCGCTCGCATACAAGCGTCCGGCCGAGGTCACGCTGTCCGGCGAGAGTGTGCGGATCCGCGCCCGCACCGAGATGCTCGGCCGCACGCTGCGGGATCACGAGACGGTCATCGCCCGCACCGCCCTCGCCCGCGCCACGCGCGAGGTGCGCTACCCGCGGATGGCGTTCTACGCCGGGCTCCTCGCTCTCGCGATCGGAAGCTACGTCGGCGTCGCAACGCTCGTCGACGGCGTCCGCTCGGCGTCTCCCTCACTCCTCTTGACGGGACTCGTCGTCATCTCGCTCGGCATCGCGCTCGACTTCTTCCTGGGCAGCCTGGCGCCGGGGGCGACGGGCCGCGTCCGCGTCGCGTTCGTGCCGCGCAAAGGGCCGACGATGTGCGTCGGCAACGTCGACGCCAAGCGCGCCGACGCCGCGCTGAAGCGCCTGTCGTACGCGCGCTGAACCCGCAGCCCAGTCAACTCACGCGTTCGCCTATCACGACGTCGAGCTTGCCGCTGGTCGCGCGGAGCTGCACCTTGACCGGCCGCGCGCCGTTGGCCGGAGCACAGGCGCGCACGGCCGCAGCATTCGCGGCGTGGGAACGGTCGATCTCCTCGTTCGTGCCGGCGTCGAAGACGCGAAGATCGAGCCCGGTCCCCTCCCCCTGCGCGCCGACCGACGCGCGGAGGCACTTCCCCGCGGGCACCGAGGTCTCCCACGAGAGGAGCTTGGCGGCGTCCAGCGTCGCGACGCGCACGCCGAGGAGGGCGCCTTCGTGCAGCATGCCGGTACCGTCCGCGGACCGGGCGAGCATGCGGGCGGCGGCGAGCGGGCGCTTCGTGAACTCGCCGTCCTGCCAGCGCTCCTTGCGCGCGAGCACCGTGAACGGCCCGGGGCGCCCACGCGTCTCGAGATCGAGCCGCACCTTGCCCTTGCCGCACGCGAAGAGCGTCGCGCCGTCGGGCCCCTCCGCGCTCGTCACCAGCTGGCCCGCGTCGTCCCAGACGTTCGCCTCGACGAGCGCCAGCGGTGCACCCGCCACGACATCGACGCGCGTGCACGCCGCCGCCGCGCCGAGGTCGAGCGGCAAGGACGCCCGGCGTCCGATCGTGAGCGCGCCCGACGTCGTCATCGCGGGCGCGGCGTACCCTGCCTTGGCGAGCGCCGCGTTGCGCGCGTTGCGCGTTTGCTCGAGCGGCTGCGCCGGCGCCACCCACGCGACGTCGGCCCGCGCGGACAGATCTCGCGAAGTGCCGCCGCGAGCGCGCGCGATGACCACCGCGGCCAGGCCCCGGCCGACGTGCGGGCGCACGGCGATGCTACCGGTGAAGCCGATCGGCGAGCACAGGGTCGCCGCGCGATCGGCGCCGCCTTCCTTCGCGCGCGCGACCACGCGTCCTTCGGCGTCCATGACCTCGACCTCGAGGAGGGCGACCGTCTCGTCCGGTACCACCAGCAAGTCTACGCAGCCGTCGGCCTCCACCGGAAAGGTGACGAACCCTGCAGCGCGCGCGTCGAGCGCGATGGCCAGGCGCTTCACCTCTTCCCACGTGCCGCCCAGCGCGGTCCGGCGGGCGCGGACCTTGTCGTCGAGGCCCGGCCACGCTTCGGCGGGGCGCGGACCTTCGCCGTATCCACCGCGGGCGCCCACCGCGCGCGCCACCTCGGCCGCGCGCTCGGAGGGGACGAGCTGCGCGCCGAGCGCGACCAGCCCCTCGCCAGACGCGACGTGCGCCGCGAGGTAGACGCGCTCGGGGTGGGGCGGGCAGAGCAGCAATGTCGGCCGCGGATCGGGGCCCTCGTCGACGGCGACCGGATTGCCCTCGTCGGCGAACGCGGCGATGTCGAGGTCCTCCACGCTCCCCGACGCGCGTCCGTAGGCAAGAAGGCAGAGATCGGTCGGGATGTCGACGAACGCTCCGACGCGCTCGCCCTCGACCATCTCGCCCGACGCTGCGATCGAGAGCGGACCCGCGCCGAGCTTGGACGCCCGCTGCGGCAGATCACTGAAGAGCACGCGCGACTCGAGCTCGCCGACCGTCACGCGCGGCGCGCCGAGGGGCGCCTTCGTGGTGGTCTTCGGCGGCGCGGGTCGCGCGCCGCCGCACGCAAGCAGGGCAAGCGGCAAGGCGAGGAGAAGCGCGGCGCGGCTCATCGCGCGGCTCCCCAAATGCCACCATCGATGCGGAACAATGCGAGGCCCCAGGCGAGCGCGGTCCCGCGCGCGTCCACCTCCAAGCGCGCGCGCGACTGCTCGCGTGCGCAGAACGCCACGGCGCCCGCCTCGTCGTTGATGCCGCGCTCGTCGGTCGACTGGCGCGCGCCGACCATGGCGCGGACCCCGACGCCGCGCGCGTGTCCCTGCGTGACTGCGGCGACGGCCACGTAGCAGCCACCGGGCTCCACCTCGACGGGCACCACGGTCGTCCCCGTCGACCCCTGGGCCAGTGTGACGGCGGGCTCCGGCGGGCTGGCGAGGTGACGCGCGAGCAGCGCGCCGGCCATCTTGCCTCGTGCTTCGGCGCCCCACGCCCAGGGCAGGTTCTTGGGAATGGGCCACGACGCGTGCGTCACGAGCACCGTCGAGCCCGGCGGAGCGCCACTGAACACGACCGCCCCTTCGGTCTCCTTCCCGATGCACGCTTCGAGATGCGCGTCGGGCGCGTCGGTGCGGTCGCGCGCGAGCATGGTGTCGTCCTCGTCGTCGCGAAGCTCGCCGTCGATGTCGAGCCGGAAGCGGCGACTCGGCGCCGTCCCCGCCGCCGCCCGCGGATCCGCCGCGAAGAGCTCCACCCGATGGCAGCCGGCGTCGAGCGCGACGCTCCCCTCGCCGTTGCCGTCACCGCCCGCGACCCACCCGTCCCGCGACGCAATCTTGGCACCGTCGCGGCGCGCGCGCCCTTCGGCGACCTCGGCGCGGTGGGCCGGCGGCAACAGCGGCGGGAGCGCCCCCGGCTCGGCGGAAGGCGGTGCGACGCCGCCGGTGCGCTCGGGGAGGACGGTCCGGAGCGGCGGCACCGGGCTCCGCGAGTGCGCGACGACGATCTCGATCGCCCCACGCCCGGCATCGCTCGTCACGATCAGGCGCTTGATCGGCGGCCCCTCGCAGCGGCCCATCTGCACGACGCCAGCGACGCTCGACGCCCGGGCGCCCTCGTCGGGCGCGAGCGGGTCGTCGTCGGTCCCGCTGACCTTCACGTGGAAGCTCAGACCACGCGCCCCGACCATCGCTACGGTCGTACAGCCCCCCTCCGGCGCAGCTGAAACGGCGAAGGTGGCGGTCTCGTCCTCGTACACGAAGCGCGTCGGTGAGCGCGTGACCCTCGCCCCCGCGCGCTGCCATTCGTCTTGCACGCGCGACGCGATGTCACGCAGGTCGGCGTGCGCGGGACGCGCTGCGACCACGGCTCCCACGAGGAAACCGCAGAGCACGAACCTGGCCCTGACGTCGGCAGTCACGTGCTTTCACGATACACGATCGCCGCCGAGGCGCGCGGCGCGACCACGCCCTCCCTCGGCAGCGGTCCGCCGACCTCAAGCGTCGACGACGAGCGGCGCCTCCACGAAGCCTCGCCGCGACGGGTCCCAGACGAAGAGCTTCCGATCGTCGACCTCGCCCTGCCGAACGCTGGTGACGAGGTACGCGAGCTCGTAGGTCGGAGCGTCGCCGCCGGCGGTCGCCGCGGCCGCGTCGGTATCGGAAAAGTACGCCCCCACGTCGAGGTGCGAATGGTAGAGCACTTTGACTGGACGCCCGCGCGCCTCGCCCTCGCGAACGGCGCGCGCGAACTTCATCGGATCGATGTCGAAGTACATCCTCCCGGTGCGCGGATACGTCTCCGGATCGAGCGCGTGGAGCTTGTTGGCGCGGTTCTCCATCGGAACGACCTCGTCGACGCGCAGCGCGTCGCTCGCCGGACCCAGGATGAGCCCGCAGCTCTCCTCGTCGCGCGCGTACGCAGCGCGCGCCTCCTCGAACACGCGGTCGAGGACGCCTTTTTCGACGACGACTCCGGAGACGGTCCACGGGTGACTGCTCACGACTTGCCTCCCTTCACCAAAGGTACTTCTTGTCCCACTTCATCGGTGCGAAGTAGCGATCGCCGCGATCGCACACGATCACCACGACGCAGCCGCCCTTGTCGCTCGTCTGGAGCTCCTCGGCGATCCGCACCGCCGCGAGCACGTTCGCGCCCGAGGAGTGCCCGACGTTGAGCCCCTCCTTTTGCGCGAGCTCCTCGGCCATGTTCCACCCGTCCTCCGTCGCGATCTTCATCGTCTCGTCGGGGATGCCGGCGTCGTAGATGGCCGGGACGATGCTCGACGCGAGGTGCTTCAGTCCCTCGAGGCCGTGCATCGCCTCGTTCGGCTCGACGGCGACGCAGCGGATGGGGCGCGGGTGCTCCTTCAAGCGCCGCGTGGTGCCCATCATCGTCCCGGTCGTCCCGAGGCCGGCGACAAAATGCGTGATCTCGCCGCCCAGGGCCTCCAGGATCTCGGCGCCGGTGCCGAAGTAGTGGGCGAGCGGGTTGTTCGGGTTCGAGTACTGGTCGGGGTAGTAGTAGAGGCCGGGCGCT
Source organism: Myxococcales bacterium (assembly GCA_025359105.1). Taxonomy (GTDB): domain Bacteria; phylum Myxococcota_A; class Polyangia; order Polyangiales; family Polyangiaceae; genus JANYHK01. The sequence goes on along the minus strand of JANYHK010000041.1, from coordinate 187,116 downwards.
TCTTTCACGAGGCGCTGCACGTGACGGATCGCGCCGTCGGACCCTTCCATCGGATCGGAGAAGACGATTTCGGTCCCGAACGCGCGCGCGATGTCCTTGCGTGCCTTGGTGACGTTGAGCGGCATGACGAGGCGCACCTTGACGCCGAGCGCCGCGCCGAAGAGCGAATAGGCCACGCCGGTGTTGCCGCTCGTCGAATCGATGAGGATCTTGTCGCGCGTGAGCTCACCTGTCTTCAGCGCCTCCTGCATCATGCGCAGCGCCGCGCGATCCTTCACGCTGCCGCCGGGGTTGCAGAACTCGAGCTTGGCGTAGACGGGCACGTCGGGGCAGCGGGCGGTCACCTTTCGGAGGCGCAGGAGCGGCGTCCGGCCCACGGCGTCGACGACCGACTCCATCCGCGTCGCGCGCGCGAGGTTCATCGCGTCCCCGCCTTGGGCCCGCCGCCGAGCCACACACGGCGCAGCGTCACGAGCGCGGCGTGCGCCCCCGCCGCGACCTCACGCGCCGCGGGATCGTGGATCTCGAACGGCAGCGCAGGCGTTGGCGCTGCGTCGTCGGGCCCCCCGCCTAGGGTGGCGCCGGCGGCCTCGAGGTAGCGCCTCTCGACGCGCGCGGCCTCGCCGCGGGTGGTGAGCGCGAGCGAGGCGGCTTCGAGGCGTGCCTGCCCAGCCTCCCCGACGTCGGCGAGCCGCGCCTGCCGCATGTAGCGACGCTCCACCATCGTCAGCCGCCGGCGATCGCGGGGACGATGCTGATCTGGTCGCCGCCCTTGAGCTCGGTCCCGAGACCGTTCAGGAAGCGCACGTCCTCCTCGCCGACGTAGATGTTGATGAAGCGCCGCACGCCCTTGGCGTCGAGGAGGCGATCTTTGATACCGGGGTGGCGCGTCTCGAGGTCCTCGATCACCGCGCCTACGGTGCCGCCGTCGGCGGAGACCTCGTCTTTGCCACCGGTCAGGGGGCGTAGCGGCGCGGGAATTCGAACGATCGTGCTCATGGGGCCTTCTCCTTGGTTATCCGTCGCAAGCGGGAGTCAAAGTTGCGGCCCGTAGTAGCGGGCTTCTTCGATGTGGTCGATCCGTCCGATGCTCCGAGTGCCGCACAGCGCGCACGTCGCGCGCGGCGAGAGGCGGCGGCGGCGGACGATGTCGGTTTTTCCGTCGAAGGTGACGAGGGTGCCAGCGACGTCCTCGCCGTCGAGCATCGCGAGCGCGAGGTCGGCCTGCAGGGCGCCGACGACACCGACCATCGGACCTACGACCCCCGCCTCCGCGCAGTTCGGCGCGTCCCCCTCCGGCAAATCCTCGAAGAGGCAGCGGTAGCAGGGGCCGCCAGCCGGCCCGACGGCGAGCGCCGTGCCGTGCCACCGAACGGCGGCGGCGTGAACGATCGGCGTCTTCGCGATCGCGCAGGCGTCGGCGGCCAGGAACTTGGTCGCGAAGTTGTCGCTCCCCTCGACGACGAGATCGTAACGCCGGACGAGCTCGACGGCGTTCGAGGGCAAGAGGCGCGCGCGATGCTCCTCGATCCTGACGGCGGGCGCGATGCCGCCGAGCGCACGGGCGGCTGCGGTGATCTTGTGCGCGCCCACGTCGGCGTCGGTGAAGAGGATCTGGCGGTGGAGGTTGGTGACATCGACCTCGTCGTCGTCACAAAGGCCCAGCGTCCCCACGCCCGCGCGGGCGAGCGTGAGCGCCGCAGGGCAGCCGAGGCCTCCGACGCCGACCACGAGCACACGCGCGCGGCTCCTCACGGGATTTCCTCCGGGAAGTACTCGGCGAGGCTGAAATAGCGCTCGCCGGTGTCGCACAGGACGGTCACCACGTTCTTGCCGGGCCCAAGCTCGCGCGCGACGGCGTCGGCGACGAACGACGCAGCGCCCGCGCTGATGCCTACGAGCAGGCCGCTGTGGCGGGCGAGGCCGACCTTCGCCCGCCACGCGTCGGCGTCGCTCACCGTCCGGACTTCGTCGACGACGTCGGCGTGGTAGTTGTCGGGGACGAAGCCCGCCGCGAGGCCCTGAATCTTCGTCGGGCCTCGCTCGCCGCGCGAAATCGTCGCGCACGCGTCGGGCTCGACCGCGACGATGCGCGGGCCGCCACGCGACGCGGGGCCGAGGGCCGCCCGCAGCGCGCCGCCGACGCCGCTGACCGTCCCGCCGGTGCCGACACCAGCGACGAACGCGTCGAGCGTGAGGTCGCCGAGCGCGTGGAGGATCTCGCGCGCCGTCGTCCGCGCGTGGACCTCGGGGTTCGCCGAATTGCCGAACTGGTCCGGCAGAAACGCGCCCGCGGTCCTTTCCCCGAGCGCCTTCGCCTCACGGATGGCCCCCTCCATCTGCTCCTCGGCGGGCGTCAGCACGATCGTCGCGCCGTACGACTCGAGGAGCTGGCGCCGCTCGAGGCTCATGCTCTCGGGCATGGTGAGGATGCACCGGTAGCCCTTCACCGCGCACACCAGCGCGAGCCCGATGCCGGTGTTGCCGCTCGTCGGCTCGATCACGACGCCGCCCGGGCCCAGGCGGCCGGAGCGCTCGGCGTCCTCGACCATCGCGAGGCAGATGCGATCCTTCAGCGAGCCGCCAGGGTTCAGGTGCTCCATCTTCGCCCACACAGTCGCGCGCGCGCGCGCCGTCGCCGTGCCGTCGAGCACCGGCGGCGCGAGGCGCACGAGCGGCGTCTGCCCGATGAGCTCGAGCATCGAATCCGCCACGAGGAGCGGCCTGGGGCTCGTCTGCGCGGTCACGGCTAGATCACGTAGACGCTCGACGAGCGCCCTCCACGTGCGATCCCGGCTTGCTCGGCGCGCGCGCATACGTCCGCCAAGGTCAGCTTCGACGAGCAGGCTTCCATCTCGTGCGCGAGATCGTCGAGGATCTGGTCGCACACCTCACGCAGCTCGACGCTGGCGGCGGCGCGACGGGTGCGCAGGGTCACCCCCTCCGTCGCCCGTAGCACGTCGCCCACCCGTATCTCCGACGCCGGCCGCGCGAGCTGATAGCCACCGCGCGGCCCCCGCTTCGACGCGACCAGCCCGCCACGCCGCAGGTCCGCGAAGATCTGCTCGAGGAAGCGCATCGGGATGCGCTGGCGCCGCGCGACGTCCTTCATCTGCGCCGGTGCGGTGGCGCCGTGGAAGGCCAGATCGGTGAGTGCGCGAACGGCGTAGCGACCTTTGCTGGAGACGCGGATCATGGACAGCTACTTCAATATTTCTAATTGTCGCATCGGAATTGTCAAGAATCATCGACCGCCCCGGGAAGTGCTACCGTTTCGGCCCATGCTTGGCTCGGACGAGGCGCGCGCGATTCACGAGCAGTTCCCCGCGATCGACCTCCACGCCGACACGCTCATGTGGACCCGATGGCTCGGCTACGATCTGCACGCGCGCCACACGCCGCCGCTTCCCTTCGCCGCGCTCGGCGGCCACGTCGACCTCCCTCGGATGCGCGACGGGGGTATGGGCGCGCAGTTCTTCGGGCTGGTGTCGCTCCCGATCACTCACAGCGCGCGCGGCTCGGCGGCGGTCGTCGACGCGCAGATCGACGCGCTCGACGAGGCCATCCTCCGGCGCCCCGGGCTTCGACTCGTCCGCACCGCCGCCGAGGTCGAAGCCTGCCGCGCAGCCGGCGAGCTCGGCGCGCTGCTCGGCATCGAGGGCGCCCACGCACTCGAGGGCAGCCTCGACAAGCTCGGCCACTTCGCGCGCCGCGGCGTTCGCTACCTCGGCATCCTCCACTTCAGCGCCAACGAGGCCGGCGCGCCCGCCTATGGCCGGGGGCGTGACGACGCGGCAGGCCTCACGCGCTGGGGCCACGACCTGGTGCACCGGTGCGAGGCCGAACGCGTCCTCGTCGACCTCTCGCACCTCAACAAGCGCGGGTTCCTGGACGCTTGCGCCATCGCGACGAAGCCGCCGATCGTCAGCCACACCGGAGTCCTCGGCGCCTTCGACCACTGGCGCAACATCGACGACGAGCAGCTCCGCGCCGTCGCGGGGCTCGGCGGGTGCGTGGGCGTCATCTTCTGCCCGCGCTTCGTCGGCGGGGAAGGCCTGGGGCCGGTCGTGAAGCACATGAAGCACATCCTCGACGTCGTCGGCGAGGACGTGCCCGCGCTTGGCAGCGACTGGGACGGCTTCATCGTTCCCACGCGCCCGCTCAAGGATCCGACAGGCCTTCCGCTCCTCACCGACGCGCTGCTCGAGGCGGGCGTCTCCGAGCGCGTCATCGGGAAGATCCTCCGCGGCAACGTGATGCGCGTCCTCGGCGAGGCGTAGACGATCAGGTGACCTCGACGTGCTCGACGTCGAGGCCGCTGCCGGTGAGGCGGTCGATGATGCGCTTCTTCCACGCCTCGCGATCGGCGCCGGCGGGTGCCTCGATCTCGATGCGCACACGGCCGCCGTCGGCGTGCACGAGGACCGTCCCGCCGGCGAGGGCCCCCGCGCCGAGCTCCATGCGCACCGAGCCGCGGCGACCATCGCCCGCCCAGGCGATGCGCTTCACCAGCGCAGGCAGGAGCTGCTCGAGCGACGCGCGCGCGTGGATGTCGGGCGCCGTCGCCGCTGCCGCGAGCGCCCCCGCCGCCCCCGGCGCGGGGTGCGGCGCGAGGTGAGCGGCCTGGCGCGCGGCGGGATCGAGGGCGTCGTCGGGATGCGCAGGTCGTGGCAGCTTCTCCTGCGCCTCCTCGCATGCGTCTCCGTGACCGCGGCGGGGCCGAGAGCGATCGGCATCCTCCGACGGACGCGTGGCGCTCGCCTCGCATCCTGCGCGACGCGCCGGCGTCGCCGTCGCCGCGCGCCCCGGTGTGAGCGACGACGGTTGCGGAGTCAGAGGCTTCGCCGCGCGCCCCAGGAGCAGGCTTCGGAACGGGACCGAAGGGGCGCGCGGAGCTGTGGCGCCCGCGACCGTCGGCTTTGCAGAAGCGGAGGCCGCCGAGGGGCCCGCGATCGAGGCGGTCATGCCCCCCCCTCGGCACGACCCGGTGATTGTTGCCAAAATCCGACCAGCTTGACCCCAGGGCGCGGTGGGATACCGTGAAGGGGTGCGAGGCGTCGCTCTCCCACATAGGGGGACATCGGAGCTGGATTGATGGGGAGTCCAGACGTGCCATTGCAGGCGTGGACGGTCGCAGCGGCGATCGCGGTCGCGCTCCTCGGGTCCCTCTTCGCGGCGGGGGATGCAGCGCTGACGTCCCTTCCGGAGGGCCGCCTGCAGGCGCTCACCGAGCTTGGGGGGACGACGGGACGCGCCTACTCGCGGTACGCGAAGGATCGCGTGCGCGTCCTGTCGCGCTGGCTCGTCGGACGGGTGATCGCCATCAGCCTCACCGCGGCGCTCCTCGCCGAGTTCGCCGATTCGGTCTTTTCTGCCCGTATCGGCCCGCTCGTCGCGATGGCCGGGGCCGTCGTGACCTACGGCACGTTCACGGAGGTCCTCGGCACCCTCGCCCGGCGGCGGCCCGAGCAGCTCGGCACGCTCGCGCTCCGCTTCCTCCTGCCCCTCGAGTGGGCGGTGGTTCCCCTTGCCGAGCCGCTCGCCCTGCTCGGCCGCTTCATCAGCGCGCGCCTGCCCGAGGAGGCGCCAACCGACGCCGCACGCCTCACCGAGAACGAGGTGGAGTGGGTCGTTGCCGAGGGCGAGAAGAGCGGCGCGCTGGCCGAGGAGCCCGCGGAGATGATCCGCAACGTTCTCGATTTCAAGGACCTCACCGCGCGCGGCGTCATGGTCCCGCGCCGGAAGATGAGCGGGATCGAGCTGTCGTCGAGCCTCGACAGGGTCGTGGAGCTCGTGTCGACGGAGAAGCACTCGCGCTACCCGGTTTACCGCGAGACCCTCGACAACGTCGTGGGGCTCCTCTACGCCAAGGATCTCTTCGCGATCGTGCGCGACGGCGAGCTCGACAAGAAGACGCTCGGTGACCTGATCCGGCGGCCCGTCCTCTTCGTCGCCGAGTCCCAGCCCGCCGCGAGCGTGCTCAAAGAGATGCGCGCGCGGCGCCTCCACATGGCGATCGTGTCCGACGAGTTCGGCGGGACGGGCGGCATCATCACGCTCGAGGACATCATCGAGGAGATCGTCGGCGAGATTCACGACGAGTACGACATCGACGGGGAGCCGCTGATCGAGGACGTCGGCGATGGCAAGTTCATCTGCGACGCGGCGATCCCGCTCGCCGATCTCGCGGTGCGGCTCGGGCGCGAGCTGCCCACCGACGGCGACTTCGAATCGCTCGGCGGCCTCCTGGTGCACCGCGCAGGTCGGGTCCCGCCGGTGGGCGCGACCTTCATCCTGAGCGGTTTCAAGCTGACCGTTCGCGAGGCCGACGAGACACGCGTAGTCCGCGTGGACATCGAGCCCGCGCCGCAGACGGAGCCGGCGACCACGGGCGACACACAAGCGGCGTCATGAGCCGGCCGCCGCCGCGCCGCCCGTCCCCGCCGCGCGCCCTCAGGCTCGTGTGCGCCCAGCCCAGCGTCCATCCGCCCACGCCCCCTTTCGGCCTCGCTGCTTTCACCGACGATCCCGACGCGGCGATGGCCGTGCTGCTGGACGTCGACCCCGAGGCCGGCGAGCGGGCGCAGGTGGACGTCGCAGCGCTGCAGATCCCGCACGCCGACGATGTCCCCGCGGGCCGTTTCGTGGTCGTCCTCGCCGGGCGGGCGCAGGTAGGCGGATTCTTCTCGCGCCTCTTCGCCGGCAGCCGCGCGAACGTCCCCATCGCGGTCCGCGCGACCGCGCTCCTGGCGCGCGGCTACACGAACCTCGGCGCGGACGCCGAGTCCGGCCTCGTCTGGGCCGAGGCTACTCGACCTTCTTGAGGGCGCTCGCCAGCGTCTCGGCGCGGTCGATGAGGCCGGGCTTCGTGTCCTGCACGATGTCGCCCGCGGGCTGCTTCTCACCCTGAATTTCACGGAGGATGCCGGCGAGGGCGGCGCCGAGCTGCGCGATCTGCCCTTGCGTCTCGCTCGGGCAAACCTTGTTGAAAGAGCTCGGCGTGACCGCGAAGCCTGCGCCCTTGCCGAGGTCGCCGCCGTTGTACTTGTCTATTTTCCCGTTCCCGCTCCCGCCCGGATCGGCGAAGACGAACTCCTTCGGCAAGGCGACCTGGTCGCCCTGGATCTTGATCGGATCCTTCAACGCCGCGAGGATCGCGCTTCCGTCCTTCGTCGCGACGACCATCAAATTGATGGACACCGACGACCCGGCGAGCTGCTCGCTGATCGGCTTCTGGAGCTTCGTGAGCTGGTTCTGGAGGAACAGCTTACGATCGTTGAGCGACTGCACGCTGGTGACGAAGTCGACGAGCTCCTGCGTGGTCGCCGAGGGGAATCCGCTGAAGCGGCGCCCTGCGAGCTGCGACCCGTCGAAGTCGACGTTGATGGCGCCGAGATCTTTGGTCAGATCCGTAGGGTACTTGTGGTCGCGCATGAGCAGGTTCTTGCCCGCCTCGACCTTGTCACCGAGGATCTTGATCTTGGCGCGCGCCGCGTCGACCTTCATGGCGAGCTCGGCCGCGTCGCCCTTGCTCTTGCCGCGCGCGGCGCTCTTCTCGTTGGCGCCGCCGGCCACGTAGCCGATCGCGACGCCCATGACGCCGACGACGAGCGAGAGGACCATCCCCATGCGGCGCGCGCCGCGGCGTGCCTCATGGACCGTGGCCTCGTCGACCTCGATGCGCTGCGGCTGGGCTTGCGGCGCCGGCGCGGTCACCGGCGCGCGGTACGGCGTAGCGACGGCCGCGAGCGGGTTGGACGGGTCGATGTCGCGTGACGACGAGCCCCCGAACGGCGGAGGCCCCACCGGGACGCCGAGCGGAACCGGGATCGCGACGCCTGGGGTGGGCGTGGGCGGAGGCACAGCCATGCCCGCCGAAGACCCCGCGTGCGGAGCGGGAATGCCGCCGGGCACCGGGACTTGTGCGCCGACCTGCGTCTTGCCAAGCCGCGCTTTCAGGTCAATCTTCGGCTTTTTTTCGTCGGCCATGCGTCTCCTCAGGCGCGCGCGCCTCGCGCTCGTCGCGACGTTAGTTTCTCGGGGCCCGCCGTGTCAACGTCACGACGCTGTTATGGAAAACGCAGGGGCCTTCTCGCTTTGACGCGGACATTTGCTAGGCCGTTTCGCCTACATTTGCTTACACTGGTCTGCGGAGGGCGTAGCCATATGGATGACCGTCGGACGATGCCTCGGGCGAGCCTCGGAACCATCTTTCTCAACAAGTACATCGACGGCTTCCCTCACCTGGTAAAGCTCGTCGACGTGTCGGGCAGCGGCATGCTCGTCCGGCGGTTCAACGAGCCGGACCTCGCCCGCGACTTTTACGCGGTGGAGCTCGGCGTGCCCGGGCGCTCGGAGCGAATGTGGCTATGGACGCGGCACGTATGGCATCACGGCGAGCTGCAGGCGCTGAGGTTCACCGGGATCGACCCGATGGACCGCGCGCGCCTCAAGAAGATGGTCGCCGAGGTCCAGCGCGCGGCGTAGGTGGCGTCGGTGTCGGGCGAGCATCGACGCTGACCGCGCCGGCCGCGCTGGTCGCGCTGGTCGCCTTGGCCGCCTTGGCGACGGGGCTTGCGGCCTGCGCCAAGGATCCCGCCCGTGAGGAGGCGCTGCGCGTCGAGCGCGATCAGATCGCGCTCCGCGGCATCGTCGACGCGGAGGCTCGGGTGCAGAGAGCCTTCGACGACGAAGGGCGCGCCGAGAAGGCCCACCGCGACGACGAGGCAGCCGGCTTGCTCGAGACGAGCGTCTTGCCTGCGACCGAGGGGGCGCTGGCGATCGCACGCGCGACGACGCCCGAGTCGGCGTGGGGACGTGCGCGCCGCGATGACATGCTCGCCGCCCTCGCAGAACGAAAGGACGAGCTGCCGCGCTACGTCGTCGCGCTCCGCAGCCACGACCAGGAGGCGCAGCTGGCGAGCGCGCTGAAGCAGGCGGAGATCGAGAAGCACGTGCTGCGCGCGTCGCAGGCGATCTCGGACGGCGCCGCCGCCGGTGCCGCGAAGGCCCCGTGACGCCTCGTCCGACGGTGTAGACTTTTTTCCCATGGCCTCGCGCGTGCTCGTCATCGACAACTACGACTCGTTCACCTTCAACCTCGTGCAGTACCTGGGCGAGCTAGGCGCCGAGACGCGCGTGGTGAAGAACGACGAAATCGACGTCGCGGGCATCCTCGCCGACGCGCCGGCAGGCGTCCTCATCTCCCCGGGTCCGTGCACGCCGAACGAAGCCGGCGTATCGCTTCGCTGCATCGAGGAGATCGCGGGCAAGATTCCCATCTTCGGCGTGTGCCTCGGCCACCAGGCGATCGGGCAGGCGTTCGGCGGAAAGGTCGTGCGCGCCGGGCGCCTGATGCATGGCAAGACGTCGCCGATCGAGCACGACGGGCGCACCCTGTTCCGCGGCCTCCCCACGCCGTTCGACGCGACGCGCTACCACTCGCTGCTCGTCGAGCGATCGAGCGTCCCCGAATCGCTGGAGATCAGCGCGTGGACCGCGGAGGGCGAGATCATGGGCCTCCGCCACAAGACGCTGGCGGTCGAGGGCGTTCAATTTCACCCGGAGAGCGTGCTCACGCCTGCCGGCAAACGGATCATTGCCAACTGGCTCGGGAGCCTGGGAGCGCCCGGATGACGACCTCGTTCCCCGAGCTCTTCGCCCGGATCGAAGAGCGCGGCGCGACGCCCGACGAGGTCCGCGTTGCGTTCGACGCGATCCTCGCTGGCGCGTGGACGCCGGTGCAGACGGCGGCGTTCGCGATCGCTCTCCGGATGCGCGGCGAGACGAAGGAGATCATCGTCGCCGCAGCCGAGGCGCTCCGCGCGAAGATGAGCGCGCTCGAGCACGGGCTGCCGATGGTGGTCGACACGTGCGGGACGGGCGGAGACGGCGCGCGCACGCTGAACATCTCGACTGCGGCGGCCGTCGTCGTCGCCGCATGCGGGCTCAAGGTCGCCAAGCACGGCAACCGCTCCGTCTCGAGCCAGTGCGGCAGCGCGGACGTGATCGAGGCGCTGGGCCTGCCGCTCGCCGTCCCGCTGGAGGGCCAGCTCGCGGTGCTTCGGGAGGCAGGCATCGTGTTCCTCATGGCGCCGGCCCACCATCCGGCGCTTGCCCACGCTGCCCAGGCGCGCCGCGAGCTCGGCGTGCGAACGATCTTCAACGCGCTCGGGCCCCTCGCGAACCCTGCGCGCGCAACGCACCAGCTCGTCGGAGTGTACGAGGACCGGCTGCGCCCCATCCTCGCGAGCGCGCTCGGAGAGCTGGGTGTCGTTCGCGCGTGGGTCGTGCGCGGCGAAGACGGCCTCGACGAGGTCAGCCCCTGCGCGCCGACCCGCGTGAGCGAGCTCGAGGGGGGGAACGTCCGCGAGCGCATCGTCGCGCCCGAGGACTTCGGGATCGCGCGGGTCGGCGCGGACGCCATCGCCGGCGGTGACGCTCGGACGAACGCCGCGTCCATCGAGGAGATCCTGCGCGGAACGCCACACCGCGCGACGGGCACCGTCGTGCTCAACGCCGCGGCCGTCCTGGTTGCGATCGGCGCGGAGACGAGCCCGATGGCGGCCGCCGAGCGTGCGCGCGCGGCGCTCGAGGGCGGCGCCGCGGCCCGAGCGCTCGACTTGTGGCGCGAGGCCACCCGGCGCCACGCGAGCCCTCCTCCTTCTCCTCCCTCTCGAACGACGTGAGCTTACTCGACGACATACTTGCCTCGAAGCGGCGTGAGATCGCATCGCGTCGCGGCGCACGCATTCCGGCGCCGGCGCGCACCTGCCTCGACGTCCACACCGCACTCTCACGCCCGGCGGGCGCGCCCCTACGCTTGATCGCCGAGGTGAAGCGGAAGAGCCCGAGCGCGGGCCCGCTGTCCCGTGTGCTCGACGCGCCAAGCCGAGCAAGGGTCTACGCCGAATCGGGCGCCACGATGATCAGCGTGCTCTGCGACGGGCCCTTCTTCGACGGCTCGTTCGACGATCTCGCACAGGCCCGTGCGCGCCTCGACGCCGGCGACCTTTCCGTGCCGCTCCTGGCGAAGGAGTTCGTGCTGGACGAGCTCCAGCTCGAGCTCGCGCGCGCTTCGGGCGCCGACGCCGTGCTGCTCATTGCACGAATCGTGGCCCCGCCCGACCTCGCACGTCTCGCGCGCCGGTGCCGGGCGCTGGGGCTCGAGGCGCTCGTCGAGGTGACGGACGAAGCCGAGCTCGCGTGCGCGCTCGAGGCGGGTGGCCGCGTGATCGGAGTGAACGCCCGCGATCTCGACACGCTCGAGATCGACAAGGGGCGCGCCGCTCGCGTGCTTGCGGCGATTCCGGACGGGGTCGTGGCTGTGCATCTCTCCGGCCTCGGCAACGCCGAGGCGATCCGCGCGGTCGCCGCCGGGCCAGCCGACGCGGCACTGGTCGGCGAGGCGCTGATGCGCCAGGACGCGCCGGGACCGCTCCTCGCCGAGATGGTCGCGGCGACGCGGACATGAGGTCATGCTCACATTCGTTCGAAGCGACCCTTTCGAAACGAATCTATCGAAGCGACTCTTTCGAACGAATCCATTGAAGCGAAGTGGGCCGACGCGCGATGGGCCGTTGTAGATTCGAAGACGTTGGACCTTCACCGATGGATCGACGTCTACCTCGACCACCTCCGCGTCGAGCGGAGCCTCGCGGCGAACACGCTCGAGGCCTACGCGCGTGATCTGGGCGCGCTGGCCGCCCGCCTGCCCGACGGCGCCGACGCGCGCGACGTCGACGCGCTGGTCATCTCCGAGCTGCTCGCCCACAACGTGAAGACCGGGTTCGGCGCGCGCTCGAGCGCGCGCCAGCTCTCGGCGTTGCGCGGGTTCTTCCGGTTTCTCGTGAAGGAGCGGGCGATCGGCGCCGACCCGACGACCCTGGTCGAGCGGCCGCGGCTGGGCCGGCGCCTGCCCAAGGTCCTCAGCTTCGATGACGTGGACCGTCTGCTCGCGCAGCCGCCGACCGACACCGATCGCGGCATCCGCGACCGCGCGATGCTCAACCTCATGTACGCGTCGGGCCTCCGCGTGAGCGAGCTCTGCGGGCTGAAGCTCGGCGAGCTCGACACGCAGACCGGTCTCGTGCGCGCCTACGGAAAGGGAGGAAAGCGGAGGCTCGTTCCGGTCGGCGAAGTTGCGCTCGACGCGGTGTCGACCTACCTGCGCGACGTCCGGAGCAAGCGCACCACAGCGAGCCCGGCGCTGTTCCTGTCACCGCGCGGCGGCTACCTCACCCGGCAGGGCTTCTGGAAGCTGCTCAAGCGCTACGCCCGGGCCGCCGGGATCGCGGCCCCGCTTTCGCCCCACAAGCTACGCCACTCGTTTGCGACGCATCTCCTGCGCGGCGGCGCGGACCTGCGCGCCGTGCAGGCCATGTTGGGCCACGCCGACCTCGCCACGACCGAGATCTACACCCACGTGGCCCAGGACCACATCCGCGCGGCGCACACCCGGGCCCATCCGCGGGCCTGAGCCGCCGTCGTTCCTGCGGCGCGTCGAACGGTGGCGACCCAGAAGGAGGCTATCGCAACCGTTCCGTCCAAAGGACGGTTGCTATAGGACTTGGGGGGCGCATGGATCACTTCACCGTTCGCGAGCCGGAGCGTGGGGAGACCCCCCTCGTCGTCGAGGTGCCCCACGCCGGCACCTTCGTTCCGCCCGCGTACCTCGCGACGCTGCGTGCGCCGACGTACTCGATCGGCCGAGACGCCGACCTCTTCGTCGACCGCCTCTACGACGAGGCCCCACTGGAGGGAGCGACGCTCCTGGTCGCCCACGTCTCGCGCTACGTCGTGGACCTGAACCGCGGTGAGCAAGACGTGGACTCCGAGACCGTCGAGGGCGTTGCCAGCAGCGTTCGCGCAACGCGAGGCCTCGTGTGGCGGCTGACCGGGGACGGCGATCCGGTGCATACGCGGCGGCTGACCCAGGACGAGCTGCAGGCCCGCCTCGAGGACGTCTACCGCCCTTACCACACGGCGCTGAACGCAGCGCTCGCGCGCAAGGTGGAGCGCTTCGGACACGCGGTGCTCCTGGCCGCCCACTCGATGCCGAGCGCCGGACGCGGCGCCGGTGCCTCGAGCACGGCCGGCCGCGCCGACGTCGTTCCGGGCTCGCGCGGCAGGACCACCGCCGACGCGCGCTACATCGATCTGGTCGACGACCACGCGCGCGACGCGGGCTTCTCGGTTCGCCACGACGATCCGTACCGAGGCGGCTTCTCGACCGCTCACTACGGCCGCCCCCTCGACGGCGTGCACGCCATCCAGGTCGAGCTGGCGCGGCGGCTCTACATGGACGAGGTAGGCCTCTTCCCAACCCCCAATTTTGACGCAATGCGCCAGTGGTGCCGCGCCCTCGTTTCCAAGCTGGGGCAATCGGCGCTAACCTGAGCGGAGCGTACCGATGCGCGAGCGACCCCCAGCTGCTCCGGAACCGGGCTCTTCCTTCGAGCCTCCGCCGATGTCGACCACGTCGCTCCCCGCCAACGCCCGGCGAAGCGCGTCGAGGCTCTCGGTTCGCCCGCCCATCCTGGCTTCGGACATTCTGCGCGAAGAGGTCGCGCCGCGCGCGCCCGCACGAACGACCATCCGGGTGTGGCTCGCGGCGTTCGCGGGGGCGTGCGCGCTCTCCGCTGTGGCCGCGCACCTCGGCTTCGGGCCCCACACCTCCCGCGTCTTCGAGGGCTCGCTCCTGACCGCCGCGATTGCCGCGGTGGGGGCGGCCGTTCCGGCGCCCTACATGGTTCGCGCGATCGTCGCCGTCCTGGCCGGCTCAGCGCTGCTCGGCCTCGGCGCCCTCGAGCGGGGGCCCCTCGCGCCGCTGGGCCACCAGGGGGTCACGCACGCAATCTCGGCGCTCGCGCTCACCACCCTTCTGCCCGCTGCGCTCCTTTTCCGCGCGCGCTTTCGGGCGTTTCGCGCCGCGCGCATCGTCCTGACCGTGGCGCTCGCGTGCGCGCTCCCGGCCGTGGTGCTCGGCGTCCTCGGGGCGCTCGACGCCTCGGCCCCCCTCCCCGTTCGAATCGCCGACGGGGCCGTCGCGGCCGCGGCGCTCACCGGCCTCCTCGGCTACATGGGGGCCGAGACCAGCGCCGGGTGTGACCGCTGGGCTGCCCTCATCCTCGTCCTCGGCTCGCTGCGGGTCGCGGTGCAGGCACCCCAGCTGCTTGGCGCGATTGCGGAGCGCTCGAGCCTCGCCGCCGACGCGACGGACGGCGCGTGGGGCTATGTCATCGCGGCGATCCTGACCCTGGCCGCGACCACGATCGCGGCGTTCGGGCTCTTCCAGATCCTGGCGATTGCCCTGGGTAGCCGAGCCAGGACGGTCGACGTTCACCAGATCGCGGCGAAGCCTGACCGCGGGCGCGAAGAAGAGTCCGCCGGGGACCGCGACGAAGGCTGACGGTAATCGCTTGACATGAGCGGCTCCCTCCGCCAAGTTGCGCCCTCATTTCGCAGGGATTTACGCCATGGCCAAGAGCGACATTACAGGCAAGCGCAAGCTCCTTGCGCAAAACGTCAGCCACTCGAACATCAAGACCAAGCGCTGGCAGAACGTGAACATCCAGTCGCGCCGCGTCTGGGTTCCCGAGCTGAAGCGGTTCGTGACGCTGAAGCTGACGACGCGCGACATCCGCACGATCGACAAGATCGGCGTCATGGCCTACGCGAAGCGACACGGCGTCAAGCTCTAGTCGGGTCGGGTCGGGTCCAGCTTGGTCTGTTCCAGCCTGGTCTGGTCGGGGCGAGTCCAGCTTTAGTCGGGTCCGGTTCCCGCCTGGTCTGGTCAGTCCAGCCCATTAGAGCGCGCGAACTGCGAGGGCGGTCACGCGAAAGCCCGGATGACCATATCGACCAAGGGGTCGACGGCCTCCGCAGCCCGTGACTCGTCCCGCCGCTCGACGTAGCGCATGGCGACCGCTTCCATCGCCGCAACGAGCGCGAAGATCCGCAGCTCGTCGGGCGCCTTGGTGGCAATTCGCATCGCGTTTGCCCGCGTGACCCCTTCGAAGAGGAGCGCGGCGAAACGTGACAGGAGCGCCTCGCGCCGAACTTCGTGCTCCGGTCCTGCCGCGCGTACCTCACGGAAGAGGACCCGGGCCTGGTCCGAGAAGTGGACGATGAGGCCCATAAACGCCTCCACGCCCGCGCGGAGCTGATCGTTGGGGTGGCTCTGCGCGCGCACGCACTGCTCGATCACGCGAAACGACGCGTTGGCGATGCGGTCGTGCAGGAGGAGGAGCACGTCCTTCAGATCGTCGAAGTGCTCGTAGAAGGTGCGGCGGCTGGTCCCCGCCTCGGCGACGATGGCGTCGACGGTGGCGCCCGCGAAGCCCTTCTTCGCGAACACGTGGGTCGCCGCGGCGAACAGGCGGCGTCGCTGCTCCCTTGCCCGATCCTCCGGAGAGGTCCGCCTGTCGTATTTGCCCCGCCCCGGCGCCCGCGCACTCGACACCGACCGATCGTGCAGGAAGGCGGCGTCTCGTTCAAGTCCCAATCATTGAAACATAAACGTTCCTATTGAAGGAATATTGCCACCGCGGTACCTAAAAGCTCGATGAAGGCGCACCGTCACTTTGGTCTTGTCGTGTTCCTTTGCGCCGTCTCCGCCGCCTGCGCGGGGGGAGTCGAGGCGCCGCGTGCCGGCCCCGCCGAGGACGATGGCGGGGCGCCTACGAGGAGCGATGCGGGTGGGGTGGGCAGCGGCGGAGGCGGCGGAGCGGACGCGGGGGGCTTCGACGCCACCGCGGCCGACGCCGGAGGGCGAGACGCCGCCGACGCCGGGCCCACCACGGCGGCCGCGTGCTTCCAGGGGCTCAAGGGGGCCGTGGCGGGGCCGGATTACGACCAGTACCACCCGATCGTCCGCCCGAGCTGCGCCGGGACGCACCACCAGGAAATCACCGGCGTCGAGCGGCTCGTCTTCCTCGGCGATTCGGTCACGGAGGGGACGCCCCCCAACACGCCGGCGCAGATCTTCCGGACCCTCGTAGCCCAAGACGTCGTGAAGCACTACGGCACCGCCGAGGTCGCCGACTGCGCGAAGTGGGGCGCGAAGATGGACGATCTGCTCATCGGCGGGCAGCAGATCCCGAAGTGCTTTCCCAAAGCCGTCGACACGCGGCGCACCCTCGTCGTCATGACGATGGGCGGCAACGACATCGCCGGTTGGGCGAAGGACGGCCTCGACGCGACCGCCGCGCAGGCGAAGGCCGACGAGTCCGCGGGCCTCTTGCGCGACGCGATGACGTGGCTGAAAGACCCGGTCCGATTCCCGAGCGGGATCGACGTCGTCCTCACCAACGTCTACGAGTACACGGACACGTCCGGCGACTTGCTTTCGTGCCCGGCGGCGTCGCTCGCGGGCTTCAAGGGGAACTGGCCGCAGGGGGCGCCGGCGATCGTGCACTACCAGGAGCAGATCATGAAGGTCGTGGTCGACACGAAGATCGACATGGTCTTCTTGCTCGAGCACTTCTGCGGCCACGGCTACCGCCGCACCGATCCCGCGCTGCAGTGCTACCGCGGACCGAACGCGGAGCTCTGGTTCGATCTGACCTGCATTCACCCGAACCCGACGGGACACCAGCAGATCGCGGATCTCTTCGCCGCCGTCATCCATGGCTGAGCGCTCCACACGGCGCGCCGTCACGCTGGCGCTGGCTCTCGCGGCCGCCGCCTGCGCGACCGATCTGCCGAGCGCCTCACCGTCCACCGACGCCGGTGACGCTGCCCCTCCCGACGCCGGCGCCGGCGCCGACTCCCACGCCGAGGCCGACGCCGTCGCCGACTCCCATGCCCGCGCCGACGCCGACGGCGACTCGGGCGCCGCGTCCCTCTACGACCAGGACGGCCCCCTCCCCTTCACGACAGAGACCGCGACGCTCTCCAACGGCGGCCGAACGTTCTCGATCACCGCCTACCTCCCCTCGCCCGCCGGCCTCCATCCCGTCGTCAGCCTCTCGCCAGGCCTCCTTCAGACCTCCCCCGCCTACGCCGTCTACGGGCGTCGCCTGGCCAGCCACGGCATCGCGATGCTCGTCCGGGACGATCCCGGCGCGCTCACGGTCACGACCGACGTGGCCGCGGACATCGCGTACACCGTCACGACCTGGATGCCCGGCGCGCTCGGCGCGAAGGTCGACGTCGCGCGCGTCGGCCTCGCCGGGCACTCCCGCGGCGGTAAGGCCACGCTGCTCGCCGCCGAAGGGGCGTTGCACGGGAAGCTGAAGGCGTGGTTCGGCCTCGACCCGGTCGACGCCGCGGCCTTCAGCGGCGGCGCACAAGCGCGCGACACGATCGCGTTGCTCGGCGTTCCGACGGCGTACCTCGGCGCGCAGCTGTCCTCGACGTGCTCGCCGGCCGCGGACAACTTCGACGTGCTCTTCGCGGCCAGCGCGGCCCCTTCGGTCGAGGTCACGGCCGTCGGAGCCGGGCACACCCAGCTCGAGGACCAGACGAGCTGCAGCGCGTGCAACCTGTGCACCCCCGCGGGAACCGCCGACTCCAAGACGGTCCTCGCGCACGCGCTCCGCTACCTCACGGCATTCTTCGCGCGCGAGCTCCTCGCCGACACGCGCGTCGGCGCGGCCTTCGAGGGCGCCGGCGCCGCCGCAGACATCGCCGCCGGCCGCGTCAAGATCGTCTCGAAGTAGGCGGCCACAAGCCCGTCGGAAAACTCTCGGCCCCCCCTTCAGTCGCCGACAGCGGTGACCTCGGTCGCGCCGCGGACGAGGCCGATGGCGCGTGCGTCGGAGGTGCGGGCCGCCGCGTCGAGCGGCGCGCCGCCAGCGAGCAAGCGCAAGAGCGCCCCGAGGGAGCGCTCGGCGTCCACGGCGCGCACGGCGGCGAGCGCGACGTCCACGGCGTCCGCGCCCAGAGGCGAGGACAGCGCAATGGGCGCGGCGGCGGCCACGAGGTCCCCCGGCCTTACCCTTGGCGTTCCACGGAGCACGGGGGCGGCGAGGAGCGGCGCGCTCAGGCCGAGCGCCTCGATCGACGCGGCCTCGTCCGGCGACGGCGCCATGTAGCAGGCGACGGCGAGCACGCCGCGCACGTCGGCAGCGACGACGGCGTGTACGTCGGCCGCGGACGGACCCGCCTCGCGTGCGTCGCGAATGGCGGTGGCGCCCCACGGCACGGTGGCGACGCGCCGGCCGTCCATCTCGAACGTCGCGCAGCCTTCCACGCTGGGGCGAAGATCCTCGAGGTCCTGATCGGTGAGAACGCCCCCCGCATTGCGACCTGCTGCCGCGACGAGCTCGCCGGCGATCTGCGCGTCGGCCAGCGCCGACGGGCCGCGCTGCGAGAGGCGCACGAGGACCGCTTTGCGCTCGGGTACCGACGCCGCCAGGGCGATCCCCGCGGCAGCAACCTGCGCGGCCGTCGACTTGCCGAAGCTCGCGAGGGCCGTGGCGAGAGCGGCAGGCAAGCCGGGGACGCCGACGCGCGCCGCCCGCGGGATCGCCTCGTCGGGCAGGAAGCCCCGAGGACGCGCAACCCCCTTGCCGGGCTGGCGCACGCGGCCGTCGATCGCGCGGAGGCCGACGCCGGGGCCGCCCACCAGGATCTGCACCGGACCGAGGAGCACCCCCGCATGCTCACCCGCCGCGGCGAGGACCCCCGCGACGACCGCGTCCACTGCGTTGCCTCGCGCGAGCATTTCGGTCGCCGCCGCGGCAGCGACCGGATCGGAGGCCACCGCGAGCGCGCGCGCGCGACCCGCGGTCATTCTTGCTCGTCGTCCTTCACGCGCACGACGCCCCGCGGACGAATGAGCCGCGCGCTACCGCCGACCTTGACCGTCTTGCGCGTGCCTTGCGCCATCGTCCGGAGGCGTTTGCACTCCTCGAGCGCCGTCGTCGTCTCGAGGACGACATACGCGTCACGCCGCTCCCCGATGGCCACGATCACGCGCTCCAGCGCGGCCGCGCCGTACGAGCGCGTCTCGCCCATCGCGGGCAGGCGCGCGTAGGCGACGTTCCCCGCCGGCACCGGATCGCGCGTCGGATCGACGACGAGCACGATGCCCCACTTCACTGCCGCGACCGCGGCGTCCTCGATCTCCCACACACCGCGCGGCTCCCACGCCACCTGCGACGCGTCGCGCGGCAGCCTGTCGAGGAGCTTCTTCATCCGGTCGCGCCAGACCTTGCTCGGCGTGACCTCCATCGGCGTCGCCAGCAGGATGGTGCGCGCTTGCAGCGCTTCGACGGCCGCGAGGAGGCCCGCGAGCTCCGCTTCGAACGCGTCGCCCGCGACGAGCTTCGAGAGCGCGGGCCCGGCGATCGCCACGAACTCGAAGTGCGGCGGCACCTGCTTGCGCCAGCGCCTCAGCGTCGCCATCGTCGCCGCGCCCTTCGCGCCCACCGCTCCGGTGGAAACCTCGAGCAAATCGAAGCGCTTGGCGTACGCGCTGAGCTCTCCGCGTAGCTGCTTCGCGCCAATGTGGAAACGGACGGCCATGGATGGGGGTGCGCGCTTTTGCCAGAAGTCTCGCCGCGCTACAACCCAAACCCTCCGGGCCTTACTCCTGGAACGAAAACCACTGGGTGGGGTGGGCACGAAGAAAGCGCGTCATGGCGTCGGCGATCTCCTGGGCCGCGACGGTCCGCTCCGCTTCGGTCGCCCGGCGCGGGAGGTGGATGGGGGGGGCGATTTCGATGACGTACCGTCGAAACCCGAGGCGTGCGCAGAAGACGGGCAGGAGCGGCGCCCCCGTGACCTCCGCCAGGCGCAGCGGCCCTTCGGGGACGAGCCCCGGCGCGTCGAACAGGCGCACGTCGCGCGTTCGCTGGCCGGGGGCGACGCGGTCGATCTGTAGCGCCGCCGCGCCGCCGCCGCGCACGTGGCGCAGGAGCGCGAGCGACGCGAGCGGATCGACCCCGACGTGGACGATTCGAAGGCCCCCCGCCGCGCGCGCCCCGTCCTGGATGCGCGCCGCGGCGCGATCACGCTCCTCGTACATCGCCATCATCACACGGAGCTGGTGGTCACGCCCGAGCAGCGGGCCGACGATCTCCCAGCCCGCCGTGTGCGCCGTCGCGAAGACGACGCCTCTGTTTTCGGCGAGCGCCTGGCGGATGTGGAGATCGCCGTGCACCGTCGCCACCGGCAGCGAGAAATTCGGCGAGCCGCTTGCCAACCCTTCGGCCAGGCAGCCCGCGTACGTCACGAACGTGCGTCCGGTGTCGACGGCATCGCGCAGCGGCGTCGCGGGACCCCGCGCTCGGACGAGGTTGTTCCGGATCGCGTGCCGCGCCGACGGGAGAAGAGCCGCCGCCGCGAGCCCGAAGAACGCAGGCGAGTAGCGCAACAACCAGCCTGGACCGCGCGACGCACCGAGCCGCGCGAGGCGCCGCAAGAACGCTCCGTCATGTCGAAGCTGGGATGCGTCGGATCCATCGCGAGCGGGCACGTCGCTCCCCACCTACCCCCGGACCGCGCGCGGATCACCTGGAATTTTCAGGGGTGTAGCTTTGCACCGTCACGGGAACACACATTGCACCCTATGCACTCCACCCGCTCGAACCAACCCCTGGGACCCCCACCTGTGACCCTTCCGACCCGCCTCGCCTCGTTCGGCCTCCTTCTCACGGCCACCGCCCTTTCTGCGACCGCGTGCAGCAGCGAAGGCCACGGCAACGGCTTCACCGATGTGAGCCCCAGCACCGGCGGCAGCAGCGGCAAGGATCCGGGCTCCAGCGGCGGAGCGGGTGGCAACGGTCCGACGCTCGGCGGCAGCGACGGCGGCAGCGGCGGCGGTGGCAACTTCGACGCGGCCGCGTGCGCGACGACGACCGCCGAGGCACAGCAGGTGCCGGTCTACCTCGTCTTCATGTTCGACCGCTCCGGCAGCATGAAGTTCAACCCGTCGCCCAACAACAAATGGGACGCGTGCGTCGCCGGTCTGGATTCGTTCTTCGGCGACGCGCAGAGCAAGGGGCTCTTCGCGTCGATGCAGGTCTTCCCGTACGACAACGGCGAGTGCTCGTCGGCGACGTACAAGGCGCCTCTCGTCGCCGCGACGGCGCTGCCCGATCCGAGCGGCAGCTTCCGGAACGCGCTCGCGCAAAACGGCCCCAATCCGAACTACGGCACGCCGACGCTGCCCGCCCTGTCCGGAGCGATCGACTACGCCAAGCAGCTGCAGGCCGGCTTCACGGGCGGCGAAAAGGTCGCCGTCGTGCTCGTCACCGACGGCGATCCGAACGACTGCAACTCGTCGGCGCAGAGCGTCGGCGCGGAGGCGGCGAAGATCGCCAAGCAGATCCCCACGTACGTCGTGGGCGTCGGCAGCAGCCTCTCCAACCTGAACACCATCGCCAAGGGCGGCGGCACCGGCAGCGCGATCCTCGTCAACACGTCCAACCCGAACCAGATCACGACCGACTTCATCAAGGCCGTCTCGCAGATCCGCGCGGCAGCGTTGACGTGCGAGTACAAGCTCCCCGCGGCGCCGCCAGGCCAATCGCTCGATCCGAACAAGGTCAACGTCGTCTACACGCCCGGTGGCGGCGGCGCCCCGCAGACGCTCTCGTACAACAAGGACTGC
This sequence comes from Myxococcales bacterium, assembly GCA_025359105.1. Taxonomy (GTDB): domain Bacteria; phylum Myxococcota_A; class Polyangia; order Polyangiales; family Polyangiaceae; genus JANYHK01. The sequence goes on along the minus strand of JANYHK010000041.1, from coordinate 165,554 downwards.
TCGGGCAATGGCCAGGGCTGGCACTACGACGATCCGGCCCCGCCTACGAAGATCTCGATGTGCGGCGCGAGCTGCGACGGTTTGAAGGCCGCCGGCGGGCGTGTGGACGTCGTCCTAGGATGTGCGACACAAGGAGGCGTGACGCGCTGACGGTGCCACAAGGCCCCTGAGACCGGCCGGCATCACATGGATAGCGGGCTGCCCAGCTAAACGGACCTCGGGTGGGGGTCGCCAGCGACGCGATCCACGCGATGCGCGGAAGTTTCGTGCCTGGCGGAAAGTCGCCACCTTCGGGAACGATGGTTGCAGTACTGGAGGATCTTCCCTGTCTCCTAGGAGGTTTCTCCATGTCGATCCTAAGGCCGTTCGCTCTCGCCGCAGGTGCCGTAGGGCTCGTCACGATGGCTTGCGGGAGCTCCGGTTGCGGCAGCTCCGCAGGAGATTCGACGTTCGGGGATCCCAACGGTGGGCTGCTCGGCGACGGCGGGCAGAACGGGTCGAGCGGCGGCGCGTTCGGCTCGAGCGGCTCGAGCGGCAACCCCGGGGGCGTGACGCCCGGATCGGCGTGTGCCACGTCGAGCGCCGGAGCCAACGGGCTGCCGGTCTACCTCGTCTTCATGGTCGATAAGTCCGGGAGCATGGATCAGAACTCCAAATGGACGTCGGCGACGGCCGCCCTCGACAACTTCTTCGGGAGCACGACCTCGACGGGCCTTCACGCGTCGATCCAGTTCTTCGGCCAGTCGGACAAGTGCAATACAGCGGTCTACGCCACGCCTGCGGTGCCGATGACCGCCCTCCCCGCCGGCCCCACGTTCCAGAGCATCATCGCGAAGAACAACCCCGGCGGCGGCACCCCGACGATCGCCGCGGAGGGCGGCGCCATCCTGTACGCGCAGCAGATACAGAAGACGCTGAAGCCCGGCGAGAAGGTCGTCATCGTCCTGGTGACCGACGGCGATCCCAACGACTGCGCGCAGAACCCGAAGGACGTCGCCGGCGCCGCCGCCGAGGTCGCCGCAGCGGCGAAGGCCGTGGCCGCGTCGATCCCTACGTACGTCATCGGCGTCGGACCCGACGCGCAAAACCTCAACGCCATCGCCGTGGGCGGCGGGACCAGTCAGGCGATCATGGTCGCCACGAACAACCCGGCCCAGACGACCGCCGATCTCGCGAAGGCGATCGGCCAGGTGCGCACGTCGTCGCTCGGCTGCGACTACACGCTACCCGCGCCGCCGAACGGCCAGACGCTCGACATCAACTCCGTCAACGTGAACTACACGCCGCCGGGCGGCAAATCGCAGACGCTCACCTACAGCAAGGACTGCAGCGATCCGAACGGCTGGCACTACGACAACCCGGCGACCCCGACGCTCGTTCAGATGTGCCCGGGCATCTGCGCCACGCTGAAGGCCACCGGCGCCCAGGGCGCGAAGGTCGACGTCGTCTTCGGCTGCAAGACCCAAGGCGGCGTCACCAAGTAGCTCGCCCAAGGTGAAGTCCGCCCGCCAGGTGCTCCGGGTCCGCCGTCGCGCAGAGCGCGACTTCGCCGCAGGCGACGCGGGGAGGCTCAAAACCGCAAGGTTTTGAGGGGTCGTAGACCCACCAAACAAAACCTTCTGCGGGTCTCAGACCCGCAGAAGATCCGGTCGCGTCGCGAGGATGTGCTCGAGCCACGCGTTCGAGAGCTTCTCCTGCATCGAGTTCGCCCGCAGGCGCTCGCGCAGGTGATGGAAGTCCACGCGCTCGAGCGCCTGGTCCTGGTTGTAGCAGCTGAAGACGAGGTACTCGCGACCCGTCTCCGGATCCCTGTGCTTCTGGAGGCACTGCGCGCAGACCTCCTTCATCATGCACTGCATCGGCGAGTTGATGCTGGCGATGCCGAGGTGGCGCGGAGAGAGGATCGGCTTAAGCACGGTCTGCCGTGCCTGCTGGACGGCCGCCATCATGCGGTCGGAGCCGATGGCGATGATGCGCGCGACCTCGGACAGGGGGACCTGCTGGTTGCCGATCTCGCCCTTGCCGTACGCGAGCATCGCCTGGACGATGTTGCCGCGAAAGTGCACGTCCTGGGGGCGGCGCGCCGCGACCTCCTTGCCGCTGTCGGTGCACCAGATGACCTGATCGGTGAAGGCCTCGATGTCGTCCTGTTTGAAGAGGTCCTCGCCGCGCTTGTAGCCGGCGAAGTAGAGCACCCGCGCGCCGAGGACCTTGAACGCGCGTGCGATCGAGAAGAGGACGGCGTTGCCGAGGCCTCCGCCGCACAGGAGGACCGTCTCGTTGATGATCTCCGTCGGCGTGCCGGTCGGGCCCATCAGCACGATCGGCTCGCCGGGGGCGAGCGCGGCGCAGAGGCGTGAGGAGCCGCCCATCTCGAGGACGATGGTGCCGAGGAGGCCCTTCTCCTCGTCGATCCACGCGCCGGTGAGCGCGAGGCCCTCCATCGCGAGCCGCGTGCCGTCGACGATGGGCGCGTACGACTCGAAATTCTGCAGGCGATAGAACTGCCCCGGCTTGAATTTGCGCGCGGCCATCGGCGCATGGACGACGACCTCGACGATCGTCTCGGTGAGACGGTTCACCTTCACGACGCGCGCGACCATCTCCTCGTCGAGGCGTGCGTAGAGCGCGCGCAGCTTGCCGTCACGGAGCGGCTGACCTGCGGGATCGAGCGAGGTCGTCTCCTCGAACAGGGCGGAGACATGGGGGTAGCCGTCCTTCGCGCTCGCCATGGCACGGACGACGCTGCCCGCGTAGTGCGGGTGGTTGTCGCCGTAGAAGGAGACGGCGCGGCCGCCCTTGTCGTAGCTCGTGAAGAAGGCGCCCGCCTTGCTCGTCGCCTGGGCGACGACCAGCTTGCCGTTCTCGCGGCGCGCCGTGTGCGCGAGGAAGTACTGCTTCTTGGCGTCGAGCTTGAACGTCCCCTCGTATTCCCTCTCGTAGGTGACGTTGGGGCTGGTGCCGGCGGCGACGCAGACGGTGCGTGCGGGCAGGGTGATCTCGCCGTCCTTGCGCGCGAACTTCACCGCTGCGACGTGCCCGGTGGCGTCGAGCACTGCTTCGAGCGGCGACATGTGCTCGACGTAGCGGACGCCTTCCTCGAGGCTCTTGGCGACCTCCTCGTGGTTCAGGCGGTACGCCGGCGAGTCGCCGAGCGCCTTCCTGTATACGAGCGTGACGCCGCCCCATTTGGCGAGGAGCTGCTGCACGTGCGCCTCGCGCGACTCGGCCTTGGCGCGTGCGCGCTCGAGGGCGAGCTCCGCCGCGTGACCGAGGTGAACCTGCAGCGTCTGCCACTCCTCGTCGTCGAAGAGGGCGCGGATCTTCTCGGCGCCCTTCTCGCGGCAGAGCGTGTGGTAGCGCTCGGCCTCCTTCTCGATCTGGACGACGTAGTAGGCGAGGAGCTCCGTCGCCGTGTCGATCGCGGTGAGGCCGCCGCCGATGACGATCGCCGGCAAGTCGATTTGCAAATTCGCGATCGAGCTCTTTTTGTAGGCGCCCGTGAGCTGCAGGCCCATGAGGAAGTCCGACGCCTTGCGGATGCCGCGCGTCAGGTTGTTCTTCATGTCGATGACCGTGGGGCGCCCGGCGCCCGCGCTGATCGCGACGTGATCGAAGCCGAGGGCCCACGCGTCCTCGATCGTGAGGGTGCCGCCGAAGCGGATGCCGCCGAAGATGCGCAGGTTGCGGTTGCGCGCGAGGGTGACGTACGTGACGGTGAGGAAGTTCTTGTCCCAGCGAACGGTGATGCCGTACTCGCTGACGCCGCCGAAGCCGAGGAGGATGCGTTCGTCCAGCTCCGTGTAGAGCGCATGAAAGTCACGAATGGGGGCGGGCGGCACCCAGCCGGTCTGGGTGGGGTGGCCGGTCAAGGGCTCGGGGAGCGGCTCGACCTTGAGGCCGTCGACGGCGACGACGGCGAAGCCCTCGCACGCGAGGTGGTGCGCGAGCGTGTAGCCGGCGGGCCCGAGGCCGACGACGAGCACGTTGCGCCCGCTATACGGCTTCATGAAGGGGCGCGCGACGTTGAGCGGGTTCCAGCGGGTGAGAAAGCCGAAGATCTCCAGGCCCCATGGCACATCGAGGATCTCGGTCAGCACGCGCGTCTCGATCTGCGGGATGTTGACCGGCTCCTGCTTCTGGAAGATGCAGGCCTTCATGCAGTCGTTGCAGATGCGGTGGCCGGTGCCGGGGCACATCGGGTTGTCGACGAGCACGAGCGAGAGCGCCGCGAGCGAGTCGCCGTCGCGCCGCATCGTGTGCATCTCGCTGATCTTCTCCTCGAGCGGACAGCCCGCGAGCGCGACGCCGATGGGGTTTTTCTTCAGCTCCTTGGTCTTCCCCTCGAAGAGCCCCTTGCTGCACGAGTCCTTGTCGCGGTTGTGGCAGTAGAGGCAGTAGTCGATCTCCTGCTCGACGGTGCGCGCGTCGCCACGGCGGTCGGTCAGGCGGAAGCCCTCGCGCTCGCGGCGCTCGTGGTCGGGGCCGACGAAGAGCTCGGGCATCTGCGGATCGGGGCGGCGGAGCTCGACCAGGTTCGCGTAGTCGAGGTTCTTGGGCTGGCGGAGGCTCGGCCAGCGGCGAATGGGATCGTGGTGGTCGGCGTAGCGCCCGGCGAGCCACGACTCGACGGCGTCGAGCGCGAAGGCTATGACCTTGGCGTTGTCGGCGTCGGTCGGGGCCTCGCCGGATGCCGGCGCGATCGCGGCGGCGGACGCGGGATCGCGCGCGAGGGCCGCGCGGACCGTGGCAACGCGCGTGCGAAGAGCGTCCGTCCAATGCGCGCCGCCGGCCTTGGCGGCCTTGCGGGCGGTCTCGTCCACCTCGAACAAGAGGAGGGTCGCGCGGGCGACGAAGAGCTCCTCGTCGAGGTGGGCGTCATGGTCGGCCGGGAGCACGGCGGAGAGCGCAGCGAGCGCCGCCACCTTCGCGGCCTCCGGCGAGCGCCCGGCCGTCGTCCACGCCTTGCCTGCGCCGTCGCGCAGCACGCGCTTCTTCGCGAAGTCGCGCTTGAAACGCCAGAGCGGCTCGCGATCGAGGACGCCGACGCGCAAGGCGGCGAGCTCCTTCTCGACGCCGAAGAGCCGCCCGGTGAACTGGCTGACGAAGGGCGCGGCGGCGAGCAGCGCCTCGCTCACGGACTCCGGCGTCATCCCCTGCCCCTTGCACTTCGCGTACGCGGCGAAGCGGGCGTGGGCCTCCGGGGCGACCTCCAGGAACCAGCGCTCGAAGTCGGCGTGGAGCGCGGCGAGCTTCGCCGGATCGAAGAGATCGGCGAACGTGTAGGGCGCGATGCCCAGCGCCATCTCGCGCGACGTACCATCCGGCGGAGGCGGAACGGCCCGCGGTGGACCAGAGATCGGCGGCTCGACTCCCCCGGATACGGCCTCGGACATGCCTACTTCTTCTCCTCGCCCGCCGGGACGAAGGCCGTCTGCGCCATCTCCCCGTCCTCGAAGCCGAAGTAGATCCCGCACTGCTTGAACATGAACTTCTGCCCCTCGGGCGAGGCGAGGTCGAGGCGGTACGTGTTGATGAACTTCACCGAGTCCTTGAGCCACATGTCCCAGGCCTCCTTCGAAACCTCGGCGAAGACGCGCTGGCCCAGCTCGTTTTTGTACGGCGGGCGCGCGAGCCCCGGCAGGTCTTTTCCGAGCTTCTTGCAGTGGACGATTCGGTCGGTCATGGCGAGGGGGCTTCTAGCCGTTCGGCGGCCGCATTGCCAGCAGCGAGCGCGAGGCGGGGCCCCGGCAAAAGGCTGGGGTTTGGCGCCTCGGCCGTTCCCGAGGAACGACGGAGGCGCCCGCGCGTAGAATGAGAGGGTGCGCCTGCTTCGCCTCGCCTGGGTCCCGCTCGCCATCGCCTTGGTGAGCGCATGCGGCCCCTCGCCGGCGCGCGCGCCGGGCGGAGAGGGCGCCGAGGTCGGGCTCGTCGTCGTCGTGATCCTGCCGACGCCCGAGAAGCTCCCGTTCGACCCACGCGGCGCGCGGCTGCGGGCGGCTACGGCCGAGCTGGGACGGATCGTCGGGCACCCGGTGACGTTCGTGATCGACGCCGGGCTCGCGGCGGAGGGGCGCGCCAGCTTCGAGGGGCAGCTGATCGAGGCCATCGAGCAGGTCGCGAAGGATCTCGTGTTGCTCGGCAAGCGCCAGCCTGCGGCGTTCGCGTACGGAGCGCCGCTGCTCGGCAAGATCGTCTGCAAGTACCGGGCGGTCACGACGAAGGCGGAGTCGTCGCTCGACCCAGCGCAGCGGACGCTCACGGTGATCGAAGGCGCGCGCGCCTACGCGCTCGTCGAGCCAGGCCTCATCTACGGAGCGCTCCGTGACTCCTACGAGGGGGTCGCCGAGTCGCGGTATTCGTCGATCTCGCCGCGCGACGTCCCGGCCGCGGAGCGGCGCGCGTACTTCGAGTTCATGACGAGCGACCGCGCCACCAGAGGCGACACCGAGGCGCTCGAGGACAAGCACTCCCTGGCGATCATCAAGCTCATCGAGCTCGCGCGCCTGGTCGGCACCTCCGATCCGGAGCTCGCCGACGATCTGCGCCGCAACCTCTTGCTCCAGCGCTCGCACTTCACGACCGGGTACGTCCACCACCCCGAGGACGCGCAGAGCCTCGCGCCGGCGTTCCACGCGGCCGAGCGAGCGTGGACCGAGTGGCTGACGGCAGGGCTGCCGGCGATGAACGCGGAGCAAAAGGTCCAGGTCCTGCGGGACGTCTTCGTGCGCGGCTTGAACGGAAAGGGGTACCTCCCGTTCGCCTTCCCCGGCTTCGACAAGGTGGGTATGTCGCTCTCCGTCATCGACGCCTGGATCGCCGCAGGGCACCCCGACACGGTTGCCGCCCGGACGCCCGAGAACGCCCTCTTCGAGTACGTGCTCTGTCCTCACCCCAAGGACGCGCGCGGGCACCGGACGACGTCGCCCAGGTGCGACTACCACCTCTACCGCTTCGCCGTCGAGAACCCGCTCGCGCAGAAGCGCTTCACGGACGCCGTCCTCTCCCGCAAAGATGCCGCGTTCACCGAGGCCGCGTTCGCCGCGATCGTTCACGGCGACGGCGGCCTGGGGCCGTTCGATCGCTACCTCGTGCTCTCGCGCGCCGTCGAGGCCGACGAGGCGACGTGGACCATCGGCGTGCGCGTTCTCGCCGAGATCGCCGACACGAGCGGGCCGCGCCTCGTCGACGAGGTGCGGCGACTCTGGGCCGCCTACCCGTCACGGCGCGCCGCGCTGCTCACCGTCCTCGCGGAGGCCGATCCTTACGACAACGGCAAGGTCGACTGGGCAGGCTTCGAGCACGACTTCGGCAGCAAGCTCGACGAGGCGCAGCTTGCGGCGGCGCTCGACTTCTCGCCGAACACCGTCGGGCGCCTCCCGACGATGTGGCCCGCGCTCGGTGCAGGCTGGTCGCGCGCGCAGGCGATCGTTCCGCGTCTCGATCGCTTCCTCGATCTCGTCGCCACGCAGAACGATCCGCAGCGGCCGTACACGACCCTCCGCTCGCTGTTCAACCTGATGTGCGCCGAACCCTCCGGCGCCGCGGACGTCGCCCAGCTGCGGACGTACCTCGAGGGGCGCGTCCGCGCGCATCCGGGAGATCCGCTGGTGAGCCTCGAGAGCGAAGCCAGTTGCCGCGGCCGTTCGCGACCGGAGCACGCCGCGTCTAGGCCGCGCCCACCGCGCGCGCCGCAGACGACGCGCCCACGCGCCCGAGGAAACCAGTGACGCGCGCGGGGGCGGTCGCGAGAGTCCTCCTCGTCGCGTTCGTCGCGCTGGCCGCCGCGTGCGGCGGGGGGACCGGCACCGGGGGCGGGCGCGCGCATGGGCCGGGGCAGAAGGTCGGCCTCGTCGTCATCGTGATCGTTCCGCCCACCGATCCGCTCCCGTTCGACCCACGCAGCGCGCGCCTCGCGCAGGCGACGCGCGAGCTCACGGACATCGTCGGGCAGCCGGTGACCTTCGAGCTCGAGGCTGCGCTGCTCCCCGAGTACCGCGCGAGCTTCGAAGAGGAGCTGATCCGGGCGATCGAGAACGCCGCGCGCGATCTCGTCCAGCTGAAGGAGAGCGCTCCGCGCGTCTTCGAGCGCGCAGCGAAGCTGATCGGCAAGATCGCCTGCCGCTACCAGGCCACGGCGCAGTGGCCAAAGGGGGTGCTCGATCCGACGACGCGGACGATTACCATCACCGAGCCGCCGAATACCCGCTCCCTCGTGGCCCGCGGCCTCGTGCGCGACGCGGTCGAGGACGAGCGCGACGCCTACCTCGACCACCGCTACCGGACCGTGCCACCGGCCAAGATCCCCCCGGAGGAGCGCGCCGACTACTTCTCCTACTTGACCCATTCGCGGCCCGGGTACGGGAACATCCTCGAGGGACGGGCCCGCCAGGAGCGCAAGGGAGGCGACCGGGAGGTCGCGGAGCTCGAGGCGCATGGGGAGATCTTGATCGCCCTCGCGGAGCTCGGGGAGATCGTCGGGAAGTCCGTGGACCCTGTCGCCGTGGAGATCCGCGCGTACCTCGCGAGCGAGGCGCAGTACCTGGAAGATGCGCACCAGTCCCGACAGGAGACGATCCGCCGGCTCCCCAAGGACAGCGCCTGGCGACGCGCCGAGGCCACCTACGTCCGCTGGCTGACGAACAACGCGTCCGCCCTCACCGACCGGTGGACCGCCAACATGGTCCGCGTGATGTTCCCCGCGCGGGGCACCTGCCGGTCGAGCGACGCGTGCAGCGACGTGCCCAGCTCGTTTCCCGGGTTCGACCGCTTCGCGTTCGGCCTCGCGCTCGTCGACGCGTGGCGCTCCGAGGGGCGACCGCGCCACGGGGAGGGTGACCACTTCGAAATGTTCGACAACGTGGTCTGCCCGCATACGACCGGCGTGGACGGCAAGCGCAACCGCAACCGCGGCTGCACCTCGTCGTTCTACGAACAAGCGGTGGCGACGCCGGCTACGCGCCAGCGGCTCGTCGCGGCCCTCGTGCAGCGGCACGATCCGATGCTCGTCGACGAGGTGTTCGTGAACCTCGAACGGACACCGGCCGACCGGATCATCGACACCTGGCGGAGACTCGAGCGGGAGCCACCGGAGTGGCAAGCGGCGACGGCCGCGGTCCTCGAGCACCTGCTCCCGAAGCGCGAATACGACGACGAGATCATGGAAGAGGCCAACCAGCTGTGGAAGCGCTCGCCCGAGAACCGCGGGGTGACGCTCTTCGCGCTGGGCTGGAAATACCAGGGTATGGACCGGCACTACGCCGATCCGAACATGACCGAGTTCGCGAAGCGGTACGGGGCGCCGGTGTCGCAGGGCGAGCTCGCGCAGCTCGTGCGGCTCGGGCCACGCGCGATGCCGCTCGTGCCGGTTTTGTGGCCAACGTTCGGCAAGGGATTCTCGCCCGGCGAGGTCGTCGCGCCGCACATGGGCGCGTTCCTCGCGCAGACGCATGCCGCCAAGGGCGACGCCTCCCCGACGCTACGCGCCCTGCTCTCGCGCATGTGCGAGGGGGGCGACACGCGCGGGCTCGCGCGACTCCACGCGGCGCTCGAGGACCGCGCGCGCGCGCGCCCCGAGGACGCGGCGGGCCTCGCGACGCTCCTCGTCGACACCGCCCGCTGCAAGCCGGTGACCGGTGGGATACGTTAGTTAGCCGGTGGGGTGGGGCCGAAGGGGAGGTCGAGCTGGCCGCGGGCGTGCACGCGGAGCGCCGCGGGGATGCAGTGACCGAGAACGGTGAGCTCGATGCCGCGCGCGCGGGGACGGATCGCGGCAAGCGCGCGCTCGGGCGAGTTGTTGGTGCGCGACATGTGACCGAGGAGCAGCCGCTTCATGCGGGTGCCGACGAGGCGCTCGGCAATCTCTGCCGTCTCGTGGTTCGCGAGGTGTCCCAGGCCCCCGCGGACGCGCCTCTTCAGCTTCGGCGGGTACGGGCCCATCTCGAGCAGCTCGGGGCAGTGGTTGGCCTCGAGCAGCGCCGCGTCGCAGCCGCTGAAGAGGCGGACGAGCTCGCGCGTGGGCGCGCCGACGTCGGTGGCAATGCCGAAGCTCTCACCTCCGACGCGCGCGGTGATGCGGAGCGCGACCTGGGGCGCGTCGTGGGGGACCGTGACCGCGTCGACCGTCAGCGCGCCGAGCGAGAAGCCGACCCCGGGCTCGAACGCGCGCACGTCGCAGCGTGACCGGACCCGCTTGGCCTCGATGCCAGCGTGCAGGAAGACCGGGCAGCGGAACGCGCGCGCGAGCGATTCGAGGTGACCGATGTGGTCGCCGTGCTGGTGGGTGACGACGATGCCATCGAGCCCACGCGGCAAGAGCTCGACACCGAGGGCAGCGAGGCGACGCGCCGACGAGCGTGGCCCGAACCCCGCGTCCACGAGGAGGCGCGTGCCCCCTGCCTCGATCAGGGTGGAGTTCCCCTCCGAGCCGCTGCCGAGCACGAAGACACGCACGGGGCGGAGCATACTGTGCGGTCCTCGCCTTCGCCGCTCGAAAACGCCGGAGTTCGACTACACTTCCTCCGAGCCCACCATGGCCCTCCCGACCGCCTGCCCGAAGTGCACGACGCCGCTCGCCGATCAGGCGAAGTTTTGCGGCAAGTGCGGTGCCGTGATCGAGGACACGTCGATGAAGACGCTGATGGAGTTCGCGGCGCCGGCGAGCGTACGGGCGCTGCGCCCCGAGGCGACGGTGCCCGACGTTCCCGCGCATCAACCGGCGGAGAGCGCGAAGATCAAGCAGACGATGGTCGGCTTCTCGGCGTTCGATCCGGGGATGCTGGGGGCGCAGCCCGGCGTCACAGCGCAGCCAGGCGTCGCGCCGCCCGTCGCGGCAGTGCCCGAGCCGCGCGCCCAGGCGCCCGCTCCGGCTCCGCCCTCCCGCGCGGGCGTCGGGCAGACGATGCTCGGAATCGCCGCGCCGCCCGGCCCTGCAGGACCTCCGGCGGCAGCGCCCGCGCCCGCCCAGCGCGCAGCGATCGCGGGCACGATGCTCGGCGTCGCCATCCCCGGCATCGCGCCGACGGCGGCGGGACAGGCCCCCGCACAACCGCGTCCCGGCGTCGGCGGCACGATGCTCGGCGTCGCGATGCCCGGCATCGCACCGACCCATGGCGCGCCACAGCCGGGCCGGGCATCGCAACCGAAGCCGCGCGTCCTCGGGGCGCCCGTGCCCCTCGATCCCATCGTGCCCGCGCCGGCGCCGCTCTACGACGACGAGCCCCAGATCCCTGCTCCTCTCCGCGCGGCCCGCAGCGGCGTTCCGATGTCGGTCGTCGCCGCCGGTCTCGCTGGCGTGCTCCTCATCGCCGGCATCGCGGTGGCGCTCCTCTGGAAGGGCGCGCCTCCCATCGTCGCGCGGCCGACCCTGGACGCGCAGGGGCACGAGACGCTCCACCTCGTCTGCGACGCCTGCGCCGACGGGACGCGCGTAGAGCTCGCGGGGAGCAAGACGGAGCTCAAGGACCACCAGGGCGACCTCGTCCTCGCGGCGCCGCTCGTGATCGGTGACAACCCGTTCACCCTTCAGGTCGTGCGGCCAGGGATGGGGCGCAACGAGACGGTGAAGATCGTGGTGCCGGTCTCCTTCCGCATCCGCGCCGACGTGTCGACCGTGAACGCGAAGCCGCCGCTCATCACGATCCGGGTCGAGGCGCTCCGGTCCTCCGAGGTCGAGGTGAACGGCAAGCCGGTGACCCTCGACGGCGAGGGACGCGCCCAGGTGACCATCGACGTGTCGGCAGAGACTACGGGCCCGGCGAGCGAGACCCGACGCGTCGACAAGCAGATCCCGTACGTCGTGACGCACAAGGGGGAGCCCCCGTCGAAGGGGACGCTCCCCGCCGCCGTGGGCATCGTGCCGCTGCAGCTCGACGCACCGACGTCGCACGCCGTGACCGACCAGAGGTCGATCGTCGTCGCCGGGCAGACGAGCGCCGGCGCCAGCGTGAAGGTGAACGGCGAAGCCGTCGCGCTCGACGCGTCGGGCACGTTCAGCAAGACGCTGCCGATCGGCGCGTCCGCCCAGCTGGCGGTCGACGTCGAGGCCAGCCTGCCGCAGCTCGCGCCGCGCACGGTGCACGCCGTGGTCCGGCACGTCGACAGCCTAGAGGCCGAGGCGAAGGCCGCCGAGACGCTGCCCCTCGCCGCCTACGACACCGTGAAGGACGACATCGCGGGCAGCGCAGGCAAGCCCATCGTCGTCGAAGGCGAGATCGTGGACACGCGGGTCGCTGGCCACCAGACGATCCTCGTCGTGACCGATCACCGCGGCTGCGCGGGTAAGGCCGACCCCAACGCCTGCCTCGCCCGCGTCCTCTTCGGCGGAGAGGACAAGCGGAAGAAGGGCGACCAAGTGCGCGTCTTCGGGCGCGTGACACGCGCCGTCCCCGCGCAGAACGGGCGAAGCGTGCCGGAGATCGAGGCGGACTTCCTCGCGAAGCCGCGCGGCCATTGAGGGCGTTCACGGTCGCCCGCGTACGCGGTCTCACGCTCCTGCTCGGGCTCGGGCTCGCGGGCACGGTGGTGCAGGCGCAGCGCGTCGATCCGAAGCGCCCGACCACCCTGACCGTGGGACCGTCGCGGGGAACCTCGCCGACGGCGCGCGTCGACGGACGGCGCACCGGCCTGGCCCGAGGACCACTTCCGACGGGCTCGCTCCGCGTGGCCTGGCAGCGCACGGCGGGCGCGAGCCTCGAAGGCCCTCCCCTCGTCGACGCGCGCGGGGACATCCTGCTCGGGACCGGCCGCGGCGATGTGATCGCGCTCGATCCGGACGACGGCCTCGAGCGCCCGCACGGCGGCGTGCTCGGCGCGGCGCCGCTCGGCGCGATGGCCATCCTGTCCGATCGCACCGTCGTCTTCGTCACGGCTGCCGGCGACGTGCTCGGCTCGCGGGACGGCGCGCTGCGCTTCCGTACGCGCGTCGGCTCTGGGCTCCTCGTCACCGAGCGCTCCGGCGCGCTCGCGCTCGAGGACGGCGGCGTCGCCGTCGCGTGCGGGACCGAGCTCGCGACGCTGGACGCCGAAGGGCACGTCCGCGCGCGCGCGTCGCTCGACGAGCCCGTCAGCGCCCCGCTCGTCGCCGCGCCCGGCAAGATCGTGGCGATTACGGTGACCGGCCGCGTCTTCCTCTGGACGCCGGGCCGCGAGGCCGTGCGCGTCGGGAGCTTCGGGGGCGCCGTCGACGGCGGCGGGGTCCTCACGGGGGACCACACCCTCGTCGCGATCGTCGGCGGGCAGCAGCTCGTCGAGCTGGACCTGGACCGAGGGGTGACGGCGGCGCGTTGGGGCTCTCCGGGCGTCCTGTTCGGCCCGCCGGCCTTCCGCCGCGATACCGCGTACTTCCTCGCCGGCGTACCGGGACGCACCTTCGCGCTCGCGATCGACGGCAGCGGCCAGGAGACCTCCCGCGTCGCCCTCGTCACGACGTCGATCCCCGCGGTCGCCGACGGCGGAACCGGGCCGCTCTACGTCCCCCCGCACACCGGCCCCCTCGTCGACGCCGCCGGGACGCTGGCATTCGCCACACCGGAGGGGCGCATCGGCGTCCTCACCAAGGACGGCGCGCTGGAGCTCGTCGGCGAGCCCGTCTGCCTGCGCGCCGCGGGCCTCGGAACCCGCACCCCCACCCCTCCCCCGGCGACCGCCGCCTATGCCGGAATGGCCCCGGCGGGCCCGAACGCGTTCGTCGTCGCTTGCGAGACCGGTGTGGTCCTGAAGGTCACCTCCGCCCGCGCGGGCGACTAGATCACCGACCCACCCGACGGCCCTGACGAGCGCCGTGATCGGCGAGACCGGGCGAGACCGCTGGCGATTCCTGAGCGGCGGCCTTATAGTCCGGGAAGAAGCCATGATCACGATCACCGAAAAAGCCGCCACCAAGGTTCGCGAGATCTCCGAGTCGGAGAGCCTGGAGGGCCAAGGCCTTCGCCTCCGCGTCATCGGCGGCGGGTGCGCAGGTTTTTCGTACGACCTGTACTTCGAAGACAAAATCGACGACATGGACGAGCAGTACGAGTCCAACGGCGTGAAGCTCTACGTGGATCCGCTCAGCCATCAGTACCTCGAGGCGACCGAGATCGACTACGTCGAGGGCGCGCACGGCTCGGGTTTCAAGTTCAACAACCCGAACGTCAAAGGCAGCTGCGGCTGCGGCTCGTCCGTAAGCTTCTGATTCTGCCGCCGGCTCACGGCGAGCTGACTCGCGTGGGCCGCTGACACCGCGAGACCCGCTCCGGCATCGGAGGTTCTACGGAGCCTACGATGAAGAGCGACGAGCGCGACTCGGTGGGGCAGTACCTGGCGGAAGTCAGCAAGATTCCCGTGCTTTCGCGGGAGGACGAGCATGAGCTCGCCCTCCGCGCCAAGACCGATCCCGCCGCCGCGACGGCCCTGGCGCGGGCCAATCTACGGTACGTCATCGCGATCGCCCTCAGCTACCGCCGGTACGGGGTGCGGGTGGGCGATCTCGTGTCGGAGGGCAACGTCGGCCTGATGGTCGCGCTGTCGAAGTTCGATCCGTCGCGCGGCACGCGCTTCGTCACCTACGCCGCGCACTGGATCCGCGCCATGATCCTGGACCACGTCATCAAGAACCACAGCCTCGTCGGGCTGGGCTCCGGGCCGATGCGTTCGAAGGTATTTTTCCGGCTGCGCCGCGAGCGCGCCAAGATCGCCGCGGAGACGAGCGACACGCAGGAGGCGTCGCGCATCCTCGCCGCCCGCTTCGGGACCACCCCGGAGAAAATCGAGCTCATGGCCGTGCGCCTCGAGTCGCGCGACGTCTCGGTCGACGTCAAGACGCACGACGACGGGACCGGCACGTTGCTCGACTCGTTCGCGTCGCCCCGTCCCTCACAGGAAGACGAGCTCGCAGAGCACGAGCACGCGGAGCGCGCGCGGGTCCGGGTCCAGGCTGCCATCGCCGAGCTCGATCCACGCGAACGGGTCATCATCGAGCTGCGCATGATGGCCGATGGCCCGGAAGAGCTCAGCCTGGCCGAGCTCGGCCGAAAGCTGGGCGTCTCGCGGGAGCGCGCGCGGCAGCTCGAGGCCCGCGCGAAGTCGAAGCTGCAGCGCCTCCTGACCGAGGATTTCGGGCCGGCGGCGACCGCTGAGGAGGCCGAGGGGCCGCTGGCTTCCCAGGAGACCCCGCTCGCGAGGCAGGCCGCCTGAGTTGACGATATCGGTCTATCGCGATAGACCGATGACATGGCGAGCCTCTCGGCGACCGTGACCACGTTGCAGCTCCTCGGGGAGCCGACGCGCGTACGCCTGATCGCGCTGCTCGCGCGCGAGGAGCTCACCGTCGCCGAGCTCGTCACGATCACCGACGTCGGTCAGTCCAGCGTCTCGACCCACCTCGGTCGCCTGCGCGAGGCCGGCGTGCTCCGCGATCGCAGGGCCGGCGCGTCCACGTTCTACGCCCTCAACGACGCCGCGATGCCGCCGGGCGCCGGGCGCCTCTGGAGCGCGGTGACCGCGGACCTCGCCGACGGAGTCCTCGACGCCGACAAGGCGCGCTGTGAGAAGGTGCTGGCGACGCGGCGCGCGTCCTCGGCGTGGCCCGACGCCGTCGCGGGCGAGATGGAACGCCACTATTCGCCGGGCCGGACCTGGGAGGCGATGGCGCGCGGCCTCCTCGGGCTCCTCCGCCTGGGCGAGGTCCTCGACGCCGGCAGCGGCGACGGCACCGTCGCGCAGATGATCGCGCCGCGCGCCCGCTCCGTCACGTGCCTCGACCGCAGCGAGCGGATGATCGGCGCCGCCCGAGCTCGCCTCGCCAAGGCCAAGAACGTCCGCTTCGAGATCGGCGACGTCCAGGCCCTCCCCTTCCCCGCGCGCGCGTTCGACGAGGTGCTCCTCTTCAACGTGCTGCCCCAGGTCGCCGAGCCGGCGAAGGTCCTCGCCGAGGCGGCGCGGGTGCTGAGGCCGGGCGGGCTCGTCGTCGTCAGCGCCCTCGCCGCCCACGTGCACCCGCACGTCACCGCACCCTACGGCGACGTGCAGCCAGGGATTTCGCCCGCCACGCTCAGATCGCAGCTAAAACGGGCGGGCTTCGTCGTCGATCACTGCGACGTCACCAGCCGCGAGAAGCGCGCCCCCAACTTCGAGATCACGACCGCGTTCGCACACTTGCCCGAAGGAAGCCGACCATGAGCGCCGAAGACACCCTGAAGCACCTCCTCCGCGAGAAGATCCTGTTCCTCGACGGGGCGATGGGGACGATGGTCCAGCGCCACAAGCTCACGGAGGCGGACTTCCGCGGCGAGCGCTTCAAGGCACACGGGCACGATCTCAAAGGGGACAACGACGTCCTGGTCCTCACACGGCCCGACGTCATTCGCTCGATCCACGACGAGTACCTCGCCGCCGGCGCCGATCTCATCGAGACCAACACCTTCAACGCGACGTCGATCGCGCAGGCCGACTACCACCTGGAGCCCGTGGTCCGCGATCTCAACATCGCCGCTGCGCGCGTCGCCAAGGAGGCCGCCAAGGCGTTCACCGCCAAGGACCCGAACAAGCCGCGCTTCGTCGCCGGCGCCGTGGGTCCCCTAAACCGCACGCTCTCCATCTCGCCGAACGTGAACGACGCGTCGTTCCGCGCGGTGACGTTCGATCAGGTCGAGGCGGCGTACGAGGAGCAGATCGATGCGCTCATCGAGGGCGGCGTCGACGTGCTCCTCATCGAGACGATCTTCGACACCCTGAACTCGAAGGCGGCCCTCGTCGCTGCCGAGAAGGTCTTCGCGGCGCGCGGCGTCCGTCTGCCGATCATGATCTCGGTCACGATCACCGACCGGAGCGGGCGGACCCTCTCAGGCCAGACCGTCGACGCGTTCTGGACGAGCGTGATGCACGCCCGCCCGCTGACCGTCGGCATCAACTGCGCGCTGGGGGCGACGGAGATGCGGCCGTGGCTGTCGGAGCTCGCAGAGCTCGCCGACACGTTCGTGTCCTGCTACCCGAACGCGGGCCTCCCCAACGCGTTCGGCGAGTACGACGAGACGCCGGAGACGACCGGCGGCTTCCTCGCCGAGTTCGCGGCCGCGGGGCTCTTCAACGTCGTCGGCGGCTGCTGCGGCACGACCCCCGACCACATCCGCGCGATCGTGAAGGCGGTCGACGCGAACAAACCGCGCACGCCGCCCAAGCGCGACGCCTTCGCGCACTTCTCCGGGCTCGAGATGCTCACGATCCGGCCCGACGCCAACTTCCTCATGATCGGCGAGCGCACGAACGTCACCGGCAGCCTGAAGTTCGCCGAGTTGATCAAGAGCGGCAACTACACCAAGGCCGTCGAAGTCGCGGTCGACCAGGTGCGAGGCGGCGCGAACATCCTCGACGTCAACATGGACGAAGGCATGCTCGACGGCGAAGCCGCCATGACGACGTTCCTGAACCTCCTCGCCACCGAGCCAGAGGTCGCCCGGATTCCGTTCATGGTCGACAGCTCGAAGTGGACCGTCATCGAGGCGGGCCTGAAATGCGTCCAGGGCAAGGGGATCGTCAACTCGATCAGCCTCAAGGAGGGCGAGGACGACTTCCTCGCCAAGGCGCGCACGATCCAGCGCTACGGGGCTGGCGTGGTCGTCATGGCGTTCGACGAGACCGGCCAGGCCGACACGACGGAGCGCAAGGTCTCGATCTGCCAGCGCGCGTACAAGCTACTGACCGAGAAGGTCGGCTTCGACCCCCTCGACATCGTCTTCGATCCGAACATCCTCGCCATCGCGACCGGCATCGAGGAGCACAGCGACTTCGCCAAGAACTTCATCGACGCGACGCGGATCATCAAGGAGACGTGCCCGGGCGTCAAAATCAGCGGCGGCGTGTCGAACCTGTCCTTCTCGTTCCGCGGCAACAACGTCGTCCGCGAGGCGATGCACTCGGCGTTCCTCTACCACGCGATCCGAGCCGGCATGGACATGGGCATCGTGAACGCCGGTCAGCTCGCCGTCTACCAGGACATTCCGAAGGAGCTGCTCGAGCACGTCGAGGACGTCATCTTCAACCGCCGCCCCGACGCCACCGAGCGCCTCGTCACGCTCGCCGACTCGCTCAAGGGCGGCAAGGGGACCAAGCGCGAGATCGATCTGTCCTGGCGCGAGGGTCCCGTCGAGGCGCGCCTGTCGCACGCGCTCGTGCACGGGCTCGTGGACTTCATCGAGGCCGACGTCGAGGAGGCGCGCGCCAAGCTCGCGCGGCCGCTCGAGGTGATCGAGGGGCCGCTCATGGACGGCATGAAGGTCGTCGGCGACCTGTTCGGCGCGGGGAAGATGTTCCTGCCGCAGGTCGTCAAGAGCGCCCGCGTGATGAAGCGGGCCGTCGCGTACCTGCTCCCGTACATGGAAGAGGAGAAGAAGCGCCTCGGTGACACGACGGCGAAGGCCAAGGTGCTGCTCGCGACCGTCAAGGGCGACGTGCACGACATCGGCAAGAACATCGTCGGCGTCGTGCTCGGCTGCAACAACTACGACGTGCTCGACCTCGGGGTCATGGTCTCGTGCGACAAGATCCTGGAGGCGGCGAAGCGCGAGAAGTGCGACATCATCGGCCTCTCCGGCCTCATCACGCCCTCGCTCGACGAGATGGTCCACGTGGCGCGCGAGATGAAGCGCCTGGATTTCCACGTGCCGCTCCTCATCGGCGGCGCGACGACGAGCCGCCAGCACACGGCCGTGAAGATCGCCCCCGAGTACGCCGAGAGCACCGTGCACGTGCTCGACGCGTCGCGCGCGGTGGGCGTCGTCGCCGCCCTGCTCGACCCCAACCAGAAAAAGACGCTCGACGTGAAGAACCGCGAGGACCAGGAGCAGCTGCGCAAGCTCCACGCGCGCAAGCGGGACAAGCCGCTCGTGCCGATCGCCGAGGCGCGCGCGAAGCGGACGCCGATCGTGTGGAAGAAGGAGGACGTCGCCACGCCCGTCTTCACCGGCGTGCGCCACATCGAGGCGCCGCTGACGGAGATTGCAGAGTACATCGACTGGACCTTCTTCTTCACCGCGTGGGAGTTGACCGGGAAATTCCCGGCCATCCTGGAGCACCCGCAGCAGGGCAAGGCCGCCACCGAGCTCTTCGAGGCCGCCAAGAAGCTCCTCGCCAAGGTCCAGCAGGAGAAGCTCTTCACCGCGCGCGCCGCGTACGGGTTCTTTCCCGCGGCGGCGGAGGGAGACGACATCGTCCTTTTCACGGACCCCTCGCGCACGGAAGAGCGCGCGCGCTTCCCGATGCTGCGCCAGCAGCTGACGAAGACGGACGGGACGCCGCTGGCGAGCCTCGCCGATTTCGTCGCGCCGAAGGAGACGGGGCTGCCCGATCACGTGGGCGCGTTCGTCGTGACGATCCTCGGCGCCGACGCCGTCGCCAAGACGTACGAGAAGGAGCTCGACGACTACAGCGCGATCATCGTGAAGGCGCTGGCCGACCGGCTCGCCGAGGCGTTCGCCGAGATGCTCCACGCGCGCGCACGCAAGGAGTGGGGCTACGAGACGGAGACGCCCACCCACGACGATCTCGTCGCCGAGAAGTACCGCGGCATCCGCCCGGCGTTCGGCTACCCGGCGTGCCCAGACCACACGGACAAGCGCACCTTGTTCCAGATCCTGGACGCCGAGAAGCTCGGCGCGATGCTCACCGAGAGCTGCGCCATCAGCCCGGCGTCGAGCGTGAGCGGCATTTACCTCGGGCACCCTGCGGCGCGGTATTTCATGATCGGGCGCGTCGGCAAGGACCAGGTGGAGGACTACGCGGCGCGCAAGAAGATGAGCGTCGCCGAGGCCGAGAGGTGGCTGTCGCCCAACCTCGGGTACGAGCGAAGCAGCTGAGACAGCCCACAAAAGCCGGACGCCCGCGTTTTTAGGCGCGGGCGCTCGGGTCGACGTCGTTCGTAAGCCGAGTTCTGTTCCGCCGGCTCGTCTCCTCGCCGGCGGTGGCGATCATTCCTCTAGGGCGCGCGTTACCGCGCGCCTCGAGCAGCCAACCCGCAGGCTCGGGCGAGTCACCCTTTCCGAAGGCCTTGCGGCCCGCGGGCACCTGCCTATGCGGCCTTGCTCCCGATGGGGTTTACCTAGCCACGGACGTTGCCGCCCGTGCGGTGGGCTCTTACCCCACCGTTTCACCCTTACCGCCCGCGGTCCGCTTTCGCTCGCCGGGGGAGGCGGTCTCTTCTCTGTTGCACTCTCCTCGGCGTTTCCGCCACCGGGCGTTACCCGGCATCGCACTCTGTGGAGCTCGGACTTTCCTCTCGCGCCGGCGCTTGCGCGCCCTTGCCAGCGATCACCTGAGCGGCATCGACCGGCCCAGTTTGGGCATCGGCGCCTCCTGATGCAAGTGCCCCTTCGACTCGGGGCGCGAACAGGAGCACAATTCATCAGGATGCATCGACCGCTCGTCGTCGTGCTCGCGCTCGCGTCCTGGGGATGCGGGGCCGCGGCCGTGACGCTTCACGCGCCCCGATGCGCCCGCAGCGATGCCCGCGAGGCGCCGGCACGCGTCGACGTGGAGCCCATCGTGGCCCGGCCAGACGCGGCCGCCGACTCGACCGTGGCGCTCGGGCACCCGGCGCCCGCGGAGGTGCTGACGACCGCCATCAAGGAGGAGCTCTCTGCCCGCGCGCTCACCGGCGGCGCGTCCGACGGCTACCGGGTCAAGTGCACACTCGACCGCTTCGCGCTGCGGACGCGGGTGGGCATGGTCGGCAGCGCGGCGATCGCGACCCTGTACGTCGACCTGGGGTGTGCCGTGGAGAGGCTCGCGGGCGGAGCGATGGAGTGGCGTGGGGCGCTGCGGGGGCGCTCGATGGCGACGTCGACGACGCCGCTCGCCGGCGAGACCGGGCTCGTTCAACAGCTCGCCGATCGCGCGCTCAGCGACGTGTCACGCGAGCTCGCGAGCGATCTCGCGGTACGCGTGCTGGGGCTCGGCGGCGCACCGAGCGCGCGCGTGTTCAAAGACGAAGCGGCGCGCGCGACGTCGGGCGGCGTCGACGACACGCTCTTCGGTGGCGCAGCCCTCTCCGAAGCGCCGGACCGTGTCGGCCTCGTCGTCCCGAGCTTGCGTGATCTCGACCCCGCGGTGCGCGCCGCGGCCTGGAACGCCGTCGCGATGGCGATGGGGCCAGGCCAGCGGTGGTTCGGCGGCGATCCGGCGCCGGACGAGGAGCCGATCGTCCGCTTCTACCAGTACAAGGCGCTGGCCCGCAGCGCGTCGGTGCCGTCGCTCGCGAAGCTCAAGGAGGCGCGACGGCACGAAGAAGAAGGCTGGCTATTGGAGCTCGTGGACGACGCCCTGGCGACGGGCGGGCTCGGCCTCCCGCGTCGGGGGGGGTGATCGCGGGCGGACGAAGGCGAGCGCGGTGACGAGCGGAACGGTGACGAGCCCGTAGCGCCCCGCGCCGAAGAACGCGGCGTGCGCCAGCGCCGTCGCGGCGACGACGACGGCCGCCCACGGGACGATGAGCGGCAGCTCGGCGACGCGGCGCCGCCCGAGGAGCGCCACGAGGACCGTGAGCGCGAGGTACGCAGGCCACGCATGCTGGACGAACGTGAACACGGCGGCGATCGCCGCGAGCCAGGCGCGCGTCCGGGCCCGTGGTCCGTCGATGCGTGCCATCGCGGCGAGCGCGCCCAGGAGGAGAAGCCGCACGGCCAGCGTCTCGACGACGCCGAGGGCGAGCTTGTCGACGTCGCGGAACACGGCGCCGTTCGACGCGTGCAGGTAGAACGGCGCGGCGCCGAAGTAGTCGAAGGTCACAGCCAGCTTCTTCGGCGCCGCGGCGAGCCACACGCCCGGCGCCCGTGCGATCACGGCAAGCCCGGCGCGCTCGAAGCAGCGGTCCTTGCCGGCCTCGTCCCACACGGTGCGGCACTCGGGCGGCACGTCGACCTCGGCCCACGCGCCGCTCGTGGTCTGCGCGCCGATGAGCAGGTTCCAGCCTCCGTTGACGCTCACGAGCGCGCACCGATCCATCCGCGCACAGTTGCGCGCGGTCCACGGCAGGCACGTCCCCACCGCGACCGCCGCGACGAGCGCGGCCGCAGCGAGGCGGGCACGCGCGCGGGCGCCGCTCCCGAGCGCGAGCGCTCCGAGGAGAGGGGCGAGGACGAGGCACTGTGGGCGCACGAGTGTCGCGACGCCCAGCGCGAGCCCCGCCGAGACCAGCCAGGCGAGTCGTCTGCCGCCGCCGCGCTCCCTGTCCTCGTCCTCGCGCCGCGCGCCTGCCGCCAGCGCGGCCGCGATCACGACGAGCCCCGCGGTGACCCCCTCGGTCATGATGGCGGACGTGTACGGCACGAGCGCGGGGTGCACGGCGACCACGACCGCGCCAACGTACGCCGCGACTCGCCCTGTCGCCGCGAGCAGGAGGCGGTGTAGCGCGCCCGCCGCGGCCGCGCCGATGAGCGCGTTCACGAGACCCGCGACGATCGGCGAGGCACCGAGCACCGCGTACGCGGCGGCGAGGATCGCGGGGTAGCCGACCGGGTAGTGCGCCGCGTACGTCACGGAGCCGTCGGGCCACGCCCACGTGTAGCCGTCACCGTGCGCGAGACGCTGCGCCAGCGTGTCGTAGTAGACGCCGTCGGCCGCGGCGGGGAACGTGCGGCCCGCCCACGCCACCCACGCGAGGCGCGCGCCCAGCGCGGCGAGGACCACGAAGAGCGTCTCTCGCGCGCGGCCCCTCACGTCGGGAGGAGCCCGGTCTCGCGGAGCGCGACGGCGACCTCGCAGGCCGGGAGGCCCACGACGTTCGTGTACGATCCCTCGATGCGAGGCACCAGCGCGGCGCCCAGTCCCTGCACCGCGTAGCCGCCGGCCTTGTCGAGCCCCTCGCCGCTCTCGGCGTAGGCGCGGATTTCACGGGGGCTGAGCGCGCGGAAGGTCACGCGCGTCGTGACCGTCTCCTCGTGGAGCGGGGGCGCCAGCGCGGCGCGGGGCAGACGGGCGACGGCGAAGCGCGTCCGCACCTCGTGGGTCCGGCCGGCGAGCCGCCGGATCATCTGCTCCGCCTCGTCCGCGCCTGCCGGCTTGCCCAGGATCGCGCCGTCGACGATGACGCTGGTGTCCGCGACGAGGACGGCGAGCGCCCGCGCACGGAGCTCCTCCGGCAGCGCGGCCGTCACCGCGTCGAGCTTCGCGCGGGTCACGCGGGCGAGGTACGCCTCCACCGGCTCCCCCTCGCGTACCGTCTCGTCCGCCTGACCGGCGAGCACGACGTGGGGGACGCGCAGGCTCGTCAAGATCTCCCGACGGCGAGGCGAGCCGCTACCGAGCACGAGAGGCGTCGCATCGCTCAAAAACGAGCTGGCTTCAGGTAAGGAGCGCGACACGGCGCAGCTGTCCTATAGCAACCGTCCTCTGGATGGAACGGCCTCCGTCGTTTGCCCGCTACGGTCGACCGACGTTGGCTCTAAAGTAAAGGGCGACGCGTGGCGAGTGCCGCCGTCGGGGAGCCTGAGACATGACCGTCCTTTTCACCGCCCGCCTCGAGCTTCGACCCATCACGCTTCCCATCGCCATTGCGGTCCTCGAGGGCAAACGACGGACCGAGATCGAGGCGCTGGTGGGCGCCGAGATGCCGTGGGCGTGGCCGGGGCGGGCCCTCGTCGAGCAAGCGTTCCGGGCGTCGCTCGACGCCGTCCGCGCCGATCCCGAGCTGCGGCTTTGGGGCGACCGCTTCATGATCACGCGCGAGGAGCCTCGCCGCGTCGTCGGCAGCATCGTCTTCCACGGGCGCCCCGACGCGACCGGCCGCTGCGAGATCGCGTATGGCATCGACGAGGCCAGCCAGAACAAGGGCTACGGGACCGAAGCGCTCAAGGCGACGCTGGAGTGGGCGCTCGCGCAACCGGAGTGCAGCGTCATCGAGGCGAGGACGACGCAGTGGCACAAGGCATCGGCGCGTGTGCTCGAAAAGATCGGGATGAAACCCGTGCAGCCGGCGAAGGGAGAGATGGTCGTCTACGAGATCCGACGTGCATAGAGTGGTCCAAAAGCGTGGTAGCTTGTCCGGCACATGCGAGGCCTCTGCACCGTCGCGCTCGTGGGCGCTGCTGTCGTCGGCATCTCCCCGCGCGCGCTCGCCACGAAGAACTGTGGCAGCCCGCTCGTCTCGACCTGCATCAACAGCGACTCGCTCTGGCCGCACGCCGGACCGTCGCAGTTTCTGACGCTCGGCGGCACCGAGACCGTCGCCAAGGGCCAGGTCGGCTTCGGCATCCACGCGACGTACCTCTCGCGCCCGATCACGCTCCATCTCCCCTCCCCGGGGCCCGGCGGGAGCAACCAGTTCGCGGTCAACGACCAGGTCAACGGCACCTTCCTGTGGGCCTACGGCGTGACGAACCGGCTCGAGCTCGACGTCGCCTTGCCCGTGACGTTCGGACAGGGGGGCGCAGGCGTCGAGCCGATCACCGGCGGCGCCAGCCTCCAGGACACCGCCGTGCGCGATCTCCGCTTCGGCGCCGCGTACGCGATCGTCCCGCGCGCGCGCACGGGCGCGGAGCACCAGTCCTTGTGGTCGGTCACCGCGCGCCTCGAGACGAGCGCCCCGACCGGCGACGAAGACCAGTTTGCCGGTGAGCGCGCGGCCGTCTTCCTCCCCAGCGTGGCGGCGGACGCGCGCTTCGGCCGCCTCTTCACCGGCGCCGAGCTGGGCGCCCGCCTGCGCCCGACGGCCGAGCTCGCCGGCGCGCGTATGGGCTCGCAGGTCGTACTCGGGATCGGCGCCGGCTACGATCTGCTCCCGCGCCGAGATCTCCTGGGCGTCATGGTCGAGGCGCGCGCGATGCCGGTCCTCTCCGCACAGCACGACCTGACGCCGACCGATCACGGCCTCGTGAGCACCGCCAACGGCAAGCACATCCTCCCCGCCGAATGGGCTATCGCGGCCCGCACCGCCCCAATCGCCGGCGGCGACTTCGTCATCCACGCGGGCGGCGGTGGCCCGTTCACGACCGACGCCCCCATCACCTCGCCGCGCTTCCGCTTCATGCTCGGCATCCGTTACACACCTCTGCAGAGGGACAGCGACGGCGACGGCGTGCTCGACCGCGACGATCGCTGCCCGCACCACGCCGGCTCCGTCGCCTCGGCCGGGTGCGAGCCCGAAAAGCCGGCCACCCGGCCCGCCTTCGAGATGCGCCCTGGAAATCCCGCGTGCGACGACGATCCCGAGAGCGTCGACGGCTTCTCCGACGAGGCCTGCCCCGACGAGGACGTCGACAAGGACGGCATCGATGATCGCCACGACCAATGCCCTGCCCAGGCGGAGGACTTCGCTGGGCTCCCCGACGGCTGCCCGGAGAAACGATGAAATCGCTCTCGACCGAGAAAGTCCGCCATCTCGTCGTTCGCGCGGACCAGAACGACACGCTCCCCGACTCGCTGGTGAACGAGCTACGCGATCAGGCGGTGACGTGCGGCTTCGTACGCGGCAGCGGCGTGCTCAGGGACGTGTCGCTGCGCGGCTACGGCCCTGACATCGGCGGCCTCGCGCCGGCGCGGCACATCAAAGGTCCGGTGCACGTGCTCTCCCTCGAGGGGAGCGTCGGCCTCGCCGGCGGTGACATCTCTCTTGGCCTGCGCGCGGTGCTCGCGCGGGAGACCGATCGCGGACTGGAGACGCTCGCCGGCGAGATCGTGAGCGCGCGCGTCGTCGGGCTCGAGCTCCTCGTCGCCGCATTCGACGATCACGCGACGACGCGCGCGCTCGATTCTGCTGCGAGAGTCTGGCTCCTCGGCGAGAGCGACGCCCCCGCGCAGGCCTCCCCCACCCAGGCCTCCCCCGCCCAGGCCCCCGCAGCTTCTGCCGCTCCCCGGCGCGATCCTCGCCCCGAGCTGGTCGCGACGACGCCACCCCCGCCGGCATGGAACGAGGCGATCGCCGCCAGCGCCGCAGCCCCTCCGAAGCAGAACCCGGTGACCATCGTAGGGCCCGGCGGCGCGACGGCGATGCCGCTCAAGCCCGTCCGCGTGCAGAAGGAGGAGGAGGCTACGCTCGTCCCCGAGGCCGGCGCGCTCGTGGACCACTTCGCCTTCGGCAAGTGCGACGTCCTCAAGAGCGAGGAGGATCGCCTCTACCTGAAGATGCACCGGGACGGTCGCATCAAGGAAATCGCGCTCGAGATGCTCAAGGTCACGCCCCTCGACGACGAGGACGGCAAAAAGAGCTACCGCCTGGCGCGCAAGCTCTGACCGCCGTCAGGCGGGCCGCTCGGCGATCGTCGCAGCCCGCGGGCCGAGGGCGAGCTCCTCTCCCGTCTTCGCGTGCGCGTACTTGATCATCGCGAGCGCCACCGGCGCGCCGAGCGTCGGGCTGAGCGCGGCGCTGGTCACCTCTCCCACCACGTCGCCCGCGGCCGTCGTGACGCTCGCCCCCTTGGCTGGCACCTCGCCCGCGCCAAGCACGAGCGACACCAGCTTGCGCTTCACGTGGCCGCGCATCTCGAGCATGCAGACGACCTCCTGGCCGAGGTAGCAGCCCTTGTCGAACGACACGGCGCGCTTCTCGAGCGACGCCTCTTGGGGATACATCGTGCCGTCGAAGTCGACGCCGAACCGCGGGATGCCGCGCTCGAGGCGGAGCGCGTCCCAGCCGGCGTCGTCGCCCATCGCCGCGACGGCCGCGAGCTTGTCACGCACAGCGGCCTCGGCCACCTTCGGCCAGAGGACGATGGCTCCGCCGAGACCCGTCACGTCGAAGAGTCCGCCCACGGCCCCGCCGGTGCGCGCGGCTTCGAGCGCCGCGGCCGACATGGGCCCATGCACGAAGCCGACGGACAGCTCCCCCGCGTCGCCCATCTCCGCGTCCTCCATGACGAGGTACCGATCGAACGCCGCCCGCAGCGCGTCCATCTCGCTCGCCGGCGCGACGACCAGGACCCGGTCACCTTCGGCTACCAGGACGAGATCTGCCAGGATGCGCCCCTTCTGGGCGACGGCGAGGCCGTAGCTGGCGCCTCCTTGCTCGAGCTTTGTGACGTCGCAGGTCACGAGGCCATTGAGCCAGGTTCGCCGGTCGGCGCCACGCACGGGGAGCACGGCCAGCGACGGCGCGGGCACGTAGAGGGCCGCCGTACGCGCGGCGTGGACTTGCGAGGCGACATCCATGCGTTACCTATGCCCTCGCGGCCCAGGCCGGCGCAAGGGCGGCCGTGGAGGGTGGGTTCGACGGGGTAGGCTAAACCTCGAAAATATTTGACCGTCGCGCCGTACCGCGGCACACATCGAAGCAGTGACCATCGGCATCGTCCTCAACCCCCGCTCCCGCAGGAACCTCCGGGACCCGCGGGCGGCCAGCCGTCTCGCCCACAAGCTGGGCGACAACGGGGTTGTAAGAGAAGCTCGCACTTTGGACGACCTCTACCGGATTGCCGAGGATTTCAAGCGGCTCGACATCGATGTCCTCGGCATCAGCGGGGGCGACGGGACCAACCACGTCACGCTGACCGGCTTCATCAACGTCTACGGCGGCAGTCAGCTCCCGCAGATCGCGTTTTTGCGCGGCGGGACGATGAACACCGTCGCGAACTCGGTCGGGGTGAGCGAGGGCAAGCCGGAGGGGCTCCTCGGCCGCCTGATGCAGGCGTGCGCCGCGCGTGCCACCGAGCCATTGCGCCACGCCGAGCGGCACGTGATGCGCGTCGTCGCGACGGATCTCACGAAGAGTCCGGGGGCCGATCACTACGGATTCCTCTTCGGAACCGGCGTCGTGCGCGGATTCCTGGCCGAGTATTACCGAGGCGGCGAGCCCACGCCGCTCGTCGCCGCCAAGACGCTGCTGCGCGGCGTCGGTTCGACGATCGTGGGCGGCGAGATGATCCGTCGCATGGCCGCCCCGTTCCGCGGCACCGTCGAGCTCCCCGACGGAACGCGCTGGAGCTCGCGCGACTACCTCGCCGTGGCGGCGGGCTCGATCGACCACATCGGCCTGAACTTCCGCCCCTTCCCACGCTACGGCGAGCGGCAGGAGGCGTTCCAGATCCTGGGCATTTACGCGACGCCATTCCAGTTCGTCCGTGACTTGCCGCGCATCTGGCGCGCCGAGCCGATGCGCCCCGGTCGCACGCTCGAGGCGGTCACGGGCATCGCGCGGGTGACGAGCGACGACGGCATCATGAAGTACATGATCGACGGCGACTTGCACGAGGCGCGGGGCCCGGTGGAGCTGCAGATCGGTCCGAAGGTTAGGATCGTCGTCAACTTGTGAAACTTGTCGTCAATTGTCGCGCGCCCCGCCCGCGCGTTGCGCCGGACGAGCGGCGAACTTAGGCTGCCCGGCATGGGGGCACAGCGCTCCATCCGCCTGATCGGCTTCATCGTCCTCCTCGGGCTCGGCCTCGTCGCCGCCGCCGCGCGGCCTGCGCGCGCCGACGTCCTCGGCGCCGACGAGACCGCACGCCTTCTCCGCGGCGAGACGGTCACACGCGAGCAGACCCTCGAGCAGCGCAACGCGCGACTCGTCGGCGGCGTCACCTACACGCTCCTCGACGCCACGACCGACGAGCTGTCCGACCTGTTCGACGACGTCGCCGCGTACGCGCGCGTCCTGCCGAAGACGAAGACCGCCACGCTCGTCGGCCGCAACGGCCCCGACACGTTCGTCGAGCTCCATCAGGGCAACGCGTTCGTCGACACGGCGTACACGATTCGGCTCCGCCGCTCACCGACCCCGAACGAGCTGCGCTTCTGGCTCGATCCGACCAAGCCCCACAGCATCGAAAACGCGTGGGGCTTCTTCCGCTACGAGCCGTTCACCGACGCGTCGGGCGCCCCGAGGGTGCTGCTCACGTACGGCGTGCTCGTCGATCTCGGGCCAGGGATCGTGCGCGATCTGTTCGAGGAGCGCGTCCGCGGCGCGATGCTCGCTGTGCCCGCGCGGGTGCGCGCCTACCTGACGAGCGGCGCCGGAAGGCGCGTCGCGCGCGCGCAATAAACGCGGCGCCTCTGCTAGCGTCTGGTAGCCTCTGGTGCGAGCGGCGACGTCTGGATGCTGAACCGAATCTTCGTCATCGCCCTGAACACGTACCGCGAGGCCGTCCGCGCCCGTGTGCTCTACGGCCTCCTCGCCTTCGCGCTCGGAACGGCCGGCTACTCGCTCGTCATCGGGACGCTGTCGCTCCACCAGGAGGCGCGCGTCGTCGCAGACGTCGGAGCGGCGTCGATCTCGCTCTACGCCGTGCTGGTGGCGATCGTCCTCGGGGCGACGAGCTTGCACCGCGAAATCGAGCTAAAAACCGTCTTCCCGATCCTGACGCGGCAACTGCGGCGCCACGAGTATCTGCTCGGCAAGTACCTGGGCACGCTCGCGGTGCTCGGCGTCTTCGTGGCGCTCGACGGCGCCGCCGTCCTCGCGATCCTGGCGACGCAGGCGCAGGTGAGCGCGGGGCTCATCGTAGGCGTCCTCGCGGCGTTCGCCGCCGTGCTCGCTGTGCTGCTCGTGCGCGCCAAGCACACGCGCGTGTTCGTGTTCCTGCCGTGGTCGGTCGCCGTGTTCGTGGCGATGGCGATGCTCGCGGCGCCGGCCGGCGGCGAACGGCAGCTCGTGGTCGCGAGCGCAGTCCTGACGGTGTGCGAGGTCGGCATCGTCGCCGCGGTGGCGACGTTCTTCTCGTCGTTCTCGTCCCCGTTCTTGACGGCGATCTTCACGCTCGGCGTCTTCCTGGTCGGCCGCTCCGCCGACACGCTCGCCAACCTGCCGGCGCGCGTCTTCGGCGAGGAGATCCACTCCGTCGGCCGCGGGCTCGCGTTCGCGTTCCCCAACCTGCAGGTGTACGTCCCCCCGCGGCCGGTCCTTCTCGGCGAGGTGAGCGGGACGCCGACCTGGCCGTTCGTGGGGACGGCGGCGATCATGGCGGTCTTCTACGCGACGGCGCTGCTCACGGTCAGCGCGATCGTCTTCCGGAAGCGCGACTTTCAGTGAAGCCGCGGGTGCTCGCGGCCCTTGCGGTCGCGTCGGTGCTCTCGGTCGGGATCGCGCGCCAGGTGACGACGGGCGCGCGCGCGATGCGGGCATCGGACGAAGCCCTGAACGTGGGCGACGCGCGCGGAGCGATCGACGGCGCGCGCGCGGCGGCGGAAGCGCTCCTGCCGGGGAGCCCCTACCCCCGGCGGGGCATGGAGCGCCTCGCGCAAGTCGGGCGCGACGCCGAGGCCCGAGGCGACGATCCGCTCGCCGCCTCCGCGTGGCGCGCGATGCGCACGGCCGCCGAGGAGACGCGCGCGCTCGGCGGCGGCAACGGCGAGTGGCTCGCGGAGGCGACCGCCGCGCTGTCGCGACTCGCGGCCCGAGAGTCGCAGGACAACCCGCGCGCGCACGCGTCCGCCGGCGGCTACTCCCCCGCCGCGGAGGTGGGCCCGTCACCCGTCGAGCTGCTCCTCTTCGGCACGCTGCCCTTTGCGTTGTACGCGGTGGCCGCCCGGTTTCTTCGCCCCGGCCGGAAGAAGGCTTGAAACGTTGGAAATTCCAGCCGGAACATGATTTTGGCAGGGTGCGTTTGGATGGTACGCTGAGGTAGATCCCGCGGGGAACCTCGGCCGTCCAACACCCATGAACCAGACCCACGCACCGCCCGTCCGCGAAGGCGAGATCCTCGCCGGCAAGTACCGCGTCGAGCGCGTGCTCGGTCAGGGCGGGATGGGCGTGGTCGTCGCAGCGATGCACCTGCAGCTCGACAAGCGCGTCGCGCTCAAATTCGTGCTCCCGGAGGCGATCCAGAGCCCCGAGGCGACCGAGCGCTTCGCGCGCGAGGCCCGTGCGGCCAGCAAGCTCCAGAGCGAGCACGTGGCGCGCGTGCTCGACGTCGGAACGATGGAGAACGGCGCGCCGTACATGGTGATGGAGTACCTGGACGGGCGTGATCTCGGCCAGGAGGTCGACGCGCGCGGCCCCCTCCCGTTCGGCGAGGCGGCGGAGTTCGTCCTGCAGGCGTGCGAGGCGATCGCCGAGGCGCACGGGCTGGGCATCGTGCACCGCGATCTCAAGCCGCAGAACCTCTTTCTGGCACGGCGGGTCGACGGGCGGCCGCTCGTCAAGGTGCTCGACTTCGGGATCAGCAAGTTCAACGGCGCGCAGTCGGGCGAGAACATGTCGCTCACCAAGACGCACGCCGTCATGGGCTCACCGAACTACATGTCCCCGGAGCAGCTCCGCTCCGCGCGCGGCGTCGATGCGCGGAGCGACATCTGGGCGCTGGGCGTCATCCTGTACGAGCTCTTGACCGCCAAGGTGCCCTTCGTGGCCACCAGCGTGACCGAGCTCTGCGCGATGGTGCTTCAGGACACCCCGACGCCCCTCCAGCAGGTGCGCCCCGACGTGCCCATCGCGCTCGCCGACGTCATCACCAAGTGCCTCGAGAAGGATCCGAACCAGCGCTTCCAGTCGATCGCGAGCCTCGCGCACGCGCTCGAGGGCTACGCGATCTCGTCGCAGCACGGCGTGGGTCAGCGCATCCTCGCCGTCGCGCGCGAATCGAGCGCGCGCGGCGTCGGCTCGGGGGCGCCGCCGCCGATCACCTCCTCGGGCCAGCTTGCGGTGGCCGCGGGAGCGCCCGGCGGCAGGACGAGCGTGTCGTGGGCCGCCACAGAGCTCCAGAAGCCGCAGAAGCGGGGCCTGGCCGCGTACGTGGCGTTGGGGAGCCTCGCGGCGCTCGCGCTCTTCGCGGCGCTCGCTCTCGTCGCGTGGCGCGTCATCCTGCCGAAGTACCGGGCGGCGGCGGCGCCGCCCGCGACGAGCGCCCAGGCTACGACCGATCCCAAAGCCGACGCCGGCGCGAGCGCGACGAGCCCGGTTGCCGCGGGGGTCGCGCAAGATCCCACCGCGACGCCGGCGCCGCCGAGCTCTGCTAGCTCGGGCAGCTCGGGCAGCCCGGCCCTGACGGCGAGCCCCGCTGCCGGCACAGGCTCGGCGACCAAGAAGCCCGGCGGCAACGCGGCCCACCCCACGACGCCCCCCGCCACGCCCGGCGGCAAGCCCCACAAGAACCCGAACGACGACGCGCCCGACGAGCGAAACTGACCGGCTCGCCGATGGCTGCGCTACCCTGCACGCGGAGGCCCTGAATGAGTCGCTCGATCGAACGCGCGCCGTACCTCGCCGCCTGCTTCGCCACCCTGGTCGCGCTTGGCCCCTCCGTCGCCCACGCGCAAGGCGCCGGAAAGCAGGCCGCGGCGCAGGCGCTCTTCGAGGACGCCAAGAAGCTCATGACCAAGGGGGACTTCGCCGCCGCGTGCCCGAAGTTCAACGACAGCCAGAACCTCGACCCTGCGCCCGGCACCCAGTTCAACCTCGCCAACTGCTATGAGAAGGCCGGGCAGACTGCGAGCGCGTGGGCCACGTTCAAGAGCGCGGCGGCGTCCTACCGCGCGCACAACCGCGGCGACTGGGAGACCAAGGCCCGCGACCGCGCGAGCGTGCTCGAACCGAAGCTCTCGAAGCTCACGGTCGTCGTGCCGCCCGCGTCGAGCGTCCCGGGGCTCGAGGTGAAGCGCGATGGGCAGTCGCTCAGCGCGTCCGAGCTCGGCAGCCCGATCCCCGTCGATCCGGGCGAGCACGCGATCGAGGCCACGGCGCCCGGCAAAAAGCCGTGGAAGACGACCGCGAAGGTCGCCCCGACGCCCGGTGAGCAGAAGGTCTCCATCGGGCCGCTCGACGCCGAGGCAAAGCCGCCCGTCGCCGTCACGCCTCCTCCGACGACGGCGCCCGCCACCCCGCCGGCCGTGGTCGCCACCGACAGCCCTCCGCAGAACAAGGGCAGCGGCCAGAAGACCGCGGGCTTCGTCGCGCTCGGCGTGGGCGGCGCAGGGCTCGTCGTGGGCGGCGTCACCGGCGTCATGGCGATGTCCAAGAACAAGACCGCCAACGACGCGTGTCCGAACAACGGCGGGTGCGCGAGCCAGGACGCGGTCGACGCGAACAGCTCCGCCAAGAGCCTCGCCACCATCTCGACCGTCGGCTTCATCGTCGGCGGCGTCGGGCTCGCGGCGGGCATCGTCCTGCTCGCGACGGCGCCGTCGAGCTCGCCCAAGACGGGCTCCCTGCACATCGTCCCCACCGTGGGGCCGACCGCGGGCGGCCTGGCGGCGTTCGGGACCTTCTGAGCCGCCCGCCCCGAACCACGACTTTCGCGAAATAGGCGCAAATCCCGCCGGGTTGTGGCAAATGGGAACGATGGCAACCGTTCCCATGGACGTGCGCACCGTGGCCGCCTGCCGCGCGATCGCCGCCGAGATCGCCGACGACGTGCAGCGCTACATCGACGCGCACACCAGTGTCGGCGTCGAGCGGACCATCCTGCGCGCCTTCGGGGTCGACGGCGTCGACGACCAGGGGGCGCCGCTCGTCAACGTCGCCGTCGACCGCTACCAAAAGGCGGGCCTGCTCGATCGCGGCATCAGCTACTGGCTCGCCCGCGCGCTCGCCGCCGGCATGAAGGATCCGCAGGAAGCCGCCGAGCGCCTCGCCTACGGCCACGAGGTCGATCGCGGCGAAGGAGGCCTGTCGCCCGACCAGGCCCGCGCGCTCCTGGCGCCGCACGCCGCGCTCGCGATGCAGCGCATCGACACGGCCCGCGAAGCGCGCGAGGCGCTCAGGGCGCGCGTCAAGGCCGGCCCGACCCCGCACAAGTACGTCATCGTCGCGACGGGCAACATCTACGACGACGCCGTCCAGGCCAGGGCCGCTGCCCACGCCGGCGCGGACATCGTCGCCGTCATCCGCGCGACCGCCCAGTCGCTCCTCGACTACGTGCCCCACGGCGCGACGACCGAGGGCTACGGCGGCACCTTCGCGACGCAGGAGAACTTCAAGATCATCCGCCGCGCCACCGATCAGGCGAGCGAGGAGTACGGGCGTTACATCCAGCAGACCAACTACTCCAGCGGCCTCTGCATGGCGGAGATCGCCTGGATGGCCGCGGTCGAGCGGCTCGACATGCTGCTGAACGACGCGATGTACGGGATCCTCTTCCGCGACATCAACATGTGCCGCACCTTCGTCGACCAGTACGTTTCGCGCCGCTTCATCGCGCGCGCGGGCATCGTGATCAACACCGGCGAGGACAACTACCTCACGACCGCCGACGCCGTGGAGAAGGCGCACACGGTGCTGACCAGCCAGTTCATCAACGAGGCGTTCGCGCTCCGGGCCGGGCTCAAAGAACAGCAGATGGGCCTCGGCCACGCCTACGAGATCGATCCGTGGCTGGAGGACAGCTTCCTCATGGAGATGGCGCAGGCGCAGCTCATCCGGCAGATCTTCCCGAAGCACCCCATCAAGTGGATGCCGCCGACGAAGCACAAGACCGGCGACATCTTCTTCGCCCAGGTGCACGACGCGATGTTCAGCCTCGTCGGCATCACGACGAACCAGTCGATCGAGCTGCTCGGCATGTTCAGCGAGGCGATCCAGAACCCGCTGCTCATGGACCGGTACCTGTCGCTGAAGAAGACGCGTTACGTGTATACTGCAGCAAAGCATCTGGGCGAAGAGATCCAGTGGAAGCCCGACGGCCGCGTGGCGGCGCGCGCGACGCAGGTGCTCCGCGAGGCGCACGAGCAGCTCGTGGACGTCCAGCGGACGACGATCTGGGAGGCGATCGGCAACGGCGCGTTCGCCGACGTGAAGCGGACCCGGACCGGCGGCAAGGGCTACGCCGGCGTCGTCGCCCGGGCGAAGGACTACGTGAACCCGATCCTCGGGCTCCTGGAGAAGACCTGACCATGCACCCGACCCCCCCGGCCAAACCGCTCCGCGCCTACGGCGATCGCGAAGGCGACGGCATGGTGCAGATGAGCTTCGTGCTCCAGCTCACGCCGGGCGTGCGGGCGCGCGAAGCGGCCAAGCGATTCAGCGAGAGCCACGGCCTCCGGGAGCCCATCGTCGCGACGATGGAGCTCTGCGCCGAGGGCTACACGTACTTCGTGGTCTATGGGCACTCGAAGCACTCGGTCGACGTGTCGCAGATCGACGTACCGGAGGTCCGCACCGAAGCGCTCACCCGTGAAGAGATCGAGCACCGGATCTCGACGCGCCTCGGACGCAAGATCATCGTCGTGGGCGCATGCACCGGGAGCGACGCGCACACCGTCGGGATCGACGCGATCCTGAACTACAAGGGCTACGCCGGCGACAAGGGGCTCGAGAGCTACAAGGGCTTCGAGGCCTACAACCTGGGCGCGCAGGTCGAGAACGACCAGCTCCTCGCGCGCGCACGCGCCCTCGACGCCGACGCGATCCTGGTGAGCCAGGTCATCACGCAGCGCAACTGCCACAAGGAGAACGGGCAGGCGCTCATCGAGATGGCGAAGAAGGAGGGCGTGCGGGACGACTTCGTCATGCTCTTCGGGGGCCCGCGCGTCGATCACAAGCTGGCGCTCGAGCTCGGCTTCGACGCGGGCTTTGGCCCGGGGACCAAGCCGGCCGACGTCGCCGGCTACCTCGTCGAGAAGCTCTGCGGCCTCGAGCCCCCGCTGCCACCGGCGAGCAAGCCGACGGCCAAGTAGTCGCCAGAGGCGTCAGCGCGGCGGGATGAAGTCGACGGTGATGCCGACGTCGACGCCGGGGCGGCCGAGGCGGTGGCCACCGGCGGCGCGGACGACGAGGCAGCCGCACGGGTCGCGGAGCTCGACGGACGCGCGCGCGGCGAGGAGCTCGCGCGCGGAGAGATCACCGTCGGCGCCTACGTTGGTCGTGACGGTGCGCGTCCACGGGATCGAGAGGCGTGTGCCGCCGGTCCAGCCCTCGAGCGCGAGGAGGCCGGTGGACGGTTCGAGCGGCGCGTCGGTGAGCGCCCGCGCCGCGACCGGATCGACGCCGTAGCGCACGGCGACGAGGACGCCGAGGTGCACGCCATCGGCCTGCCCCAGGCGGTAGCGCGTGATCGCGGCGACGCCCGCCGGCGTCACGCCGGGGAAGACACGCGCGACGTCCGCGCCAGTGCCGATCCATTTCGTCGTGGTCGCGCCGCGCCACCGCGCCATGAGACGAGCGTGGGAGGCGTCGCCGAGGGCGCCGACGGAGGCCTCGATCTCGCTCCCCTCACGCGCGCCCCAGCGTCCGAGCGCGTTGTACAGGGTCCCCTGCCCGACCCACGCCGCGCCGTGCACGAGCGCCGCGCCGCGGCCGGGGAGCGCGCCGAGGACGTCCTCGTCATGGGCAGCGAGGAGGGCAGCCGCGACGCGCGGCTCGAAGCGGTGGCGGATGGGATCGGTCGGCTCGTCCTTCGTGGTGTATGCGCGCGCGAACGGCAGCGCGAGCTCCCCGCGGAGCGCGCCCGCGCCGTCCTTGCCGCGCCGCGCGCCGTCGTCGGCGACGTCGCCAGCGCCACGCGCCGAGAGCGACGCGCCCAAAGGGCCGAGGCGCGTCGCGAGGAGCGCGCCCGCCTCGCCGCGCGCGTAGGACAGCGCGCGCAGGCCTTCGCCGCGGAGCTGACCGCCATCGACCGTGGCGTCGAACGCGCCCGCGGAGCCGAGGCCGTGGCTGAGGCGCGCGGCCACCATCGGTCCTGCCGCCCCGACCTCGAGCGCGCCCGCACCGCGTAGGCCGACGCCGCGAACGCCGCTGGAGAGCGTGACCGGCCCCGCGCGCCAGGACGTCTCGGCGCGCGCGCGATCGAAGACGCGGGCCGCGGCCTCGAGATCCGAGGTGCCGAGCACGCCGCGAGTGCCGCGCAGCGCGTCGACGTCCCACGCGAGCCCGGGGAGGGCCCCCTTCGCGTCCACAGCGATCCCGTCGTCGCCTTTCACCCGATCCCACCGCACGTGCGTCAAGGTCGCGCTCGAGTGCACCTGCGCGTCGAGCGCGACGCCGCCCGTCGTGTACCCCGCGGCGCGGAGATCGACGCCGTTCTCGGTGTCGCCCCGCGTGAGCGGAAGGTGCACACCCTCACCGAGGAGCATGCCGTCGTGTCCGCGGTAGGAGACCTCGGGAGGCAGGACGCCGACGCGCCCCGGCGAGCGCAGCCAGAAGTACGGCAGCCACAGGACGGGCACGTCGTAGATGCGGAGGGTCGGGTCCTCCAGGAACAGATCGCCCGGCGGCGCCACCGTCGCCCCGTCGAAACCGACCGCGAGCGGGGTGCCGAGGCACGGGCAGAGCGCCACCTTCCCCTTCCCGTGCACCTCCGCACCGAAGCGGGTCCGGCGCACGACGAGCCGATCGCTCGTCAGGTAGAACGGCGGCGAGTCGACCCGGACATGCCCGTCCAGCGCCAGCTCGTTGCCGCGCGCATCGATCGCGACGTCGTCGGCGCGTGCGTCGACGGCCGGTGGAAGGTCGGGCTCCTGTGCGCGCGCGACGTGCGCGCACGTGCACACCGCCGCCGCGAGGCCGGCCCTCAGGCGCGCGCGTGCGCACCTCACGCCACGCTCGCTACTTCCTCTTCACGCGCGCACCCGCCGACGGCTTCCTGCGCGGGCCGGCGTTGTCGGTCGTGTCGTTCGTGCCAGCGTTCGGATCGGCGCTCGGGCCGGCGTTCGGATCCGTCGGGATCGGGCTCACAGGCCCGCTCGGGAGGAAGTCTCCCTTCGGGAAGTCGATCGCCAGCACAGCGCTGTTGTCCTTGGCCGGTTCGAGCTTCCACGTCGATTGCACGTTCGAGCGCATCTCGACGATGAAGAGCAGATCGTTGCCCTGCGGGACGAGGCGAGCGCGGGAGACCGGCGTGTTGAAGTGCACCGTCACGAGCGCGTTCTGGTTGTTGTGCTTGACGACGTGCGCGCCCTTGAGGACGTACGTGACGGCGCCGGCCGCGCGCTTCTCCTCGACCGAGACGCTCTGCGTGAGCTGCACGAAGAGGCGCGAGCCTCCGTCGCCGGTCATCTCGAAGCCGGGGAGCGTCGCCACCGGGCCCGACGCCCGCGCGACGCGACGCGCACGCGGCTGCCCACCACCGCGACGGGGTTGGGAATCGGAGTAGCCGTAGCCGGTCGCGTCGACCCTCGGCTTGGCGGGTACGGCGGTCGCCGCGCCCTCGGGGGCCGTCGTCGTCGTCGTCGCGGTCCCAGGAGGCGTCGCCGGCGCCGTCGCTGGGGTTGCGGTCGCGGGCGCCACGGCGGGTGGGGCCGTCGCGGGTGGCGCTTGCGCGAACACCTCCCCTGGGAGCAGGAGGAACGGGAAGAGCAGCAAGCCAGCCAGTGGACCGCGACCGCGAGCGAGCGCCATGACGAAAGTAGAACACGCCTTCCCGTGTAGGTTCAAACTAGCGTCAGAGATCGCTGTCAAACCGATGTATTTAGCGAATAATTGGCCCTCGCTCCGCAACCCGTAACCGCGGCTCAGAGCGACTCGGACCGCCCGATGCTCTTCAGCGGCCCACCCGAGCCACGGCTGGCAGCTTTGCTCGCGCCCGCCCCCTTGCCCTTCGCTCCGCTGGCCCACTCGTAGAACCGGTCGAGGTTCACGGTGACGTCGAAGAAGACGCGCGCGTCCGGGCTCCACCAGATGACGTCCCCGCCCACGATCCCGCGGCGCTGCCCGTTCGGCGCGATCTCGCTCGCGAGGTTGTAGTAGCCGAGGCCGAGCGACAGCTCGTCGAGCAGCGCGTACTCGGCGCTGGCGATGAACCAGGTGCGCTGCGTGAAGAGCGTGTCGTCGCCCGAGCGCGGCACGTACACGTCACCGCCGCTGATCGGCACATTGACGCCGCCCGACGCCGAGTAGTGCCACGAGTTGATCCAGATCATGTCGAGCCCCGCCCCGAGCTTCGGGGTGATCTGGAGGCCGCCGTGGATCGCAGCGAGCAGCGTGTGGTTGGACAGCGGCGTCCCGCGGAGCTGATCGCTCACGAAGCTCCGCCCCTCGGTGTTCTGGCGCACGTAGTTGAGGTCGCCGTTCGTTGGCGTCGTCGCCCGTGAGAACGGGTGGGAATAGGCCACGCTCAGCGACACGTCCGCGCTGTTCAGGAACCTCGCGTTCTCACCGTTGAGGATGATCTTCTGCTGCGCCGCCGCGGTGAGCCCCGTCGTGACGTAGATGCCGCTGCCCTGGCTCTCCTTCGACGTGGGCCAGAGAGCGCGCAGGCCGAAGGTGGTCCTGAAGTTCTTGTTGATCGCCTCGATGGGCGTCGTGTAGCGAAGGTCCGTCCAGATGTCGCCGAAGACGTCCTCGCGGTACTTGGTCGTGTCGCCGGAATTCGTCATCTCCTTGTTCAGGTCGAAGCGAGCCCAGACGTAGACGTGGTCGGAGAAGTAATAACGCGGGCGGAGCGAGAACCAGAGCTCGTACAGGGGGACGTACGACTGCTGCGGGCTCGTCTCGATGTGGGCCGTCTGCGTCGTCATCGACTGGTCGAAGAGGAGCGTGGACCCGCGCCAGGCAAGCTTGGATTCCTTCGCCTCGCCGGTGGCCTCCGCCTGGGCGGTGTCCTTCGTCGGGGCGTTACCCGTGACGGGCTCCCCTGAGGCGGTCGGGGGCTCCGGCGGGGGGGCTGGGGGAGCGGTCGGGGGCTCGGGCAACGGCTCTGCGGCAGGGGCGGCAGCCGGGGCCGGCGCGGGGACATCCGTCGGCGCCTGCGCGAGCGCAGCAGGCGACACCGTCAGCACGGCGATCAAGACGGGGAGGCGAATCTTCAAGCGCGACGTGCTCCTGCGCGGGCCCACAAGCTCGGGCGTTCTCGTGGCACCATCGAGATGCCTTCCGGCTGAACGGAAGTCAATCTCCCTCGGCCGCCGGGGCCGAGCGAGACCCATCCTAGACGACTCCCAGACCGTGCATGAGGCATACCTGAACGAACTTCCAGGAAATTCCTTCGGAATCGCCCGCCATCCGCGCTGCCCGTAAGGGGACTAACGGCGCGATTTCCCCCGCGTGCACACCTTTCCTCGTTGCCGGTCGATCGCGACTCGGGTACGCCCACGCCACCATGGATCAGACGCTGCCGGCGACGGAAATCACTGCGCTCCTCGGCAAGGGGACGCGCTTCGAAGGGAAGCTGCACTTCGAGGGGCGGGTTCGCATCGACGGCGTCTTCAAGGGCGAGATCAAGAGCGACGACACCCTCATCATCGGCGACGGCGCCGAGGTGCACGCCGAGATCGAGTGCGGAACGGTGATCGTCCGCGGTGGCATCGTCCACGGGAACATCCGCGCGAAGAGCACCCTCGAGGTGCACGCGCCGGCGCGGGTGATCGGCAACATTCACTCGCCGTCGATCTTCATCGACCGCGGCGTCGAGTTCCAGGGGAGTTGCCGCATGGATCCGCTCGACGGGGCCGCGGCCGTGGTCGCCTCCTCGACCGCCGCCAGCGCGCCTGCTCCCGCGACCGCGACCGCGAAGGCCACGACCAAGGAACAGGCGCGCGCCTGACGTGATCGCTCCGTGCGCCCGCGCGGCGACGGCGTTGGTGCTGCTCGCCGCCCTCCTCGAGGCGTGCGGCGCCGAAGCTCCGCGCGCGCGCGCGCAGGCTGCCGGCGCGCCGCGTCCTGGCGCGGCCGTCGTCGATGGCGGTGAGGTGGATGGCCAGGCCGCGCGGGATGCGGCCCGTGACGGGCTGCCCACCGCGGCGCGCATCGCCGAGAGCGGCGGCGCCATCGCCCCCGGCATGCGTGAGCTCTCGCGCGTCGACGAGGCGGCTCCGTTCGAGCGCGCCCTCGTGCACGCCGCCGACAAGGACACGTGCGTACGGGTCGCCTTCGCGGCGAGCGAGCCCCTGTCCGTCCTGCTCGTCGACGGCGCCGGGGCTACGCTCGACGCGGTCCCGCGCGCTGCGAGCGGCGTCACGAGCACCGTGTGCGTCAAGCGCACCGGCGACCTCGTCCTCCGCGTCACGCGCACCGCGGACGGCGGCGCCGGTGCGCGTGTCCGCGCGGTCGCCTTCGCGGCGCCGTGACGACCCGAAGCGGCGTGACTACCGGAGCGCCTTCGCTGGCGCGACGCCCTGGCCGATGAGGCGCGCGGCGGGACGCGACACGTGCGCGCTCTCCGCGTCGAAGAACCGCCAGGGCGCGTCGGCGATCTCACCCGCGTAGGCGACGCCCACGCGGGCGCTCACGGCGATCCTGGGGCGCCGCGTCCGCTCCTCGAGGTGGAGCGGCCCCGCAGTGAGGCTCATCCCGTCGTGCTCGCGCGTGATGCCGAGGGCGCGCGTGAGCCGACCGGGACCGTCGGTCCGGCCGGTGATCCCCGCCAGTGGCTCCACGCCGCGGACGAGCACGGCGTGGCCCTTCCCTTCCCCGAAACACGTCACGTTGAAGCAGTCGTACATGCCGTAGATGAGGTAGACGTACGCGTGCGCCGGCGGACCGAGCAGCGTGCGCGTCCGCTTCGTGAGCCCGACGCGCGCGTGGCACGCGAGGTCCGTCGGGCCGCGGTACGCCTCGGTCTCGACGATCCGCGCGGCCCGCCGCTCGCCGGTCGGCAGCTCGTGCACGAGCACCGCGCCGATGAGCGCGCGCGCCACGACGAGCGCGTCGCGCGCGAAGAACTCTGGCTCGCAAAGCGGCGTGGACGTCACGGCCTGGGCGGGAGCGGCTCGGTCACCTTGAGGTCGCGGATCGCCTCCCTGAAGCGCACGCGCAGCTCGGCCAGCTTCGCGTCGATCTCGACCGCCTGCTTGGTGATCTCGTCGAGGCGCGCCGCCGTCTCGCCGAGGCGCTGCGTCAGCTTGGTGCGCAGGGCCTCCGCCGCCTTGTTCTTCTCGATCGCGCGGAGGTTACGGCGCGTCTCCTCGGTCTGCTGCCCCAGGTTGCTCTGCTCGACGGTCAGCTTCTGGCGCGTCTCCACCTTGGACACGATCTCGTTGCGCGTCGTCCACGCGGTCGTGAGCTTGGCGGCCACCGCCTTGTCGGCGCGCGGATCGGCGACGTAGGCCTTGTACGCGTTGTCGGCGATGACCGAAAACCAGTCCTGCTGGCGCCGCAACGTCGCGCGCTCGTCCACGACGAGCTCCGCCGTCGCGCGCGCGGGGATCGTCGCCGGCACGAGCGCCGAGTGGGTGCCGACGTTGTCCTCCGTCTCCTTCGGCGGACTGAACAGGCGCGTGCCGTTGATGCGCGGGTGCTTCACCAGCGTCTTGGCCGGCAAATCGCCGCCGTTTCGCAGGCGGTACTTCGTCTGCGTGACCGAGTCGCGCTCGATCGTGAGCTCCGCGTTCTCGATCTTCGCGATGCGCTCGCCGACCTCGTCGTACTTGCGCTCCTGGTCGACGGCGATCGCCCGCTCGAGCGCGAAGGGAACGGTGGCGGTGGCGCCGTCGGGGAGCGGATCGACCATGCCCTGGCCGAGGAACGAGCCGGCCTCGAAGACGGCGATGGGCCCCTTCTCCAGCGTGCCGCCGGTCTTGTTGGAGAAGCGGGCCACGCGGAAGGGGTGGCTCGCCGAGTCGGGGACGCCGCCGTCGGGCGCGAAGAGGAAGTTCGCCTCGCCGGGCACGCGCTTCGACAGGAGCATCACCATCGTCGCGCTCTTGTCGGGCACCGTGACCGTGACGGGCAGATCGTAGCGCGTCGTTCCGGCCTCCACCGCGATCGCCGCGAGCGATCGCAGATCGCGCGGCGCCGACGGTGCCATTCGCTGCTCGGCCGGCGCCGCCGCCGGCGACGCCGGATCGGCCCGGTCGATGCGGCCACGCGCTCCGCCGAGCGCTGCGGCCGTCTTCGGCGCCGGCGCCATGTTCACTGGCCTCGCGCGCGCGTGCCGAGCGACCCCAGCGCCGCTGCTACTGGCGCCGCTGCCGCGTGGCCCGGCTTCCTTCTTGTCCTTCTCGGCGACGGTCACGTCTTCGTCTTCGCCCGCGATGTCCGCGCTCGGCGGTTGCGCCGGCGGCGGCGGCGGCGGCGGCGGTGCGGGCGGCGCGAGCTCCTGGCGGAGGCTCGTCTCCGCGCGCGGCACCGCGGCGATCACCTCGCCGTTGTCCGTCACCGTCGGCCGCGTCGGGATCACCGGTCGCCCCAGCTGCGCTTCGAACGCCAGCGGCGCACCGGCGACGAGCGACAGCTTCACGTTCTTCCAGTCCTCGCCGGAGAGGTTCTGCACGATGCCCCACGCCTGCAAATCGGCCTCGCCGTTCGCCTGCACCACGAGCCGGTACGATGGGCGCCACACCGGCGACTCGGCGACGTAGCCGATCTGGAGATCGTGCGCCTTGCCGTCGAGCGACAGCACGACGGTCTTCAGTCCCTTCTTCTCGTCGTCGGTCATGAGACCGCGGGGCTTGGCGTCCTCGTTGTCGTCGTTCATCTTCAGCGGGAAGGCCGCGGCGCGCACCGAGCTCCCGCCGCGCTCCATGACGGCGAGGGTCGCGAGGAAGTCCCCGACCTCGCCCTCCTTCATCTTGAAGCGAACCTCGGCCTCCTCGGTGTGGCCGCCGCGCTCGAAGTAGGCGACGCCGTTGCGGTAGACGACGACCCGCTTGAGGGGCAGCCCGTCGGCGGAGACGATCGCCTGGCGACCACAGCCGACGGTGAGAAGCGCGAGACCGAGGGTCAGGGACGAGCCGAGCTTCAAATAAGAGCGCATGCCGGCATCGTACGGCCGAAGTGGCCCCCGCGATCTATCCGATTCGAGTCAGCACCCCGCGCTCGACGTCGCGACGCACGCGATTCCCTTGTAGCTGGGGCCCGAATATTTCGCGCAGCAGTACTGCGTCGGCAGGCAGCCGGCGTTCGTGCAGTCGTTG
This sequence comes from Myxococcales bacterium, assembly GCA_025359105.1. GTDB lineage: Bacteria > Myxococcota_A > Polyangia > Polyangiales > Polyangiaceae > JANYHK01. Next base: position 121,940 of record JANYHK010000041.1, on the reverse strand, counting down.
CAGTGGTTGCAGGCCAGATCGATGCATGTGCGCGGCGCTGGCCCAGTGCAGCACTGGATGCCGCTCTTGACGATCAGCGGGCACGCGGGGCTCGCGTCCTCGCCGGAGTCGACGCCGCCCGACGCCCCGGACGTGCCGGACGTGCCGGACGCACCCGAGCTCCCAGACGTGCCCGACGCACCGGACGTGCCTGAAGTGCCCGACGTGCCCGACGTGCCCGACGTGCCTGAGGTACCCGATGTGCCGGACGCTCCTGAAGTACCCGATGCGCCCGAGCTGCTCCCACCCTCCGCGCCAGCCTCGGAGCTGCCGGCGACGTACTCGAGATTTGGCGTCGCGGCGCACGCGCCGACGAGTACGACCGCGAGAAAGGCCATCGGCGGCGCCACCCTCATGGCCTCAGTTTAGCACGCGGGGGAGACGCTAGTTCGCGAGCTCGATGTCGACGCGCCGGTCCTGGGCCCAGCCCGCTTCGTCCTTGCCCGTCGCGTCGATCTCGCCGCGGCTCGTGGCCCCCATGCGCTCGCGCTGCACCCCGAGATCATGCAGGTACTTGCGGACGGAGTCCGAGCGGGTGCCACCCAGCGACATGTTGTACTCGTCCTCACCACGCGGATCGGCACGGCCGACGAGCGAGACGTTCTTGCCCTTCAGCGCCCCCTCGGTCAGGCACTTGGCGACCGCGGCGAGCACGGTCTTGTCGTCGTCGCCGATGGCGGTGGAGTCGAAGTCGAAGCTGGTGCGCGCATCCTGCTTGGGCAGATTGCAGGCGCGCGCGATCGCGTCGGAGACGTGCAGGCCGTTGGTGCTCACCGACGCGTCGACGCCGGGGGGCGACGCCGAGGGGCCCACGGCAGGCGGCGGCAGCTCCGCGTGGGTCAACGTGGCCGGACTCTTCGGCGGAGCGGCCGTGGTCTTGGTGTTGTCGCAGCCGGCGACGAGGACGGTGGCGACGACGGCGAAGAGCGAGAACGACGAGGTGATTTTCATGACGGCTCCGGCTTCCCTTCTCGGGTTTCCCCACGGCACTACCACCCCCACGTACCATGGCAAGAGTGGCTGGGCCTACGTTTCGGGGGCTCTTTTTCCAGGACGAACAGCGGGTCAGTGCTAAGGAACGCGCATGGACGTCACCGTCTTCCTGCAGCCGAAGGTCGATCTCGAGCACATCACCAAGATCCTCGACGAGCTCGGCCACGAGGGCAGGACGCATACGACGCGCACCTGGGGCCGCCACCAGATGGAGCGCATCTGGGAGGCGGCGAAGGGCTACCGCGCGATCGATCTGGACCACTTCGTGCCCCCGAGCGTCGGTCGCAAGGTCGAGGTGATCCACGAGCTCAAGAACTCGCTCCCCCTCTTTTCCGTCAGCCAGAAGCGCTTCTGTCGCCCCGAAGAAGGGGACGACGAGCTCTGGGGCTACAACCACGCGAGCTCGAACACGTTCACCGGGCCCGGCTACTTCCTCGCGCGGAAATCGGACACCGAGGGCGAGGTGCTCGTCGACTACCGCACGCTGCCCAAGGGCCGCGTCGACACGTGGCCGCCGATCGTGCCGAACGAGGGGCGCCTCGGGCGGTTCGTTTATGCCGGGATGATCGACCACATTCGCGGCATCTCGAACCACGTCTGCATCGGGCGCGCGCAGAAGGGCGCCGCGCCGATGGATGCTTGGTTCGTTCTCTGCCGCAAGGACGCGAACTAGAGCAAGCTCGACCCGCGCCTCGGGGTTTCCCCAGCCTTGCGCGGGGTCCCCTATGGTAGAAAGGGCCTGTGCAGGCCTTCGTCACGGCGCATCGACCGCTCATCCTGAAGCACGCCCGGGCCTTCGTACGGGCGAACGCCGAGAAGATCGCTGGCGAGGACGTCGCGCGCGAGGTCGAGCTGGTCCTCGCACAGCTCGCCGAGCAGCGCGGCATCAAGCCCGAGCAGATCGAGTCGCCGGACAGCTACCTCCGCGCGATCGTCCTCCACGCGGCGCGCCGTGCGAAGCGGCGCCACACACTCATCCAGCAGATCGCCGCCGGGGACGATCTGGAGGCCGTCACCGACGACCTCGAGTCTCTCGACTCCGATCTGCCCGAGTCCCCCGCCCCGGCCTCGGCCGACGCCAAGGCGGCGCGCGCGCTGCTCGATCGGGTGACCGAGAAGCTGTCCCCGAAGGACCGGCTGTTCTTCGCGCTCCTCTTCGAGGACGACGGTACGGTCGACGACGTCGCCCGCGCCCTAGGCAGCCCGCTCGACGCGGTGGGAGGCTCGCGCGATCGCGCGCTCAAGATCGCCGCCGAGCTCGAGATCGAGGGCGAAGGCGACCGGCGCGGTGCGGCCACGAGCCCGGAAGAGCGCCGCGAGAAGAAGCTCCGCCAGCTCGGACGCGCAGCCACGACGCCGGGCAAGGCTGGCGACCACGTGAACGATCCGCTCCTCGCCCTCGTGCACGGCGGCGACCAGAGCGACGATCTCGGCGACGCGCTCAACCACCTCGCCGGGTGCCCGGACTGCCGCGCCCGCCTTACCGAGGGGGTCATCGCGCACCGCAGCGTCGTCGTCATGGCGATCGAAGCGCCGCGCGCGAACCAGGAGCAGGTCGTCCGCGTCGCCGACGAGGCCAAGGCGCGACTCTTCGAGCGCGGCGACGGTCGCTGGACGGCCATCGTCGCCGCCGAACGCAGCTCCGCGATGGTGCAGAAGCTCGAGGCCGAGGAGACGAGCATCGCCTCGCGCGTCGGCGTCGCGCAGCCGGTCGAGGTGCCCGGCGTTCCGAGCGTCCGCGGCGGCGCCGCATCGGTCGTCGACCCCGGCGAAGCGGGCACCGACGCGGCCGAAGTGCAGGCGTGGGTTCAGGCCGCCAAGACGCCGAAGCGCAAGGTGGCGACCGCGAACCTCGGCTGGACGGCGTTCGCCATCCTCGCGATCGCCGGCGCGATGGGCATCGCGTACGTGCTCGCGACGCGGTAGAGCGCGCGCCTGGTGCTATAGAGCCGGTCTTGGAGCGGAAACTCCGAATCCTCCAGCGCATCCGTGAGGTCGATCAGGCCTCCTGGGACGCGCTCGCCGTACCGTCGAGCTCCCCGTTCGTCGAGTGGACGTGGCTCGATTGCCTCGAGGAGGCCGGGTGCGTCGGCCCTCGCACGGGCTGGCTCCCGCATCACTTCGCGCTCTTCGAGGACGACAGACTCGTCGCGGCAGCGCCTGCCTATCTGAAGGGCAACAGCGAGGGCGAGTTCGTCTTCGACTGGAGCTGGGCCGACGTCGCGCAGCGGATGGGCATCGCGTACTACCCCAAGCTCGTCCTTGCCGTGCCCTTCACGCCGGCGACGGGCGATCGCCTCCTCGCCCTCCCCGGGCAGGACCGCGGCGAGCTCGCCCACGTCTTCACCGCCGTCGCCCAGGAGCTCGCGCGCGAGCTGCCCATGTCGAGCGCGCACGTCCTCTTCCCGCGGGAGGCCGAAGCGGAGGCCTGGACCGACGCCGGCATGCTCCACCGGCTCGGCGTGCAATACCACTGGCACAACGCCGGCTACGCGAGCTGGGACGATTTCCTCGCCACCTTCAACTCCAAGAGGCGCCACCAGCTGAAGCGCGAGGCCGCGCAGCCCGCGAAGGACGGCGTCGAGATCCGCACCCTCGCCCCGGCCGAGCTCACGCAGGAGCGCGCCGACGAGATGCATGCACTCTACACGACCACGGTCGACAAGTTCCGCTGGGGCCGGCGCTACATGAACCAGCGCTTCTTCCGGCTGATTGCCGAGCGCTGGAAGGACCGCCTCGCCTGGGTGGTCGCGACGAAGGGCTCGCGCGTCGTGGCGAGCGCCTTCAACGTGAAGAAGAGCGACCGCCTCTACGGCCGCTACTGGGGCGCGCACGAGGAGCTGCCCTTCCTCCACTTCAACGTCTGCTACTACCACGGCGTCCGCGAGGCGATCCGCGACGGGCTGGCCGTCTTCGAGCCCGGCGCCGGCGGTGAGCACAAGCGCGCGCGTGGCTTCGTCCCGACGATGACGCACTCGGCCCACTGGGTCAAAGACCCCCGGCTGGCCGGAATCCTCGGCCCCCACGTCGCCCGGGAGTCCGAGGCCATCGCCGATTACGTCCGCGGCGAGGGGCCCGATCCGGAGGGCTGAACTCCCCGCCCTGACACGACGCCTGCGGGGCCGTGACACGACGCTGACAATCGGGCTCCGGTGTGACCGAGGGATGAAGGCCGTCAGGTGCAAACCCTCCTAACTTCAGGGGCAACAAGGGAGCCTTGCGTGACAACCGGCACCATCCTCATCGTCGCGTTCTTCGTGCTGCACTGGCAGGTCAGCGTCTTTTGCCAGAGCTTCTTCCTGCACCGCTACGGCGCGCACCGGCAGTTCGCGATGAGCAAGGGCTGGGAGCGCTTCTTCCACCTGTTCACGTTCATCATGCAGGGGTCGAGCTACTTGAACCCGCGCGGGTACGCGATCCTTCACCGGATGCACCACGCGTACAGCGACACCGCGAAGGATCCGCACTCGCCCGAGAACCACGGCAACGTCTTCTCGATGATGTGGTCGACCGCGCTCATCTACGCCGGCTTCGTGAAGAACCAGACGCAGCCCGAGCCCCGCTTCGACGGCGGCACTCCGGAGTGGCCGGCGCTCGACAAGGTCGGCGATTTCTGGGGAACGCGCCTCGCGTTCGGCGTCGGCTACACCCTCGTGTACATCGCGCTGGCCCCCCACTGGGCGTTCTACCTCCTCCTCCCCGCGCACTACCTGATGGGCCCGCTCCACGGCGCCATCGTGAACTGGTGCGGCCACCGCTACGGCTACCGCAACTTCGCCAGCAACGACGTCTCGCGCAACACGCTCGTGTTCGACGTTCTGACGGCCGGCGAGCTCTTCCAGAACAACCACCACAAATTCGGCATGAGCCCGAACTTCGCGGCGCGCTGGTTCGAGATCGACCCGACCTACCAGGTCATGAAGCTCTTGAGTGCGTTCGGCGTCATCGACATGACCGGCGCGCAGGTCATGCGCTGGAAGCCTGCCGACAGCATCGCCCCGGCAGCGGAGCCCGAGCTCCTGCCCGGCGAGTGAACCTCTAGAACGTATCTTTCGCTTTGCGGACGGCGCCGAGGGCGGTCGCGTCGTCTGCGTCGGCGGGGATGCCGAGCGTCGCGCGGAGCTCGGCCGAGCGGGTGCGCAGGAACGGGTTCGTCGCGAGCTCGTCCTCGATGCGGGTGGGGACGGTGGGCCTGCCCTCCGCACGGAGCGCAGCCGCTCGCTTCTGCGCGGCGAGGACGGCGGCGTTCTTCGGCTCGACGTGCGCGGCGAAGCGCAGGTTGCTCTCGGTGTATTCGTGCCCGCAGTAGACGAGCGCGCGCAGCCCGACAGCGGCCAGTGCCGAGAGCGAGGCGTGCATCTGCGCAGGAGTTCCCTCGAAGAGGCGGCCGCAGCCGGCGGCGAACATCGTGTCGCCGGTGAAGACCGCGGTCTCGGCCCCATCGGTGACGACGTAGGCGATGGCGCCGAGGGTGTGGCCGGGGATGTGGATCATTCGAATCTTCAGATCCCCGAGTGCCAGCGTGTCGCCGGTGTCTTGGAACTTCGTCTGCCCGGGGATGCGCCCCTTGTCCGAGACGTGGCCGACGACGTCGGTGATGCCCAGCGCCGCCACGACCTCCTCGTTGCCGCCCACGTGGTCGATGTGGTGGTGCGTGCACCAGATGTCGCGCGGGGCCACGTCGAGCGCGCGCGCGGCAGCGATGACCGGTGTGGCCTCGCTTGCGTCCACGATCGCGCTCTTGCCCGTCTTCTCGCAGACGACGACGTACGCGTAGTTGTCCTTGAGGCACGGCACGACGTGGATCTTCATGGCGGGCAGTTTACTCACTTTTTCCCGGCGTCCAGCGCCTTCTTGTACGCACCGTTGAGGCAGACGTTGGGGAGGCAAGCGTACGGATCCACGTCCTTCAGCGTCTTCTCGAACGCCAGATACCGCGCCTTCATCTCGTCGTACTCGGCCCCTTTGACGATCTTCTCGAGCTCGTCGGGATCCTTCCCGAGATCGTACAGGTGGAAGTACTTGTCGTTGCCGAAGGCGATGAGCTTCAGGTTCTCGTGGAGGATGGCGCGCCTTCGCTCGCTGTCGCTCGTCGTCGGCAGATCGAGGAGGACGTCGCGCGGCTCCGCGGGCTTGCCGTAGATCTCGGGCACCAGGCTCACCCCCTCGAACCCCGGATCAGGCGCGACGCCGAGGAGCTCGCAGATGGTCGGCGCGAGGTCGAGCGCGCTGCGCGGCGTGTCCACGTGGCGCGGCACGACGCCGGGGATATAGACGAGGAGCGGAACACGCACGAGCATCTCCCACAGCTCGAAGCCGTGCGCGTAGTGGTTGTGCTCGCCCAGCCCCTCGCCGTGATCGGCGCTCACGAGGATGGCGGTGCGTTCGGCGTAGGGGCGCGACGCGATGAAGGCGAAGAGCTTGGCCAGGTACTTGTCGGTGAACGTTATTTCGCCGTCGTACTGGTCCCGCCGGAGCCGGCCCCACGAAGCGATCTCCGGCTCGTGGCTCATGTACTGGTCGTGCGGATCGAGGAAGTGGAACCACGCGAAGAATCGCGCGTCGTCCGCCTCCAGCGCGGGATCGCCGAGGAGCTTCTCGGCGAGCGCCTCGTGCTGCGGCGCGGTGATGTTCTTGTCGGTCGTGTTGTCGAACTGGAGGTTCGGGACGAGCTCCCACTTGTCGAAGCCCTGTTGAAACCCCGCGTCCTTGAAGTACGCGTGGGCGTGGGCGCCGATCGTGTGGACGCCGGCCTTCTGCAGGAGCTCGGGGAAGAAGAGGTTTTTCTTGTGGTAGGTGCCGAAGAAGAAGCCGTCGCGCGGGAGCTCGCCAGGGAGCTTGCCGGCGAGGAGCCCGCCCAGGCTCATCGAGGTGTACGACGAGATGGCGTAGGAATGTGTATAGTCCACGCTCTTGGCCTCGAGCGCGGTGAGCGCCGGGGCGATGGGGCGCGGGTAGCCGGCCCACGGCATGTCCCAGCGCAGGCTGTCGACCGTGACGAGGATGACGTTCAGGTTCGGGGGCGGTCCCGCTGGAAGGACCGCGTGCGACGGCGAGGCGCTGGCCGCAGCGGCCCCTGCTTCACCGGCGGCGCCGCCCTCCCCTACCACGCGCGCGACGGCGTAGTCGCCACCGTCGGGCACGGCGGCCCCGTCCGCCGGCACGACGGCGACTGCACCGGCGTCCACGCGCCGGAGCTTCGACCACAGCTTGCGCGAGCAGCCGAGCGCACCCACGCACGCGACGAGCGCGACGAGTAGCTGGGCACCGGCGACGCGCCGCCGAGGGTGCACTACTTGGAGAGGAAGATGCGCACGAAGCCGGTCGACTTGCCCCCAAACGGCGAGAGCGTCGCGCTCACGTAGGTTGCCTTGCCGGAGCCGCTCTCGCGGTCCAGGTCCTTGTCGACGGGAAACGGCCTCACCTTGCAGGTCGGGTGCTTCGCGGTGACCACGACGGGCTTGCCCACCGGAAGGTTGTAGATGGCGGCGTGGGGGAACGAGCCGCTCTGGACATTCGTCTTGTCCGCGGCCGGGAAACCCTCGGAGAAGTAGACGATCCTCGCGGTGCCGAGCGCGCCCCCGTCCGCGTCGAATGCCGGCTTACCGTCGACGGTGAAGTCGAACGTCGCTCCCCCCTCGTCTGGGCAGTCGTCGGCGGCGGTCATGAGCTCGATCGCGATGCTGACGATGCCCCCGACGCCGTCGTAGCCCTTGAACGTCCCCACGAGCAGGTTGACCGTGTTCTCGGACGGGAACTGGGTCTTGCCGAGGTTGAAGCTCGCCGACGGCTTGAGCTCCTGCTCTTGCAGCGTGTAGTAGCCGGTCTTCTCGACCTTCATCGTGAAAGGGACGCCGGGCTCAAGCGGGATGCTGTAGGCCCCCTTCGCGTCGGTCGTCGCCGAATGAGCCCCCGACGTGACCGTCGCACCCGACACCGGCGTCTTCGTGCTCAGATCGATGATGATTCCCGACTGGGTAATCGCACCGGGCGGCGCGTCGACCGCCGGAGCGTCGGTACCTCCTCCGTCACCGCCCGTGAGGAGCGGCGGAGGATTCACGTCGCCCGCGCCGCACGCGGCGACGCTCGCCATCGCGAGCACGGGGACGAACGCGGAAGCACACAGAAGCTTTTGCATGGAGGACTCCATCAAGAACATGCTTGGCAGAGTACCACCGTTTCCGGAAGCTGCGCCTGTCAGAGGGTGCCAGGAAATCGACAACGAACGTCTTCCTGGCACGACGTGACGGGCTCCCCAGGCACCCCAGGTCGCGTCGTCATCGTCCCTTTGTGGGCACCCTTCAGGAATCGACGGAGATGCCGAGCTTCTCGCGGATCGCGAAGTAGTCCTCGCTCACGCTGAAGAGGACGATTTCCTTCATTCGCTCCTTGGTCGGGATGCTCGCCGCGTCCTCGGTCGCACGGATGACCTCGGTCGCCAGCTGCAGATCATGGGCGAGCAAGAAGCCGGCGCGATCGGCGGTGAGGTCGATCGCCGCGACCCACTTCTTCAGGTCGAGCTGGCTGCCCCCCTGGAGGAGCTTCGAGACCGCGCTCGCGAGCATCTCGCGCTGAACGCCCTGGAAATCGGGCACCATGGCGGCCATCGCCTCGGCGACCTGACCCTGCAGGTCCGGCGTGACCGGGAAGTGCGGGACGCTCATCTTGATCGCCGCGAACAGCCACGCCTTGAGGCCGGTGCCCGTCGGGACGAGGTGACGGACGTAGAAACCCGGCCGGAAGTACGCCATGTGGCGCCCGGCGACGAACGCCATCGACTGCGTCGGGACGGCCCCCGCGAACGCGGCGCGCCCGATGACGATGGCCGGCGTATGGGCGTGCAAGAACCCGAGCGCGGCCGGATCGTTGGTGTTCTGGAACACCAGCGGCGCCGGCATCCCGAGCGCGCCCTTCACGTAGTGCAGCGTCTGCGAGACCGGGTACGGGTGCAGGGAGGTGTCGATCGCGTAGCGCGGGTCGTAGCCCATCGCCTCGATCGGCTGCGTCCGCGCGCGGATGATCGTCGGCTGGATGATCGCGAAGATACGGGTCAGCAGCGGATCGGTGTCCTGGTGAGTGAGGCGGCCCCACTCCTCCTCCCCCATCGGCGTCTGCGCGGGGGCGGCGTTGTCGGCGCGGTGGCGCTTGAAGAAGCGCTCCTCGTCGGGCTCGGCCAGGTTCAGCACGCTGAGCGCCTGGCAGAGGCACCACGCCGAGTCGGCGCGCTTCGCCTCGGTGAAGAGGCGCCGGAGGAGCTTGTAGCTCTCCACGCGGTAGGGGTTACGCTTGAGGATGGTCGCCTGCGCGCGCACGGCCTTGTCGAGGTATTGCGTCACGTCCGACGCGTAGAGCTCGGCGAGCGTGTCCATGCGCTCGCGGTTCTCCGGGTCGAAGGCGTGGGCGGCCTCGTAGGCGTCGATGGCCATCTCTGGCTCGTTCAGGAACTTGCGGTAGATCTCGGCCATACGGTCGAGGATCTGCGGAATGCGCTCGCGGTCCTCCGTGGCTTTGGCTTGCTCGAGCTGCAGGTTGAGGAGCTTCTCGACGCCGTCGTGATCGCCCTTGCCGCTCTTGAGCTCGATGAGCTCCTCGACCGCGCGCGTGAGGCCGCCGTCGTACTCGAGTGCCTTCTCGTAGTACGAGATCGCCTGGTCGACGTCGCCGATCTGCTTCTGCGACACGATGGCTGCAGTATGCATGTACTTGGCGCGCTGCTTGGGATCCTCGACGAAATCGGCGAGTCGGGTGACGACCTCGACGAGCTTCGCCCAGTCCTTCTCCTCCGAGTAGAGCTGCATCAGCTTGGTGAGGAGCTTGCGGTCGTCCGGCCTCTCTTCGAGCGCGGCCGCGTACGTCTTCTGCGCGCGGGCCTTGTCGCCGAGCTTCTGGAACTCGACCTCGGCGATCTCGAGCAGCAGCTCGAAGCGCTCCTGGCCGCTCGCGACCTCGAGGCGCTGGCGCTTGGTGCGGACGACCTCTTCGAAGAGCCCCTTCTCCTCGTACACGCGGGCGAGCGCGCGCAGCGGCATCGGGTTGGCAGGATCGAGATCCGCGGCGTCGCGCAGCGGCTTCATCGCGCCCTCGACGTCGCCGCTCTTGCGCGCGGCCTCGCCCAGGCGGTAGAGCGCGTCGGCGCGCGCGGTGAGCGAGAGATCACGCCCGTGCTTCGCCAGGAGCTCCTCGTACATCTTGTGGGCGGCCTTGGGGTCGCCGTGATCGAACACCACGTGCGCCGCGCGCGCGAGCGACTCCGGCTCCTCCGTCGCGAGCTTCTGGAACGCCTCGACCGCCGCGGCCATGCGCGGGTGGTTGATGGGCGGGAGCTCCGGCGGCTTCGAGCCACGGCTGCTCTGCGGCCCGTTCACGTCGTTCATCGACACCGGGGGCGGCAGGATCGAGTTGCTCGTGCGGCCGAGCGACTCCATGAACTGGATGACGATTCGGATCGCGTCCGCGCGCGGAAACACCTGCGCGCGGCCGACGAGCGTGTCGTAGTGCTTCGACGCCTCGAGGAAGCGCCCCGCCGCGTACGCCATGTCGCCGAGGACCATGAGCGCGTCGGCGTTGGTGCCGTCGAGATCGATGGCGCGCTTGGCGTTGAGCTCCGCCTTCTGCGCGTCCTCGAGGCGCGTCATCTGCACCTTCGCGAGCTCGGCGAACAGGCGCGCCTTGGCGAGATCGCCCTCCGCGAAGCCGATCTCCTTCTCGATCAGCATGACCACGCTCAGCGCGTCGCCGCGGTGCTCGTAGGCCTTGCGGAGCGCAGCGCTCGCGCCGGCGTCCTTGGGGTTCGCGTCGAGGGCGGCCTTGTAGCGCTCGATGGCGCCGTCCTTGTCTCCGCGCGCGTCGAGGAGACGCGCCGCGCGGGACCACTGCTCGGCCTTCGCCTCGGGCGTGGGCGCCTTGAGCGCCAGCGCCTCGATCGCGGAGAGGGCCGCGTGCGAGTCGCCGGCGACCTCGCGCAGGTGAGCGAGCGCCTCGAGCGCTGCGGGGTGCCCCTCCGAGCGCTCGAGAACGGTCTCGTACACGCGCGTCGCGCGCTCCGGCGAGCCGATCTGCTCGGCGAGCGTGCGCGCCTGGGCGAGGAGCAGCTCCACCTTGCGGGCCTCGTCGGTCGTGACGGCGGTGTGCTTCTCGTAGAGGCGAACCGCGTCCTCCCAGCGATCGAGCGCGCGGTAGTGGCGTGCCAGCGCCGTGAGCGCGCCGTCGTGCGACGGGTCGATTTCGAGGATGTGCTCGAACGCGCGCGCGGCGGCGGCGTGGTCGAGGAACTCCTCGTCGTGCAGCGCGGCCATGCGCTCGAAGAGGTTGATCTTCTGGCGCGGCGTCGCCGCCATCGCGATCTGGCGCTCGAGTGTCTCGAGCAGCTCGCGGTAGCGACCCGTGCGGTTGTAAATGCGGTCGAGCCCCTTCAGGGCGACGAGGTTCACCGGCTCGATCGCGAGCGCCGCCTCGTAGCGGCGTGTCGCCTCCGGCAAATCGTTCAGGCTGTCCTCGAAGACCTCGGCGAGCTTCGTGAGGAGCTCCGCCTTCTCGGGGCCGCGCTTCGCCTCGGCGCGTCGCTCGAGCACCTTCGCGAGGGTCTGGAAATCGCCGGTCTTCTCGGCGATGCGCCCGAGCGCCTCCCCGGCGCGGGTGTGGCCCGGATCGTCGGCCACGATCGCCTGATAGAGATCGCGCGCGCGGTTCACGTCGTTCAGCTTCGTCTCGAAGAGCTCGGCGGCCTCGGCGCGGAGCTCTCGCTCGCGCGGGTGACTGACGGTCGCGTCGGCGCGGGAGAGGAGGATCGCCGCCAGCTCCGGCCACTGCTGCGCGCGGCGGTAGATGACGGTGAGCCCCTCGGTCGCCTGCTCATTGGCCGGATCGGTCGCCAGGATCTGCTGATAGGCCATCAGCGCGAGGTCCGCGCGGGCGGCCTTTGCGTCGTACCAGCGGCCCACCCGCGCGAGGAGCGCGATGCGCTGCTCGACGGAGAGGAGCTCCGTCTTCAGCACCTCGGTCGCGGCGTCGAGCGTCTCGGTCCAGCGCTCCTGGCGGGAGCCCGCCAGGCGCTCGATCTCGGCCGCATAGCCGTCGTCGGTCGGCGACTCGCACAGAGCGCGCGTGTAAGCGACGAGCGCCTGGTCCACGTCCTCGAGCTCGTTCGCGTAGAGGTGGCCGATCTCGGCCATGATCCGCGCGCGCTCGACGCCGGGCACCGCCAGCTCGCTGCGCTGCACGAGCATCTCGACGATCTCTTCGAACTTGCCGAGGGACTTGCGGACCTCCTCGAGCGCGACGCGCGCGATCTCGTCACCGGGATCGACCTCCAGGATCTCCACGTACGCCTTCTCGGCCATCTCCTTGTTCTTGACCTGCGTGTCGAAGATGCGGGCGGCGCGGAACAGGAGCGATTTCTTGGTCTCCTGCGCGTCGTCGTCGACCGGCGGCGCGTCCTCCAGACCCTCGGCGCGCTCACGCGCCGTCGGCACGGCGACCTGCTCCGACGCCGCGAGGAACGCCTCGGCGACCTTCTGCGGGTCGGCCCCTTCGTCGACCGCCTTCTCGAGGCCCATCGCGGCCTCCGAGTCGTCGGGCGCGGCGATGAGCATGTCGATGAGCTGGTCGACCTTCTCCGGCGCGATGGCCTTTCCGACGCGCATCGCGGCCGACGGACGACCGACGGCCTCGAGCGACTCGAGGAGCGCCATCGCGTCCTTGGGGCGACGGCCCGGATCCTTCGAGAGCAGGCTCAGCACGAACTGATCGACGTCCTTGGAGACCCAGCCGCGCGGCGCCTTGGTGCTCGGCGGCTCCGGCTCCTTCGAGAGGTGCGCGAAGGCCGCGTCCGTCGCGTTCTCCGCCTGGTGGAACACCGCCTTGCCGCTGAGCAGCTCGTAGACGACGGCGCCGAACGCGTAGACGTCGCTCCGGGTGTCGGCCGCGCGGCCGCGAATGAGCTCGGGCGCGACGGTCTTCGGAGACCCGAAGACCGCGAGGAGACCGGTGTGCCCGTTCGCTGCGACGCTACGCTGGCGGAGGCGATCGGTGCCGAAGTCGATGAGCGTGACCCCCGGGCCGTCGCCGGGTCCGGTCGACTTGCTGACGAGGATGTTCTCGAGCTTAATGTCGCCGTGGACGAGGTGCGCCTTGTGCAGCGCCGCGAGCGGCTCGAGGATCGCCTGGAACAGCGGCTTCAGCTCGCTCATGTGCATGGGGCCCGTGCGCGCGAAGCGCAGGCTGAGCGGCTGCGCGTCCACGAACTCGTAGGCGACGAAGTACGTGCCGTTCTCTAGCTCGCCGGCCGTGAGCGCCTTGGGCAGGCCCGCGTGCTCGACGGTCGCCACCAGGCGATTGGCGGTCAAAAACCGGTGTACGGCGCGGCGATCGCGCGCGGCCTCGGTGCGGAGCACCTTGAGCGCGAACTGCTTCTCGCCGAGGAGCGCGAGGTACACGGTGCCGAGATCGCTCTGGCCGATCTTCTTCTGGACGCGGAAGCCGCCGATCTCCGTCCCGATGACGAGCTCGTCCTTGCCGAGGAGCGCCGCGATGTCACGCACGCGCGGATCGACCTCGCGCTTGCTGACGAGGAGCACATCGACGAGCGCTTCGATGCGATCGCCGTCCATGCAGCGCTCGGTGAGCGCGCGGGCGAAGCTCGCCTTCGCGCTGGAGCCGCCGACCTCGACGGGGTCGAGGCCGAGCAGGCGCTGGCTCATCGACGTCATCTCCTCGAGCGAAAACAGACGCTCGAGCTCACCGCGCAAAATTTCGATCGTGCTCGTGGACATTGCTCGTGACCCCTCGGATACAAGGCGAAAATAGAGTGCCTCACGTACCGCGAGCGGGGCCCGATGCCACGCCTTTTTGTGCAATTCCGCGCGCTGAGACGCACCCGAAACGGGCCGCGCACACATCGCACCACATGCTGGCCGTGCCGCCGCCTCGCCTACCCGGGGGGGCAGCTGCGGGCGTCGCCGCCCGTCAGTGCTGCTGTTCGCGCGAGAGGCCGGGGTGGGTCGGATCGCCAGGCTCGTGGCGGGGGTTGTCCGTCGCGAACGATCCGTCGCGCCCGGGGAACGAGATGAGGAGATCCTTCTCGTAAATGAACTGATCGCGCGTGTCGTACGGAGCGGCGTGCGCGCCGGTGTCCATCCGGATGGCGTCGCACGGGCAGGCCTCTACGCAGTAGCCGCAGAAGATGCAGCGGAGCTCGTCGATGACGAACTTCACGGGATAGCGCTCGTAGCCGCGGCGCGAGTCGCCCTCGGCGTATTCACCGGCCTCGATGTGAATGCACTGCGCGGGGCACGCCGTCGAACAGCAGAGGCACGCGACGCACCGGGGGCTCGCGTCCTCGCGCTGGGTGAGGCGGTGCAGACCGCGGAAGCGCTCGGGGTACGGGCGCTTCTGCTCGGGGTACGAGATCGTCGTCACGCCCTCGTCGAGGCGCTCGGTCACCGGATCGGGCCGGTCGCCGCGCATCATCTCGCGCGTGTTGTGGAAGAAGTGGCGCATCGACACGCCGAGCCCCTTGATGATCTCGGGCAGGAACGACTGCGTCGAGATGTTGCGGTCGGCGTACGTCACGGGGACGACGGCGGCCTTGCTGACGGGCTTCTTCGGAAAGGCTGTTCCCATGGTGCTCTCCTAGGCTCCCATCTCGCCGGTTTTGGAGCCGCCGGCCGCGGCCGCGAGCTTCGCGCTCGTGCCGACGATCCAGGGGACCCGCTTCTTCGACGAGAAGAAGCCGATCCCCGCGCGCACGACGAGCACCGTGATGACGAGCGCGACGAGCGCCTGCGAAAGATCGGCCGCGAGCTTGAGGCCACCCTGGATGGTGGCGCCCGCCTGGTCGGCCGCGAGGTAGAGGATGCCGGTCGCGAACACGTTCGCGAGCGACGCCGGCAAGATCACGCGCCAGCCGAGCTTCATGAGCTGGTCGTAGCGGAAGCGCGGGAGGCTCCAGCGGATGAAGGCCTGCAGGATGCAGAGCACCAGCGTCTTGGCGAAGAACGTCACGACGCCGAGGATCGTCATCCAGATGTGGGGGACCCACATGTGGAAGAGCGTCGCGTCGCCGAACGCGACCGTGATGCCGTCGCGGTGGAAGAACGGGAGCTGCCAGCCGCCGAGGAAGATCGTGACGAGGAGCATCGAGGAGGTGACGACCTCCATGTACTCCGCGAAGTAGAACATCCCGAACTTCATGCCCGAGTACTCGGTGAAGTAGCCGCTGACGAGCTCGCTCTCGGCCTCCGGGAGGTCGAACGGAATGCGCTTGCTCTCGGCGATGGCGCACGCGAAAAAGAGGAAGAACGCGAGCGGCTGGACGAAGATGCCCCAGGCGTGATCGCCCTGCCAGCGGACCATGTCGTCGAGGCGGACGGTGCCGTAAATCATCATCGCGCCGATGAGCGAGAGGCCCATGGCGACCTCGTAGCTGACCATCTGGCTGGCCGCGCGGAGGGCGCCCATGAGGCTGAATTTGTTGTCGCTCGCCCAGCCGGCGATCGCCGCGCCGACGATGCCCTGCCCGGCGATCGCGAAGACGTAGAGGATGCCGACGTTGAGCGGCGCGACCATGAGGTCCATCGGGAAGATGCCGTTGCGGACGTCGATCCCGCAGACGCCGAGGCGGTTCACCGGCGGCCAGATGTTCGTCGGCGTCACGCCGGCCACGACCTGCCCGGCCATGTTCACGCACGTCTCGCCGACCATCTTGAGGCGCTCGCCGTCGGTCACCATCGCGCAGCCCTTGTGGACGACGTCGGGGCCGAGGCAAAACGTGTCGCCGAACGGGATCACCGCCGACAGCGCGATCACCGGCGCCAGCGCCATCATCGGCGCGAGCGCGAAGAGGAGCTTGTCCGCCTTCGGGGGGATGAAGTCCTCCTTGAAGAAGAACTTCAGACCGTCGGCCGCGGTGTGGAGCAGGCCCGCGACGCGCAGCTCGAACTTGCCGATCTTGATGAGCGCGCGGTTGGGGCCGACGCGGTCCTGGATCATCCCGCCGCCGCGGCGGTCGAACCAGGTGAGCAGGGCCGCCACGTTGATGAGGAAGCCCGCCATGATGGCGACCTTGATGAACGTCGTGAGGAGGAGCGTTCCCATGTTCGTTACTCCGCCTGCGCCGAGACGTCGGGTTGGGACGGCATCTCGACCGCCAGGAGCCGCGCGCGAATGTCCTTGAGCTTCGACCACGACGGCTCGACGCCGAGCACCCTGCCGAGCTCGGCCAGGACCTTCCACGCCGGCTGGCTCGAGCCGATCGGCTCGATCGCCTTCTCGGAGATCTGGCGCAAGCCCTTCGCGTTCGTGTACGTGCCGCCCGCCTCCGCCCACGACGTGGCGGGGAGGACGACGGCGGCCGCCTTGGTGAGCGGGCCGTCGTGCGCCGAGATCGTGACGAGCGATTTGAGCCCGCGGAGCTCGGCCAGATCGGCCTCCGGATCGCCGGGGGTCGCGCCGCCGAGGGCGATCGCGTGCGTGACGGCGCCCTTCTTGATGTCGGCGAGCAGGTCCGCGAACGGACGCGCGCTCGGCGCGAGCTGGTTCAGGCCGGCGGTGTTCGAGTTCTTGTCGGCGTGGATGAGGATGTCGTCGCCGGTGCCCGGAGCTCCGCCGGAGCGGTAGAACATCCGCGTGCCGAGCAGCGTGATCGCGAGCTCCTTCAGCGCCCAGTTGTCCTCGTTCGAGTAGCGCGCGTGGAAGACGATCGCGATCGACTCGCGCGGCACGCCGTCGAAGTGCTTCTTGGCGCTCTCGAGGGCGCGTTGCACCGTCGTCGTCTTGCCGGCGATGCGCGGCTCGGCGACGCGTCCCTCGTGCGCCCGCTTGTACGAGAGCATGCCGGGATCGCACATCCAGAACTTGTTCACCTCCGCGTTCTCACGCGGGCGGTAGCGGTAGACGGAGCTCGTACGCGGATCGTAGTCGAGCCACGCGTTGCAGCCGGTCGCGCATCCCTGGCACACGCTCTTGACCGACCGGAGGAACCACACGCGCGCCTTGAAGCGAAAGTCGGTCGCAGTCAGCGCGCCGACCGGGCACACGTGCTCGGTCATGAGCGTGTAGTTGCCGTCGAGCTGGCGGCCGGGCGCGACGGAGATCTCGTTGAGGTTCCCGCGCTCACGCATGTCGAGGACGGGATCCTTCGCGACCTCCTCCATGAACCGAATGCAGCGCGTGCACATGACGCAGCGCTCGGCGTCGTAGACGATGGTGGGACCGAAGACGACGGCCTTCGGCTTGTGGATCGGCTCGTCGCGCATGCGCTTCTGCGTCTTCTGGTGCTCGAGCCAGTAGTCCTGGAGCTTGCACTCGCCGGACTGATCGCAGATCGGACAGTCGACCGGGTGGTTCAAGAGCAGGAGCTCCTGGACGGCCTTGCGCGCGTCGCCGACGTGGGTGCTCGAGTCGCTCAGCACCTCCTGGCCGTCGACGGCGGGGTACTGGCACGCCGGCTGGAGCTTCGGCTTCGGCTGGTACTTGTACTCGCCGGTCTTGGGATCCAGGGACAGGACGTCGAGCTGGATCGGCCGCTGGCCCGCCGCCGGCTTGATCTCGACGAGGCACATGCGGCAATTGGCCGGAGCCGAGAGGCCCGGATGCCAGCAGTAGTGGGGGATCTCGACGCCGGCCTTGCGGGCCGCGCCGATGATCGACTCACCGGGCTCGAAGGGGATGGTCTTACCGTCAAGCTTGAACGAAGGCATCAGTGGTCGCACTCCCCGCCGATCATGTTCAGAGAACCGAAGGTCGGAATGATGTCGCTGAGCATGGCGCCGGTGATGAGCTTCTGGAGGCCGCCGGTGATCGGGTAGCAGGGCGGGCGGATGCGGACGCGGTAGGGCGTCCCGGAGCCGTCGCTCACGAGGTAGAAGCCGAGCTCGCCGTTGCCGCCTTCGGTGTACGAGTAGACCTCGCCCTTGGGGACCTTGGCGCCCTCCATGACCAGCTTGAAGTGCTGAATCGTGGCCTCGATCGTCGTGTAGACGTCGTGCTTCTCGGGCAGCATCACGCCGGGCGCGTACGCGTTCACCGGGCCGTCGTCGGCCATGCGGTCGAGGACCTGCGCGATGATCCGCATGCTCTGGCGGAGCTCCTGCAGGCGCACGAGGAAGCGGTCGAGGTTGTCGCCGTTTTTGCCGACGGGCACGTCGAAGTCGACCTCGTCGTATTTGAGGTATGGGTAGACGCGGCGAACGTCGTACGGGATGCCGCTCGCGCGCAGGCACGGGCCCGTCCACGACAACGCGACGGCGTCGGCGCCGCTGATGGTTCCGACCCCCTCGAGGCGATCGAGGAAGATGCGGTTTTTGAGGAGCATCGCCTCCCCCTCCTCCATCAAATGGAGGACCTGCGGGAGCGAGCCCTTGCAGAGCTCCTTGAACGCCGCCGTCGGAGGCGCGGCCATGCCGCCGATGCGTCCGAACGAGTGGGTGAGGCGCGCGCCGGTCTCCTCTTCCAGGATGTCCCAGATCATGTCGCGCGCTTTGACGAACCAGAGGAACGGTGTGAAGGCCCCCAGCTCCATCGCCATCGCGCCGGTGCACGTCAGGTGATCGGAGATGCGCGCGAGCTCGCCGAGCGCCATCCGGTACCACTGGCAGCGCTCCGGCACCTCGATGCCGCAGAGCTTCTCCACCGCGAGCGCGTAGCCCACGTTGTTCAGCATCGGCGACACGTAGTTGAGGCGGTCGGCGTACGGGAAGACCTGCGCCCACGTGCCGCGCTCGCACATCTTCTCGAAGCCGCGGTGGAGGTAGCCGATCTGCACGTCGGCCTTCACGATGGTCTCGCCGGAGAGCTCGAGGACGCAGCGGACGGTGCCGTGCATCGCCGGGTGCGCCGGGCCCATGTTGAGGTGCATCGGCTCCGACGGGAGCTCGAGCTCTCCTTCTTCCAGCTCTAGGTCGAGAGGCTCCATCAGATCGCTTCCGTCTTGTGCGGGTTCAGCTTGGTGCGCGGGTCTTCCGCGTCGCGGTCGTGATCGTTCCTGGGGAACGCGAGGCCTTCGTCGTCGCCGAAGGGGGCCTGCTTCTCGAGCGGAACGCCGGCCTCTTCCTCGGTGCGGTACGCGACGAGTGGCTGGGTCCGCTGCGCGGGGTACGTCTTGAGGAGCGGGTGCCCGACGAACTCCGGATACATGAGGATGCGGCGCATGTCGGGGTGGCCGCGGAAGGTCACGCCGAGCATGTCGTACGTCTCGCGCTCGAACCAGTTGGCGCCCGGCCAGATCGACGTGACGCTGTCGATCTCGGCGCCTTCGAGCTCCTCGTCCTCGCCGCTTCCGACGCGCGCCTTGAGGCGGAGGCGGTGGCGCTTTCCGATGGAGCACAGGTGGAGGACGACCTCGATGCGCTGCTTCTGGGCCGCGCGCTCGGGGTAGTCGACCCCGCAGAGGTCGACCAGGTAGTCGAAGTCGAGCTGCGGGTCCTTGCGGAGAAACTCGCAAATCGGCTTCCACGACTCGGCCTTCACGAGGGCCGTGTCGTCGCCGCAGTCGCTGTGCGTCTCCAGGATGGCGTCGCCGAACGTCGCCTGGAGCTTCTCGAGGGCTGCCTTGCTCACGCGTCCTCCTTGGTGGAAAAGCGCTTCGGCGGCGGCTCCTTCAGCACGTTCAAGCGGCGGCCGGCCGGGAGGAGCTCCGCCGGATCCTCGCGCGGCTTGACGGTGCGCGGGCGGCGATCACCGCTGGCGATCTTGTCCTGGATGAGCATGAGCCCATCGAGCACGGCCTCTGGGCGCGGCGGACAGCCGGGCACGTAGACGTCGCACTTGATGATCTTGTCGATGCCGGGAACCGTCGTGTAATTGTCGTAAAAGCCGCCGCAGCTCGCGCACGTGCCGAACGCGAGGACCCACTTCGGGTCCATCATCTGCTCGTAGATGCGGCGCAGCACCGGCGCCTGGCGCTGGCTGATCGTCCCGACGACCCAGAGGAGATCCGACTGTCGCGGCGAGAAGCGCGGCGCCTCGGCGCCGAAGCGCGACAGGTCGAAGCGCGGCCCGGTCAGCGACATGAACTCCATGCCGCAGCACGCCGTGACGAACGGGTACATGAAGAGCGAGTACTTGCGCGCCCAGCCGAGCAAGTCCTCCAACCGCGTGGTGGCGAACCCCTGCTCGCTCGCATCCAGGACGACTTCGCTCATGACTCCCACTCCAGCGCGCCCTTTTTCCAGACGTAGACGAGCGCGACGATGACCACGGCCAAGAACCCGAACATCTCGATCAGGCCGAACCACCCGAGCGAGCGGAACTGGATCGCCCACGGGTAGATGAAGACGGCCTCGATGTCGAAGACGACGAAGAGGATCGCCGTCAGGTAAAACTTCACGCTCAGCTTCACGTGGCGACCGCCCGACGACTCGCTGCCGCACTCGAACGGGAGCATCTTCTCGGGGGTCGGGTTCTTCTTCCCGAGCGTGCTTGCGCCCACGAAAAACAGCACGGCGACGAGCGTAGCCACCGCGAGCATGATGAAGACCGGCGCGTAGATCGCGATCTGTGCGTTGGGCATGTGGCCTCGTGAGATTGCCGAGGGGGATTTTCCCACGGCTTTTCGCGGCCTTCGTATCTAGTGCCCTTGTCCTTTTGTGTCAACGGGATGGGTCAAAACGGCGAAGCTCTACGGCGGCAATTCGCAGTGGGTCTTGCCGATGCCGCCGTCCGACCCGCAGACGAGGCCTGCGCAGGAGCAGTTGAACGCGGCGCGCTTTCCGTCGATGCAGAGCGAGATGGAGTTGCCGGAGCACTCCCCGATGCCCAGCGAGAAGGGCGAGCACTCGTCGCTGGGGCCGACGCAGACCGGGGGGCCGTTGACGGCGTTACAGGTCTTGCCGATGCTCTTGCAGCTGGTGTGGGCGATGGTCCCGATGTAGGTGCAGCTGGCGATCGAGTCGCCGTCGCACTGGTCGCGGTAAGTCGTCGCGTCGCAGGGCATGTACTTGCCCTCGGTGAGGCAGACGAACTTGGCGCCGGCGTCGAGGCCGCTCGGGCCACAGTTGCCGCCGAAGACGTGGCAGTCGTTGAAGGTGGTGATCGACGTCTTCGCCGCGCAGTCGTTGAGGACAGCAGTCGCGATGTCGCAGCTCGAGACCTCGGTCGCGCACTTCGGCACCGCGAGCGCACCGCAACCGTAATAGCCGTGGTCCGCCGGATCGATGACGCACACCCCGTTCGCGAACGCCGGGGACTTGCAGTGCTGGACGACCGACCCGGTGCAGTCGACGACATCGTTTCCGCCGCTGCCGCAGTAGATGCCGGCGTCGTTCTTCGGTGCGCCGGCGCGGCAGCGGGCGTCGTTCGTGGTGAGCGACTCGACGGCGAGGCATCCGCGCGCCTGGATGCACGAGGCGGCCTTGGCGATGCACTTGAACGTCTGCTGGGCGATGTCGAGGCCCGCGCGATCCGGCGCGACCGTGCCGGCGAGCGCGTTCACGCAGTACGCGTAGTTGGTGGCGCTGGTCACGATCCCGAAGTTCGACTCGATGTCGAGCTCGAGCTGGCCGGTGTCGCAGTCGGCGATGTACTGGCAGGCCTTGGCGGCCTCGGCCAGGCTCAGGTACCCCAGCGCCGCCGTCGCGCAGGCGTCGGTGGGGCCGCTGGTCTCGGGGTGTCCGACGTCGCCGCCCGCATCCAAGCCGCCGCCGCCGGCCTCCACACCGGCCGACGATTCGGGCTGGCCTGCGTCCTGGACGGGTACGGTGACCCCGTCGAACGTCAGGCAGGCGCCCGCGAGGCCGCAGAGCGCGGAAGCCGCCACCGCGAGCACGAGCGTGCCGGGTACACGACGCCTCCGGCCGGGTTCGGGGCGATCCATCCCCGAAGGATAGCTGGCCGGCCGAAAAGCGCCTATTGCGCGACGATTTGCACGTCGTCCACGTGCCAACCGGCGGCCGTGTGCAGGCGCGACGTCGACTGGCTGGTCGTGGGGTAGCTGACGCCCGCGGCGTAGGCGAAGCGGATCATGAACTTGCTCGTCCGGAGGGCAGCGGGGATCGTGATCTCGACGGCTTGCCAGCCGCTGCTCTGGCCGACAAAGCCCGCCTTTCCGCTCACGTAGAACGGATTGCCGAAGCACGCGTAGCTGCTGCCGCGATCCGGGTTGATGGCGACCGTGCCCGTCGTGGCGATGCCTGGGGCGAGCTGCCAGGTGCTCCCGCCGTCGCCGGAGATCTCGACGATGCCGCCGTCGTACCAGGTCGTGCCGTTGTACGCGCCGGTCCAGAACGCGTACGCGTGCTGGAAGGCCACCTTGACCGCACCGGCGCTCGCGCACGTCGTGAGGTCGATCGCGGGCGATCTCAGCCATCCGCGCGCGCACTGGACGTAGTTCTGGGTGAGGCTCGTCGCGAAGCAGCTCGTGCCGGAGTGGCAGCCGAGGCCGTTGGCCGCCGCGCCGGTCGCCCACTCGTCGAGGGGCCAGTTGTCCGCGGTGTTGTCGTAGCCGTCCATCGCGTGGTGCGTGTAGCCGGCCGCGCCGGACTCGAAGTCGACCGTGCCGGTGCACGCGTAGATTGTCCCAGAATCGCCGCCCGAATCGCCCCCGCTGTCCGCGGTCACGGAGCCGTCAGGCGCCGGGGCGCTGTCCCTGATCCCGCCCCCTCCATCCGCGCCGGCGTCGTCCGCCGGCAGGACCGAGCGATCGGCGGTGGAGGCGTCCGTCGTGCTGGCGTCGACCTCCGGCGCCCCCGTGGGATCCGCCGCGCCGGGCTCATCGCCGGTCCCGACCGCGCATGCGACGAAGAGAGCCGCGAGGGGCGCGCCGAGGAGGGGCCGGTACTTCACGACGCCTCTATACGACATTTCGGGAAAGATGCTTCCCGCCGACCTTTTTCGTTCGACCGCTTCTTCTCACGCCGCTTTCTGCTCCCGCCCCGTCGTGCGAAGCACGAGTTCGCGAAGCGACGCGCGGGGAGGCCTCCGCCGCCGGAGCGAAGCGAAGCGAAGCGCGGAGGGGGCCCGACACGGGCCCCACCAGGGTGAAGGCATAGGAAGAACCTGGGGTTTTCAAACACCAGGTTTTTCCTATGCGAGCATACGTGCTTTCCAGGCCGTCAGGCCGGGCCCGAGGGCGGCCTCGATTTCGCGGAGCTCTTCGGTCAGATCGCGTTCACCGACGCCGGCGTCGATCGCGTCGCGCAGGCACGCGAACGCGGCGACGTAGCGCTTGCGCTTCAGGAACGCCCGCGCCAGGGGGGGCATGACGTCGGCCGCCGAGCCGCCGAACGCGATCGCGCGGCGCAGCGGGCCGATGGCCTCGCCCGGGCGCTCGTTCAGGAGGAGGGCTTCACCGAGCCGGCGGAACAGCTCCGCGGCGGCGAGCCCTTCCTGCGCGTACTGGATGCCAATGCGGAAGACCTCTTCCGCTTGCTCGACG
This sequence comes from Myxococcales bacterium, assembly GCA_025359105.1. Lineage (GTDB taxonomy): Bacteria > Myxococcota_A > Polyangia > Polyangiales > Polyangiaceae > JANYHK01. Next base: position 98,539 of record JANYHK010000041.1, on the reverse strand, counting down.
TCGCCGAGGTGCACGCACGACGAGCCGAGGAGACCGAGGCCCTTTGCGATGAGCGCGCGCGCCTCCGGCGCGAGCATTTGGCCTTCCGGCGTGCGCAGGAAGATCGCGAGCGGCGCCGGCCACGCGCCCAGCAGCGCGACGACCTTCGGCCACTCTTTGCGCAGCGCCGCAGCCTCCGCCTCGGCGACCTTCGAGAGATCGATGGCGCTTCGCGCACCGGCGGCGACGCGCTCTAGCTCCTCGCGGATGTGGGCGCGCAAGCGCAGGCGGAACCCCTCGAGCTCGAAGCGCTCCTCGGAGCCGTCGTGGTTCACGACGAGCTCCGCCTTCTTGGGCTCCTTGACGTCGACCGCCAGCTCGAGGAGCGAGTAGCCGTAGAGCGGCGCGAGGAGGAGGTAGCGGACGCCGATGAAGAGCTGGATAGCCTCGACGTCGCTCTCGCGGAGCGGAACGGGCGCTTCCTTGTCCTCCTCGACCAGCAGCGCGCCGACGAGGCGGCGGCGGAAGTCGGCGAGCGTCAGGCGCTGGGGCTCGAGGTCTTGATCGGCGTCGCCGACGCCGACGACGAAATCGACGAGGGTCTGGTCAGGGCTGCGGCGGTCGACGGTGAGCGCAGTGATCCGCGCCCCGACGATGATCGAGAACGCGAAGAAGCGCTCTCCCACGATCTCGCACAAGGCCTGAAAGCTGCCGATCCCTTCGCCGATGCGCTCGAACCACCCGTCGGTGCGCAGGGCGTCGAGAGAGAAGTGTTTTTTCTTGTCCGCCATTGCCCAAACAAGTGGTGCGAAAAACGCCCTCTACGGTCGCACGAACCCGTTCGGGGTGTCGACCGATTTTCCGGATTACCGGGCGACGCGGTCTTTGGGGGGGCCCGCGCCGGTCACGGCGATGCCGGCAAGATCGGCCACGTCGGCCGTTCGGGGGAGCTTGACCGGGGCGCCGGCGGGGGACACCAGGGTGACCGCCCCCTCCCCTGCCGACCACACGCGCCCGAGATCGTCGACCGCGAACGGCTCGCCGACGGTGGCTTCGGGCGTCGCGATCTCGCCGGTCGGCGCGACGATGGTGACCTTTCCCGACGGGTCGCGGACGGCGACCACACCTGAGCTCGACACGGCGAGGTGCGCTCCCTTGCTCGCCGTCAGCGCGACCAGCAGCGTCGGCGGCTCGGAGCGGCCGGCGAGGCGGTAGAGCCCGTCTTCACGCAGGACAAGGAGGCCGCCCGACGCCGCCGCCGCGATCTCGAGGACCGCGTTCCGGACAAGGAGGCCCGGGCCGAGGCCAGGGACGAGATCCCAGCCGTCGCCGTTTTGCAGACGGAGCGCGCCGTCGCTGTCGATGCCCCACGCGACCGGCGTGCCCGCTGTGTCGGCGTCGGCCATGCGGTCGCGGGCAACGGACGCGACCGCGCTGCGTCCGGTGCCCTTCCAGCCGGGCTTGCCCCCGAGCCAAAGCCGCTTGGCGCCGAGCACCGAGATCGCGCCGTTCGGCCCCGGCAGGATCCTCGCCCCGTCCTCGACGTCGGCGGCCATCCGCTCGCCGAAGGCGTGGACCTTGTGCGCGACCTTGCCGACGATTTTCCGCAGCCCTTTGGACTCGACCACGATGGTCTGACCGTCGGTGAGCGTCCCCACGGCCAGGACGCGTGCGTCCACGATCGGGATCGGCGTGCGCTTGCCCGCGGCGTCGATCTCGAGGAGGCCGTGGCTGCGCGACAGGAGCCACACCGGGCCGGCGGCGGCGCCCGGCACCGGCGCGAAGGGCGGCGCTTTCGCGGCCGCCGCGTCTGCCGCGTCCCTTCCACCGTCCCTTCCGCCGTCCTTCGCCCGTCCTCCGTCCCGCGCCGCGCCCGCTCCCCCGTCGGGCGTCGCGCCGGGCGCCGCCTCGCACGCGGCGAGAGCGAGGGCGATTGCAGCGGTGAGGACCGCGCATGAACGCAGCAGCCCCCCCGTCACGCGCGCGGCGCCCAGTGCCGGCAGACGGGCTTGACGCCGCAGCCCTCGCAACGTGCCTCGTCCCTCCGCGAGGGGCACCGCTGCAGCATTCCCATGTGGCACAGGGAGAAATCGTATTTCACCGGATCGGCGGCGTCGAACTTCCGCAGATGGAAGGTGATTTCCTCGCTCGTCTTGAACGACACGTCCTTGCGCGTGCACAGGCCGAGGTTCTGCGCGAGCTTGTGGATGTGGGTATCGACGGGGACGAGGAGCACGCTCGGATCGATCTGCGGCCAGAGGCCGAGGTCGACGCCGTCGGCGGGGCGGATCATCCACCGTAGAAACAGAAAAAGCCGCTTGTTCGCGCTGCCGGCGCGCGGGTCGGGCAGGAGGTGCATCGGACCGCGTCGCTTGGTCGTGCTCCGCGCGAAGCCGCCGGCCTCACGGAGCGCGTCGCAGAAGCGCGCGAGGCCCTCCTTCAAGTCCCCGGCGGCGTCCAGGTCGGCGGCGAACCGGGCGCCCAGAGAGCCGCTCGCCCGTTGCACGCGGCGCGCGCCGATGACGAGACGAGCGATGTCCTCGCCGCGGTAGACGCGGTGAAACCAGCCATGCATCGCCGCAAAGGTGCCGAGCTGATCGTCGGCCGTAGCGGCGGGACTGGGGCCGAGGCGCGCGAGCGCGTCCTCCAGCTTTGCGAGGATCGCCTTCACGTTGCCGAAGGCGACCGACGAGGCGACGAGGGCCACGATCTCCTGATCGTGGTGCGTGGTGTAGCGGTGGACCATGCTCACGGGATCGCTCCCCCGGCGCGCGATCTGGTCGCAGTCCTTGCGCACGCGGTCGAGGGCACGCTTGATCGCGCGCGAGCGGGCGAGGGTCATGGGCTTCACGGGCTCACACCTCGTCGACGATCTGCGGGATGACGGCGCCTTCATCGAGCCGCGACGCGATCGCCTCGCGCACGTTCTGCTCACCGCCCCGCGTCTCGACGCCGACCTCGCCGTGCCGCCGGACGAACGCCCGCAGTCCCCAGGCGATCGCCCCCTCCCGGCGACGCGCGAGCAGACGCGGGCCCGCCAGCTCGGCGCGGTGCGCACCGAGCGCGGCCACGAGCGCGTCGATGCCCGTTCCGTCGCGCGCGCTCGTGAGGACGATCGGCACGTCGTACGGCAGCGCGCCAGCGCTGCGCAGCGTCGCGAGGGCGGCCGCGAGATCCCCGCTCGCACGCGCGGCCAGCTCGGCCTGATCGGCCTTGTTCACGACGAGGACGTCGGGCACCTCCATGATCCCCGCCTTCAAGAACTGCAGCGCATCGCCGGAGCCGGGCTGCACGACGAAGACGACGGTGTCGGTGACGTGGCGCACGTCCGTCTCCGTCTGGCCGACGCCGACGGTCTCGAGGATCGCGACGTCGTACGCTGCAGCGAGGACGGTGAGCGCGAGCGGCGCGCTGCGGGCGAGGCCGCCAAGCTCACCGGCGGTCGCGAGAGAGCGCACGAAGACCCCCTGGTCGTTCGGATCGGGCGAGATGCGCGCGCGATCGCCGAGGAGCGCGCCGCCGGAGCGGATGCTCGACGGGTCGACCGCGACGACGCCCACCGTGCGGCTCACTCGGCGGAGCTCGCGCGTGAGCGCCGCGACGAGCGTGCTCTTGCCGACGCCAGGCGGCCCGGTGATCCCGACGCGATGGGCGCGCGCGCCTTCGTCCCCCGCACGGAGCGCACGCAGGAGCGCGATCGCCCGTGCGCGGCCCTCCGGCCGGCGATCCTCGGTCAGGTTCAGCGCCTCGGCGACGGCCGCGCGCTCGCCGAGCGTGACCCGGCGTGCGAGCTCGTCCTCGGTCACCCGTTGGCCTCCCGGACGAGCGTGACGAGATCCCTCATGATCGCGTTCAGCTCGAAGTTCTTCGGCGTGTACACACGGGCGACGCCCGCGTCGAGCAGGCGGCGGGCGTCCTCGGCGGGGATGATGCCGCCGACGACGACCGGGACCTTCGTGAGGCCCGCCATGCGGAGGCCCATGACGATTTCGGGCACGAGCTCGAGGTGCGAGCCGCTCAGGATCGAGAGCCCGACGATGTGCACCCCTTCCTGCGCGGCGCTCGCCACGAGCTGCGCCGGCGTGACGCGGATCCCTTCGTAGACGACCTCGAAGCCCACGTCGCGCGCCTTCAAGGCGATCTGCTCGGCACCGTTGGAGTGCCCATCGAGGCCCGGCTTGCCGACGAGCATCTTGGCGCCCCGCCCGAGGAGCGCACCGAGCTCGCGAACGGTCGCGCGGATCGCTTCGAGCTCGGTGGCCTCGGCATCCCGGCCACCCGCGCCCCCCCCCGCCGTGGCGACCCCGCCGATGCCGGTCGGCGCGCGGTACTCCCCGAAGACCTCACGCAAGGCGCCGGCCCACTCGCCGGTCGTGACGCCGGCCTTGGCGCAAGCGATCGACGCGGGCATCACGTTGGCGCCGTCTTTCGCCGCGACCTTCAGCGCAGCCAGCGACGCGTGTACTTTCTCTGCATCGCGGGTCGCGCGCCACGCGGCGAGGCGCTCCACGGCTTCCTTCTCCACGCGCGGGTCCACGGTCAGGATGGACTCGCCCCCGCCTTCCGTGAGCGGCGACGGCTCGGTCTGGTCGAACTGGTTCACGCCCACCTTGATCTGCTCGCCGCGCTCGATGCGCGCTAGGCGCGCGGCGTTCGACGCCACGAGGCGCTCCTTGATGTAACCGGACTCGACCGCCCCCACGACGCCGCCGGGGCGCGAGAGCACGGCCTCGACCTCGCGCCACGCGGCCTTCCGGAGCTCGCGCACCTTGGCTTCGACCACGTGCGACCCGTCGAAGATGTCCTCCACCTCGAGCAGATCCGTCTCGAACGCCATGATCTGCTGGGTGCGCAGGGCCAGCTGCTGATCCCACGGGCGCGGCAGGCCCAGCGCCTCGTTCCACGCCGGCAGCTGCACGGCCCGCGCGCGCGCACGCTTCGACAGGACGACCGCCAGCATCTCGAGCGCGATGCGGACGATGTTGTTCTCCGGCTGCGCGGCGGTGAGCTCGAGCGAGTTGACCTGCACGCCGTAGCGGAACCGCCGGAGCTTCTCGTCGCTCACGCCGTAGCGCGTGCGGCCGAGCTCGTCCCAGAGATCGACGAACGCGCGCATCTTGCACGTCTCCTCGACGAAGCGCAGGCCCGCGTTCACGAAGAACGAGATGCGTCCGAAGACGCCATCGATCCTGGCGTCGCCGCCGAGCCGGGCCTTCACGGTGTCGAGCACGCAGATCGCCGTCGTGATGGCGTACGCGAGTTCCTGTACCGGCGTCGCGCCCGCCTCCTGCAGGTGGTAGCTGCAGATGTTGATCGGGTTCCACTCCGGCACATGCTCGACGGCGTACGTGACGACGTCGCTCGTGAGCCGCAGCGACTGCGCGGGCGGGAAGATGAACGTCCCGCGCGAGAGGTACTCCTTGACGATGTCGTTCTGCACCGTGCCGCTGAGCTTTTTCGGATCGATCCCGCGCTCCTCGGCGAGCGAGACGTAGAGCGCGAAGAGCCAGGCGGCCGTCGCGTTGATCGTCATCGACGTGTTCATGGCGTCGAGCGGGATCCCATCGAGCAGATCGCGCATGTCGCCCAGGTGCGCGACCGGCACGCCGACCTTGCCCACCTCGCCGCGCGCGAGCTCGTGGTCGGGGTCGTAGCCGGTCTGCGTGGGCAGATCGAACGCGATGGAGAGCCCCGTCTGCCCCTTCGCCATGTTCTGGCGATAGAGCGCGTTGGACGCCTTGGGCGTGGAGTGCCCGGAGTAGGTCCTCATGATCCACGGGCGGTCTCGACTTGACATGCTCTGTCTGTAATTATCGCACCGCGTCATAGAACGTCACGGGAGATCGCGCCCGGCGTAACCCATCCGAGGAACGATGAACGAACCGATCACGCACGCCGCACCGACCATTCCACCGCTCGGCGAGGTGCCGGCGGAGATGGACGCGTGGGTCATCCGCAAGGAGCGCCTCGGCGAGCCGCTCACGTCGTTTCAGTACGAAAAGATGAAGACCCCGGAGCCCGGGCCAGGCGAGGCGCTCGTCCTCGTGATGGCCGCGGGGGTCAACTACAACGGCATCTGGGCCGGCCTCGGCAAGCCGGTCAGCATCCTCGACGTCACGAAGAAGGACTTCCACATCGCCGGCAGCGACGCGAGCGGCATCGTCTGGAAGGTGGGCCCTGGGGTCACGCGCTACAAGGTCGGCGACGAGGTCGTCCTCCACTGCAACGTCACGTGCGGCCAGTGCCCGGCGTGCAACGGCTTCGATCCGATGGCGTGCGAGGACCAGAAGATCTGGGGCTACGAGACGCCCTACGGGAGCTTCGCGCAGTTCTGCCTCGTGCAGTCGCAGCAGCTCCTGAAGAAGCCCAAGCAGCTGTCGTGGGAGGTCGCGGCCAGCTACGGGCTCGTTTATTTCACGGCGTACCGCATGCTCGTCGACCGCGCGCGCGTGCGCCCGGGCGAGCTCGTCCTCATCTGGGGCGCCAGCGGCGGCCTCGGGATCTTCGGGGTCCAGATCACCAAGCTCCTCGGCGCGACCGCGATCGGGATCGTGTCGTCGAAGGCCAAGGGGCAGCTGGCGAAGGATGCGGGCTGCGATCACATCCTCGATCGCAACGATTTCCCCGGGCTCGCGTTCACCCCGAACGAGACGCCGGAGCGGCTGAAGGCGCGCATGGACGCGACGAAGAAGATGGGCAAGGCCATCTGGGACTGCGTCGGCGAGAAGAAGGGGCCCGACGTCGTCTTCGAGCACGTCGGCCAGGAGACGTTCCCGACGAGCGTGTTCCTCGCCGGGCGCATGAGCCGCATCGTCATCTGCGGCGCGACGACGGGCTTCAACTTGACGTTCGACGTGCGTCACCTGTGGATGCGCCAGAAGTCGATCATCGGCAGCCACTTCGCGAACGCCGAGCAGTGCCAGCGCGCCAACGAGCTCGTGCACCAGGGCAAGATCAAGCCGGTCCTGACCGAGACGTTCGAGTTCGGCAGGATCCCCGAGGCCCACGAGCGCATGTACCGGAACCAGCACATGGGCACGATCGCGTGCCTGGTCTCGTCGCCGAAGCCCGGCCTCTCGACGCTCGACGAAGCGCGCGCGGCGGCGGGCAGCGCCGGCGGCTGATCCTGCTGCGCGCAGCCGCTCGAATTCAGTGGCCGGAGTCGGCCGTGCTGAAGTCCACCGCGGGGACGCAGGCGCTCCACGTGCCGGTCTGGGCATCGCAGGTGTGCTCGCCGCCGCAGAAGACGAACGAGCCGAACTGGAGGAGGTGGGCCTTGCAGGTGCCCTTCTTGCCCGGCTCGGTGCAGGGGCAACCCTCCGTCGGCGGAACGCACGGCTCCGGCGTCGAGACCGTTCCGACCGGGACGGTGTAGCCGCCGCCGTCCCCGCCGGCGCTCCCCGGACGATCGGCGGAGTGGCTGCACCCGAGCGACAGGCACGCGGTCGCGGTGAGGCTCAGGACGAGGGTGACCAGTTTCACAGATTCAGTGTAGCCGGATCCGCCAGGGCCGCCAAATGCGGGTCAGTCGTCGATAATCACCAAGGGCGACGGCGTCTTGGGGAGAGCGCCGACGCGCTTGGTGGTGGCCGCGAGCTCTCGCGACGCCGCGGCGAGGTGCGCGCGAGCGAGGGGGAGCCAGCGGTCCTGGGCATCGTGCCGCTCGGCGGCCCGGACGTAGCCGGTCCAGCGATCGACCGCGGTCCGCCAGAGGCGCAGAGCGGCGCGCGGGTCGGCCGTCGCGCGCGCCTCTTCTTGCGCGCCGAGCGCCGTGTACCAGTTGCGCTCGTGGCGGGGCTCGAAGAAGACGTCGCCGGTCAAGGTGTCGCCGATGACGCGCTGGCCAGGGTCGAGCTGGTTGGCCATCTTGGTCTCCTTGGCGGCGCTCGCGGGATCGCCGGAGCGATCGAGCGCAACGGCCAGCCCCCAGTAGCCGAGGACCACCGTGAGGGAGCCACCGGGGCCGGCCACGCGCGTGGAGACGTCGATGGCCTCGCGGTAGCCGGCGATCGCGTCGGGGAGGTTGCCCATGCGCATCTCCGCCTCGGCGAGGTTGAGCGTCGCGGTGGCACGCGCGCCGTCGGTCGTCGCGCGTGAGAGGTAGCGCTTGTACGCCTCGCGCTCGCCCTTCGGCTTGTCGATCTTGGCATACGCGTACGCCAGCTCGAGGAGAGCGTCGGAGGCGGCGGGATCGTCGGCCGCGGCGTCGACCGCGGGCTGCAGCACGTCGATGGCGCGCTGGTGGCGACCGAGCATCTCGTAGGCCGAGCCAAGGTCGAAGCGCAGGCGAACGTCGGGGCTTTGCTCGGCGCCGCCCGCTTCGAGCACGGACCGCGCCTGTTCGGCGAGGCGCTCGCGCAGCGGGCCCGGCCGCTCCCTTCGCGCGCGGAAGAGGAGCTGCGCGGCGCGGCCGTGCACCTCCCAGCGGTCGCGCGCTCGAGGATCCTTCGCGAGGTCCCAGACCGAGGGCGGCGTATCCGCGAAAGCCGGTGCCGCGAGCCCGAAGCCGAGCGCCGCCGCCAGGATGAGGAAGTACCGCGGGGTCATTGCGCGCCTCGTGAGGCCGGCTTGCCATGGCCGTCGTTCGCCTTCGCGTTTGCGCCCACGGGCGCGCGGGCGCGCGCAAGGGCATGCGCAGTCCACGGGCCGGCGCCGGCTTCGGCGACCGCCTTCCACTCGGCGGCCGCCGCGCGCGGATCGATCGTCCCCAGCGCGAGCGCCGCTGCCGCGCGGCCCTCGACGGCGCTGCCGGCGGTGGAGAGCGCCTCCTTCACCCGCGCGTCGGCGAGGATCGGGCGTGGATCGGCGTGGACGCGCTCGGCCAGGACGGCGCGCGCCTCGTCGGCGTCGCCCGCGCGGTCGAGGGCCAGCGCCAGCGCCATGACCGCGAACGACTGGAGCGCGTCCTGCGCGTCGCGCCGCGCCTGGCGCAGGATCGCGATCGCCTCATCGAGCCCATCGGGCCCGCGCGCCATCGCGAGCAGGCCCGCCTCCACACCCGCGGCGCCGCGCTCGGCCGATGCGAGGATCGCCGCGCGCGGCAGGAGCGCCCGGTACGCCTCTTGCGCTTCGCCGGGGCTGCCGGTGCGCGCGAGCACGCGACCCCACGACAGGAGGCTCTGCGGATCGTCGAGCGCGCGCTCGTCCGTCGCCTTCGCAGCGGCGAGCGCCTTTCGCGCCTCGGCCCACTTGCCCACGAGCGCGAGCGCGCGACCGCGCAGCAGCGCGGGCCCGGCGCGGCCAGGCATCGCGCGGTCCGCGAGATCGGCGATGTCGAGCACCTCGCGCGACGTCGTCTCGACCGGCACGCGGGCGAGCGGCGCCGGCGCCCCCGAAGGAGCGCGCGCGGTGCTCCAGGCGAGCTTGGCGGCCCCGGCGGCGAGGAGATCGCAATAGCGGCGGAGCTCGGGCGCCTTCGCGCGCTCCCACACGTTCGCGCCGCGCCCGCCGTCGAGCGACGCGCACTCGGTCGGGCGCCCGGACGCCCAGGCCCCGCCCGCCTGCGAGAGCACGAGGATCGCCGCGAAGATCACGTAGTCACTCTACCCCATGACCCCCGCGGACGCCCCGGCCTTGGGTCCCCGAGACGAGACGGCTGGGGCTCAGCCTTCGAAGGGATTGCGCAGCACGATCGTCTCGTCGCGCCGGAAGCCGACGCTGACGAGCCACGCCGGGCACCCGGCCTCGCGCTCGATGAGCTGGATGTAGCTCCGGGCGGCGGCCGGCAGCTCCTCGAGCTTCCGAGCCTTGCCGAGCTCTTCTTTCCAGCCGGGCACCGTCTCGTAGACGGGCTTCGCCGCCTCGAGATCGGCGATCGGAAACTCGCGCGTGATCTTTCCCCCGAGCTCGTAGGCGACGCACACTTGGAGGTCACCCTGCCCGGTCAGGACATCGAGCTTGGTCAGCGCCAGCCCATCGAGGCCGTTCACGCGCACGGCGTACCGGAGCGCGGGGAGATCGAGCCATCCCGTGCGGCGGGGACGGCCGGTGACCGAGCCGAACTCGTCGCCGGCCTTGCGCAGGCGCTCGCCGGTCTCGTCGTGCAGCTCCGTGGGGAAAGGTCCGCCGCCGACGCGCGTGCAGTACGCCTTGGTCAGCCCCACGACGGCGCGGATCTTCGAGGGCCCGACGCCGGCGCCGATGCACGCGCCGCCCGCGGTGGCGCTCGACGACGTCACGTACGGGTAGGTGCCGTGATCGACGTCGAGGAGCGTGCCCTGCGCGCCCTCGAACAGGACGCGCTTGTTCGCGCTCATCGCCTCGCCCACGATCCGTGACGTGTCCCCCAGGAGCGGGACGATGCGCGGCGCGACCTTCTCGAGGCCGGCCATGATCTCGGCCACCGCGGGCGGCGTGCCCCCGAGCGCGCGGATCGTCGGCGTCCACGCCTCGAGCGCGACCGCGACGAGTCGCTCACACCGCTTCAGGTCTCGAAGCGCGCCGAGCATCACGCCGCGGCGCGCCGCCTTGTCCTCGTACGTGGGCCCGACGCCGCGCTTCGTCGTTCCCAGGGCACCGGCGCCCTTTTCGCGCAGGCCGTCGACCAGGATGTGGAAAGGAAGGATCGCGTGGGCACGATCGGAGACGACGAGCGGGCTCTCGCGGACGAGGCCGCGCTTGTCGAGCTCGTCGAGCTCGGTGACGAGCCTGTCGGGATCGATCACCATCCCCTGCGCCAGCACGCACGTCGTGTGCGGGCGCAGGATGCCGCTCGGCACGAGGCGGACGATGAGCTTGTCCTGCCCCACGACGAGGGTGTGGCCTGCGTTCGGTCCGCCGCCGTAGCGGACGACCATGCTGCAGTCCTCGGTGTAGATGTCGACGATCTTCCCCTTGCCCTCGTCGCCCCACTGCGCGCCTACGATCACGACCGCCGGCATGGTTCAGCCCTCTTCTCCCGCGAGCACCGACGAGTATCCCCATCGGGCTCGATACGCTTCTGCCTCTTCCCGCGTCGGCGCCGCCACCGCGGTGACGCCCTTCTCACGGAGCGCCGCGAGCCGCGGATCGTCCGCGGGCCCGACGACGACGATACGCTCTTCCTCGCGTTCGACGACGCCCGCGGCGCGCAGGGCCCACGCGAGGTTGTCGAGGTCGAGCGCGAAGCCGACGGCAGGCATCGGCGCGCCGAAGCGGGCGAGTAGCTCGTCGTAGCGGCCGCCCGCGCCGATGGCCTCACCGGGGCCAGGCGCGAACAGGTGGAAGATCATGCCGGTGTAGTACGCGAAGCCGCGCACCTCGGCGAGATCGACGGAGATGTCGCCGGGCAGGCCGCGCGCAAGGGCCGCCTCGTAGAGGCGCGCGAGACGGAGGAGCGGCGCTTCTGCCGCCGTACCGCGGACCACGCGGAGGCCTTCGGCGAGCGCCTCGCGTCCGCCGCCGAGGCGCGCGAGCGTCGCGAGCACGGCCGCCGCGGGCCCGGCTGCGGCAGCGCGGATCGCCGTGTCGTCCTTCATCGCGAGCGCGTGCATGAGCGCCGGCGGCGCCTGTTCGCCCACGAGCGCCCGGATGATTTCGCTGCTGCCGAGATCGACCGTGAAGCGCGTGAGCCCCGTCGCGGCCAGCGCCGAGCACGCGACCTCGAGCGTCTCCAGATCGCCCGCGAGATCGCCGAGGCCGGCCAGCTCGACGCCGACCTGCGCGATCTGCCGGCTCTTGCGCGCACGGCCGCTTCGTCGACGGAGCACCGTCCCCTCGTACGACAGGCGAAACGGGGCGGGGCGATCGCGCAGGCGCGTGGCGATCATGCGCGCGATCTGGGGTGTCATGTCGGGGCGGAGCGCCGCGACCTCACCCGACTCGGGCTCGACGAAGCGGAGTACGTCCGCCGGGTCGAGGGTGCCGAGGCCGCGCTCCAGCACGTCGGCGAACTCGAACGCCGGCGGGGTGACCGTCTCGTACCCGAAGAGCGCGAACCGCTGGAGCGCGCGACGAGCGATCGCCCGCCGGCTCCGCGCCTCCTCGGGGAGGAGATCGCGCATGCCCGCGGGGAGCGGGTGCTCGAGGGACGAAGGCACGTTCACGGCGCCGCCAGTCTCACACGATCCCCGCGCGCGTCAAACGAACGCGGCCGAACGCGCCTAAAAAGAGCCGACAAGGCCGACCGAGCCCGGCCCGATGTCCGGCGTGACGCGCAGCGCGCCGCTCCGGGCAGGCGGCGGCGGCGACCCGCCGGCCGTCGCGACGAGATAGATGCCCACCCCGAGGCCGAGCGCGCCGAGCGCGAAGCCGCCGGTCGAGATCCACGACGCGGTGTTGGCCGCGTTGCGCTTCGAATTAGCGGCGGCCGTCGACGCGGCGTCCTTGCAGCCAGTGGTGGGGCCCCCACACGCGTTGTCGGCGTCGGTCTTGAGCCTGAACGTGTTGAGCCCCTCCACCGCGCCGACAGCTACGAGCGCGACGCCGACGCCGATGAGCACCCACCCCGCGACCCGCGCGCCGCTGCCGTCCGCCGCCACGCGCGGCGCCGCGTCGTCGTTGCCCGTGGCGGGCGGCCCCGGCGCCGCCGGGTCGCTCATCATGATCGTCGGGTTGTCGCCGACCTTGAACGTAGCGTTCCGGGTGAGCACGTGACCGCCGGTGTCGACGCGGACGGTGTGCTCGCCGGGATCTGCGACGATGCGCCCCTGATCGAGCAGGACCACCTCGTTGTCGACGCGGACCTCGCTGATCGTACGACTGCCGACGTCGAGTCGCGCGCGCCCGACCTTCCCCTCGAGGCCGCGGAGGTGCTGCGCGACGAACGCCGCCTTGTCGCCGGTGGGCGCCTTGGGCTCGACGCGCTTGAACTCGTTCCACGCGCGACCCGGCCTGCCCGCGCGCTCGTGGCAGAACGCGAGCAGCGCGAGCGTGTTGACCGTCTCCACGCGCTTGAGGCTCAGGTCGAACTTGTCGCACGCCTCGTTGACCCGGCCGCGCTCGAGGAGCTCCTGCCCCTCCTTGACGAGGCGCTCGGCCTCGGCGTCGGAGGTCCCCTGCGCGCGCACGACGCCGCCGGCGAGCGCAACCGTCAGCGCGACGGCGGCGAAGGGCGAACGGACGCGGTTCATCGCTACCGAAAGTCTATCACTTCCAGATTTCGAAAGATTTCTTCAGCTCGTCTTGCTGCGCCGTGGGCTTCGGCGCGGGGACCGCCGCCGGGCCAGTCGTTGGGCCAGCTGCGGGCTTGATGGCGGCCGCAGCCGCGGGCGGCGGCTTGGTGACGCGTGGCTTTGCGATGGGGCCAGGCCGCGCAGCCTGGCCCAATGGCTTGGCAGCGGCGGCGGTCGGCAGGGCGACGACCGACGTGGTCGGAATGTCCGCGGTCGTCGTAGCGGCGGGGTCGGCCGGAGGAGCGGCCGCTGCCGGCGCGGTCGCGGCCGCGGGGGTGGCGATGGTCGTGGCGGCGGTAGCCACCATCGAAGGGATCTCTTCGGGCGGTGGCGCCACCACGGCGCGAGGGGTTGTCGCCGGGTGCGGCGTGCCACGCCCCATCGCGAGGAAGACGATGACCGCGGCGAGCGCGGCGAGCGCCCCCCCGGCGAAGGCGGCGATCCGCGCCTTCGTCGTACCCGGCATGAAGGTGAGGATGGTGCGCCGTCGGCCGACGGTGCTCGCGGTCGGCGAGAGCTCCGGCGCCGGCGACGCCAGGTCGGTCTCCGCCGTGCCGAGATCGTCGGGGACCGTCGTGTTGGAGAACGCCGACGCGATCGGGGTGACGCCAGAAGCGACGACGCGGCGGCGCGGGTTCGAGAGCTCCTCCGCGCGGAGGAGCGTCGACGCAATCTTCTCGACGGATTTGTTCTGCCCGCCGGTCCCGAACGGCGCCAGCGCGCGCGCGAGATCGGCGACGTCCGCGTAGCGGTTGTCGCGATTCTTGGCGAGGCAGCGGAAGATCACGCGCTCGAGCCCCTCCGGCACGTCCGGTCGCTTGAGGCGGATCCCGTTCGGCTCCTGCTCCAGGATGGCGGCGAAGAGCTCGCCAACCTCTTCGCCGTCGAACGGCATGCGCCGCGTGAGCAGCTCGTAGAGGAGGATCCCGGTCGCCCAGATGTCCGTGCGCGTGTCGACGGTGCGCGGGCTCCGCACTTGCTCGGGGGACATGTACGGTGGCGAGCCGAGCACCGAGCGGCTGCTCGTGATGCGCGACACCTTCCCGAACGTCGGCTTCGAGATACCGAAGTCGAGGACCTTGATGATCTGCGATCCGTCCGGCACGGTCGCCAGGAACAGGTTCGACGGCTTCAGGTCGCGATGGATGATGCCCTGCGCGTGCGCCTGCGCGATGGCCTCGAGCGCCTGCATGACGTAGTCGACGACGAGCGACGGCGCGAAGACGCGGCGGTGTTCGAGGAGCTGCCCGAGGTCCTGGCCCTCGAGGTATTCCATGACGATGAACGGCGTCCCGCTGTCGAGCGTGTCGATGTCCATCACGCGAGCGACGTGCTCGCTCTGCAGACGCGCCGCGCTGCGCGCCTCCTGGAGGAAACGCGCGCACGCTTCCTTGTCGCGCACCGCGTCATCGAACAGGACCTTGAGCGCCACGCGCTGATCGAGCAGCTTGTGGTGCGCGGCGTACACGATGCCCATGCCCCCCTCGCCGAGGACCGCTTCGATGCGGTACTTGTCCGCGAGGACCGATCCCGGCTTGAGCGAGGACTTCCCCTCGCTCACCTTTGACCGGGCGAGCTTCACCGCCATGGCTTCACGATAGCGGACGGTGGTGCCCTGACAAAGGAGTCACCCCCCCGGCGCGCGCGGATCCGCCGACTCTAGTAGGATACCTGCGCACACGCGGCCGCAATCCTCACGCTTCGCGCGTCTCTATGGGGTCTGCTGTCGGACGGCGCTTCATGTGTCTGCTTCCGGACAGTGTCCAGGCCGCTGAACATGCGTGAAATCCCGCCAATCTGGGCCCGGCACGGGACTCGCTAGGGAAGGTGTCATCATGGCCTTCTCCCCGTCCGCCGAAACCCTCCGCCTCGCGACCGCAGGTGACCGCCACGCCCTCAACGGGCTCGTCCGGGAGCTCTTGCCACACATCGAGCGGCAGCTTCTCCGCTACCCGGTGGCCGACGAGGACCGGCGTGATCTGGTGCAAACGACCCTGATGCAGGTCGTCCGTCGCCTCGGCTCGTTCCGGGGCGACTCCAGCTTCTCGACGTGGCTCTTCCGCGTGACCGCCAACGAGGCGCTCATGCTCATGCGTTCGCAGCGCCGCCACCGCGCACGCGTGGTTGCCGGGCTCGAGCTCGAGGACCTCGCGTCTTTGCCGGCGATGAACGACGGCGAGGTCGAGGAGCGCACCGACGTGATGGTGATGAACCACGTGCGGGACGCCCGTGTCCGTGAGGCCCTCGACAGCCTCCCGCAGGACTACCGCGAGGTCGTCCTCGCCCATTACAACGAGGACCTCGGACTGCAGGAGATCGCCGATCGTCTCCACCTGACGGAGAGCGCCGTCCGCTCGCGTCTGCATCGCGCGCGCACCAGCCTGAAGGGAATCCTCGCCAAGGCGAGCGACGTGTCCGCGCAAGATCTCGCGGCGTGACGACTGAAAGCGCCAACGCTATACAGTAGCGCGTGACCGGCGCCTTCCTGTTCGATCTCGACGGCACCCTCATCGACTCTCGGCGCTCGATCGCCGCGGCGTGCAACCACGCGCTGACGAGCAGGGGACGGCCTGCACTGCCGGAAGAGACGGTCGCCGGCTTCGTCGGGGATGGCGCGCGGAGCTTGCTCATGCGCGCCGCAAAGCTCGGGCCGGAGGAGACCAGCGAGCTCGACGCGCTCCTCGACGAGTTCGTGACCTTCTACGCGGCGCACCCGATCGAGGGGACGTCCTGGATGCCCGGCGCGACGGACGCGCTCGCGGCGCTGGGTAACGCGAAGCTCGGCCTCGTGACGAACAAGCCGCGCGCCGTAACCCTTCCGATCCTGCGCGCGCTCGGTGTTGAAGAGCGGTTTGCCGTCGTCATTGCAGGCGGCGATGGGCCGATGAAGCCCGATCCGGCGCCCGTCCTCGCCGCCCTCCACGCCCTCGCAGCGAGGCCAGCCGCTTCGTGGATCGTGGGTGACGGCGCCCAGGACGTTCGCGCTGGGAAGGCCGCGGGCTGCCGCACCGCCGCGGTCCTCGGCGGTTTCCAGGCAGAAGCTGAGCTTCGCGCCGAGTCGCCCGATCTCCTGCTGGGCTCGCTCGCCGAGCTCGCGAAGGCTACGGCAGGTTGGCGCTCTCCGGCTTGACCTCGATCTCCTCGAGGCGGGCGCGCAGTTCCTGGAAGGCGCCGAGGACCGGCGCGAGCGCCTCCTTGTCCGTCGACAAGTCGTCCTTCTCGCCCGGATCGGAGGCGAGGTCGAAGAGCTGGTACTGGTTCGCGCCGAAGTGAATGAGCTTCTTGCCGGGCGTCGGCCCGGTGAGCAGGCCGCGACGCATCAGGTTGTACGGCCCCGCCGGCATATCGAAGTAGACGTCGCGCTCGACGTACGCTTCGGCCTCTTGCAGCGTGAGATCGGGCACGAGGCTCGTCCCGCGCAGGCGCGCGTCCGCGGGGACGGGCACGTTCATGAGCGCGAGGAGCGTCGGCGCGACGTCGATGTGGCCACGCTTCACCGGCACATGGTGAGGACGGACCCCGGGGAGATGCACGACGAGGGGCACGTGCACGAGCGCGTCCCACAGCTCGATGCCGTGGAAGTTCATCCCGTGTTCGGCGAAGGCCTCGCCGTGGTCGGCGGTCACGACAATCGCGGTGCGCGCGCCCCACGGCTGGGACGCGATGTGGTCGAGGACGCGCCCGACGTGGCTGTCGGTGAACCATACCTCTGCGTCATACGCCGCCTTCGCGAGGGCGGTGTTCCCCTTCGCGTCGCCAAGAAAATCTGGCGAGCCGGGGTGCGGCTGGTACTGCGCGTGGGGATCGAAGAAATGGACCCACATGAAGAAGCGCTTCTCGGTGTTCTCGGCCTTCGAGAGCAGTCGAATCGTCGCGTCGGCGAGCTCCTTGCTCGTGATGGACGTGTCGGTGTCGCCCTGCCCTTCGCCGGGCCTGGCGCTGAGATCCCAAGTGTCGAAACCCTGCGCGAGCCCGCTCCAGCGGTTGAAATACCAGTGCGACGCCGCTCCCATCGTGAGGATGCCCTCCGCCTTCATGCGCTCGGCGGTGAAGACGTTCGCCGCCGCGTACGTGTTGAAGTGGCCGCCGTCGCGCAACGTCTCGTTCGGGTAGAGGCCGATGAACATCGGCGCGAGGCTCTTGCCGGTGTACGAGGCCATCGCGTAGGCGCGATCGAAGACGACGCTCTCCTTGGCGAGGCGGTCGAGGTTCGGCGTCGTGTCCTTGTCGTAGCCCATGAAGCCCACGTCGGTGCGCAGCGTGTCGATCGTGATGACGATGAGGTTCAGATCGTCGGGCACCGCGGCCTTCGGAGGAGGAGGAGGCGGCGGAGGGGGCGGCGGCGGGACGGTGTCGGCGCCCGAGCAGTCCTCGTCGATCCCGTTGCCGGGCACGTCGACCGCGGTCGGGTGGATCTTGGGGTTCTTGTCGTCGCAGTCGCCGCCCGCGAACAAACCCGAGGCGCCGTCGCGATCGCGGTCGGTGGCCGCGCGCGCCGCAGCGAGCGCGATCTTGCCGAGCGGGGCGTAGCGCTCGACGGCGCGCGCGACATGGGGACGCGTGCCCATCGCGCGGGCTTCGACCGCGGTCGCGACGAGCGGCGTGAACCCGACGAGCGCCGCGACGATCGGGACGAGCGCGCCGCGGCGACCGGCGAAGGCCACCGGCGCCAGGTATGCGCCGAGCGCGATGACGACGAGGTTCGCGACAGGGCGAAGATCCAGCTCGCGCCGCTTCATCACACCGAAAATTCCGAGCGGCCACGCGCCATCGCCGCCCGTGTCGCCGAGCGCCACCCCAGCCCCGACCGCGACAACGGCGACCACGAACGCCACGCCGCCCGTCGTCACCGGATCGAGGCGACGCGACGACGTCTGGGCGCCTTCCGCCAGGATCCGGCGCGCCATCGGCAACGCGGCGAGCCCCACGGCGACCAGCCCGCCCAGCATCGCCGCCGAGCCGACCGCGAGCTGGAACCCCGACGCGATGGGGCCGCCGCGCGCGAGACCCGCGCGTGCGAGGTGCGCGGAGCCGACCGTCCAGACGAAGCCGACCAGAACGGCGAGCGGCCACGCCGCCGCGGTGCGCGCGCGCACGATCACCGGCGCGGCCCGGACGCGCGCGAGGTGCTGCGACGGCGAGCGCGGCGCTCCCGGCTCGAGGAACAGGTGCGCCGTCGCCACGGACAGCGACAGGACGATCGCGAGCGGCGCGAGGACGGACATGTCCGCGAAGAAGAGCTGCGGCAACGTCGGCGGGTGGCTGCCGGTCGTCTGCGCGAGCGCCGCGCGCGCCTCGACGGCTGCGACGACGGTCGCGCCGACCACTCCGCCGGCGAGCGCTTGGCTCGATCGCTTCAGCTCCTCAATCACGAGGCGCTATTCTTTAGCCGTTTTTTCGGCTCTTCGCGAGCGGATGCGCCGCGTCGTACACCTTCATGAGGTGGTCCATGGAGACGTGCGTGTACCGCTGCGTCGTCGACAGGGACGCGTGGCCGAGCAGCTCCTGGATGGAGCGCAGATCGGCCCCACCGTCGAGCAGGTGAGTCGCGCACGTGTGACGAAGCGCGTGCGGGTGGAGATCGGCGCGACCGGCCCCGAGCGCCCCGTATGCGTGGACGAGCTTCTGCACAGCGCGCGCGCCGAGCCTTCGCCCGCGGATGGAAAGGAAGAACGCGCGCGCGTCGAACGCGCCGGTACGGGGATGCCGCAGCTCTTCCCGCCGCGCCGCGTAGGCTTCGAGCGCCTCGACGCATTTGCGGCCAAGCGGCGCGACGCGCTCCTTGTCGCCCTTCCCGAGGACGTGCACGTTCGCCTCACGCAGATCGATGTCCCCTGGCGCGAGACGGACGAGCTCGCCCACGCGCAGCCCCGAGCCGTAGAGCAGCTCGAGCATGGCGCGATCGCGCAATCCGGTGACCTCCGTCGTGTCCGGCGCCTCGACCACCTCCTTCGCCGCGTCGACGCCGAGGAACGTCGGCAGCGGTCGCCGCACCCTCGGGGTCGCGAGCTCCTCCGCCGGGTTGGTTGCGAGCTCGCCGCGGCGCCGCATCCAGCGCATCCAGGTGCGGGCGGCGGCGATCTTGCGGGCCACCGAGCTCGCGGCGAGCGTTCGCGAGAGCTGCCCGAGCCAGCCGCGCAGCAGAACCACGTCGATGCCCCTCGTGTCGGCGAGGCGCGGCGACCTCTCGCGTGCGAAGGCCACGAGGCTCACGAGGTCCCGCTCGTAGGCGGCCACGGTGTGCGGCGACGCGCGGCGCTCGGTCCGCAAGTGCGCGACGAAGGCGACGACGGCGTCTTCCGGCTTCACGTCCGAGAGCTACCACGCCCCCCGCGCGCGGCGGAGTTTGTGGCGGACTGCTAAACTGCCGCCCGAACGACCGTGGGCCTCATCTCGACTCCCCTCCGCAAGCTCCGTGAGCTCTGGGTTCTCGCCAAGAACGAGCGCGCGAGCCCGCGGCAGATCGGCTGGGCCGTCGCAGTCGGGTGCTTCATGGGCTGCTCCCCTGCCATCGGCTTTCACGGCGGCCTCGCGCTCGCGGCGGCGACGATCCTGCGCCTCAACCGCCTCTGGTGCTGGCTCGGCTCCCGTTCGAGCAACATCTTCGTGCTTCCGCTCCTCGCGTGGGCGCAAGTCGAGATCGCTCACCGGCTCCGCACCGGCGCGTGGGTCGAGATCCATCGCGACCGCATGCTCGAGGAGGCCTCGGCGCTGCTGCTCGACTGGTTCCTGGGGATGCTCCCGGTCGGCCTGCCGTTCTCGTTCGCGCTGGGTTTTCTCGCCTTTCTGTGGGCGCGACGGCGCGCGCGCGTGACCGAGCAACGAGCTCTGGACGTGGTCTAGAAAACCGTCCGATGGAGCATCACGAGCCGCTCACGCCGCGCAAGCGTGCTCGACGTCCTTCACCGTCTTGGGAATGCTGGCGGTGAGGTTCTCCGGCGCCCCCTCGGTGACGAGGATGTCGTCCTCGATCCGCACGCCGATGCCCCGCCACTCGGCGGGCACCTTGTCGTTGTCCTTGGCGATGTAGATGCCGGGCTCGACGGTGAGAACCATACCGGGCGCGAGGGGCCGCGCCTTGCCGCCGACGTAGTAGCCGCCGACGTCGTGCACATCCATGCCGAGCCAGTGGCTCGTGCGATGCATGTAAAATGGTTTGTAAGCCTCTGTCTCGATGAGCTTATCCACCTCACCCTTGAGGAGCCCGAGTCGCACGAGACCGGCGGTGATCACCTCCACGGTCTCCTTGTGGATCGCGTCGAGCGTCGCCCCCTTCACGGTGCGCTGGATGCCGAGCTCCTGGGCCTCGAGGACGAGCTCGTAGATCGCTTGCTGCTCGCGCGTGAACTTGCCGCTGATCGGAAAGGTCCGGGTGACGTCGGCGGCGTAGTAGTCGAGCTCGCACCCGGCATCGATGAGGAGCAGCTCGTTGGCCTCCATCTTGCGGTTGTTCGAGCGGTAGTGGAGCACCGTAGCGTTCACGCCCGAGCCGACGATGCTGCCGTACGCCGGGCGCTCGGAGCCGGAGCGACGGAACGTCGCGAGCAGGAGCGCCTCGACCTCGTACTCGTGCATTCCGGGCTTCGCCTGGGCCATCGCCTTGACGTGCGCGTCGTGGGTGATCTTCGCCGCGTGGCGCATCACGTTCAGGTCTTCGTTCGCCTTGAACAGGCGCATCTCGTGCACGATCTGCGCAGGATCGGCGACCTCGGTGGGCCACGTCACGCCGAGGCGCGCCCGCGCGCGGGTCTTGTCGATCGCCTCGAGCACCTTGTCGTCGAACGGGCGGTCGCGGCCGAGGCGGTAGTAGAGGCGCTGGGTGTTCGCGAGGAGCTTGGGCAGCTCATTGGCCAGCTCGCCGATGACGAACGACTCGTCGGCGCCGAAGCGAGCCTTCGCGCCGTCGACGCCGGCGCGCGGACCGTCCCACACCTCGCGCTCCGGATCGCGCGCGCGCACGAACATCGTCGCCTTGCGATCCTTGCCCGTCAGGACCAGCACGCTGTTCGGCTCGTCGTATCCGGTGAGGTAGAAGAGGTCCGAGTCCTGTCGGTACTCGTGGTCCACGTCGTTGTTCCGCGTGTACACGGGCGCCGACGGAAACACGCTGACGGCATTTCCGTTCGCGACGAGCGCGTCGAAGACCGCCTCGCGCCGCTTCTTGTACAGCTCGGTGTGGAAGGGGCAGATCATGGGTCTCCCAGCTTGGCGAGGACGGCCCGCAGGTCAAGGGGCGAGTTAGTTGGCCCACATGTACCTACATTGGGAAACTTCGACCCATGAGCGATCTCCCCCTCGAGCTGGACCTGCAGGATCTGGACTCCGCCCGCCCCGACGGAGGGCCCGATCGACGCAGGAAGCGCAGCGCCGATCCCCTCGTCGCGCTGCACTACGCGCTGTCCAACGCGCGCACCGAAGGGGAAATCGACGCGATCGTCCTCGCGGATCCGAGCGGGATCGTGGTCGCGGGCGCCGGATCCTGGGCCATTTGCGAGGAGCTGGCCGCGTACGCGCCACTGCTCGCGCACCCCGAGCCGCTCGGCGAAGGGGCGTCTTTGCGCCTCGACAGCCTCCGCACCGAGGTTGAGGTACGCGCGTTCGAGGTCGCTGGCCAGGAGGTCCTGCTCTGCGCGCGCGGACCCTCGTGCCGCACCGGAACCATCCACCCGCACGTCACGCGCGCGGCCCAGGGGATCGACCGAATCCTGCGGGGTGTTGCGTAACCCGCGGAACATCGCTACTTACCTCGCATGGGCGACCGCGAGGACGGCAAACGGCGACGGCTCGAAGGAGTCATCCCCGAGATCCTGAAGCGGGCCGTCGAGGCCGGGGTCAGCCAGGCCCAGCACGCGCCGGAGAACCTTCGGACGCTCATCGGCGACCTGAAAGTCCCGAAAGAGATCGCGAGCTACCTCTTCGCGCAGGTCGATGAGACCAAGAACGGCCTCTTCCGCGTGGTCGCGAAGGAGATGCGGGATTTCCTTGAGCACACGAACATCGCCGGGGAAGCGCAGAAGCTCCTGACGACCGTGCAGTTCGAGGTGAACACGACCATCCGCTTCCGACCCAACGAGCCTGCGGCGAGCGACGGCGATGGCAGCAGCGGCGACGGCAGCGGCGGCGACCCGCACAAGCTGAGCAAGCCTGAAGTGAAGACGGAAGTGACGATGTCGCGCGCGGCAACACGTGGCGCGCGCGAGCGACGCCGACGGGAGCGCCCCTCGCGGGGAACGCCCGGCGGTACCAGCGGCGGTGAAGACGGCGGTGGGGGAACCCCATCCGGAGGAGACGAATAAGTTGAGCCCCAAGGCCCTGAAGACTGGCGGCGAGGTCGACAGCTATTGCACGAAGTGCAAGCTCGTCTTGAACCACCGCATCATCGCAATGGTTGGAACCCGTCCGGTGCGCGTCGAGTGCAGCACCTGCAACTCGCACCACAACTTCCGAGCGACCGCGCCTGGAGTGAAGGGGGCCGCATCGAGCGGCAGCGGTGGCACCGTCGTCACGCGCTCGAGCACGCCTCGGGCGACGCGCGGACCGACGAAGGCGGCGCAGGCCGTCATGGACCGCGAGAAGATGTGGGAGAAGGCCATCGCCGGCAAAGCGATGAGCGATTTCCGCGTCTACCGCGTGTCGCTCGTCTTCCAGGAGGGCGACCTCATCCGCCACTCCAAGTTCGGCGATGGCGTCGTGACGCGCATCATCGACAACGCGAAGATCGAGATCCTCTTCAAGGACGAGGCGCGGACGCTGGCCCAGGGCCTCATGTAGAGCAGCGGGGTCGGGTACCGCCGGGGCCACACGCGTTCTTTTTAGGACGCCATCCGTCTGTAACTACACATGAATGTACCCTGTCGGGCAGGGGTGGAACAATGTTCCTCCTCTCCGGCACGCCCTATCTTCGTGTGAAGCTGCCGCCGCAGCGACGACAGACGAGGACGCCCATGACGATGCCCGACACGACCGCCGCGCAGACCAACCAGGACTTCATCGCGTGCTGGAACGAGATCCTCACGCCGAAGTGGATCCGCTTTCGGCACCTGCTCTCGGGCAACGGCCAGCGGCATAGCGACCTCGTGCTGGCGCGGTTCGGGGTGAAGCCCGGCGACAAGGTACTCGACATCGGCTGCGGCTTCGGGGAAACCTGCCTCGAGATCGGGCGGCTCGTGGGCCCCAGCGGCGGCGTAGACGGGCTCGATTGCACGGACGCCTTTCTCGAGATCGCGAACCGTGAGCGCGACGAGGCCGGTCTCTCCCAGGTCCGCTACCTCGTCGGCGATGCCCAGGTGTACCCCCTCCCGGCCGCACACTACGACGTCGCGTTCGCGCGCTTCGGGGTCATGTTCTTCGAGAGCGCGGTGCGGGCCCTTCGCAACACCCACCGCGCGCTGACGCCCGACGGCAAGGTCTGCCTCATCGTGTGGCGCAGCATGGCGGACAACCCGGCGTGGGGTGAGGCCAAGCGCGCCGTGCTCGAGCTCCTCCCTCCGCCGGCGGGAGGCGCGACCTGCGGTCCGGGCCCGTTCTCGTGGGCCGACGAGGACACCGATCGGAGGATGCTCGCCGCGGCCGGCTTTCCCAACGTGGAGATGTTCGAGCGCGTCGACGCCGACGTCTGCGTCGGTCGCACCATCGACGAGGCCGTCGACTATCAGATCCTCGTCGGCCCTTCCGGCGAGGTGGTCCGAGAGGCCGGCGAGGAGGGCAAGCGACGCCTCCCGGAGATCCGCGAGAGGCTCGGAGCGCTCATGCGCAGGTACCTGCGCGACGACGGAGTCTACATGCCGTCGAGCTCGTGGGCGATCGTCGCGAAGAAGCGGTGAGCCCGTGGGGCCGGTCTGGATTTCAACGAGCGCCGCGTTCGGCGTAAGGTCTGGTTCATGAGGCGCCCTCCCATCGCACGCGCACACGCGCGCGCGGCTGCACTCGCGCTCCTGCTGGGCGCGATCGCCACGCAGACGCACACGGGCGCGGCGCCGAAGGTCACCCCGGAGGCGACGCCGCTGCTGCTCGGGGACGAGGAGCGCCTCGGGTGGGACAAGGACGCGCGCGCGCCCGCGACGGAGGTGCGGCTCGGGATGTCGCCCGCCGGGCGGCTGGGCGCGTGGCTCGTCGTGGGGCCGTACCGCTCGGCGACGTTCGCGGACAAGCCGAAGCCCGCCGGCTCCGACGCGCTCGAGAAGGCGCCGCCGGGCGTCGACGAGGCGGCGCTCTCCCCTCGCCTCGGGGCCCCGTTCGGACCCGCGCCGGCCAGCAAGCCCGGACAAAAGAAGCTGGAGCCGCCCGCGTGGCAGCTCGCGTCCAGCGGCGAGGGCGCGATCGATCTGCAGGCGGCGCTCAAGGCGACGGAGAATGATCTCGTCGCCTACGCGGCGGGCACGCTCCACGTCGCGCGCGCGGGACGGTTCTACCTCCTCGTGGGCGCCGACGACGGCCTGCGCGTGATCGTCGACGGAAAGGCAGTCTTCACGCGCGACGAGTCGAGACCCCTGCGCGACGACGACGATCTCGTGCCGCTCGATCTGGCGGCGGGCGATCACGCGGTGGTCCTGAAGCTGCACCAGCGTGACGCCGCCTGGTCGATGCACGTGCGCCTCGTGGACGACAAGCTCGCGCCTCCGCCTGGCACGTACCTCGCGCTCCCCGGCACCACGGCCGACGACGCCCGTGCGCTGGCGACGAAGATGTCGTGGGTCTCGCTCGATCGCGGCGTCACGGCCGCTGCGTACCGGCCGCGGCTCACCGTCCGGTTCCCCGAGGGGGCGCCGCGCGGCGTGCCGCTCCGCGTGAGCGCGAAGCTGGCCGGGGCGTTCGACGTCGAGGCCGGCGAGGTGCCGGTCGACGCCTCGGGCGTCGGGGAGCTGCAGATCGCGCTCCCGCGCCTCGACGACGGCGCGGCCGACGGCACTTGCGAGATCGGCGTCGCCGGGCGGGCGCTCAAGCTTGCGTTCCGCACGG
Organism: Myxococcales bacterium; assembly: GCA_025359105.1. GTDB lineage: Bacteria > Myxococcota_A > Polyangia > Polyangiales > Polyangiaceae > JANYHK01. The sequence goes on along the minus strand of JANYHK010000041.1, from coordinate 73,511 downwards.
GCCGTGCGCTGCGAGGTGCTCTCGCGGCGGCGGACGCGGCGGGCGTCGAAAAGGACGAGAGCGTCGCGTGGCTGCGCGAGCGGCTCGTGCAGCTCGCGGCGCGCGGCGACGGAGACCTCGAGGCGCAGGCCGTCGAGGCGCAGGAGCTCCAGGACGCCGCGACCGCGCTCGCGCAGGGGCGAGATCCGTACGCGACGCGCACCGGCCCGATGCGACGCGCGTACCGGTCACCGCTCGACGGCGAGTTGCAAGAGCTCGGCCTGTACGTCCCCCCCTCGTACCGCCCCGGCACCAAGCGCCGCTACCCGCTGATCGTCGCGCTCCACGGCCTCAACGGAAAGCCGATGGCCATGCTGCGCTGGCTGTTCGGAGGCGACGAGCCGAAGAAGGACCAGGAGTGGGAGGACCGCCACGTGGGGCCGCTGCCGCCACTGGACGCGTTCGTCGTCACGCCCAGCGGGCACGGCAACACGATGTACCGCGACCTCGGCGAGGACGACGTCATGCGCGCGCTCGACTGGACGGCGGCGCGCTACCCGATCGATCCGGCGCGGGTCACCGTGACCGGTCCGTCGATGGGCGGCATCGGGAGCGCCGCGGTGGCCTTTCGGTATCCCGATCGCTTCGCCGCGGCGGCGCCGCTCTGCGGCTACCACAGCTATTTCGTGCGGCGCGACTTCGTGAGCCGTCCCGTCCGTCCGTGGGAACGCTTCCTCGCAGAGGAGCGCTCCAACGTCGCGTGGGCGGACAACGGGTACGCGACGCCTCTCTTCATCGTTCACGGCACGATGGACCTGCCCGAAGCGAACAGCGGCGTCCTGATCGAGAAATACGAGAAGCTGCACTACTCGGTCGTCCACGAGCACCCGGCGCTCGGCCACAACGTGTGGCAGCCCACCTACGAGGGCCTGAAGGGCGCCAAGTGGCTCCTCCCGCACGTGCGCGACTTGCATCCGCGGCAGGTGCACTTTCGCACCATGCGCCTGCGGAGCGCGAAGAACGCGTGGGTCCGCATCGGCGAGCTCGCCCGCCCCGACGCGTGGGGCGAGGTCCACGCCGACGTGCGCAGCAAGACGCGCATCGTGGCAAAGACGAGCGGCGTCACCGAGGTGACGTTCACCCGCGACGAGAAGCTCCTCGATCCGGTCCTGCCGATGACCGTCTCGCTCGACGGCGCGGTGCTCGACGTCGGCGACGCCGAGCCGCTCGTCTTCCACAAGGAGGAGGGCACGTGGAGGAAGGGCGCTGCCGCCCATGATCGCCCATGGAAGCGCGGCGAGGTCACCGGCCCGTTCCGCGACGTCTTCCGAGCGCCGCTCCTCTTCGTCTACGGCACGGCGGACCCGGCGCTCACCCGCGCGAACGAGGAGGTCGCCCGCGCCTTCGCCACGATCCGATGGGGCATCTCCGTTCGCTACCCGATGATGAGCGACGCCGAGTTCTTCGCCCGCGGAGAGGCGCTCGCGAACGAGCGCTCGCTGTTCCTCGTGGGAGGCGCGCGCTCGAACCGCGTCGTGCGGGCGCTCGAGGCGGAGCTGCCCATTCTCATCGATGGCGACGCGGTCATGCTCGGTGGCCAGCGCATCACTGGCAGGCAGCTCGGTGCCGCCTTCGTGCGACCCAACCCCCGCCGGCCCGATCGCTACGTGGCCGTGGTCGAAGGAGTCGACGCGCTCGGGACCTGGCGCGCGCTGTCGCTCCCCGACATCCTCCCGGACTTCGTCGTGTACGACGAGGGTGTAGCCCCAGCGCGCGGGCAGATGCTCCTGTCGGCAGGTTCAGTGCGCGCAGGCGGGTTCTTCGAGAACGACTGGTCGCTCCCGGCGAGCTTCGCCGACCCACTTGCGACCGCGGTAAGGCCGGCTGCGAAGTCGGAGAGCGACGCGACGCCGTACCTTCCGTAGCAAGCGCCGCCGGCGTGGTGCGCTATGCTCAGCGCGTGCAAACCAAGGTCGTCCTCGCCCTCGCCTTCCTGATCGCGGCCCTCGGGGCGGCGATCGCGTGCGGCACGAGCGGCAACGGGAGCGGCTTCGGGGACGTGAACGGCGACGGCGGCGGCGACGGCAGCGCGCAGGGGCTCGACGCGACCGGCGGGAGCGACGGCGGCCTCGACTTCCGGGACGTCGGCGCCGTGGACGCCGCCGCCGACTGCAGCCCCAACGCCACCGGGGTCCTCCGCGACTTCCGCGACACGCACCCCGACTTCGAGAAGTTCGGCGGCGACGATCACGAAATCGTGAAGGTCGACCTCGGCGCCGATTTCAAGCCTGTCTACGCGCCGGCGACGACCAGCGCGACGACCACCGGCAAGGCCAACTTCGATCAGTGGTACCGGGACGTCGCAGGGGTGAACGTCTCCCAGCTCTTCACCATCCCGTTCACGAAGCTGCCCGGCGGCATCTCGTCGTACGACAACCCCGCCTTCTTCCCGCTCGATGGGCAGGGGTTCGGCAACGAAGGACGCAACCACAACTTCCACTTCACGTTCGAGCTCCACACCGAGTTCGTCTACAAGGGCAGAGAGGTCTTTACCTTCATTGGCGACGACGACGTCTTCACGTTCATCAACAAGAAGCTCGCGATCGATCTCGGCGGAGTGCATGGCGCGGAGACGATGAGCGTGGACCTCGATCAGCAGGCGACGGCGCTCGGTCTCGTGAAGGGGCAGAAATACGCGCTCGACGTCTTCCAGGCGGAGCGCCATACGACCGAGTCGAAGTTCCGCATCGACACGACGATCGAGTTCACGAACTGCACGCCGATCCTGCGATGACGATCGCGCGGCCTTCTTCGGGGTCGCTAGCGACGGCGCGGCTTCTCGTAGCGCCGAGTTTTCTCGTCGCCGGAGCCGCGCGCGGCACTGCCGGCGTCGGGCTTGCGTGAGCGATCGCTGCGACCGCCGCGGTGCGGGGGTGCGCCAGCGTCAACGCGCGGCGTCGCACCGGCGTGGCCGCGCTGCGTCGCGGCGGCGGGGCCACGTGCTGCACCCGGTCCGGGCTCCCGCTGCGCGCGGCCGTAGCGGACCGATGCCGTCGCGCGCGGCCGCTCTTGCGCGCGCGGGGCGGCGGCGTGGGTCGCGGTCCCGGTTGCGGCCGGGCCGGCCTGCGGAGCCCTGCGCGGGGTGGTGCGACGGATGTGGCCTTGCGGGCCCGCTTCGTCGGACGGCGCGTGCGGCGTGGACTTCGGAACGCCGTACGCCTTCTTCAGCGTCTGCAGCTCCTCCCGCGTGAGGTGCCGCCACTGCCCCGGGCGAAGCCCGTCGGTGGTGATCCCCGCGAAGGCGAGGCGCGCGAGGCGCATCACCGGAAAGCCGGTCGACTCCCCCATGCGGCGGATCTGCTGGTTTCGCCCTTCGGTGATCGTCAGCTCGATCCAGGACTTTCCGGCTTCGTGGCGGAGGAGCTTCACCTCGGCCGGCAGGGTCATGCCGTCCTCGAGCTGGATGCCCTTCTTCCACTTGAGGATGTCGGCCGGGCTCATCTGGCCGGTGACCTTGCACACGTAGGTCTTGGGAACGGCGCGGCGCGGGTGCATGAGGCCGTCGGCCATCTCGCCGTCGTTCGTCGCGAGGAGCGCGCCGCTGGTCGCAAAGTCGAGGCGACCGATCGGGAAGACGCGCGTGCCCACCCCGGTGAGCAGCTCGCGCATGCTGGGGCGTCCCTCGGGATCGCTCATCGTCGAGACGACGCCGCGCGGCTTGTGGACGAGGACGTAGACCGGTGTCTCGGCGACGACGCGCTTGCCGTCGATCTCGATCTTGTCGTTGTAAGGGTCGGCCTTCGCGCCGAGCTCGCTCACGATCTTGCCGTTCACCCGAACGCGGCCGGAGGCGATGATCTGCTCGGCCGCGCGGCGCGACGCGATTCCGCCACGGGCGAGGATCTTCTGGAGACGTTCGTTGCTCACGTTGGGCGTACCCCTTACTATCGCCACGATGCGCCGTGTGGAAAAACCTTGGGGGTACGAGCTGATCTGGGCCGAAACGGCCCGCTACGTGGGCAAGGTGCTCCACATCACCAAGGGGCAGCGCTTGTCGCGCCAGTACCACAACCTCAAGGAAGAGACGTTCCTCATCCAGTCCGGTGAGATGGACCTGGAGATCGGCCAGGGCGCCGAGATCAAGACTCTTCGCATGAAGCAGAACGACAGCTTCCACTGCCTGCCGAAGACGATCCACCGCATGGTCGCCGTCACCGACGTCGACGTGGTCGAGGTGTCGACGCCGGAGCTCGACGACGTCGTTCGCCTCGAGGACGCCTACGGCCGCGAGGGCACCAGCAAGGCTTAGGTGACTGGCCACCTACCGATTGGCGGTGAGGCCAGGTGATTTATTTTTTCTTTGGGGCGGCGGTCGGCTTGGGCTTCGCGGCGGTGGCGGGAGGTCCGGCGTCGATGGATGCGCCGACGTTGGCGGCCGGGGGTGCTCCTGCGTCGAGGCCGAGCGCTTCGCGCGCTTTGCGTTCGGCTTCGTCCTGCTCGGCGCGCAGGATGTCGTCGCGGTCCCAGCGGTCGACGTGGCCGTCGAACGAGTCGTCGACGCCCATGCGCTCGAGGTGGCCCTTCGTGTAGATCTCCCAGACGTCGGGCTTGCCGTCGAAGTTGCGGTCGCGCTTGATGCGCGTCATCTGGCCGTCCTGGTAGAACTTCCAGACGTCGGGCTTGCCGTCCTTGTTCGTGTCGGTGTCCTCTTCGGCGAGGCGTCCATCGACGAACGAGAGCCACACGTCGATCTTGCCGTCGTAGTCGCCGTCGGCTTCCTCGTGCATGGCCTCGCCCTTCGCGTTGAAGGTGCGCACCACGTCCTTGATGCCGTCCAGGTTCGTGTCTATTTCGCGGCACACGAGCGTCTTGTGGCGCGTGTCCCCCTCGCCGAACGTCTTGTAGACACGACGGACGTTGGGCTTGAGCGCGCCGGGCCCCGCCGTCTCGTTCACCTCGAGCTCGGGCTTGTTGCGCCAGTCGCACATGGTGCGATCGTCCTTGGGCCAGCTCGACGGATCCTTGGAGCCGCCGGGGGCGGTCTTCTCGACCTTCGGCGCCGGAGTGGCCCCTCCGCAGCCCCATGACGAGGAGCCGCAGACGATGAGCACGCCGACCGCGACCAATGCAGGGCGGTTCATTTCTTCGCTCCTCCGCGGTTCTCTTTGCGCTTGGGCGGTCCGGCGTCGACCGGGACGCTGCCGGGCGCCTGCGAGGGACCGGCATCGAGATCCGCGCGCGGCGGCGGGGCCACGGGGGCGGAGCTCGGCACGGACGCGTCGCCAGACGCGACCGCCGCGCTGGCTCCGCCGTCCTTCGCGTCGCCGCCGCCGATCACGACCGTCGACTCGGGCTCGGGCACGCCGTCGCCGTTCTTGTCCATCTGGATGGTGATCTTGTCGCCTTCGTAGGCCCACCACTGGTCGACGCGCCCGTCGTTCGTCGTGTCGCGCTCGCGCCTGGTGCGCTTGCCCGTCGCCGGATCGAAGAAGTCCCACGTGTCGATGCGGTGCTGGCCGGTCGTATCGAGCTCCTTGCGAACGAGCTTTCCGCCTTCATAGTGCTCGATGAGATCGACGACGCCGCTGTCGTCGAAGTCGCTCTCGCGGCGGCGCAGCTGGCCGCTCGCGTCGTAGTACTCGTACATGTCGGGCTTGCCGTCGTGGTTCAAATCGGAGATGCGGCAGAGCTCGTGGCCGCCCTTGTCGTAAATGCGCTTGATGTCGGCCTTGCCGTCACCATTCGCGTCCATCGACTCGACCCGGTTGCCGCCCTCGTCGCAGGCCTCGTGGGCGAGCGTCTCCGAGCGGCTTCCCCCCGGCATCTTCGCGTTCGCGACCCCGGACTCCTTGCTGTCGCCGCTGCAACCTGCGGCCCCCATCGCCCCCACCCCAACGGAGAACAGCAAGGCTCCCCCGAGGAATGCACCGCCCGATCGCCAAAGCGAAATCATCGCCGCCACGATACCCACCAGAGGCGGGACCTAGCAAGCCCGGCAAAAACCCCCGGCTGTCGGGCACTTGGCGGGCGGCGTCTGGTCCACGCCTCGCACGCCGCAAAAATGGGCTCCGGACGACCTTGACGGTCACGTATGTTCACGTAGTGTATATCCACTCGGGTCAGCGAAATTCCCCGAGAAATCACCCTACCGAATGTCCCGGAAGAAGATCTCCACCACCATCTACGTGACGCCGGAGCAAAACGACCGGCTCAAGCTCCTGCACGAGCGCACGAAGGTGCCGGTGGCGGTCTACATCCGTGAGGGCATCGACCTCGTGCTCCGCCACTACCAGCACATTCTCCCCGGCCAGTTGCCGCTCGACGGCGGCCCGCTCGAGAGCACGTTGCTGGACGACAGGCGCACGCCCGACGAGAAGAGCGCGGCGGGGAACAAGAAGTAGTAAGAGAAGCGCGCGGCCTCGCGGAACGAGGCCCGCTTCTCCTCCCCGACCATGACCGAGCAGTCCAAGATCCGTAATTTTTCGATCATCGCGCACATCGACCACGGAAAATCCACGCTGGCCGATCGCATCCTCGAGGTGACCGGCGCGCTCACGCAACGTGAGTCGCGCGAGCAGTTCCTCGACAAGATGGACATCGAGCGCGAGCGCGGGATCACGATCAAGGCGCAGAACGTCCGCCTGAAGTACACGGCGAAGAACGGCGAGCTCTACCAACTCAACCTCATCGACACGCCTGGCCACGTCGACTTCAACTACGAGGTGAGCCGCTCGCTCTCCGCGTGCGAGGGGGCGATCCTCGTCGTCGACTCCACGCAGGGTGTCGAGGCGCAGACGCTCGCCAACGTGTACCTCGCGCTCGATCAGGGGCTCGAGATCCTCCCCGTGTTGAACAAGGTCGACCTGCCTTCGAGCGACGTCGACGGGACGAAGGAGCAGATCGAGCAGGTCATCGGCCTCGATTGCTCCGAGGCGATCCCGTGCAGCGGCAAGACCGGCGTGGGCGTGCCCGACATCCTCGAGCAGATCGTGAAGAAGGTGCCGCACCCGCGCGGCAAGGCCGACGCCCAGCTTCGCGCGCTCATCTTCGACTCCTGGTACGACAGCTACCGCGGCGCGATGATCATGATCCGCGTCGTCGACGGCACCCTGAAGAAGGGCGACAAGATCCGCTTCATGGCCACGAAGAACGACTTCGAGGTCACCGAGATGGGCAGCTTCCAGCCCTTCGCCGTGCCGCTCGACGAGATCGGCCCCGGTGAGGTCGGCTTCGTCGCCGCGAACATCAAGAGCGTGCACGACACGCAGGTCGGCGACACCGTCACCCACGCGAGCGTCGCCCCGCAGAAGGGCCCCCACCACCTGGGGCCGACCACCGAGATGCTCCCCGGCTTCAAAGAAGTGAAGCCGATGGTCTTCGCCGGCATCTTCCCGACCGACAGCGCCGAGTACCCGGCGCTCCGCGACGCGCTGGAAAAACTGCACATGAACGACGCGGCGTTCTCGTTCGAGCCCGACTCGTCGGAGGCCCTCGGCTTCGGCTTCCGCTGCGGCTTCCTCGGCCTCCTCCACATGGAGATCATCCAGGAGCGGCTCGAGCGCGAGCACAACCTCGACCTCATCACGACCGCGCCCTCCGTCGTCTACAACGTCTACAAGACCGACGGCACCATGCTGCGCGTCGAGAATCCCGCGAAGCTCCCGAGCCCGCAGTGGATCGACCGCATCGAAGAGCCAATCGTCAAGATGTCGATCCACGTGCCGGCCGAGTACGTCGGCGCGGTCCTCGCCTTGTGCCAGGAGAAGCGTGGCCAGCAGATCGACCTCAAGTACGCGGCGGCCGATCGCGTCATCATCACGTACGAGCTGCCGTTCGGCGAGGTCCTCTTCGACTTCCACGACAAGCTGAAGAGCGTGTCGCGCGGGTACGCGTCGATGGACTACGAGGTCACTGGCTACCGCGCCGACAGCCTCGTGAAGGTCGACATCCTCGTGAACGGCGAGCCGCTCGACGCGCTGAGCATCATCGTCCACAAGGAGAAGAGCCAGCCGCGCGGGCGGTCGCTCGCCGAGAAGCTCAAGGAGTTCGTGCCGCAGCAGCAGTACGAGGTCGCCATCCAGGCGGCCATCGGCGGCAAGATCATCGCACGCGAGACGGTCCGCGCCCTCCGCAAAGACGTGACCGCCAAGTGCTACGGCGGCGACATTTCCCGCAAGCGCAAGCTCCTCGAGAAGCAAAAAGAGGGCAAAAAGCGCATGAAACAGGTCGGCAACGTCGAGATCCCGCAGAAGGCGTTCCTCGCGATCTTGAAGGTCGACTAGAAGCCCCCGAGCGGTTTTTTGGCTGGTACCATCCCGGTTCGTTCCGGCGCGATGTCGATCCGCAAGAAGCCCCCGCCCCGTAAGCGCCCCAGCCAGCGCAAGCCTGCGCTCGGCGTCGATCCGTCGCGCCTGGCGGCGGCGGCCATGGAGAGGATCCGCACCGTTCTGCTTCGCGCAGGCCACGGCGACCGCATCGGCGCCCCGCTGCCGGCGCTGGAGCTCTTGGCACGCGCCGACGTTCTCGGCCAGGCGCTGCCGCCGAGCTACATCTCCGCGCTCGGAAAGGTCGGCGCGATCGGCGAACCGGAACGGTTTCTCTCGGCCCACGAGATGCGCGACGCGATGGACGAGATCTCGCGACACAAACCGGCGCGCGAGGCGGAGCGCTACGTCCCTTTCGTGCATCTCACCGACCGCTACCTCTGCTTCGACACCGAAGCCCTCGCGCCGGGCGGCGAGCTGCCGATCGTCGAGTGGGTGCACGACTCGCCGCGGCCCCGCTACCGGACCTTCGGCGAGTTCCTCGACGCCACGGCAGACAGCCGCGAAGAGTCCCTCGAGCACGCGGCCGTCATCCCTCCGCGCCTCCGCACGCTGCTGCTCGATCTCGGCTTCCGCTTCGACTACCCGGTGGTGGGACGGCTGGAGACGGGGGACACCGACGCGGTCAAGGAGCTCTTGGGACGGCAGCTCACGCGCGAGGTGATGGGGCAGGTCGACCGGCTCTTCGACTCGAGCGGCAAGGCGTCGCTCACGATGAACGTCGACGAGTACACGCTCGCGGTCTCGCTGCGGACGGGCATCTTCATCTTCGAGGCCGAGGACGTGTTCCGGTGGCTGCGGCACTTCCGCGACGAGAACTTCTTCGGCGAGACGGCCAAGGATCCGTCGCACCCGGACCAGGTCCGCGATCTCAGAAAGGCGCCGCGCGAGCCACCGCTCGTCCTGCGTGGGACGAGCGAGATCGTCGGCATGCCCGCGGAGAAGCACCACTTCCGCGCGGCGTCCGGACGTGGGGCCGACGACTTCTACCTCCTCGGGCGCACCGGCGCCGTGAGCGATCGATCCCCGAGCCTGATCCTTCATGTCGTGAAGGGCAAAGTGACGGACGCGCACGCCGTCGACGAGCCCCTGAACGGCCTGCACGTGACGCCGGATGGCACGATCTGGGGCCTGTCGATGGCGGGAGCGGCGATCCGCTTCATCGACGGCAACGCGAAGACGTTCCCGCTCGCCCGTCCGACCCCAGGTCGCTCGTGGTGGTACGGCATCGGCGGCGACGGCGATCGCGTGCTCGTGTGGGGCGCCGGCGCCTTGCTCGTGTGGACGGGCGAAGGCTTCGCGACGTTCGAGCCCGACGCGGGGCTCGACGACGCCGAGGCGGTGACCGCGCTCGCGTGCCACAAGAGCGAGATCGCGATGCTCGTCTGCGGCGATCGCATGGGCGCAGTCGCGCGCTTCGACGGGCGCAAATGGATCCCCATCACCGAGTCGCAAGTCATCGAGGGAGCCCTCGCCGATCTCGACGTCTGGCGCGGCGTCGCAGTAGTCCTCACGCGTGACGGGAAGGTCTTCCGCTCGGACGACGGCACGCCGCGCCCGGTCATCTGGGACGAAGGGCAGCAAGCCTTCGTCAACGAAGCGGGCGGCCGCCGCCCCACGCACGCCGTTCGTGCGTACGACGGCGGCGCACTCCTCGCGAGCGACGGCGGCGTCATCGCCGTCGGGACGGGCGATCCCGTGTTCCACTCGGCGGGGCAGTCGCGCGAGCCGGTGCGGCTCGTCCGCGTCGGCGGCTCGTCGGGGATGAGCTTGCGCCAGGGAACGCAGACGCCGAGCGACGTGCCCGACTCCGGCATCGTCGCCCTGGTGGGCCCCCACGTATGGATGTGGCGCGAGGGTGCTTTCCACGTCGTCGACGTGCACGAGTGGTAGAGAAGGAACCATGATGACGAGGGACGCCGTGAAGCGGCTCAAGGAAGTCGAGAAGCAGAACCTGGCGGCGGGCGGCGATGCCAAGCCGAACACGCTCTGGATCTACGAAGGGGCCGTTCCTTTCGCGGACTCCGCGGTGCAGCGCTACCGTCTGGGCAACGGGCTCAGGCTCCTCGTCCTCGTCGACAAGAGCGCCCCCGTCTTCTCGTACATGACCTGGTTCAACGTCGGCTCCCGGAACGAAAAGCCCGGAAAGACCGGGCTCGCGCACCTCTTCGAGCACCTCATGTTCAACGAGACCGAGGGGCTCAAGGCCGGTGAATTCGACCGCAAGCTCGAGGAGAACGGCGCCGAGTCCAACGCCGCCACCTGGGTCGACTGGACGTACTACTACGAGAGCCTCCCGTCCGATCGCCTCGCCCTGGCCGTGAAGCTCGAGAGCGAGCGCATGGCGCGCCTCGTTCTGCGCGAGCCTCAGATCGCGAGCGAGAAGGAGGTCGTCGCCAACGAGCGCCGCTACCGCGTCGACGACGACGTCGAGGGGACGGCGAACGAGCTCTTGTACAAGACCGCGTTCACGCGGCACCCGTACCACTGGCCGACCATCGGCTGGATGAGCGACATCCTGGGCTTCACGCCCGAGGACTGCGCTTCTTTTTACCGGACGTTCTACGCCCCCAACAACGCGACGATCGTGGTCGTCGGCGACGTGCGCGAAGCCGACGTCCTGGCCAAGATCGCGGCCGCGTACGGCGCGATGCCACCGTCCACCCTCCCTGTCGAGGACACGCACCCCGAGCCGCCCCAGGGCGGCGAGCGGCGCGAGCGCATCGTGAAGCCCACGACGACCGAGAAGGTCATGCTCGGCTACCGCGGCCCCGCGCTGGGCGATGCCGACCACGCGACGCTCAGCGTCCTGAACGAGGTCCTCTTCGGCGGCCGCGCCTCGCGCATGCACCGCGCGCTCGTCATCGACGAGGAGATCGCCAGCGATTTGCGCGGCTGGGTGTCGACCTTCCGCGATCCGGGCCTCTACGAGATGTACGTGAGCGCGCGCGAAGGCAAGAACGCCGACGACATCGAGCGCGTCCTTTCGACGCAACTGGCGCTCGTGAAGGAGACGCCGGTGACGGACGAGGAGCTCGCGCGCGCCAAAGCGCGGCTCGAGCTGGGTGTCCTGCAGGGGCTCGACACGACGAGCGGCAAGGCCGAGCAGATAGGCTTCTACGAGACCGTCCTCGGCGATCCGGCCGCCGCGTTCCGTCGGCTCGATGCCTACCGGCGCGTCGGGCCTGGCGACCTGCTACGCGTCGCGCGCCGCTACCTCGTCGACGGCGAGCGCACCGTGGTTCGCATTCACCCGGAGGCGTCCTGATGAGCACCGCGAAGCTCGAGCTCTCCGGCGGCGCGGCCCTCTTCGTCGAGGCGTCGCACGCCGTCCCGCTCGTCTCGATCGCCCTCTCCTTCCGGATAGGCTCGACGAGCGATCCGACGGACAAGGACGGCGTGACTCGCCTCATGGCCCGCATGATCCGGCGCGGCTGCCCGGGGCTGACGTCGCACCAGGTCGACGCGGAGATCGATCGCCTCGGCGCCGAGATGGGTGTCGACGTCTCGGCGTCGCACCTGACGCTCCACACGCAGGTCATCAAGCGCAGCCTGACCGCGTGGGTCGAGCTGCTCGTCCGCCTTCTCGGCTCGCCGACGTTCGCCGAAGACGAGCTCGCTCGCCTGCGCCGTGAGACGGCCGCCGAGATCATCGAGGCGCGTGACAGCGATCGCGCCCTCGCGCAGCGCGCGTTCCGCCGCGCCGTGTTCGTCGGTCACCCCTACGCGCGCAGCGCTGTCGGCACGGCCCGCACAGTCGAGTCCATCACCGTGGCCGACGTCCGGGCCGCGTTCGAACGCACCTTCACCCGAGGCAACTTCGTCCTCGGCTTCGCGGGCGACGTGACCACCGAGGAGGCGACGCGCCTGGGCGAACGGCTCACCGGCGCGCTCCGAGAAGGTGCCGCACACGTGGACGACGTGGCCGAGCCCGCGAGGGTGACCGGGCGCCGGCTCGTCTTCGTCGACAAGCCCGAGCGCACGCAGACGCAGATCCTGCTCGGCTCGCTCGGGACGTGGCCTCACGATCCCGATCACGTTCCGTTCAGCGTCGCCTGCGCGGTGCTCGGCGGCACCTTCACGTCGCGTCTCATGCGGGAGGTCCGCAGCAAGCGCGGGTGGTCGTACGGGGCTTCCGCGCGGCTCGCCATCGAGCGCCGCCGGCAGTCGTTCTCGATGTGGACGTTCCCGGCCGCGACCGACGCCCCGGCCTGCATCGAGCTCGAGCTCGGCATGCTGGCCGACTTCGTGGCCAAGGGGGTGACGCCGCGCGAGACGGCGTTCATGAAGAAGTACCTCACGCGCTCGCACGCGTTCGACATCGACACCGCGACCAAGCGGCTCCACCAGGCGCTCGACGTGGAGCTCCTTGGTTTGCCGGCGGACTACTACGACGGGTACGTGGGGCACGTCGACGCGGTGACGCCGGAGCTCGCGAACGCCGCGATCCCGACGCGCCTCTCTGCGGCAGACCTACGCATCGTCGTCGTCGGGACGCAGGCCGAGCTGCTCGACAAGGTGCGGGAGAAGATCCCCGATCTGCAGCACGTGGACGTCGTCCCCTTCGACGCCGAGTAGCCGGCGTCGAACCCGGCCCTTTGAGACTCGCGCTCACGGACGCTTGGCGAGCACCTCGGCGAACTTCGTGTCGTAGCGCGAGGTGACGAACTCTTCGCTCGCCAGGACCTTGCGCAAGAACGAGAGGTTCGTGACGCACGGAGCGATCGTCGTGGCGGCCAGCGCGCGATCGAGCTCCGCGATCGCGGCCGTGCGATCCTCGCCCCACGCCACGATCTTGGCGATCATCGGATCGTAGAACGGCGTCACCTTGTTGCCGGCGCGCACGCCCGACTCGATGCGCAGTCGGGACGTCTGCGTTTCGATGCCGCCCGGCCAGACGATCTCGGTCACGTCGCCGGGCTTCGGGATGAAGCCCTTGCTAGGGTCCTCGGCGTAGACGCGCGCCTCGATCGCGTGGCCACGGCGAGCGATCTTGGACAGGTCGGGGAGCTTCTCTCCCGCGGCGACGCGGAGCTGGAGCTCGACGAGATCGAGCCCGGTCACCATCTCGGTGACGGGATGCTCGACCTGCAGACGCGCGTTCACTTCGAGGAAATAAAGGTTCCCCCCGGCGTCGGCGATGAACTCGCACGTGCCGGCGCCGACATAGCCGACCTTCTTCACCACCCGGAGCGCGGCGTCGTAGAGGGCCTGCCGACGCGCGCTACCCTCCTCACCCTCGAAGAACGGAGCGGCCGACGGCGACTCCTCGATGATCTTCTGGTGCCGCCGCTGCACGCTGCACTCGCGCTCGCCGAGGGCAAAGGCCTGCCCGTGCGTGTCGCAGAAGACCTGAACCTCGATGTGACGCGGCAGGGCCACGTACCGCTCAAGGTAGACCCGCGCGTCGGCGAACGAGGCCTTGCCGCGGTCCGAGCAGCTGCGGAGCGCGCGCTCCATGCCGTCTTCGGCCGCGACCACCTGCATCCCGATGCCGCCACCGCCCCCGACCGCCTTCACGACCACCGGGTAACCAACAGCGAGCGCGACCTCCTTGGCGTGGGCGACGCCCTCCGCCGTATCGATCGCGATGGGCGCGTCGGTGCCGGGGACCGGCAGCGTGCCCGCCGAGAGCGCGACGTGCCGCGCCTTCATCTTGTCGCCGAAGGCGTCGAGGACGTCGGGCGGCGGGCCGATGAACGTCACCCCCAGCGCCGCGACCTTGCGGGCGAAGCTCGATTTCTCGCTCAGGAATCCGTACCCCGGATGCACGGCGCGCGCGCCGGTCTTCTGGATCGCGGCCAGGAGCGCATCCTCGTTCAGGTACGAGTCCTTGGCCGGCGGCGGCCCCACGAGGACGGCTTCGTCCGCGTCGGTGACGTGCGGCGCCTCCTGGTCGGCCTCGGAGTGCACGGCGACAGTCTTGATCCCGAGCTTCTTGCAGGTACGGATGACGCGGCGCGCTATCTCGCCGCGGTTCGCGATGAGGACCTTGTCGAACATCGCCGCATTTTTACCACAAGCCGCCGGTCCTTCAGCGGTTCTCGATCTCGCTCTTGAGGAAGAGCGCGCCTTCGACGACGACCCGCTCGCCGGCGGTGACGCCGCCGAGGAGGCGGACCTTGCCGTCGATCTCGGGGCCGGCCTGGACGATGCGCAGCCGGTAGACGTTGTCGTCCCCCGCGACGATGACGCGGGAGTGCTCGGCGTCGTTGAGGATGGCGCGTGACGAGACCACGATGACCTTCTTGCCGCCGAGCTCTGCCAGCTCCACGCGGGCGAACATCTCCGGCTTCAGGCGCGTGTCTGGGTTCGGCACGACGCAGCGCGCCTTCACCGTGCGGCTGGCCGGGTCGAGGACGTCGCCGACATGACCGACGACGCCCTCGAACGCCTCGGTCGGGTACGCCGGCACGCGGACGCGAACCTTCGCCCCCTCTTGCACGAGCCCCAGGTCCTGCTCGTAGACGTCCGCGAGGACCCACACCGACGCGAGGTTGGTGATCGTGAGCAGCGGCGTCGTCGCGTCGGCGCGGACCTCTTGCCCGACGAGCACGTTGCGCTCGACGACCGTGCCGGCGACGCGCGCGCGGAGGAAGACCCCGACCGCTGGATCGCTGGCCGACACGCCCAGCGCGCGCAGCTGCGCCGTCGTGCGCCCGACGTCGCTCGTGAGCTTCTTCAGATCCGACTCCGCCTGGAGCAGATCCTTCTCGCTGACCGCGCCTTCGGCCCGGAGCTTTCGCTGCCGCTCGACCGTGCGCTGGGCGAGCGTGACGTCCATCGTGGCCTTCTGCGCGTCCGCCTGCATCTGGGACACCTGAGGGGACGAGAGCTCGACGAGCGCCTGGCCCACGGTGACCTTGTCGCCCGGTTTGACCAGGATCCCCGTGGCGCGGCCATCGAGAGGCGACGCGACACGCTGGGTGCGGTCCTCGTCGAAGCTCACGCGCCCCGTCAGGATGACGCTCGCGGCGGCCTCGCTCTCCTCGAGCTTCTCCACCTTGACGAACTGCATGCGCGGGCTGGTGGGCTCAAGCTTGATGGCGTCGCGGGCGGTGCCGCCATCCTCGGCGGCGGCGGCGTGTTTCTCGCCTGGCTTGCAGCCCGCGGAAACGAAGGAGAGAGACGCCGCGGCGGCCGCGACGGCGATGAACGCGAAGGCGGTACCCGAGGTCTTCAAGGCTCCCTCCCGACGGCGTGAACGACGTCGATCTTGGCTTTACGGTATTCGTCTTGCACGCGCAGGTACTGCCCGCGCGTCTCGATGTAGGTGCGCTGCGCTTCCAGGAGCTCGAGGAGGGAAACAGCCCCCGCGCGAAAGGACTTCTCAGCCGTCTCGAGCGACCACTCGGCGCCCGAGAGGAGGCCCCCCGTCTCGTACACGTCGAGCAGCGCGTGAGCGCGCTCCTCGCGTCGGGCCGCGGAGGTGACGTCGTGCCGCACGATGAGCTCGAGTCGTGCGACGTCGTTCAGGACCCGCTTTCCCTCGAGGCGCGACCGCGCCACGCCGGCCTGGTTCCGGTCGAAGACGGGGAGCGGGAGCGCGACGCTCAGGCCCAGCGCGTTCGCGTTGTCTCCGGAGACGGTGAAGCCGGAGTGCGTGAACGCGACGCCGAGCGCGATGTCGGGGTACGCCTCGCGCTCGGCCGCCTCGAGCATCGCGTCGGCAAACACCTTGCCCTTGCGGGCGGCGCGCAGGTCCGGGCGCTCCTGCAGAGCGCGGGCGACGAGTGGCTCGATGGCCAGCGTGGTGCGCGGCGCCGGCGGAGCGACCGCGAGGCCCGGCAGATCCTTCGCGGCCGGGAGTCCCATCAGCTGCGCGAGCCCCTGGCGCGAGAGATCGAGCTGCATCTGGGCGTCGATGACGAGGTTGCCGTACTTCATCCCCTCGAGCTCGATCTTCTGCCCCTCGAACTTGCTCGAATCGCCGGCCGAGACGCGCGCGCGCGAAAGCTTGACGGTGTCGTCGTACCGCGACTTCATCGTCGTCGACAGGTCGAGCTCGAGCTGCTCGCGCACGACGTCGGAGAATGCGGACCGGACCGCGTACGCGATCTCGCGCATCGCGTCCTCGACGCGCAGCCGCCGCTGTTCGACGCCGAGATCGGCGGCCTTGATGCGCGCCGACCGCTTCGCCCACACGTCGATCACTTCACTCACGCCGACGGTCTGGATGAGCTGCGAGAACGGGCCCGGGTCGACCCGCTGGTCCCCTTGCGGGTTCCCGGCGCCGACGACGACGTTGCCCACGTTGTAGTAAAAGTTGGGGTTCCAGTAGAGGCCGGCCGCGATGCGATCCACCTCGGCGGCCTCGATCTCGAGCTTCGCGGCCACGACGTCGCGGCTGCGCTGCATAGCGATCGCGAGCGCGCGGTCCATCGTGAACGCTTCTTGTGCAGCGCCCTGCCCGGCGGGCTGAGCAGGAACCTGGGCGGGGACCAGGGCGGGGACCTGGGCCGCCGCGTTCGTCGGCGCCAGCCACGACGCTGCGCCGAAGACGAGCGCCAGTACGACGGCCGTGTCAGTGCGGCGCATGGTGCACCTCCGGCGCGGCCTTGCCGCCCCCGCCGCCCGAGGCCGGCCCCTCGCTCGCAGGCTTGGTGCGATTGCGGCCAAACCAGCGGTCGAACAGCTCGTACAGCGTCGGGAGAAGGAGCATCGTGAGGAAAGTCGACGAGATGAGGCCGCCGATGATGACGATCGCGAACGGGCGCTGCGTGTCCGAGCCGATCGCGTGTGAGAGCGCCGCCGGAAGTAGGCCGAGCGACGCCAGCATCGCCGTCATGAGCACCGGGCGAAGGCGCTGCGACACGGCGTCGAGGATCGCGTCCTGCGAGTCGGTCCCAAGGCGCTCCCGCGCCTGCCTCACGTAGGTGATGAGGAGGACGCCATCCATGACGGCGACACCGAAGAGCGTGATGAACCCTACCGCCGCCGAAACGCTGAGCACCGTGTCCGTGATGTAGAGGGCGAAGACCCCACCGACGGTCGCGAACGGCACGTCGAGGAGGACGACGACCGCCGGCAGCACGGCGCGGAACGTCAGGAACAGAAGCGTGAAGATGACCATGATCGACACGGGAACGATGACCATCAGGCGCTTCATCGCGCGGCGCTGATTCTCGAACTCGCCGCCCCACGTCAGGTAGTAGCCCTCGGGGAGATTCACCTCGCGCGCCACGCGCGCTTGCGCCTCGTCGACGAAGGAGCCCATATCGCGGCCCTCGAGGTTCGTCTTGAGCGCGAGGAAGCGCCCGCCTTGCTCGCGGTTGATCTGCGTGCGCCCCATGTCGACGTGGACGTTCGCGAGCGACGCGAGCGGCACGCGCGCGTCCTGCGCGTGCACGTAGAGCGCGCCGATGCCCTCCTTGTCCCCCTCGGTCGGCGACGGCAGCTTCACGCGCACGCCCACACGGCGTTCTCCCTCCCACACCGAGGTGGCGAGCTTCCCGCCGTACGCGGTCTCGACGACGTCCTCGACGTCGGTGACCTGGAGGCCGTAGCGCGCGATCGCGTCGCGGTCGATGTCGGCGACGACGTGCTGCGCGCGCCCGGCGCGGTAGATCTCGACGTCGCGGGAGCCTCGGGTCTGGAGGATGATTCGCTTCACCTCCTCGAGCCTGGCCTGCATGAGGCTCAAGTCGTCCCCGTAGACCTTCACGACGACCTGCCCGCGGATGCCGCTGATCGACTCCTCGACGCGGTCCTTGATGGGCTGGCTGAAGTTGTACGCAACGCCGGGCCGCTTCTGCAGCTCGGTCCGCATCGCGTCGACGATCTCGGCCTTGGAGCGCCCGGTCGTCCACTCCTTGGACGGCCTCATCATGACGAACGTCTCGGACTGGTTCACCGCTTCGTCGTCGGTACCGTCTTCGGGGTGCCCCTGCTCGGTGAGGACCTCCCGCACTTCAGGGAAGGTCGCCAGGACCTTCCGCGTCTCGCGGAGCACCTGCGCGCCCTTCTCGAGCGAGATGGAGCTCGGCATCGTGACGGTGATGTGGATATCCCCTTCGTTCATCTCGGGGAGGAACTCGGTGCCGAGCTTGGGGATGAGGTAGATGGCGTACGCGAGCACGGCGAAGCCGGCGAGGCGGGTGGTGATGGGGTATTTGAGGGCGACGCGCAGCGCCATGAGGTACTTCACGCGCAGCCAGACGAGGAACTCCGGCTCCACCTCCTTCACCTTGCGGTTCTTCAGGAGCACCGTCGTGATGGCAGGCACCGCCGTCAGCGTGAAGAAGAGCGCGCCCCCCAGGGCGAACGCGTAGGTGAGCGCGACCGGCCTGAAGATGCGCCCCTCGACGCGCTCGAGCGTGAAGATCGGCATCATCGCCGCGACGATGATCGACATCGAGAAGAGCGTGGGGCGCAGCACTTCCTTGGCGGCGCGCGCGACGACCTTGGGAACGTCCTCGGGCGGGGCCTGCTCCTCGGCGAGGTGCCGGTAGGCGTTCTCCACGAGGATGACGGCGCCGTCGAGGAGGATGCCGAAGTCGATGGCCCCCATCGAGAGGAGGTTCGCCGGGACCCCCATGTAGTAGAGGCCTACGAAGCTCGTGAGCAGCGCGAGCGGCATCGTGATGGCGACCGCCAGCGAGCCGCTGAACGCGCGGAGGAAGAGCCACAGGACGAGGGCGACGAGCGCGGCCCCCTCGAGCATGTTGTGCGAGACCGTGGTGAGCGTCGTGTCGACGAGCCGGGTGCGGTCGTAGAAGGCGACGATCTTCATCCCCTTCGGGAGGACCTCCTTGTTGATGCGGTCCACGGCCTCGTGGACGCCGTTCAAGACGTCCTTCGGGTTCTCGCCGCGGCGGAGCAGGATGGTCCCCTCGACCGAGTCGATGGCGTCCCCGCGCGCCACAGCTCCGCGCCGGGGCGTGTACCCTTCGACGACGCGGGCGACGTGGCTCAAGAGGACGGGCGTCCCGTTGCGCAGCGCGATGACCGTCTTCTCGACGTCCTGCGGCGACTTCAAGTAGCCGCGGGCGCGGACGACGAACTCGCTGTCGCCGAACGGCAGGTAGCCGCCGCTCGTCGCGCCGTTCGACTGCTGCACCGCCTCGATGAGGTCCTTGAGCATGAGCCCGTTGGACTTGAGGCGGAGAGGGTCGGCGAGGACGTGGTACTCCTTCTGGAACCCTCCGAAGCTGACGACGTCGGCGACTCCGGAGACGCGCTTCAGGTGGCGCGAGACGACCCAGTCCTGCCAGCTGCGGAGCTCGCTCGGCGAGTGGTGATCGCTCTCGAGCGTGTACTGGAACACCTGCCCGACCGGCGTGTCGTTGGGGCCGAGCGTCGGCGTGACGCCCGACGGCACCTCGGCATCGGGCAGTCGCTCTGCGACTTGTTGTCGCGCGAAATAAATGTCGACGCCGTCCTCGAACGTGACGATCACCTGCGACAGCCCGAAGGAGGTGATCGAGCGCTGCATGAGGACGCTCGGCAGCCCCGTGAGCGCGCGCTCCACGGGGATCGTCACCTGCTTCTCGATCTCCTCCGCGGCCTGCCCCGGGTACAGGGTGATGACCATCACCTGCACGTTCGTGACGTCGGGGAACGCTTCGATCTTCAGCTTGCCCAGCGTGTAGACGCCGAACACGACGAAGCCTAGACAAAGCACGAGGACGGCGACGCGCCGTCTGACCGCAACATCGATCAGGCGTTCCAACATGCTGGGACTTTCTTGGTTACCCCAGCAGGGCGCCGAACGGGGCAGAAAATCGCATGTTGATTTGCTGAAATAGCCTCATCTTTGCGGGACGTTTAGCCCCAAGACTGCGGCATACTGGGACAGATGAGAGCCTACCAGCGGATTCGCGTCGAGCGGACGGGCAGCCGAGCGCTTGTAACCCTTGCCTACCCCAAGCGCCGAAACGCGCTGAGCCCGCAGATGACCAACGAGCTGCTCTACGCGATCGAGGATCTGCGCCTCGAAGAGGCGGTGCGCGTCATCGTCATCACCGGCGAAGGCAAGACGTTCTCCGCGGGCGGCGATCTCTCGTACCTGACGGCGTCCGGCGAGTCGGTGCGCCCACCTCCCGTCGGCGAGCCCGACCTTCCGACGCGCGGCGACTACATCGATCTACTGCTCACGCTGCTTCGCTGCGACAAGCCGACCATCGCGCGCGTGAACGGCCACGCGCTCGGCACCGGCCTCGGCCTCGTAGCCGCGTGCACCTTCGCCGTTGGGCTGAAGGACGCGCAGTTCGGCACGCCCGAGATCAACGCCGGCCTCTTCCCGATGATGACGATGGCGCTCCTGGCGCGCGTGGTCCCTCGCAAGCGGCTCCTCGAGATGATGCTCCTCGGCGAGAAGGTCGACGCGATCGAGGCCGAGCACCTGGGGATCCTGACCCGCTCGGTCGAGCCCGGCGAGCTCGACGAGACGATCCGCGAGATCGAGACGCAGCTCACGTCGAAGAGCCCGCTCGTCCTCAAGCTGGGCCTCCGCGCCTTCGCGGCGCAGGAGGACGTGGAGCTGGAGCAAGCGCTGAAGATGCTCCGCGAGCGCTTCACCAACGTCCTCGAGACCGAGGACGCCCACGAAGGCCTCGCGGCATTCCTGGAGAAGCGCGCGCCGGTCTGGCGCGGGCGCTGAGGGCGCGACCTCAGACCTCGTCGTCGGACGCGTTGGCGGTCGACGGCGGCGGGCTCTTTCGCTCCATCCAGTTGTGCGCGAGCACGAGGAGCGGCGGCTGACGGATACGCGACAGAAGCGCGAGGATCAGCGAGCCGCCGATGACGACGACGGCCAGCGGCTTCTGCGTCTGGGCGCCGATGCCGTTGGAGAGCGCCGCCGGCAAGAGGCCGAGCGTGGCGACGAGCGTGGTCATGAGCGCCGGGCGGAAGCGCTTCTCGGCGGCCTCGCGCGCGGCCTGGATGACCGGTAGCCCCTCGACGTCGCGGAGGCGCTGGAAATACGTCACGACGAGGATCGCGTCCTGGATCGCGA
Source organism: Myxococcales bacterium (assembly GCA_025359105.1). GTDB lineage: Bacteria > Myxococcota_A > Polyangia > Polyangiales > Polyangiaceae > JANYHK01. Next base: position 52,253 of record JANYHK010000041.1, on the reverse strand, counting down.
TGCCGAAGATCGAGATGAACCCCATCGCGGCCGAGACCGAGAAGTGGATGCCCGTGACGAGCAGCGCGAGGACGCCGCCCGTGCAGGCGACCGGGATCGAGACGAACACGATGAGCGTGTCGATCCACGTGCGCACGGCGCTGTACACGAGGAAGGCGATGAGGAGCAGCGTGATCGGGATGATCACGATGAGGCGATCGTTCGCCTCCTTGAGCTGGTTGATCTCGCCGCCCCACTCCAGGTGCGTGTCGTACGGGAGCTTCAGCTTGTCGGCGATCTTGGCCTGGGCCTCACCTATCGTGGACTGGAGATCGCGGCCACGCACGCTGAACTTGACCGGCGCGTAGCGCCAGCCGTCCTCGCGGAAGATGACGGCGGGGCCGTCTTCGAGCTCCACCTTCGCGATCTGGCCGAGCGGCACCGAGCCGTTGTCGGCGGTAGGCACGTTGATCTCGCGGACGGCCTCCAGCGACTTCCGGTACGGCTCGAGCCAGCGGACGGTGAGGTCGAAGCGCTTCTCGCCCTCGAACACCTGCGTCACCGCCTGCCCGCCGATCGCGGCCTGGATGACCTGCTCGACGTCGCCGGTGTTGAGGCCGTAGCGCGCGCACGCGGCGCGGTCGGGGGTGATCTTGACGTTCGGCTGCCCGAGCGAGCGGAACATGCCGAGGTCCTTGACGCCCTGGACGGTGCTCATGATGTCGACGATCTTCTCGGCGTTCGCCTCGTTGGAGCGAAGGTCCGGTCCGATGACCTTGACCGAGTTCTCGCCTTTGACGCCGCTGATGCCCTCTTCGACGTTGTCGGAGATCATCTGCGAGAAGTTGAAACCGACGCCGGGGAACGCCTCCTCGAGTTCCTTCGACAGCTCCTCGGTCAGGGCCTCCTTCGACTTGCCGCTCTTCCAGTCGCTGAAGGGGACCTGCAGCGGGGCGAAGAGCTCGATGTTCTGGAAGCCCGACGGATCGGTGCCGTCGTCGGGGCGGCCGTGCTGGGTGACGACGGCGAGCACTTCGGGGTGCTTGCGGTTCGCGTCGGTGCACTGGACGCCCGGATCGGCCGGGCAGCCGCGGAGAATGGAACGCATGCGACCGACGTATTTTTCGCCCTGCTCGAGCGAGATCGACGTCGGCATCGTGGCGCGGATCCAGAAGTTGCCTTCCTCGAGCTTCGGCATGAACTCGCCGCCGAGGAAGCCGAAGAGGCCGGTGCCCGACGCGAGCACCACGGTCATGAGGAGGCCGAGCTTCGGACGGTCGACGATCCAGTCGCTCACCGGCGTGTACACGCCGTGGAGCGTCCGCATGATCCAGTTCTCCTTCTCCTCGGTCTGAGCAGGGACGAACTTGGCGGCCAGCACCGGCGTCAGCGTGAGCGCCATGAAGATGGCGCCGCCGATCGCGAACGCATACGTCATCGCCATCGGCGAGAAGATGACGCCGGCCACGCCCGTCATCGTGAACAGCGGGAGGAAAGCCACGCCGATGATGATGGTCGAGAACGTCATCGGTCCGGCGACCTCGCGCGCGCCGGACAGTATGCGCTCGCTCATCGAGCCCTTCCCGTGCGGGCCGAGGTGCCGGAAAATGTTCTCCATCATGATGACGGTGGAGTCGACGACGATGCCGAAGTCGACGGCGCCGATGGAGATGAGGTTGGCCGGCGTCTTGCTGAGGAACATCCCGCTGAACGCGATGAGGAGCGCGATCGGGATGTTCAGCGCCGTGATGATCGCGGCCCGGGTGTGCCCGAGGAAGATGAACAAGACCACGGCCACGAGCAGCATGCCGACGAGCACGTTCTCGAGGACGGTGTGCGTCGTCAGCTTCACGAGCTTGCCGCGGTCGTAGTAGGGCTGGATGTCCATGCCCGGCGGCAGCAGGTGGTACTTCCGCATGTACTCGATCCGGGCGTAGATGCCCTCGAGGGTCTGGGGCGTCTCGCCGCCGTAGCGCATGAGGACGATGCCCTGCACGACGTCGGGCTCGTCGTCGAAGCCGACGATGCCGAGGCGCGGGGAGAAGCCCACGTCGACCTGCGCGATGTCGCGGATGCGGATCGGGACGCCCTTCTGCTCGGCGACGACGACCTCTTCGATGTCGTGCACGCCGCGGAGGAGGCCGATACCACGAACGTTGTACGACTGCTCGCCGATGACGAGCCGCTGCCCGCCGACGTTCTGGTTGCCGTTCTGGATACCCTGGATGAGGGCGCTCAACGTGACGTTCTGGCCCTTCAAGCGGTAAGGGTCGACGCCGACGTGGTACTGCTTCGTCTCGCCGCCGAAGCTCACGACGTCGATGACGCCGGGGACCTGCTTGAACTGGCGCTCGAGGATCCAGTCCTCCGCCGTCTTCAGGTCACGGACGGTGTAGCCCTTGCCGACGAGCCGGTAGCGAAAGACCTCGCCGATGGCGTTCCACGGCGACAGGCCCGCTTGCATGCCGGGTGGCAGCTGCGTGAACTGGAGCCGGTTGATGACCTCCTGGCGCGCCTTCTCGTAGGTCTGCGACCACGCGAAGTAGCACTTGATGTCCGACAGGCCGAAGAGCGACTGGCTGCGCGTGTGGTCGAGGCCGGGCATGCCAGCAAAGCCGATTTCCAGGGGGATCGTGACGTAGCGCTCGACCTCCTCCGCGCTCCAGCCATCGGGCTGCGTGATGATCTCGACGAGCGGCGGAACCGGGTTGGGGTACGCCTCGATGTCGAGCTCTTTGTACGAGATGATCCCCGCGACGACGATGGCCAGCGTCGAGGCGAGGATGACCAGCGGCATCCGAAGAGCGAAGGCGACGAGCCTCTGGATCATGGATCAGAGCATCCCTGAGAGGAGGATGGCGCCGGAGGTCACGATCTTCTGGCCCTTCTCGAGGCCATGCGAGACGGCCACCCATTTGCTCCCCTCGCCTTCGTCCACCGTGACCGGCACGCGCTCGAACTTGAGCTTGCCGTCGGGCGCGCTGCCAATCTGGACGAACACGATCGTCTGATCGCCGAGGCGCAGGAGAGCGCCCCGCGGGATCGCGAGCGCGGTGCGTTCTTCGACCGAGACCTGCACCGTGGCGTACATCTCCGGCTTGAGCAGCTTGTCGGGGTTGTCGAACGTGCAGCGGACCTTGGCGGTGCGGGTGACGGGATCGAGCGTCCCGGAGACCCAGTCGACCTTGCCGTCGAAGTGCTTGCCGGCGTAGGCGACGACCTTCACGTTCGCCTTCGAGCCGACTTTGACGCGCGCGATGTCCATCTCGAAGACGTCGGCGATGACCCACACCTTGTCGAGCTCGCCGACGGTGAAGAGCTCGGCCGCCGAGCCGCCACCGTATTGCCCCTGCACCTCGATGCCGGGGCTGATGTTCTTCATGATGACCTCGCCCTCCATGGGCGTGATCACCGTGTATCCCTGAGAGACGTCGCCCCCGCCGCCGCCGGCGCGGAGGAGGTACGCCTTCTGCTTGGCGCGATCCATCTCGGCCTTGGCCTTGCGGTAGTTGTCCTCGCTGATCTCGAGGTCCTTCTGCGAGGCGGCGTGGTTGTCGTAGAGATCCTTCTGGCGCTTGAAGTCGTGGTCGGCGGCGATGAGGTCGGCGCTCGCCTTGCCTACGTCGCTCGAGGCGATGCCGATGTCCGGCGATTCGATGACCGCGAGGGGCGCACCCTTCTTCACGCGCGCGCCGAGCTGCGCGTCGATGCGCGTGACCCGTCCGCTGACCGGCGAGTAGATGTGCGCGACGCGCTGATCGTCGAACGTGACCTTCCCGCTCGTCAGGATCGTGTCGTCGACGTTCTGCTCGGCGATCTCCTCGAACTCGATCTTGGCGTCCTTGATCTGCTGCGGCGTGAGCCACGCCTGGCCGGGCGGCACGGTCACGGCCGGCGCCCCTTCCGAGGCTTGCGACTTGTGGCACCCGCTCGCGCACGCGGCCAGCGTCGGCGCGGCGAGGAGGGCCAGGAGGGCGGTCGTGGTGGGCAGGAGGCGCGTGCGGCTCATCGTCGGAGGTCCATCCCGACCGCAGCTTCGAGCTGAAATACCGCGGTCCAGTAGTTCGTCAGGGTCGTGAGGTAGTCGAGGTTCGTCGCGATGAAGGTGCGCTGCGCGTCGAGGTAGTCCATCAGCGGGGCGGAGCCCGCCTCGTACTGCCGCTTGGTGATGTCCCGCGCCACCTTCGCGCGCTCCAGGTACTGCGCGTCGTAGCGCTCCATGATGCGGCGGTTCGCGGAGAAGGCGTTGAAGGCGCTCTCGACGTCGTTCACGACCTGCGCCTCGAGCTTGTTGCGGGCGACCGTCTGGGTCGTCAGATCCGCCTCGGCGCGCTTGATCTCGCCCTGTTGCTGGTAAAAAAGCGGGATCGGCGTGCTGACACCGAAGAAGATCGCGGGCGGGGCGACCGCGTTCGAGCCTGTGCCGATCTGGCTGTACTGCGCCTGGAGGGCAACGTCGGGGAAGCGGCTGCGTTTAGCCAGCTCGATCGAGCTGGACGCGCGCTCCTTCTGGTAACCGAGCGCCTTCAAGTCGGGGCGGTGGTCGTAAGCCTCGCGACGGAGGCCGTCAGGGGCCGCGGACGCGAGGCGCAAGGGAACGCCGAACTTCGAGAACTCCTGGCTCACCTGGAACTCGGGCACGCTGCCCCGGATCCCCAGCAGAAATCCGAGATCGATCTGCGTCTGGCGCACGAGGGCCTTCGCGCGATCGAGGGCGTTGTCGGCGGCGTACTTCGCCGTCTCGATGCGGGCGAGGGCGCCTTCGTCGATGACGCGCGGGTAGCGGAGCTTGTTCAGCTCCAGCGTCTGCGTCGAGGAGTCGGCGACCTCCTTGACGAAGTCCACCGTCGCCTTGGCGAGACCGACGCTCACGTACTGCTGCTTCACCTGGAGCTCCAGGGTTCGCAGCGCGTCGGTCTTCGTCATCTTGACGGCCTTGAGCGCCGCGGCCGAGACCGCCTTGCGCGCGTCGCGCTTGCCGCCGATCGTGTCGCCGATGAGGGCCGCGTTGTCGGTCACGCCCACCTGGAAGCCGAACGCCGAGCAGCCGTCGCACCCCGGGACAGAGTACCCCGGCAGAACGCTGATGCCGCCGTTGAGGCCGGGGTTGGGGATCGCCGCGGCGGTGAGCTCATCGGCCTCGGCGGCCTTGACCTGCGCCTCAGCGAGTAGCAGTTCGAAACCGCGCGCGCGGAACAGGCGGAGTGCATCCTCGAGGGTGAGGCTCTGCGGGACTTCGGGCGCGGCGGTAGGCGCGGCCACCGTTGGCGCTGCCGGCGCTGCCGGCGCTGGAGCCGCCGGGGTCGCGGCCCCCTGGGCAGCCGCGGTGCCGGGACTCGCCGCGGTTCCGATCGCCGCAACGATGGCCGCCGCAATGGCTGCGCGCACAGCCGTACCTTGTCGAATCATCGCGCGAGCCCCAAAGCAACCTGTGGACCAGCCACGGGCGTCACAAATTTCGGGTCTTTTCCGCAGCTATTCTAAACGATTGAGGACAGGCTGCCCCGTCGGCGCGGGGAAGCGTGGGACAGGTGTGCCCACCGCTGGCAGGGCACCCTCGTTGCCCAACCCGTGCGGGGCACGGGAAGAAGGCGAAGGCGATCAGGGTAGCGGTTCAGACGTCGAGATCGTCGGCCGACGTCTCGCGCGAGCGCTCCATGATGAACTTGAAGCGGGCCTGGGCGTCCTTGCCCATGAGCTCGTTCAGGACGCGATCGGTCTCGATCTCGCTCGTGATCCCGACGCGGAGCGCCCGGCGACGGGTCTTGTCGAGCGTGGTCGCCTTGAGATCCTCGGCGTTCATTTCACCAAGCCCCTTGAAGCGCGTGATCTCGACCTTCGCGTTCTTCGGCAAGCTGGCGATGAGCTTGTCGCGCTCGACCTCGTCGAGGACCCAGTGCGTCTCCTTGCCGTGGTCGATGCGAAAGAGCGGCGGCCTCGGAAGGTACACGTGCCCGTCGCGAATCAGCCCGGGGAGCTGGCGGTAGAAGAAGGTGAGGAGGAGCGTCGTGATGTGGTGGCCGTCGCTGTCGGCGTCCATGAGGAGGAAGACCTTGCCGTAGCGGAGGCGCGTGACGTCGAACGTCGGACCCATGCCGCAGCCGAGCGCCTGGACGATGTCCTGCAGCTCCTTGTTGTTCAGGACCTTCGACGACGACGCTTGCTCCGCGTTCAGGACCTTGCCGCGCAGCGGCAAAATGGCCTGCGTACGTCGATCCCTCCCCTGCTTGGCAGAGCCGCCGGCGCTGTCGCCCTCGACGATGAACAGCTCGCTCTCGCTGGGGTCGGTGCTCGCGCAGTCGGCGAGCTTGCCCGGGAGGTTCATGCGGTGGCTGACGGCGCCCTTGCGCGTCACCTGCTGGGTCGCCTCGCGGCGTGCCTCGCGGGCGCGCGCCGCGAGGATCGAACGCATGACGATCTGCTCGCCGGTCGAACCGTTCTCGAGCAGCCACTGCTCGAGCGCCGGGCGAACGATCGCCTCGACCTGGGCCGCGACCTCGGGGTTGTTCAGACGATCCTTCGTCTGGCCCTGGAACTGCGGCTCGCTCACGTAGGTGCTGAGGAGCGCGACGAGGCCCTCGCGGATGTCTTCGGCGCTCAGCGTCACGCCCGTCGTCTTGATGCCCTTCGCCTCGACGAAGGCGCGGACGGCTTTGACGACCGAGGAGAGGAGGCCGCTCACGTGCGTGCCGCCGTTGGCAGTGGGGATGCCGTTCACGTACGAGCGAACGTGCTCGTCGGGCGACTCCGTCCACTGGAGAGCCAGTTCGAGCCGCAACGGCGCCTCGCCCTTCTCGGTCTGCAGCTCACGCGAGACGAAGAACGGCATCGCGTGGCTGACGGCCTTGCCGCGGCGATTCACGAGGATCGGGAGGTAGTCGGCGATGCCCTGCGGGTGGAAGAACGTGTGCTCCTCCTTCGTGCCCTCGTTCACGTAGCGGACGGTGAGGCCGCCATGCAGATACGCCTTCGTCTCGAGGCGCTCGCGGATCGTTTCGCTGTCGAAGCGGAGCTTCTCGCCGAAGATCTGCGGGTCCGGGCGGAAGTGAATCTCGGTGCCGCGCTTGCGAACCTTACCGCCCTTCTTGAGCGCGGTCTTGCGGACGCCTCGAGAGAACGACTGCTTGTATTCTACACCATCACGCCAAACGGTGACGTCGAGGGTCTCGGAGAGCGCGTTGACGACGCTCGAGCCGACGCCGTGGAGGCCGCCAGACACTTTGTAGTTGCCGCCGCCGAATTTGCCGCCCGCGTGCAGCGTCCCGAGGATGATCTCGAGGGCCGGCTTCTTGAACTTGGGATGGATGTCGACGGGGATGCCGCGGCCGTCGTCGGTTTCGGTCACGCCTTTGCCGTCTGCGTCGAGGACGACCTCGATGTTCTTGGCGTGGCCGTTGATGGCCTCGTCGATGGAGTTGTCGACGATCTCCCACAAGAGGTGGTGGTACCCGTCGGAGCCCGTGCCGCCGATGTACATCGCGGGGCGTTTGCGGACCGGCTCGAGACCCTCGAGGACCTCGATGTCCTTGGCGCTGTAGCTCGTGGCCATGTCAGGTCACCTCCAGCGAGGGGATCGTGGGCGGTTGCGAAACGACGCGGGCGAAGCCATCGCGGCGAATGAGCGCGCTGCCCGCCTGCGCACGCTTCCCGAGGACGGACTTGTACGTGATGCTCATCTCGCGTCCCTTGCCGGTCTCGACGACGATCGAGTCGTTGCCACCGATCGCGATCACGGCGCCGAGGACGCGCGCGTCGTCGTCGACCTTCATCAGCATCGAGCCCTTGCCGACACCGGAGAGGAGCGCGAGCTCGGCCACGGGGACGCCGAGCGCGTGGCCGTCGCTCGTCGCGGCGAGGACTCCGTCCTTGGGACCGGTGACGGCGACCATGACGATCTCGTCACCCTCGTTGAGACGGCCGTATTTGCGGCCTGCGCGCGTCGACGCCTCCTTGTGCGCCGTCAGCGAGAAGCGGAACGCCAAGCCCTGGCGCGTCACGGCGACGGCGAACGGAGGCTGCGGGTCGCCGCCCTCCACCGGCGCGGGCACGTCCAAAATGCGCGCGTCGAACGAGAGCGCCGCGATGATGCGCTCGCCGTCCTCCATCTTGAAGAACTTCTGCACCGGCTCGCCGTAGCCCGTCGTCGCCGGCACGTCGTGGATGCGCGTGACGTAGCAGGCGCCGAGGCTCGAGAAGAACGCGATCGTCGAGCGCGTCGAGCCGGCGACGACCGAGAGCACGTAGTCGCCTTCGCGCACGCGGGTGGCGGACAGGTCTTTCACCTCGCGCTGGCGCTTGATCCAGCCCTGGTGCGAGAGCAGCACGTGCGCGTCCTCGGCGACGATGAAGTCTTCGGCCGAGTACTCCTGCTCGTCGGCCTGGCCGGCGATCTTGAGGCGGCGCTTGTCCGGGTACTGGGCTTTGATCTCGGCGAGCTCGCCCTTGATGATCGCCCAGCGCTTGCTCTCGCTCTTGAGAAGCGTCTCGAGCGCGCCGGCCTCCTTGCGCTTGGTCGCGAGATCCTCCTGGATGACGAGGATCTCGAGCTTGGCGAGCCGGTACAGCTTCAATTCGAGGATCGCCTCGACCTGCTCTTCGCTGAGCTTGAAGCGGGCGATGAGCTTTGCGGCTGCGTCAGCCTTGCCGTCGCTCTTCCTGATGATCCGGATCGTCTCGTCGAGCGCGTCGAAGACCGTCTCGAAGCCCTCGAGGATGTGGATGCGGCGACGGAGCTGCCACAGATCGAACTTGAGGCGCCGCTCGACGGTGAGCATGCGAAAGTCGAGGAAGTGCCGGATCATCTGGCCGAGCGAGAGGCGCTCGGGGACGGCGGGGAGGCTCTCCTCGGGCGGCAGCGGCTCGCCGTCTGGACCCTGCAGCGTGATCGGCGGCGCGCCGGGGACGAGGCACGTGAGGTTCACGCCGATCGTCGTCTGCAGCGCGGTGTTCTTGTAGAGGTACGCCATCACCAGGTTGGCGTCGGTGCCCTTCTTCATCTCGAGGACGACGCGGACCTCGGCGGTCGACTCGTCGCGCACGTCGACGAGCGCCCCGAGCTTGCGCTGCAGGATGACCTGGGCGATCTGCTCGACGAGGGCGCCGCGCACGACGCCGTACGGGAGCGACGTCAGGATGATCGACGCGACGCCCTTCTTCTCCTCGACCTTCCACTCACCGCGGAGCTTCAAGGTGCCGCTGCCGGTCTCGTACACGTTGATGAGCTCGCTCTTCGACGCCATGAGCTGGCCGCCGGTGGGGACGTCGGGGCCCTTCACGTACTTGAGGAGGGTGCGCACCGGGAGGATGCCGGGGCCGGCCTCGATCTGCGCGACGCACGCGTCGATGACCTCGCCGAGGTTGTGCGGCGGGATGCTCGTCGCCATGCCGACGGCGATCCCTTGCGCGCCGTTGACGAGCAGGTTCGGGTAGCGCGCGGGGAGGACGACGGGCTCGCTCTTCTGGCCGTCGAAGTTGGGCCGCCAGGCGACCGTGCGCTTGTCGAGCTCGGACAACAGCTCGATCGCCGCGGGCAGCAGCTTGGCCTCCGTGTAGCGGTACGCGGCGGCCTCGTCGCCATCGGGCGAGCCGAAGTTGCCCTGGCCGTCGACGAGCGGCAGACGCATGACCCACGACTGCGCCATGCGGACCATCGCGTCGTAGACGCTGGAGTCACCGTGGGGGTGGTAGTTGCCGAGGACGGCGCCGACGACGGTTGCGCACTTGCGGTAGCGCGCGTCCGGCGTGAGCCCAAGGTCCTTGCGCATCGTGAAGAGGATGCGACGCTGCACGGGCTTCAGGCCGTCGCGCACGTCGGGGAGCGCGCGGGAGGTGATGACCGAGAGCGCGTAGTTGAGGTATCGGGTGCGCGCTTCGACGACGAGCGAGGTCTCGCCCTCGGACGGAGGGGGCGGGACGCTGGGCGGAGCTGCGGGCGGCTTCCCGCCACCCTTGCCGGACCTGCTAGACTTGCTGGATTTGCTGGTGGACGTGCGGCTCACTTCATCTCCGGCATAATCCCCGGGAGCTAGCCCGTGGGGTGAACGCCTGTCAAGTTAGTTACGCCCCGTGTATGCTCGTCGGCTCCGCGCATGATCCGGCGCCCGCAGACCATCCTTGCGCTCCTCACGGCGCTGAACCTCCTCAACTACCTGGACCGGCTCGTCGTCTCGGCGGTGCTGCCGAAGGTGCGCGACGAGCTGCACCTGTCGAACTTCGTCGCCGGCTCGCTCGCGACGGTGTTCCTCCTCGGCTACTTCGCGACGAGCCCGATCTTCGGCGCGCTCGCGGACAAGGGGCCTCGCAAGGGGCTCATTGCTCTCGGCGTCGCGGTGTGGAGCGTCGCGACGTTCGCGTCCGGGCTCGCCGGCGGCGCGGCGTCCCTCGTCGGCGCGCGCGCGATGGTCGGCGTGGGAGAGGCCAGCTACGCGACGCTCGCCCCCACGATCATCGACGACGCAGCCCCCGCCGATCGCAAAGGCCGATGGCTCGCGATCTTCTACGTCGCGATGCCGCTCGGCGGCGCGCTCGGCTACCTCGTCGGCGGCTTCGTCGAGAAGCACTGGGGCTGGCGCCACGCGTTCTACGTCGCCGGCGGCCCCGGCATCGTCCTGGCCGCGGTCTGCCTCCTGATCCAGGAGCCCGTGAGGAAGAAGCTCGCGGCGAAGGCCGACATCCTCGCCACGGCGGCCAAGCTCCTCGCCGCGCCGCTCTACCGCCGCGGCGTCCTCGGCTACTGCGCGTACACGTTCGCGATCGGCGGCTTCTCGTTCTGGGCCCCGACGTTCCTTCACGATCGGTACGGCCTGGATTTGGGCACCGCGAACTTCAAGTTCGGTCTCATCACCGTGCTCGGGGGTTTGGTCGGCACGACGCTGGGAGGCACCTGGGCGGACAGATCCGTGCGAAGGCTCGGGGTCACCGACGACTCGGTCGTCGCCCGCATCAACCTGCGCGTGTGCTCGCTCGGCTCGCTCGCAGGCGTTCCGCTCACGGTCGCCTGCTTCCTCGCGCCGACGCCCAACTTGTTCTTCGCCCTCGTCTTCCTCGCCGAGGTCGCGCTGTTTCTGAACACCTCGCCGATCAACGCGGTCATCCTGCGTACCGCGCCGCCCGAGCTCCGCGCGAGCGCGATGGCCCTCAGCATCTTCGGGATCCACCTCCTCGGGGATCTCTGGTCGCCGCCGTTCATCGGCCTCCTGGCCGACCATTTCCCGATCGCCTGGGCGATGATGACGATCCCGGTCGCGGTCGCGATTTCCGCCGTTCTGTGGCGACCCGGGAAGCTCGACGCTACTCTGCCATGATGGACAAGCGTCTTCTCTTCGCCTCGATGGTCTCGGTCGTGACGGCCCTGGGCGCGGGTCCCCTCGCCTGCAGCGGCAGCGACGCGACGATCGGAGCCGACGCCCCCGACGCGACGGGCACCGAAGACGGAACGAGCCCCGACACCGGCGCCGGCAGCGACGCCGGCGGCTCCACGGACACCGGCACCGGCACCGACGCCGGCGTCGACGCGGGGCGCCGAAGGGACGGGGGCAACGACGCCGGGACCGACGCGGCTGGCAACGACGGAGGGCTGCCCGACGCAGCCGCCGACGCGGCTTACGACGGAGGCCCGCTCAACGGCTGCAGCGGCAACTACGCGGATCGTACGAACGGCGGACAGATCCAGCGGACGATCACCTTCCCTATCGGCGCCCCCGGGGGTTTCACCTACTCGGTGCCGTGCATGCGCATCAAGGCCGGTCAGACGGTGCAGATCGACGGCAACTACGGGAACCACCCGCTCGCCCCCCTCGGCGGCACGGTCCCAACGCCCTTCACGCTGACGAACACCGGGCTGTCGCAGCCGTTCACGTTCCCGACCGCAGGCACCTACGGGTTCCACTGCCAGAATCACGCGACGATGCTGGGGGCGATCGAGGTCGTGAACTGAGGCGGGTGGCCCCTCGGCGTGCTAGATCCTCAGCCGATGATCGCGGATCCGAAGCTCGCGCGCCTCGAAGGCCTCTTCGAGCAGATGGCGTCCGTCATCGTCTGCTACTCGGGCGGCATCGACAGCGCCTTCGTCCTCGCCGTCGCGAACAAGGTGCTCGGCGACAAGGCCGTGGGCATGACCGCGGTGAGCCCCAGCCTCGCGCCCTTCGAGAAAGAGGCGGCGGAGGCGGTCGCGCGGCAAATCGGCGCGAAGCACGTGCTCGTCGACTCGCACGAGATCGACGACGAGAGCTACCAGGCGAACAACCCCGACCGCTGCTTCCATTGCAAGAGCGAGCTCTACCGCGTGAGCGCGGCGAAGAGCCGTGAGTGGGGCATCGCCAACGTCGTCAACGGTACGAACGCCGACGATCTGGGCGACTACCGGCCCGGCCTCGAGGCCGCGAAGAACGCCGGCGTGCGCAGCCCCCTCGTGGAGCTCGGCTTCACGAAGGAGGACGTCCGGCGCGGCGCGCTCGCCCTCGGGATGAGCATCTGGGACAAGCCCGCGTCGGCGTGCCTCTCGAGCCGCATCCCGTTCGGCACCCGCGTCACGCGCGAGCGCCTCGCGCAGATCGCCGCGCTCGAGGCCGATCTTCGGAGCATGGGCCTGCGTCAGGTGCGCGTGCGCTGGCACGGGCTCGATCCGTCGAACGACAAGGCGCTCGCGCGCATCGAGGTCGCGAAGGACGAGCTCGTGAAGGCGTTCGAACAAAAGGACGCGATCGTCGAGTCCGGCAAGCGCTACGGCTTCTCCTACGTGACCATGGATCTCCAGGGCTACCGTACGGGGAGCCACAACGAGCTGCTCGTCGGACGGAGCCTGCGCGTCGTCTAACGCCCGCGTCGTTCGACCGTGACGGGCAAACGACCTGCGCGTCGACGCCGTGCCGGAGAACGCGTGAGGGCACCAAGCGCGAGGAGGAGGCCCAGCGCCAACGTCCACGCCGGCGCATCGCGCTGCGGCGCTCCGGCGACGCTGCAGCCCGCGGAGGCGCTCGCGTTGCCGTCGCCGGCGCCGCCGTTGCCATCACCGCTCGCGCCGGTGACGCCGGCGCCGCCGCCGGACGCGCCGCTTCCGGCCTCGCCGCCGCCGGCGCTGCCGTCGCTCCCCGAGGCGCCCGCGTCGAGCGGTCCCCCCTTCGGCGCGACGACGTCGATCTTCACCTCGAGCAGGTTGTCGGCGGGCCCGCCTTGCCCGGGATCGCTGAACCACGCGACGCCCTCCTGAACGACGTCGAAGTGCTCGTCGTGTGCGCCCGCCGAGGGAGGCGCAGTGAGGTCGAACGCGAACTTGTACGTACCGCCCGGCGGCACCGTGCCCTTCACGGCCGCGGGTCGGCTGGGTGAGGGCCACGCGGCGCTCGCGAAGGCGCTCTTGCGATCCCGCGGCACCGTCGTCGCGAGGTGCGTGCTCGAGTCCCACGTCTGGGTGCCGACGTTCTTGAGCTCGATGTACGCGGGCACGACCTGCCCCTCGCTCATCGTCATCGTCGAGGACGCGGACGGGAAGCTCTGGCTCACGAACTGCGCCGCGTACGACGGCGCGGCGCCATACGCCGCGAGCACCGCCTTCGCGAAGACGATGCGCTGCGACTGCAAGCACGTGCCGCATCCTTCGAAGTCGGTCTGGAAGACGACGGTCGCGTCGGCGACGTTGGTGGTCTGCTTGAGCTTGGCGAGGCCGTATCCGGAGAACGTCGTCAGCTCGTACCAGATGAAATCGAGCTGAAGGCCGAGGCTCCACACCGACTGGCCGTGCTGGCTCGCGTACGCCGTCGCGTTGTCGTTGGTGCCCGAGTCCCAGCGACCGCCGACCGACCACTGCGCGATGCCGCGCCCCGGTCCGCCGGGCTGCACCGCAGTAGGACTGGATCCCGACTCCTGATCGAGGTTGCCGACGATGCCGGCCGCCTGAAAATTCGTGAGCCCCTTGCCGACGAAGTACTCGTAGGCGGCCTTGTCGTTCGTGAACAGGTAGGGCGTGAGTGCCGCTTCGCCCTCACCCACGACCTCGTTGCCCCGCGCGGGCCCCGAGTCGCCGCAGCCGGCGAGTGTCACGACGAGACAGAGCGCCGCAAGCGACGTGAGGAGCGCGCCGCGCAGGGGAAGCATGACGCCCACTACGCAATGCACGTGCCTCGTGTGAAATGCCTACTTTTTGCCGTGGTTCATCGTGGTTCGCCGGGGAGCCACCCGCCCCGCTCGCGAGGCATCGCGCGACCCCACGCGAGGGCCCGCGAAGCTCGATAGCGACACGATGCCTCGGCGAGCGTTTCAACGTCGCGCGTGGCACATTGGCTGCAACGCGCAGGACGTCGCCGGCACTTCCGCCGGACGACGCCGGAGGGGCCCGATGCGAATCGCTGCGAGCATCACGCGTCACGCGCCGATCGGAGCGCTCCTCGTGCTGAGCGCGGCCGTGTCGCTGGATTGCTACGGTACGAGTGGCGCGGCCGGCACAGATGGGCCGAGCGCGGCGAGCCCACCGACGCTCACGCCGACGCGCCGCCTCCGGCGCTTGAGCAGCCGCGAGTACGACAACGTCGTCCGCGATCTCCTCGGCGCCACGACGCACCCGGCGCAGGCGTTCGTCACAGACGCCTTCGCGAACGGCTACGACAACGGCTCGGCGGCCCTCGCGGTGCAGTCCGATCAGGTCGCGTCGTACCAGCGCGCGGCCGAGGCGCTGGCGGCCGACGTCGTCGCGCGCGATGTCGGGCGCGTCCTCGGCGGGTGTGACGTCGCCCAGCGCGGCGCCGATCGGTGCGTCGAAGCGCTCCTGGACACGTTCGCGGCGCGCGCGTTTCGTCGCCCGCTGTTCGCGACCGAGAAGCAGCGCCTGCGCGACGCCTTCTACGCAGAGCGCGCGAGCGGCGGCGACTTCGCGACGGGGGTTCGAACGCTCGTCGAGATCGTGCTGCAGTCACCGCAGTTTCTCTACCGGGAGGAGCTCGGTCCCCCTGGCGCGCGCGCGTCGCCGGGGGCCTCCGTGCGCCTCACCGATTGGGAGATCGCGTCGGAGCTTTCGTTCCTCCTCACCGGCTCGTCGCCCGACGACGCGCTGTGGTCGGCGGTCGCGGAGGGGCGCTTCGCGAGCGAATCCGATCGCCAGCGCGAGGCGGCGCGGCTGCTCGGAACACGCGGCGCGAAGGACGCGCTCCGGGCATTCATGCACGCGTGGCTGGGCACCGATCGCCTCGTCGGTCTGAGCAAGGATCCGGCCGCGTACCCGACGTTCGACGCGACCACGGCGGCGTCGATGCTCGGCGAGCTCGATCGTACGTACGACGACGCGCTCGCCGCGCCGGACGGCTCGCTCCGTCGACTCTTCACGTCGAGCACCTCGCAGGTCGACGACACGCTCGCGGGGCTCTACGGCCTGCCGCTCGCCGGCGGCGACTTTCGGCCGGCGGCGCTCGATCCGGCGCTGCGCCAGGGGATCATGACGCGGGCGGGGTTCCTCGCGGTGCACGCCGAGACCGACAGCTCCGGCCCGATCGCGCGCGGCGTCTTCGTGCTCGGCGCGATCATGTGCGCGCCGCCGCCGCCGCCGCCGCCCAACGTCCCGCCGGCCGTGCCCGCGGGCGATCCCACCGCGCAGAGCCTCACGACGCGCCAGCGCTTCGAGCGCCACGTCTCGAGCGCGTTCTGCGCGGGGTGCCACACGCGCATCGACGGCATCGGCTTCGGCTTCGAGCAGTTCGACGCGCTCGGCGCGTTTCGTTCCACCGAGCGTGGTCAGCCGATCGACACGAGCGGCGACGTCGCCGGCACCGGGGAGATCGACGGCGTGTACGTCGGCGTCTCTCAGCTGAGCGCAAAGCTCGCAGGCAGCAAGCTCCTGACCGATTGCTACCGGCGCCAGGCGTACCGCTTCGCGATGGGGCAGGTCGAGCCGCCGGGGACCGATCCGTCGACGTTGGCCGCCGGCTTCTCGCCCGACGCGCGCCTGGTCGATCTGTTCCTCGCGATCGTCGCCGATCCCGTCTTCGTGACGCGAACCTTCGAGGCACGAAGGTGAGCCGCTCGTCGTTCAGTCGCCGCCAGCTCCTCATGGCGCTCGCTGCCGTCCCCGCGACAACGTCGTTCGTGCGGACGCTTCGCGCCGATCCTACCGCCCCCGCGCCGAAGCGCCTCGTGCTCGTGATGCAGAACAACGGCACGCAGCAGGCAAATTTTTGGCCGGACGCGACGATGAGGTCACCGATCCTGAATCACCTCTTCACCGATCCGGCGACGGGAAAGGACAACGGCCTCAAGGCCAAGACGACGGTCGTGAAGGGCGTGTACGTCCCCAACGATTCGAACGGCACGAACGGCAACCAGCACGACATGGGCTTCGCGCGCATGTTCACCGGCGCGAAGCTCGCGGCGCTGGGCGGGCAACCGTGGGGGGGCGCCGCCTCCGTGGACCAGCTCGTCGCGCGCACGTGGAACGTCGACACGCTGACGCTCGCAATTCTCGCGTCGCAGACCGAGCCGCACCCCAAGCCCGGCTTCGATCACCGCGAGTCGTTCTCGTACCTCGGGCCGGCCACGCTGAAGCACCCACGCAAGGACCCGCGCGCCGTCTTCGACTACTTGTTCCCGCCGACCGGCTCCACGACGAACGATCCGACCACGGCGCGCCGGCGGGCGAGCGTGCTCGACGCGGTCGCCGGCAATCTCTTTGAGGTGTCGGCGCGCCTCGGCGCCGAGGAGCGCAACAAGCTCGACTACCACCTGTCGGCGATCCGCGACGTCGAGCGCCGCGTGACGAACACGTGCGGCGTCCCACCGTCGCGACCGCAGGACTATCTCGCGATGGACCCGACCGCCGAGCTGAGCACCGACGCGTTCATCACGCGCATGGTCGACGACATGATCGAGCTGCTCGTCCTGTCCCTCAAGTGCGGGATCAGCCGTGTCGCGACGCTGCAGCTCGGCTACGGCGGCGGCAAGTGGCGCTTCGGGTGGCAGGGCATCGACCTGAACTGCCACGACAGCGTCGCACACCTCGACACGTCCGACGGCGGCAGCTCGGCGGTGAACACGAACCGCGTCGTCTTGATGAATCAGTACTACGCCGGCCGCGTCGCGAGGCTGGCGACGATGCTGGACGCGATCCCGGAGGGCAGCGGCACGATGCTCGACAACACGCTCCTCGTGTGGGCAAACGAGCTGGGGCGCGGCGATCACAACCAGGAGAACGTGCCCATCGTGCTCATCGGCAAGGCGGGCGGGGCTCTCCCGAAGGGTGGGCGCCTGATCGACGCCGGGCGTCAGCCGTTCAACCGCCTGGGCTGCACCATCCTCAACGCGATGGGGCAGCCGGCGGCGGGCTTCGGTGACGTGCCGGACTGCGGCGTCTTCCACGGGCTATAGCGGTACGGCCGGGTGTAGCCTCGGCGGATGATCCTCAGGCCGCAGGGACGACGCGCCATCTCCTGGACCCTCGCCGCGCTGACTTCGGCGATCGTCTTTTTCAACGCGTTCGTGGCCGGCGCCACTCAGGTCTCGTACCGCACGCTCGACCAGGTCGTCCCGGACTCACCCCTGATTTTTACGGCGGAGATCGCACGCGCGATCCCTACCGATACCTTGGCGCAGCACACGACGGAATACGAGATCCGCGACGTTCGCGCGCTTCGGGGGACGCCGCCCGGCGGCCTGGATCGTGTCCGCCACGTCGAGCCTCTGGCCGTCGTGCGCGACTCTTCGGGCAAAATCGTGATGGAGCAATCCTTCACGCTGGACGCATCGGGCCACGAGCGCGAAGCGACGTCCGGCCGCTGGCTCTTCTTCGGAGTCGCCGCTCCAGGCGTCCCCTTCGCAGTGCGACGCGTCGAGCCGATCGCGAGCGAGGGCAAGGTGCGAGCGATGCTCCAGTCGCGCGGCGACGCAGCGGCTCCCGCCCCCCCGGTCGACCCGGATCACCCGGCAGCGTCGGCGGCCGCGTCCGTTCCGAGCGGCAAGCCAGCGCCAACCGAAGTTCCGCCCGGCAAGATGGGCCGTTCCGGTTGCGCGATCGGCGCGCCCGTTTCGGGAGGGAGGACGCCTTCGCTCCTGCTGGTCGTCGCGCTCGGTACGCTCGCCGCTTTCGGGCGCAGGCGGCGCGGGTGCACGCCCTGACAGTGTCGGTGCCGTGATGGCACTCCAGGACCCTCGGCGTCGGCGGCGACACCCTACGGCACGTGGCATGACGAACAACGTCCAGGCCTAGCCCGCGACCGAGCCACGCTATGATGAGACGATGCGACGCCGCGCGTGGATGCTCTGCCTCGTGGCCATGGTCGAATCGGCCGTCGCCGGCTGCGGATCGACCGCCGACTCCCCTGCCCGCGACGCCGGGCTCGACGCCACTACCCTCGACGGAGCGACGGACGGCGCCGAGACCGGCGCGGGCGACGCGGGCGAGGATGTCGTGCCCCGCCACGCGCGCACGCTCGGCCTCGACATCAACGCCGCCGCCGATGGCAAGTACCTCACCGCCTTGGGGATCGCGCGCGACGCCGGTGTGGTGCAGACGATCAACGTCACCATCGACTGGGCAGGCATGGAGACCTCGCCCGACGCTGGCCCCGACGCTGGTGACGCGGGCGACGAAGGCGGCACCGCCTACTTCAACCCGAACCTGCACATCGCCAACCTCGTCTTCGCGGGCACGACGAAGGTGTCGCTCGCGTTCCGGGCCGTCGATACCACCGGCCCGGTGCTCCCGGCCGATCTCGCCGGTCGTCCCTTCGACGCGCCGGAGATCGCGGCCCGCTACAACGCCGCGCAGGACTATGTCTTCGGCGAGATCCCCGATCTCACCTTGGCGATGTACGTCATCGGCAACGAGGTCGACCTCCCGTTCGGCACCGACGCGGCCAAGTGGGGCGCGTACAAGACGTTCTTCGACGCGGCGGCCGCGCACGCACGGGCGCTGCGCCCCGGGGTGAAGGTCGGGAGCGTGGTCACGCTCGCCGCAGCGATCTCGCACCCCGAGCTGGTCGCGCCCCTCCTGACGAACGCCGATTTTCTCGGGATCACTTACTACCCGCTGAAGGCCGACTTCACCGTTCGCCCGGTCACCGACGTCCGCGCCGACGTGGACGCGCTCGTCGCCCGCTATCCGAGTACCCCCATCTTCTTCCGCGAGGCCGGCTACCCGTCCAGCCCCGACGTCGGCAGCTCCCCCGAGCAGCAGGCAGCCTTCGTGACCGCGCTGCTGCGTGCGTGGGACGCGAACGAGGCGCGAATTCCAGTCCTCACGTTCTTCACGATGAACGAGTACTCCCCAGCCGCCCTCACGCAGCTCGCGCAGTACTACGGGTCGAGCGATCCGAAATTCCTCGCGTACCTGGGCTCGCTCGGCCTCCGGACCTACGCGCCCGGGAGCGGCGCGAACAAGCCCGGGTGGGAGGCGCTCACCCGCGGCGCCCACGCCCGGGGCTGGTAGTGGTTACGGGCAGGAGAACGTTCCCTCGAGGGTCTTCGTCGCCGCGCGGTACACCATCCCGGAGTCCACGCTGTCGACGGCGTTGCCCCGCCCGTCGGTCTTGATGCATTGGACCACCGAATCGACCTCGGCCTCTCCGGTCGCGAGGTCGAAGTGCAGGCGGGTCTCCGTTCCGACGAGGTCGACGTTCTGTCCCGCGCGCAGCGCGCTGAAGGCGCTGAAGATCTTGGCTGGGCCCACCTCGATCGCCGGCCCGGGGCCGACGAGGCGGGCGATCCCCTTCGCGAGGCTCTGCCCGGTGAGGGGCGCGTCGCCGGCGGCGTAGGCCGCGTACGCCAGGACGTACACCGCGTCGTACGCGGGACGGGGCGCGTCGGACGTCGACACCTTGTCCTGGAAAGCTTCGTTGAAGTGGGTCGTGAAGAGGGTGCTCGCGATGGTCGTCGTAGGGGTGTTGATCCGAAGGAAGCGCTTCCGCCGCTGGGCGTCTCTCCCGACGAAGTCGAGGATCACGCCGATCGCCGGCGGGCCCAGCACCACGTGGAAGGGGCGGTGGCGGAGCCCCTTCGGCCAGCGCTCCTCGAGCGGCAACAGGATCGCTTTGATCACGGCTTCGTCGGCGACCCACGCGACGACGTGGGGCTTGAACTCGAGGAGCTTGGTCACCGCCGCGTCGAGCTGGGGCCGTGCCTCGCGGCTCTGGATATCGCCGTAGCCGATGTCGCGGTAGTTGGCGCCGTTCTCCACCGCGGTCTTGCCGTTGAAGCGCAGCGTTCGCACGAGCGCGTCGGATACGCTCAGACCGACGGTGCTATCGGCGCGGAGCAAGGCGACGCGGATAGGGCCGGTCACCGCCGCCGACGAGCGCAGCCGAGGTTCGGCGAGCGAGCCCACGATCGCCGCCATCGCCCCGACGTCGTGCGAGACGCTGGTGGTCGCGCGCCACACCATGCGAGGGGTTCCCGGCGGCTGAGGGATGGCGGTTACGAGATCGCTGTGGTTGAGCGCGGTGACCGCGACGACGTCGTTGGGGATGAACAAGGACTGCGCCGAGTCGATGAGGTCGCGGCTCGAGTGAAAGCCGACGATGCCGGGCACGTGGAGATCGAGCGCGAGGTGGCGCGCCGCGCGCTCGTGGGCGACGGCGTCGTCGCACATGATCAGCCCGAGCGGGCGCGCGCGGCCGTCGGTCGCCGTCGGGATGCCGTGCGAGACCGTCGCAAAATCGCGGCGCGCGAGCTCCGCGGCCTCGGCATAGCGGACGCCGAAGGCTGCCGCGTCCACCCCCGTCGTGGGAAACAGAGTGCCGAGCCAGATCGTGTCGTCGTTCCGCGCGTCGGCCGGCTCGGCGCGGACCACGCAGTCGGCCGACGCTAGCGCGACGCACGCGCCGGTGTCCTTGCGGCAGAGGAAGGGCGCCCCCTGGTGCGCGTCGACGCACTCGGCGTTCGTCTTGCAGCGGGGCGCGGCGGTGCGGGGGTCGACTGCTGCAGAGCGGCCCGCGCGCTGCGCAAAGAGCGCGCTCGCGAGCGCCACGAGCGCGATCGGGACAAGCGCGGCCACCCACCTCCGGCGGTTCGCAACGGGCGGTGTCGACGGCCCGGGCTTGGTGGCGCTGCCGGTGTCGCCCGCCGGCTCCGCGCCCGAGCGCCGCGCTCGGGGGACCTCCGCCACGGTGCGCGTATCCGAGCCTGTCCCGTCCGCCGGCGCCGCCGGGGCGGAGCTCGGCGCGGACTCCGGCGTGGAGCTCGGCGCGGACTCCGGCGTCGCCCGGAGGTACCTGGGGTCCGACTGTGCATCGACGGCGTTGGGGGAGGACCCCGGGTCTGCCGAGACGCTCTTGATGCGCGCCTCGATCAGCGCCTGTCGCTTCTCGCGCTGCACCCCGAAGAGCCGCAGCATGAGCTCGCCGACCTGCCGCGCTCCGACGTGCTCGTCGCGACCGCGGAGGACCACCTCGAGCGCGACGGCAAAGTCGGAGGCCGTCGCAAAGCGATCCCGGGGCTCGAGCGCCAGCGCCTTCATGCAGATGGCTTCGAGCCCCTTGTCCACGCCCGGCTCCACCGTGCTCGGCCAGGGGATGTCGCCCGTCGCGACCCGGGCGGCGATATCGAGGTCGGTCCGGTCCGCCCATAGTCGCTTTCCGGTCAACACCTGCCAGAGGAGGATGCCGACCGCGAAGATATCCGCGCGCCGGTCGACGACGCGCTCCCCGGGCAGCGCCCCTTCTCCCGGGAGGTACCGTCCGGCGAGCACCTGCTCGGGCGCCATGTAGTGCAGCTTTCCGATCATGGCGCCCGCCTCGGTGCGACTCGACGAGTCGACGGCCTTGGCGATGCCGAAGTCGAGGACCTTGACCGCCCCCTCGTACGTCACGAAGACGTTGTGGGGCGAGACGTCGCGATGCACGACATAGAGCGGTCGCCCCTCGAGGTCGCGGAGCTCGTGCGCGTAGTGCAGCCCGATGAGCACTTGCGCGAGGATGAACAGGCCGAGGGGCAGCGGGATCCCCCCGGTGCTCTGCGCTTCCCGCACGATTGCGGAGAGCGACTGCCCTTCCAGGTACTCCATCTCGATGAAGTGCTGCTCCCCGTCGAAGCCCACCTCGTTGGTCTGCACGATATTGGGGTGGTTGAGGCGCGCCGACAGCCGCGCTTCGTCGAGGAACATCTTGAGCCGGCGCTCGTCGTTCTCGACGTCCGGGTGCATCTGCTTGACGACCTTGAGCTTGCTCCACCCCGCAGGTCCCCGCGCGATCACGAGGTAGACCGTGCCCATCCCCCCCTGGCCGAGGCGGATGAGCACCCGATGCCGCGGGGGAGTCACCGCGCCGGCCCGTGGCCTTCGTGCGCGGGGATCGATGCCAGCATGAACGGGATCCTACTCAGTCGTCACCCGGTGGCAAAAGGCATATGTGCGCGCGCGACCGGGGCTGGTATGGGTCCGCGGTAGCACGCCTGCGGGGCGAAACAGAGCCCTTACCCGCGCGGATCTCCTAAGGATCCGTGGTTGACCCCGGGGCCCGGGTCGCGGTACGAGAGGCGCCTCCGCTTGCTCCTTCCCCCTCCTTGCTCACGGCCGTTCGCCTGATGCGATCCTTCACGAAACGCCGCTTTAATCGGGTGCTCGCGGCGCTCCTCGTCGCGCTCGCCGCGGCGCTGGTCGTGATGCTCGTTCCCGCGCGCTCGGCGTGGGCGCAGGCGATGGACGCCGGGGTTCGTGGCGCCTCGGTAGACCGCGACGGCGGCGTCGACGCGCGCACCGCGCCGCCGCTCACGGCGCCCGTGCGCTCGGATCTCGACGAGCCAGGAACCGGCGACGCCGGCGTGCCCGGCAACGCGATGGACGCCGGTGGCCAGGTCCTCGACACCGCCGCAGCGGCAGGCACGGCGCAGATCCGCATCCCGCCGACCGAGGTCGAGAAATCCGAGGGAACGCCGATCCTCAAGATCGACATCAGCGGCAACCGCCGCGTCGCGCGCGAGGACATCAACACGTACCTGCGCGAGAAACCCGGCCAGCTCTTCAAGGGCGACAACCTCACCAGCGACGTGCGCGCGCTCTGGGACTCGGGCTTCTTCGACGACATCGAGGTCGACCTCACGCGCGGCGATCGCGGCGTGACGCTCCGCTTCCTCGTGCGCGAGCGGCCGAACATCAAGGGCGTCGAGTTCGACGGCAACGAAGAGATCGAGGACGACAAGCTCCAGGAGGCGATCGAGGTCAAGGCGAACACGATCCTCAGCGTCCCGGCCGTGCGCCGGAGCGTGCAGAAGGTCAAGGACGCCTACGCCGAGAAGGGCTACTTCCTCGCCGACGTCGAGTTCTCGGTCGAGCCGCAGCGTGACAACGAGGTCCTCGTCCGCTTCAAGATCGTCGAGCACACGCCGGTCACCGTCCGCCGCGTCACGTTCATCGGCAACTACAGCGTGCCCGACCCCGAGCTCCGCGAGGTCATGCAGACCGGCCAGGGCTCGTTCTTCTCGTTCGGCTCCGGCGGCCCGTACCGCCAGGACATGTTCGAGCGCGACGTGCTCATGATCAACGCCCTCTATTACGACAAGGGCTACATGAGCGTGCAGATCGGCACGCCCCGCGTGATGCTGACGCCTGATCGCGAGGGTATCGAGATCACGCTCGTCATCCATGAGGGGCCGCGCTTCAAGATCCGCCAGCTCAAGATCTACGAGCGCGACAACGAGGGCCACGAGATCGAGCCGCTCGGCGGCCGCCGCCAGCTCCGGCAGCTCATTCGGTCGCATTCCGGCGACTACTTCAACCGCGCCGAGCTCGTGAAGGATCTGCAGTCGGTCCGCACGCTGTACCGCGACGCCGGCTACGCCAACGTCGAGGCCGAGCCGGAGACGGAGCTCGATCCGGTCCATCAAGAGGTCGACATCGTCATCCCCATCCGCCGCGGACCGCTCGTCCACGTCGAACGGATCGAGATCAAGGGGAACACCAAGACGCGCGACAAGGTCCTCCGCCGCGAGATGGAGATCGAGGAGGGCATGCTCTTCTCGGAGACCCGCCTCGAGGACAGCAAGCGGCGCATCCAGGCGCTCGGCTACTTCGAGCGCGTCGACGTCTCGACCGAGCAGGGCTCGACGCCCGACAAGATCATCATCAACTTCGAGATCGCCGAGCGCCCGACCGGCACGTTCCAGGTCGGCGCCGGCTTCAGCTCCGTCGAGAACTTCATCGTCACGGCGCAGGTGCAGCAAGCCAACTTGTTCGGCAACGGGCAGAGCCTCGCCTTGCAGGCGCAGGTGTCGGGGCTCCGGCAGCTCGTGAGCATCCGCTTCTTCGAGCCTTACTTCCTGAACACCGACTGGTCGGCGAGCACGGAGCTCTTCGACACGCTGTACGTCTTCCCCGACTTCTCGCGCCGGTCGCTCGGCGGGTCGCTGACGTTCGGCTACGCGCTCGTGCAGCCGTGGCTTCGCTTGTCGATCACCGGCACGGCGCAGCAGGACAAGGTCGACACGAGCCAGGTCAACACGTTCTTCGGATCGACCGCGGGCTTCGTCAGCATCTTCCAGCGCCTGCCGCTCGCCAACCTGTTCAACGACGGCCGCACCATCTCGCTGCGTCCGGCGATCGTCTACGACACGCGCGACAATCGCCTCTTCCCTTCGTCGGGCATTTTTCTCCAGGCGTCGACGGAGCTCGCCAGCGGGTACTTCGGCAGCGAGATCGAGACGCTGCGTCACCGCTTCCAGGGCAACTTCTACTACCCGCTCGGCCTCAACACCGGGCAGCCCGGCTCCGGCTTCGTGCTCAAGCTGCGCACCGAGTTCGGCGCCGTCACCTCGCCCCACGCCGAGGGCGTCCCCATCTTCGCCCGCTACTTCCTCGGCGGCATCCTCGACGTGCGCGGCTACCGCCTTCGCACGATCGGACCGCGCTTGCCGCTGAACCAGTCGCTCGACGTGAACGCGCCGCCGATCCAGAACGGCGCGAACATCGGCGGCAACGTGCAGGCGTTCGAGAACCTCGAGATCGAGTTCCCGATCATCGACAAGGTTGGCATCCGCGGCGTCACGTTCCTCGACGCCGGCAACGCGTGGAACACCGAGCAGCAGTTCTGCAAGACGACGCCGGCGCCGCAGTTCGACAAGGTCGTGTCCCCCTGCTTCACGCTCGAGAGCCTCGGCTACCTCCGCGCGTCGACCGGCTTCGGCATCCGATGGTTCTCGCCGCTCGGCCCGCTGCGCTTCGAGTGGGGCTTCCCGCTGAAGCCGCTGCCGTACGAGGAGAGCTACGTCTTCGAGTTCACGATCGGAAACTTCTTCTGAGAGCGGGAGTCGCATGAGCTTTGGACGCAATCCGCACGTGGCGAAGGCCGAGGCCGAAGAGCAGAAGGCCCAATCGGCGACCGACGCCGCGTCGAGCGAGCGCGGGTGGCGCGAAGCGGCCCGCCAGTGGGACCGCGCCGCCGAGCGCGAGACGGACGCGCGGCGGCGTCAGGAGTACACGAGCAAGGCCGAGGCCGCCCGCGCGAACGCGGACACCCCGGCGGCGGCACCGAGCGCCGCGGAAGAGGACGCGCCTCGAGTGCCGTCGAAGCTGCTCAACTAAATTAGAACGTATTTCGTAAGCCTGCGGCGCGGGGCGCGCCGTCACGACTTTTCCAGTTGTGCTCGACGCCGCGCGGCACTCCGGGCAAGGAGGCTTTTGCGCACCACACTACGGAAGCTCTCCGACGCCCAGGTACGTGAGCTTCGTCATACCGGGGACCGGGTAGGGGCCGGCGAAGGCGCCCGCCGTGAAGTGCATCACGGAGACGCCGCCACCGACCTCCGCGTAGGCGATGACGGCGTCGGCGCCGCCGCATTTCGACGGCGCGACGACCGGCGTAGACGCGAGGGTCGGGTTCGCGCCGGCGACGAGCTCGGCGGGCGCGGTCCACGGGGTGACCTTCGACGGATCGAAGACCGAGTAGAACGCCTGCTTGCTGACTGCGCGCCAGACGAGGAGTGCCTTGCCGGCGGGCAACCCGATGAGCGCGGGGGTGTCGTTGGTCTGGGCGGTGTCGTTCACGAGGACCGACGTGTTCCACGCCTTGTTCGACGACTCGCGCGTGACGGTGTGCAGCGCGAGATCGCTGCCGGTGTACGCGATCATGAGATCCTTGAGGCCGCCGTTCATCGCCGTCATCGCGGGCGGCGCGGCGTACGCGGTACTGAGGATCTTCGTCGGCGCGGCGAAGCCCGAGCCCGAGCTGAGCGCCTTCTCGAGGGAACCGTCGTTGCCGGTGAACGCGTAGACGAGCGAGCTGCCCACCGACGCGAGGGCCGGTGAGCTCTTGCCCGGCACACCGCTGCCCCCCGTGGGCTCGGCGAGCGTACTGGCGGCGTCCCAACCGGTTGCGTACGTCCCCGAGTAGAACAGCCCGTCGAGGCCGAGATACACGAGGCGCGCCTGTGTGCCAACCGCGGTGAGGCTCGGCGCGCCGGCGGTGGACTGGAAGCTGCTCGGAGCCGACCACGTGGCCTCGTACTTCGTGCCGACGAGGCTGCTCAGCTTGCCCATGTGGACGGAGACGAGGCTCGCGCCGACGAGCGCCATCTGCGCGTTGCTGCGCATGCCGGGGCCGGTGCTCTTGCCGACCTCGAACGCGCCGTTGCCGCGGTAGACCCCGGCGAACGTGTCGGACGTTGCATCGCTGCCGCCGAGGAGCACGAGCTTGCCCGTGCACTGGGCGGTGAGCGGCGGCGCGCCGGTGTCCGGCGTCGGCCCGGAGTCGACGGGCTGAAAGCCGGCGTCGTCGGGAGGAAGCGCTCCGGAGTCGCCCGTGTCGGGCGGCACGTCGTCGGGGCACGGCTGGCAGCCCTCGAAGGACTGCCCGTCCGCTTTGCAGAGCTTGGTCCCCTCGTCACGGTTGGCGCAGCGGCAGTAGACGTAGTTGCCTGGCGTGCACAGCCGGCCATCCCCCGTCGCGGAGGGCTTCGACGCGCATCCGCCGGACGCGGCACTCGCGATGACAGAGACTGAAAGAACGGCCGCCGATGCCCAAAGACTTGCACGCATGACGCCCTCCGGAAGCTCTGCCAAAGGTTGTGTCACCCAATGTGGGTGTACAGACTACCTTTAGCAACGAATGTGCCGCGATTTCGTGAACCGCCGGCGCGGACAAGTCCTGGATAGCTGGACGCTTGGTGGCCGGGCGCGCGCCGACCTGGCGCGCCCGTAGCCCACCCCATCGATCCACGAACAAGTACCGCTCGCGGCCTGTCGCGGACGCTGGTCGCCGCTCGCGAGAGCGACTAGAACCCGTCTCCGATGTCGACGCCCAACCCGCCGAACACGCCGCCGACCAGCGGCCACAATCAGAAGCAGCCCGTCTCGATCCAGGACGAGATGCGGACGAGCTACCTCGACTACGCCATGAGCGTCATCATCGGGCGCGCGATCCCCGATGTGCGCGACGGCCTCAAGCCCGTCCACCGGCGCATCCTCTACTCCGCGTACGAGCTCGGCCTCGTCCCCGGCGGCGCGCACAGGAAGAGCGCCACCATCGTCGGCGACGTGCTCGGCAAGTACCACCCGCACGGCGACGCGAGCGTCTACGACGCGATGGTCCGCCTCGCGCAGGACTTCTCGATGCGCTACCCGCTCATCGACGGTCAGGGAAACTTCGGCAGCGTCGACGGCGACCCCGCAGCAGCCTACCGCTACACCGAGGCGCGCCTCTCGCGCATGGCGATCGAGCTCCTCACCGATCTCGACAAGGAGTGCGTCGACACGCAGGCGAACTTCGACGATCGCCTGCAAGAGCCGATGGTCCTGCCGGCGAAGTACCCGAACCTCCTCGTCAACGGCTCGGGCGGCATCGCCGTCGGCATGGCGACGAACATCCCGCCGCACCACCTGGGCGAGGTCATCGAGGCGACGGTCCACCTGATCCGCAACCCCGACTGCACGATCGACGACGTGATGCGCATCATCCCCGGCCCGGATTTCCCGACGGCCGGCCTCATCTTCGGGCGCAGCGGCATCGAGGCTGCGCAGCGCACCGGCCGCGGCACGATCATCATGCGCGCGCGCATCGACGTCGAGAAGATCCAGGGCAAGGGCGATCGCGACCAGCTCGTCGTGACCGAGATCCCCTACCAGGTGAACAAGGCGCGCGTGCACGCCAAGCTCGGCGAGCTCATTCGCGAGAAGAAGATCGAAGGCATCAGCGAGGTCCGCGACGAGAGCGATCGCGACGGCATGCGCCTCGTCATCGAGCTGAAGAAGGACGCGATCCCCCAGGTCGTCGTGAACCAGCTCTACCGGATGACGGATCTCCAATCGACGTTCGGCGTCATCAACCTCGCCATCGTGCACGGGCGCCCCCAGGTGCTGAACCTGCGCGAGACCCTGGCGTGCTTCGTCGAGCACCGCCGCGACGTCGTCAGCCGGCGCACGCGCTTCGAGCTCCGCCAGGCCGAAGCCCAGCGCGAGATCATCGAAGGCCTCGGCATGGCCACGACCGAGGTCGACCTCGTCGTGAAGACCATCCGCGCGTCGCGCGACACGGACGCCGCGAAGGTCGCGTTGATGGCGCTGCCGCTCAAGGGCCTCGAGGCGTTCCTGCGCCGCGCCGGCCGCCCCGACGCCGAGATCGAGGAGGGCAAGAAGCGGGGCGACTACTTCCTCTCCGAGCGCCAGGCCAAGGCCATCCTCGAGATGCGCCTCTCCCGCCTCACCGGCCTCGAGCAGGAGAAGCTCGCGAAGGAGTACGGCGAGCTCTCCGACGAGATCGCCCGGCTGCGCGCGATCCTCGCCGACGTGAAGCTCCTCATGAACGTCATCATCATGGAGCTCGAGGAGATCAAGGAGAAGTACAACGACAAGCGCCGCACAGAGATCGTGGCCAGCGAGGCGGACATCACCGACGAGGACCTCATCCAAGAAGAGGACATGATCGTCACGATCTCCCACGCCGGCTACATCAAGCGGACGAGCCCCGGCCAGTACCGCGCGCAGAAGCGCGGCGGGCGCGGCAAGATAGGCATGGAGGCGCGCGAAGAGGACTGGGTGACGCAGCTCTTCGTGGCGAGCACGCACGCCTACGTGTTCATCTTCAGCGACAAGGGCAAGGTCTACGTCAAGAAGGTCTACGAGGTGCCGCTGGCGCCGCGCACCGCGAAGGGGCGGGCGATCGTGAACCTCGTCGGGATGGAGCCGGGGGAGAAGGTCGCCGCGATCGTGGCCGTGCCGAAGATCGCGCCCGATCAGTACGTCGTGACGCTCACGCGGCGCGGCCAGATCAAGAAGACCGAGGTCACCGACTACGAAAACTTCCGCGAGAAGGGCATCATCGGCGTGAAGGTCGAGGAGAACGATCAGCTCCTCGCCGCCGTGCTCACCGACGGCCAGCGCGAGTTCATCATCGCCACCAAGATGGGCATGTCGATTCGCTTCAAGGAGGACCAGGTCCGCGTGATGGGGCGCGCCACGATGGGCGTGAAGGCCATCGAGGTCGGCGACGACGATGCGGTCGTGGGGCTCGCGGTCACCGATCCCGAGCGCGCGCACGTGCTCGCGGTGTGCGGGAAGGGCTTCGGCAAGCGAACCCACATCGACGAGTTCCGCGCGCAGAACCGCGGCGGCAAAGGCATCATCCTCATCGACGCGAGCGAGCGAAACGGCCCGGTCGTGGACGTCCGCCTCGTGAAGGACGGCGACGAGGTCATGCTCATCACCGATCGCGGCCAGACGCTACGCACGCGCGTCGACGAGATCCGTGAGACCGGCCGCAACGCCCAGGGCGTGAAGCTGATGACGCTCGACAACGAGGAGCGCATCGTCGCGCTCGAACGCCTCGCCGAGACGGTCGAGGACGACGTCACCGGCGGCGGCGGCGAGTCGGTGCCGCCCGAGGGAGGCTCGATGCCGCCCCAGAGCATCCCGCCCGAGCCCGGCGACCTGAACTGAACGATGGCGCGCTGGAAGAAGCCTGCTCCGGAGGCCGTGCGGACCACGTTCGGGGGCCTCCGGAAGCTCCATCCCGACGCCCACTGCGAGCTCGATCATGCGACGCCGTTTCAGCTGCTCGTCGCGACGGTGCTGAGCGCGCAGACGACCGACGTGGCGGTGAACAAGCTCACCCCTGCCCTCTTCAAGAAGTACCCGACGGCGGAGAAGCTGGCGAAGGCGTCGCCGGAGGACGTGCAGGAGATCCTGTCGTCGATCGGGATGTTCCGTCAGAAGACGAAGAACGTGCTCGGCCTGGCGAAGCTCCTCGTCGAGAAGCACGAAGGTCAGGTGCCGCGCACACTGGACGAGCTCGTGGACCTACCCGGCGTCGGGCGCAAGACGGCGAACGTCGTCCTCGGCGTGGCGTTCGGCGCGCCGGAGGGGGTCGTCGTTGACACCCACGTCATGCGCATCGCGCAGCGGCTCGGGTGGACGAAGAACACCGACGCCGAATCGATCGAGAAGGATCTGTGCGCCCTCTTGCCGCGGAACGACTGGGACGCCGTGAGCCACACGCTGATCTTCCACGGGCGACGCATCTGCTTCGCCCGCAAACCCGAGTGCGACGACTGCGGCGTCCGGGCGCTATGCCCGAGCGCGGGCAACGCCGAAAACGTAGGCCGAAAACCCCCGCGCGCCCGGCGCCTGTGATCTACGAGTTCGCCCTTGCGTAGGTGACACCCGTCACCTGCCGCGGAAGCGGGCGACGAGCTGCTCGCTCGCGGTGTACGGATCGACGCGCTTCTCCGCGACGTCGCGCACGGCCGCGCGCATCTCGTCCCTCAGATCGTGCGCGGCGGCGTCGATGAGCGCTTCGCGGAGCGCCTCGCGCACCTCCTCGGCGAGGCGCTCGGTGCGGCGCGCGCGGCCCGCTTCGGTGCCGGCGAGCCACGCGCGGTGCCGGTCGAGGCCGAGGACGAGCTCCTTCACCCCCTCGCCGCGGGTCGCGACGCAGCGGAAGATCGGCGGCGTCCAGATCTCCTCGTTCGCGTCGGGCGCGCCGCCCAGCCCTGCGGTCTCGCTGTGCACGACGTGCCCCTTGGCCTTGCCCATCTTGATCATCGTGTCTTTGCCGAGCGCGATCATGAGCTCGACGTCGCGGACCGTCGAGTCGGCGCCGTCGCGATCGGCCTTGTTCACGGCGAAGACGTCGGCGCTCTCCATGATGCCGGCCTTGAGCGCCTGCACGTCGTCGCCCATACCGGGGGCCATCACGACCAGCGTCGTGTGCGCGGTGCGCGTGACCTCGAGCTCGTCCTGACCGACGCCCACCGTCTCGACGAGGATCACGTCGGCCCCCCACGCGTCGAGGACGCGGACCATGTCGCGCGCCGACCGCGAAAGGCCGCCCAGGTGCCCGCGCGTGGCGACGGAGCGGATGAAGACCTTGGGATCGGTCGCGTGACGCTGCATGCGGATGCGGTCGCCGAGGATAGCGCCGCCCGAGTACGGGCTGGACGGGTCGACGGCGATGACGCCGATCTTCGCGTCACGCGCGCGGTACTCCTGGATGAGCCGATCGGTGAGGGTCGACTTGCCAGCGCCGGGGTTGCCGGTCACGCCGACGACGAACGCGCGCCCGGTGCTCGGGAAGAGCGTCTTCAGCACCTCCGCGTAGCCGGGCAGGCGGTCGTCGACGATGCGAAGCACGCGGGCGCAGGCTCGCGTGTCGTGCGCTAGGACGCCCTGGGCGAGATCCATCATTTGATCGCGGCGATCTTCTTCCCAACCGCGACGGCGTCAACAGGACCTTTCGACTTGAGCGCCTCCTGGTACGCTTTCTTGGCGTCGGCGGGCTGCCCGTCGCCGACGAGCGCGTCCCCATACGCCACCCAACCGGGGCCCCACGTCGGGAAATCCTGCGTCGCCTTCATGCCGAACGCGCGCGCGCTGGTGAAGCGGCCGGCCCTGCGGCACTCCTCGGCGGCGCGGACGAGCGGGGTCGGATCGGTGCCGTCGAGCCCGTGGGCGTCCTGGTAGGCCTCGAGGGCCAGGTCGATCTCGCCCTTCTTCGCCTGCGCGTCCCCGAGGAGGAGCTTGGCCGCCGCCGAGTTCACGACGATCTTGAGGGCGGACTCGGCGGCGCGCACGGCCAGATCGGGCTGGTTCTCGGCGAGGGCGACACGACCGAACGTGACGTGGGGCCCGGCCTGGTTGGGATCGCTGCGGATCGCGGCTTCGGCGGCGCGTCGGGCGTCGCCGAGATGGCCACGCGCGAGCTCGATGTCCGCGAGCTTCGCTTCGGCGAGGGCGAAGCCCGTGCGCTCCTTGGCGGCGTGCGCGAGGAGGTGCACCGCTTCTTCGGTCGCGCCGAGGGCCGACCCCAGCTCGAACGCCGCCTCCGGGCTCCCGGGATCGAGGCGCACCGCCTCGCGCAACGCACGCAGCGACGCATCGCGATCCAGCGCCCCCAGCATGTGGCCGAGCGCGAGGTGCGCCTCCGGGCGATCGGGCTTCCAGGCGATGGCCTCCTTGTAGAAGGCCTCGGCCTCCTTCGGCTTGCCCTCGAGCTCGCGCGCGCTGGCCTCGGCGACCTTGGCCTCGTAGGTGCCCTTCGACGCGCCGCGCTTGTCGGCCTCGCCGGCCAGCGCCTGGTTCGTCTCCGTGAGCGCCTCGCTCGCGCGGCGCCACGAAAGATGCGCCTCCGCTGCGCAGGCATGCCCCGCGCGCGCGCCACCGGGGAGCGCGCCGATGACCCTGCACTGCACCATCGCAGGGCCGAAGTCACCGCGGGCGAGGAGCGTGCGCGCGAGCTCCCAGTGGAGATCGATGCCGAGCCCTTGAGCCCGGGTCTGGTTCACGCCCCGGCGCAGCTCCTCGAGCGCCTCCTTCGTCTTGCCGCCGCGCCGGTACGCACGGCCGAGCGCGAGCGATGCCGCGGCGTCGGTCGGCTGCGCCTTGGTCTGCGCCTTGAGCGCGTCGATCTCGGAGAGCTGCGCGACCGCGAGGCCCGGGAGGGCTAGCTCGAGCGCGACCACCGCGACGGCGACCGCCGCCATGCGCATGCGTGCAGGTTGCATGTCTCTGTCTACTTTTTTTCTAGCACATCGCGGGCGCGAAGCCTCGCGGCTCCCCACGCGGCGGCGTCGCGGACGGTCTCTGACGGGTGGCGTGCGGCGGCCGCGTCGAGGGCCGCCAAGTCGGCGCGATCGCCCTTGTTTCCAAGCACGATCGCGGCGTTCCGGGCCAGACCGTCGGCGGTCGCGCGGTGCACCGGGCTCCCCTCGGAGAGCCGCGCCCACGCCTCCTCGCCGGGCTGGAGCGCGTCCGCGAGCGCGATCTCCGACCACCGCGGGTGCGGCGCGAAACGCTCGCTCGAGGTGCGATCGGTCTGGTTGAAGGGGCAGACCGTCTGGCAATCGTCGCAGCCGAACAGGTGGCCGCCGATCCCCTCGCGCAGCTCCTCCGGGATAGGGCCGCGGTGCTCGATCGTGAGGTACGAGACGCAGCGACGCGCGTCGAGGACGAAGGGCGTCGGGAACGCGCGGGTAGGGCACGCGTCGAGGCAGCGGGTGCACGCGCCGCAGCGCTCCCCGATCGGCGTATCGGGGGTGAGGGCGAGCGTCGTCACGACCTCGCCGAGGAGGAGAAGCGAGCCCTGCCCCGGCACGATGAGCATCCCGTTCTTGCCGACGAAGCCGAGCCCCGCGCGCGCCGCCCATGCCCGCTCGAGGATCGGCGCGTCGTCGACCAGCGGTCGCGCGTGCACCGGCGCGTCGTCCGTGCCGAGGCGGCGCACGAACGCCGCGAGCTGGCGGAGCTTCTTCCGGAGCCCGTTGTGGTAGTCGCGGCCCCGCGCGTAGCGGGCGATCGCGCGGGCCGTCTCCGGATCCTTCGCCTCGTCGGCGCGCGCGCGCGCGTACCGCCGGCCGACGCAGATCACGCTGCGGGCCCCCGCCAGGATGTCGGCGGTGTCCAGCCGGCGCCGCACCTCCGCGTCCGCTGCGAGCCAGGGCATCTCGCCGTGCATGCCGGCGGCGAGGAAGGCCTCGTAGCGCGCGAAGTCCTCCCCTAGGGGCTCGTCCGCGCGCGCGACGCCGACGGCGTCGAATCCGTAGGCGCGCGCGGCGGCGCGGACGCGGGCGTCGAGGCTCTCAGGCGGCCAAGTTTTGGATTTAAGGCTCATTTCGGCCAAGGGAGGCCCCGGGTTCGCTGTAGCGGCATTGAGACGCCGAGCCCGGGGTGCGCGCGCACGGTTTGAGCTAGTGTACCGCGCCCATGAAGACCTTGGCCGTTGCATCCCTCGCGCCCCTCGCCTTCCTTTTTGCCGCCGCCTGCAGCTCGTCCAAGCCGACCGTCGCGGCCGGCGACGGCGGGGCGGGCGCCACGTGCGCCGCGCCGGCCGCGCTGGAGAGCGCCACGTTCTGCTCCACCTGCTCGTTCTCGGGCAGCGCGAATCCGGCGACGTGCAGGGACAACCGCCCGGTCAACGCGTGCTGCGCGTGGGTGCAAGAGCCGAAACGAGAAGCGCAGCGCGGCCTGGACCTGCACGACTTCGGCGCCAAGGACGGCGTGACGACGCCGAACCTCGACTGCCTCACGAACCCGGTGGCGCTCGGCACGTCGAAGACCGTCACGCTCAAGGGCTTCGTGAAGCTCTTCTCGAGCGGGAACGACTCGAGCGGCGTCAAGATCGAGATCTTCAAGGAAGGCGCGAACGGCGCCCTCGGCGAGCTGATCGGAGCGGCGTACACGACGTCGAACGACGACATGAAGGACCCGCCGCAGATGCCCCTGCCGACGTGGTCGAGCAAATGCCCGACAGACGGCTGCAGGTTGCGCTCGTACACCTACCCGGGCATCCCCACCGAGACGCCGCTCATCGTGAGGACGAGCGACGCGACCGGCACCGGCAACACGTGGAGCGAGCTCTACGACTACAACATCTACATCCCTAACTCGGCCGTCGATGGTTCGAACGTGGCGCCCTACAACCCGTCGGCCGTCGCGGCGACGGACGTGAACACCGTCGCGTCTGCGGCCGGCGGCTTCACGATCAAGCCGGACAAGGGCGTGCTCGCCGGCGAGGTGCACGACTGCGGCGACGTGCGCATCTCCGGCGCGATGGTCAACACCGACCTGCCCCACGAGGGCGAGATGTTCTACTTCAACGACGTCGAGGAGAATCCCCTCCCCGACAAGACGCGCGCGCCCCAGGGCCTGGGGACGAGCAAGCTCGGCCTCTTCGGTGCGCTCAACATCGACACCGGCGTGCCGATGAGGATCAGCGCCGTCGTCAAGAGCGGTGGCAAGGACGTCCTGCTCGGCACGTACACCGTGCAGCTCTTCCCCGGCGCGATCACCGCCCTCAGCTTCCGCGGGCGCCGCCCGTGGCAGAAGTAGCGGACGCCCTCTTCGGCGGAAAGGTCCGGCTGCACCAGCCGGCGCGCGGCGAGGGGTACCGCGTGAACGTGGACGCGCTGCACCTCGCCGCCTTCGCGGGAGTGCGGCGCGCGCGGGCGGTCGTGGATCTGGGCGCCGGCGTCGGGGCGGTGACGCTCGCGCTCCTTTTCGCGGACGCAGTGGACCGAGCGCTGCTCGTCGAGCTCGACCCGCGCGCGGCCGAGCTCGCGCGCAAGAACCTCGCGGACAACGGCTGGGCGGCCAAGGGCGAGGTGCTCTGCGCCGACGTCGCGCGTGCCGTCCACGATCACGGAGGCCGCGCGCAGCTGGTCGTGTGCAACCCTCCCTATTTCGCGCCGGGGCGCGGGCGGCTCGCGGCGGAGCCCACCCGCGCGCGCGCGCGCAGCGGCGAGCTCCGCGCCTTCGCCACGGCGGCGCGCGCATTCCTCGGGCGACGCGGGCGCGCATGCTTCGTCTACCCGGCGAGCGACCTCTTCGCCCTCTTCGAGGCCTTGCGCGAAGCGGGTCTCGAGCCGAAACGCATGCGCGCAGTGCATGGCATCGCCAGGCGTCCAGCCCGCGTAGTCCTCGTCGAAGCGCAGCCGGGCAAGCGGGGCGGGCTCGTCGTCGAGGCGCCGCTGATCGAGAAGTGACCGGCTGAAGGCCGCCGTTCACATCGAGCGCGCGGGCCAGCCCCCCCTGCTTACCCCCCGAGCAGACGATCGAGCGTGATCGCGCAGGCCGCCCGCACGCTGAGGTGGTTGTAGCCCGATGGTGTCGCGGAGCGGATCGACGCGAGCGTCTGATCGGCCTCGTCGATCACGGCGGGCGCGAGGCCCCACCCCGTCCCGAACACGATGAGCACGGGCTTGCCCTCCGTCGCGATGCGGGCGCGGCCGTCGGCGAGGCTGATCGGCGGCGCCACCTCGCGCGCGGCGGTGACCCACACCTCGATCGCTTCGCGCCCGCCCAGCGCCGCATAGGCGTCGGCGAGCGACGGAACGGCGCGCACGAGCGCCAGCGCCACCTTGCGATCGGGGATGCGCTTGCCGCTCGAACCCTCGAGCCAGTGGTGGGTGATCTTGCCGACGAGCTCGCGCTGGGCGTCGATCGGGTGGACGAGGAAGTAGTCGCTGCACCCGAACGTCCTCGCGCTGCGGGCCAGGTCGTGGACGTCGAGGTTCGTGATCGCGGTCGTGACGATCTTCTTCTGCGCGTCGAGCACCGGGAAGTGCACGAGCGCGATCGCGACGCGCCTCACGTCGTCCCCTTGGCTTTCGCGCTCGCCTTCGCGCGCGCGGCGAGATCGGGCCGGCGGACCTCCGTGCGCGCGAGGGCCTGCGCGCGCCGCCACTTCGCGATCTCGGCGTGGTTACCGCCCTGCAGGACCTCGGGGACCGGCGCGTCGCGGAACTCCGGCGGCCGCGTGTACTGCGGGTACTCGAGCAGCCCCGTCTCCGGGGCGTGCGACTCCTCGCGGGTGGAGTCCTCGTTTCCGAGCACGCCGGGGAGCAGGCGCACGGTGGCCTCGATGATCGCCATCGCGGACACCTCGCCGCCCGTCATCACGAAGTCGCCGAGAGAGATCTCCTCGTCGACGTGGGCGCGCACGCGCTCGTCGAAACCCTCGTACCGCCCGCAGACGAGCATGAGCGCCGGCTCCTTCGCGAGGCGCACGGCCGCCGCCTGGTCGAACGGCACGCCCTGTGGCGTCATGAGCGCCCGGCGCGCGCGCACGCCTGCCGGGGCGTCCGCGTCCAGCGACTCCATCGCCGCGACGAGCACGTCCACCCGCATGACCATGCCGCTGCCGCCGCCGTACGGCGTGTCGTCGACGCTCTTGTGCTTGCCCAGCCCGAAGTCGCGGGGGCTCCGGAAACGCACCGCCAGCTGCCCGCCCGTCTGCGCGCGCCCGACGAAGCTCGTCTTGATGAACCCCTCGAATAGCTCCGGAAAGAGCGTGACGACGTCGACCCTCATTCCCGAAGGACCCCTTCGAGCGTCTTCAGGGTGATCGTTTCACCCGGCAGATCCATCGTCTCGACGATCGCGTCGACGAGGGGAACCTCGTAATCCTTGCCACCGTCCTCGGCGCGCACGACGAGCACGTCGACGGTCGGGTAGCTCTTGAGATCGCGCACCGTACCGAGCGGCGCGCCTTGGTGGACGACCTGCGCGCCGAGCACGTCGCACGCATAGAACTCGCCGTCCTCCGGCGCCGGGAAGTCGGCCCGCCGGACGCAGACGAGCGCGCCGCGGAGCTCGTCGGCGCGGTCGCGACTGTCGACCGAGTGGAGCTTCATGAGGATCGCCTGATCGGCGCGGCGCGCGCGATCGATCGAGACCTCCTGCTCTACGCCGTCTTTCAGGCGCACGAGCACTTCCTCCTGGTGCAGGAGCACGTCGCTGTCCTTGTTGAACAGCTTCAGGCGCAGCTCACCGCGCACGCCGTGAGGGCGCGCGACCTCCGCGAGAGGCACCCACGTCTCGGGCGCCTTCACGTCAGTCGACGATGTCGAGATGCGCTCGGCGGCCCAGCTTGGTCGACACGGCGGTGAGGATCGTCCGCATCGACTGCGCGGTGCGACCTTCCTTGCCGATGACCTTGCCGACGTCCTCTTTCGCGACGCGCAGCTCGATGAGACTGTTGTGCTCGCCCGCGATCTCGGTCACGACCACTTGATCGGGGTGATCTACGAGCTCGATGGCGATCGCACGAATCAGCTCTTTCAATGCCATGGATAGCTTTCCCGCAGAAACTGGAGCGGAACGGCGGGTTTATTTCTTGTTGGCGTCGGCGGCGGGGGCCGCGGCGGCTGCCTTGAGGGCGGCCTTGATGAGGTGCTTCACGGTGTCGGACGGCGTGGCGCCATTCTTCTTCCAGTGCTCGAGGCGCGCGGCGTCGAACGTGAGGAGACCGGACGGGCTCGACGGGTCGAACGTTCCGATGTTCTCGAGGAAGCGGCCGCCGCGCGGGCTGCGGTGATCGGTGACGACGAGCCGGTAAAAGGGGCTCTTCTTGGCGCCGGCGCGGGCGAGACGGATGTGGACAGCCATGGGAACGTTTCTTCCTTAAATAGAATTAGCACACCGCGCCAGCATCGGCGCGCTACTGCCACTCGGGGCGGCGCAACCTACGGGTAACATTGGCCCGGGTCAAGCGGCTTCAGCCATTCACGCTCATGACCTTCGTCAGATGCATGAGCATCGGCAGGTGAAAGAGCATCCCCTCGATCCGGAACTGGCGGCGGAAGAGGGCGCGGAAGACCGATCGGACGAGCTCCTGGCCGGCCTTGTCGTCGCGGCGCGGGATGGGGAGGCCCTGACGGTTCAGGGGCATGTTCGACAGGGCCATGATGGTGTCGGAGGTGCCGTAGATGACCACGTCGGGCACGCCGAGGACGCCGTCGTGGATGCGCAGGTCGCCGCGGTCGAAGCAGAGGGTCAGCGCGACCTCCGCGTCCTCGGCCACGATGGCGATGACGCCGGAAAGAGCCTCGAAATCCGGCATCTTGTGCGGATTCGTCTCGAGGTTCTGGCGCACGAGCTGCGAGAGCATGACCGCCAGGCCATTCTCGTCGGCGCCAGGAGCGAGGGCGATATCCATCACGGGGCCGGGACATAGCACGTTCTCCCCCGGCGTGCGGCCGTCGGCCGTGACGGGCGCCCCTTGCCGCGGGTGTGAACGGGGATTCATGGGGGCCCTGCGAACGAAGCGTCTCTCCGGATGGGGTTCGCCGCGCAAACGCGACGAAAAATAGAGCTTTTCTTCGTGGTTCACGTCGTGCAAGCCTCACTGCGGCTGCCGACCGAGACCCGGGTGGGTGCTCCGTGCAGCGGAGGGACTCGAATGCGTACGGCTTCGCTCATGCTCGCGCTCGTCGCGGCGTTGCACTTCGTCTTGATCAGCACCCCCTGCTTCGCGCAGGCGGCGCCGCCGGTCCAGCCTACCCATTCGGCGCCGGTCCAACCGGTGCCCTACAACACGAGCCAGCCCGTCCAGTACGGCGCGCAGCCCGTTCAGGTGGCCCCAGCCCCCGCGGCCGGCACCCAGGTTGCCGGCGCCCCGGACACGGTCGTGCTCAAGAACGGAGGCATGCTCCGCGGGACGCTCGTGGAGGTGCTCCCGAACGACCACGCCACGGTGCAGCTGCCGAGCGGCCAGAGCGCGATCGTCCAGTGGGCGGAGATCCACCACATCGAGCGCGGCGGCGCCCCCGCGGCAGCCACAGCGGTCCCCGCCGGTGCGCCGATCCAGAAGATGCCGAACTCCACGGCGCCCATGAGCGGGCCCACGGTGCTCGTCCACATCGAGACCTCGCGCCCGATCACGCTCGACCGCCGCAACCCCGGCGAGGACCAGCCGTGGGTGACGGCGTGCGAGAGTCCGTGCGACGTCCAGCTCCCGCTGAACAACGACTACCGGATCGTCGGTGATGGAATCTGGGCGTCGAGCGAGTTCGAGCTCGATGGCCAACCCGGCCAGCGCGTCGTCGTGAAGGTGGCGCCAGCGACCCGGATCTCGCGCACCGCGGGCATCGTCGTCGCGGGCGCCGGTCTCCTCGCCATCATCATCGGCGTGTACATCGTGGCCATCGCCGCCGCGGCGAGCTGCACGAACTCGAACATCAACTCCGTCTGCAAAGACAACAGCGGCGGCACCACCGTCGGCGTCGTCCTGATGCTCGGCGGGCTCGTGACGATGGCCGTCGGCGGCATCATCATCCTCGCGAACTGGCGCACGGGCGAATCGCAGGAGGTGCAGTCCCCCGCCAAGGCCGCGCGGCTCTTCGACGTGCCGGGCGTCGCGAACAGCGACAACGCTTTCAAGCGCCTGCCCAACTTCCGCGAGCCCAGCGCGACGGACAAGCTCGCGCCGGTCACGCCCATCTTCCCGATCTTCAGCCGGAGCTTCTGAGCGAATCATGCGGCAGATCAGGTCTCTCGTCGTCATCGTCGCCGCCGTGCTCGCGCCCATCGCGACGACGGCCGCGGCGCGCGCGGACGACGAGCTGCCGCCGCTTCCCTCTGCACCTACGGCACCTGCTGCGCCTGCTGCACCTGAGGCTGCGCCGCCGGCGACCGTCCAGCCCGTCGTCCCGCTGGGCTACGTTCCCGACACGGTATTCCTGACGTCGGGCGGCCTCGTGCGCGGCTCGGTCGTCGAGAGCGCGCCCGGCGACCACGTCACGCTCGCGATGCCGACTGGAGAAATCCGGCGCATCCCGTGGGCCGCGGTCGACCACCTCGAG
The DNA here is from genome assembly GCA_025359105.1 of Myxococcales bacterium. Lineage (GTDB taxonomy): Bacteria > Myxococcota_A > Polyangia > Polyangiales > Polyangiaceae > JANYHK01. The sequence goes on along the minus strand of JANYHK010000041.1, from coordinate 11,807 downwards.
ATCGGCGCGCAGCGGACCACGGACCCTGCCGCAGTGCCCGCGCCGCAGCCGCTGCCCGACACGCCGAAGCGTGGACCGCTCGTTCGCGTCCACATCACGAGCGAACAGACGATTCTCCTCGACCGCCGCCCCCAGGGCGCCGAGACGTGGGTGCCGGCGTGCACGTCGCCGTGCGACGAGGAGCTGCCGCTCGGCGACACCTACCGACTGAGCGGCGCCGGCGTGCGCGCCACCAGCGAGTTTCGCCTGCAGGGCGCCGAGGGCGGGCACGTCGACCTGAAGGTGGACGCGGCCACGAAGCGCGCGTGGTGGGTGGGCGCCGGCATCGGCGGGCTCGGGCTGGTGCTCGACGGGTACGGCCTCTACCTCGCGCTGGTCGGCTCGCTGGTCGCCAACCAGAGTTGCTCCGGCCTCTACAGCGGCAACGCGCACTCGTGCGACAGCTCGCGCGCGACGGGCAGCACCATCCGCGGTGTCGGCCTCGTGATGCTCATCCCCGGCACCGCCGCCGCGATCATCGGCGGCGCGATGATGGTCAAGAACTGGCGCACGGGCCTCTCCCAGTCGAACGAGCGCGAGTCAGGGCAAGACCAGGCGCCGCAAGCGCGACCGCTCGACGCCTTCAAGCGCACGGCCGAGCTCCGAGCGTCGGATCCGATCCCCGCCGCGCCCACCCTCTGGATGCCGCTCGCGTCGGGGACCTTCTGACCCACGTTACTTGAGCGGCTTGCCTTCGGCGTCACGGACGTCGAACGCGTCGATGCCGATCGCGGCGAGCTGCTTGTCGAGCTTGGACCGAGGCCCGACGACGACGACGTAGCCGTCCTTCGGATCGAAGTCGCGGACCGCGCGCGCGAGCTCGTCCTTGCTTGCGGTGTCGCGGCGGACGCTGGCCTTGGGCTCGTAGTCCGGCCCCAGCCCCAGCGCCGCGTCGCGCGCGAGGCGCATCGCCGCGCTCTCGGACGACTCGAACATGTCGACCAGCTCGCCGCGCGCCACGAAGCGCGTCTTCAGGACCTCTTCTTCGGTCAGGCCCGTTCGCGCGAACTCCTCCATGTCCTTCACGAGCGCGCGCAGCGCGTCACCGGTGTGCTCGGTCTGCACGGCGGCGGACGCGAGGATCGAGCCCATGCCGCGGAGCAGCGTCACGCGCGTGCCGGCGCCGTAGCTCCAGCCGTGCTCCTCGCGCAGATCCTGGTTCAGGCGTGAGGTGAACGAGCCACCTAGCGCGATGTTGACGCGCGTGAGGACGGGCGCGTCGGCATCGCCAGCGGGCCGCCCTGCCCGGACGAGCGCGATGACCGACTGCGGGGCGTCCGCGCGATCGACGATCGCGACGCGCGGCCACGTGCCGCTCTTGGTGGCAGGCGGCGGCGGGGGCGGCGGGGTGAGCAACGCCGGCTTCGCGGTGGCCGGAGCCTTCCATTCGCCGAGCCCCGCGGCGAGGAGAGGATCGAGCTCCGCGCGCGTCACGTCCCCCACGACGACCAGGGTCGCGACGTCGGGGCGCCACGTCGCCTTGTAGAAGCCTTTCACGTCGGCGAGCGACGCGCTCTTGGCCGACGCCGCGAGCCCATCGACCGGGTGACCGTATGCGCCGTCGCCATAGAGCGCGCGCATCGCGACGATCTGAGCGACGCTCTGCGGCTCTCGCGCCCGCGCCGCGAGATCGTTTACCCAGAGCTCGTGCACGCGCTTCCACTCGATCGCATCGAATCGCGGACGCGCGACGACGTCGGCCAGGAGCGCGAACGCCGGCGCGAGGTTCTTCTTCACGACGCTGAGCGACGCGTGCGCGTAGTCGAGGCTCGCGCCGGTGCGCAGGCTCGCGCCGAGCGACTCGACCTGCTTGGCGAGGGCGATGGCGCCGAGCTGCCCCGCGCCTTCGTCGAGCATGTTCGCCGTGATCCAAGCGAGCCCGTGCTTGCCCTTGGGATCGGACGACGCGCCGGACGACACGGAGATCGTCATCGCCACGAGCGGTAGTGTGTGCCGCTCGACGAGCCAGACGGTGAGGCCGCTCGACGTCGTGTAGACCGTCGGCGTAGGGGGAGCGAACGGGGCGGGCGCGGCGGCCTCTGGTTTCGGTCCCAGCGGATCGGTCTCGGGCGGCAGCGTCACAGTCGCCGGCGGCGGCGGCTCCGGCGTCGGCGGCTTGAGCGGAGGATTCGAGATCGGCTTGGGACCGCACGCCAGCGCGCCGAGGAGCGCGAGCGGCAGAGCAAATCGGCCGGCGCGGCTCACTTCTTACCTGCCGGCTTGTCATGCTTGCCTTGCTTGTCCGCCTTCTCGCGCGGCAGGATCCTCAAAATGACGCGCTTGTTCGGATCGAGCGTGCGCGCGGCGATGTCCTTGATGCCGTCGGTCGTCGCCTTCCGGTACCGATCCAGGTCCTTCTGCACGAAGCCGGGATCGTCGAGCTCCGTCTGGTAGAGGTTCAGGATGGCCGCGCGCTGCCGCACCCCCTCGAGGCCGTGGACGAACTGTGACTCGAAGCCGTTCTTCGCGCGGGAGAGCTCCTCGTCCTGGACGCGCTCGGTCCGCACCTTGGCGAGCTCCTTGTCGACCGCGGCCTCGACCTTGTCGAGCGACACGCCGGGCCGCGCGATGACGCCGACCATGAAGCGCGAGCCGAGCACGCCCGAGGCCTGGAAGGCCTCCACGTTCTGCGCGAGCTTCTGCTCGTAGACGAGCGCCTGGTAGAGGCGACTGGCCTTTCCGTTGGCGAGGACGCTCGAGAGCAGATCGAGCTCGGCGTCGCCCGGCGCGAAGTGCTTGGGGGACTGCCAGGCCATCACCACCTTGGGGAGCTCGACGTCGTCGCGCAGCGTCTCGCGCACGACGGCCGCGAGCGTCGAGACGTTGGGGTCGAAGCCGGGGGCGCCCGGATCCTTGGGTTTTCCGTGCGACGGGATTCCGCCGAACGCCTTCTGCACCTTCTGGAGCGCCGCCTTGGGATCGAAGTCGCCGGCGACGACGAGCGACGCGTTCGCGGGATCGTACCAGGTCGCGAAGAACTGCTTCACGTCGTCCACCGTCGCCGCCTCGAGGTCCTCGTGGGAACCAATGACGGGGTGATGGTACGGGTGGCCCTCGGCGTAGAGGAGCTCGGGCAGGCGCAGCTCCACCTTGCCGTACGGCGTGTTCTCGCTCGTCTGCCGCCGCTCGTTGCGCACGACGTCGCGCTGGGCGTTCAGCTTCTCGAGCGTCATGAGCGGCCCGAGATCGCGCAGGCGATCGGCCTCGAGCCAGAGGAGCAGATCGAGCGACGTCGGCGGGCCCACGTCGTAGTAGTCGGTCCGGTCCTCGCTCGTCGACGCGTTGTTCCAGCCACCCGCGGCCTCCATCCACCCGTCGAACGCCTTGGTGGGAACGCGCTTGGTCCCCATGAACATGAGGTGCTCGAAGAGGTGGGCGAAGCCGGTGCGCTTCGGCTGCTCCATGCGCGATCCCGTCGTGTACGAGACGTTCACCACCACCGTCGGGATGGTGTGATCCTCGTGCAAGATCACGGTGAGCCCGTTGGGGAGCTGCGACTTGGTGAAGGGGATCTGCAGATCGTCCGCGCGCGCGCCGCGGGACATCGCGACGAGGGCGGCGAGCGCCCCGAGCGAGAGCCGTAGGTTCATGGCCCCCTACATTGCCGGAGCCGGACGAAACGGGCAACGGGTCGCCCGTCATTTCAATGACTTAGAGTAAACGTCGCCTGACCGGACTGGGCAAACGCCGGTAGCGACCGACAAGGAAGGCCAGCGCGAGCAGACGGCCGCGCGGCGCGCCGAAGCGCCTGTAAGCTCGCGGACGTGGCGCGCGTTCAGGGATCGTGACCGCAGCGCTTTCGATCTTTATCCTCCCGCCCGTGGTCGAGCGCGACGAGGCAATGAAGCGCTCCCTTGACCGGGCTCGCGAGGAGGCCCGCGCCGAGGAGCGAGAGATCGTCGCGCGCGCGCAGGCCGGCGACAAGAAGGCGATGGGCGAGCTGTTCCAGCGCTTCGGCCCGGGGCTCTACCGCAGCGTCCTCCTGCCGCGCCTCGGCTCCGAAGCGTCGGCGAAGGACGCGCTCAGCGAGACGTACGCGAAGGTCGTCGAGCGCATCCACCAGTTCACCTGGCAGAACGTCGGCTTCTATCCGTGGCTGCGCACCGTCGCCCTGCGCGTCGCGCTCGATCAGCTGCGAGCCCGGAAGCGACTCGTTGTCTGGGAGGAGGACGACGTCGCGCGCGAGCTCGACGCGGCCGCCACGACGACGCCGATCGACCAGCAAGTGTCGGATCGCCGCGATCGCGAGGTGGTTCGCGCCAAGATGGAGCGCGCGCTCGGAGCTATCCACCCTCGCTACGCGCGCGCGGTGCGTCTGCGCGTCCTCGAAGAGCGTCCGCGCGAGGAGGTCGCCCATATGCTCGAGGTGACTCCGGCGACGTTCGACGTGCTACTTCATCGTGCCATCGGCGCGCTGAAGAAGAAGTTGTCCGAGGACGCCGAGGGTATGTCATGAGCAGCGAGAAGCCGAAACCGACCTGGCTGGACGATCCCGACGCGCCCCCGTCGGAGGAGGAGAAGATCGCTTCGGCGCGCCTGCGCGACGCGCTCGAGGATCCGAAGGTCGTGAACGCAGACGCCGAGCTGGCGCGCGCCTTGGCGCTGGCCGACGAGCCGCGCCCGCTGGACGACGCCGAGCATCGCGAGATGGTCGAGCGCGCGGTGCAGAAGGCGCCGAAAGCGCAGCCGCGCAGCAACGTGATCCGCGTGGTGTTCGGCGCGGCGACGGCGCTCTCCCTCGCGGCGGCGGCGGTGCTGGTGCTCGGCACGCTGAACCGGTCTGCCGAGGCGCCGCGTTCCGCGAGTCTGGCCGTCGCTCCCGCGGAAGCCGACCGGCCCGGCCTGCTCCAGGCCCGGTCGACGCAGGAGCTCTTCGACGAGCCGTTCGCCAAACCGCTTTCACGGGGCGCGGCGAGCGCGCGGATCGATCGGATCGCGATGGCGCGCGCCGGCGATTTGCGCGAGAACCGATTCGCGATGTGGGGAGTGCGATGAAAGACTACTCCCCGCCCCCCACCCTCCGGCTCGGCGCCGCGCTCGTGGCGCTCGCGCTCGCGGCGTCGTTCGCGTGCGCCAAGAAGCCCGACGCCGCGAGCGACAGCCCGGCCCCGCCGCCTCCCGTCCACGCGGCCGCCGACGCGGGCCCGGTCTTCGATCTCGAGGTGATGGCGTTCCTCTCGGAGGCGCGGTCGCTCCACCACCAGGCGAACATCCGCGAGGACGAGGGCGATCTACCTGGCGCGGTGACGGTGATGACGCGCCTCGTGACCGCGACGCGTCCCCACGAAGGCCAGAAGATCCCCGAGATCGACGAGGTCCTTGCGGACGCGTGGGCGCGCCTCGCCGAGCTCGACCTGAAGCGACACGATCTGGACGAGGCGGCCAAGGCGGTGAAGGCGGGCCTCGGTTACGCCCCCGACGCGACGTACTTCCGTGGGCACCTGCTCGAGGTCGAAGGGGTCATCGAAGAGGCGCGCGCGGCGGACCTCTCCGACGCGGGTAAGAAGGACGACGCCCAGCGGGCCCGGGCGCGGGCGATTGCGCTCCTCCAAGAGGCGGTCAAGGTGCAAGAGCAGGTGATCGGGCGGGCCCTCGGCGATGGAGGCAAGCGATGAGGCTGGCGAACCGCGCGCGGATTGGGGCCGGTCTCGTGATGCTCGCGCTCGCGCCTTCGTGCGGGGGCGCGGCGAAGAGCGCAGGGGAATCGGCCCCGCAATCGCCGGCCAGCTACGGAGAGTCGACGAAGCAAAGCGCCCAGGCTCCGCAGGGCGGCTATCCGCCAGCCGGCTATTCGTCGGCCGTGCCGGATTCGCAGCCAGGCAGCGTCGCCCCAGCGCGCGAGGTGACGCTCGGAAAGGCGCGGAGCGATCTCGACGTCGCGCAGCGCGAGCTCGACGTGGCGGCAGGCGATTGCGTGGCGGCGTGCCGCGCGCTCGGCTCGATGGACCGCGCCACCGGGCACCTTTGCGGGCTCGCCCAGGCCACCGACGAACGCACGCGCTGCGAGGACGCAAAGACCAAGGTGCGCGGCGCGCGAGACAAGGTTCGGACGACGTGCGGCACGTGTCCCGGCGGCGTGACCGTCGATCGAAACGCGCCGGTGCCGAGCCCGCTTTGACCGTGCGCTCCGTCGACGTTCGCGAGCGCGGCGGAGCGTGGGGGCCCGCGCAGTCGCTGAAGAACGATCTTCTCTACGCCGCCGTGCGTGTTGCGCTCGGCGCGTGCCGGCTCCTGCCCGCGCCGGCGCTCAGGCGCCTTGGTCGGGTCGTCGGGCGCGTCGCGCACGCCTTGCTCGGCGGCGCCCGGCGCACCGCGCTCGCCAACGTCGCCGGCGCGATGCCCCAGCTCGGTGCACGTGAGCGCCGAGCGCTCGTCCGGCGCGTCTTCTCGAACCTCGGCGGGCACCTCGGAGACGCGGTCGGGCTCCTCCGCAGGGCGACCCCGCTCGAGCCGCTCACGCTCGGCGAAGCGGACCGGGCGGTGCTCGCGGCGGCGATCGGTGAGGGACGCGGCGTCGTGTTCGCGTCGGCGCACCTCGGCGCCTGGGAGCGTCTCGGCGCCACGCTCGTCGCGGAGGGGGTGCCGCTCACGACTGTCGCGCGTGAGGCGTACGATCCGCGCCTGGGGGACGTCTACGAGCGACTGCGGGGGGGCCGCGGCGTGCGCGCCATCTACCGCGGGCGTCCCGGCGCCGGCACGCGAATGGTTCGCGTCTTGCGCGAAGGCGGCGTGCTCGGCGTCCTCATGGATCTGAGGTCGCGCGTGCCGTCGATCGACGTCCCTTTCCTCGGCCACCCCGCGCCAACCGCCGTGGGCCCCGCTCGCCTGGCCCTGCGCACCGGCGCCGCCGTGGTGGTCGGCGCGTGCGCCCCCGACGAGCGCGCTCGCATCGTGCGCGTCCCGACGGCGGACCTCGCAGGCATCCCCGATCGCGAGCGCGTCCTCACGGCGCGCATCAACGAGGCGCTGTGCCGTTTCATCCTCGCCATGCCGGAGGGCTGGGTCTGGATGCACGACCGGTATGTCGTCGCGAACAGAAAAGGGAACCGCTCGATTTCGTGAGCGGATTTCGAAGGAACGCGCATACACTGAACGCGTGGCTCAAGGCGCACGGGTCCCCAAAATGGCGGCCAGCGTCGGCGACCTCCGTTCGCTCCCGCTGGCTCCCATCGATGGCTTCATCCTGACGAGGGTGAACGGCGCGGCTTCGGTTCGCGAGATCGCCGCGCAGACCGGCCTCAACGAGGACGACGTCGCTGCATCGCTCAACAAGCTCGCGGGGTTGGACATCGTGCAGTTCGTCGGCGAGGCGAAGGCGGCGCTACCCCTGCCGCCCCCGGAGGAGCCCATCCGCCGCCAACGTCCCGAGCCTCCGCGCCTCACCGAGGTGATGGCCAGCGGCCCGGTCACCTACGATCCGGCCGAGCTCGAGGAGACCTGCGACCTCGAAGCCGAGGAGAAGCTCCGCATTCTGGAGCTCTACTACCGCCTCGACGACGTGAACTACTACCAGCTCCTCGGCGTCGCGCGCATGGCGGAGAGGAAGGTGATCAAGCGCTCCTACTTCGAGCTCGCCGCGCACTTTCATCCCGACAAGCACTTTCGCAAGAACCTCGGCGGGTTCAAGCAGAAGATGGAGATCATCTTCGGGCGGGTGACCGAAGCGCACGACACACTCACCTCGAAGGAGAAGCGGCCGGAGTACGACCAGTACCTCGAGGTGCAGGAGCAGGCGCGCGGCATCGAGGCGATGATGGCCAGCGCGCAAGCGGACGCCATCCGCGCGCGTGAGGAGGCGCAGCGCGTCCGGACGGGCGACGCGCCGCCGCAACGGACCCCGTCGATGCCCTACGATCCGCGGCGGGAGGAAGAAGACGCCAGGCCCACCCCGACCCCGTACGTCCCGCCCCCCGCGCGCCCGCCGACGGCGTCGCAGCCGATGTTCAACCCGACGCCGTCGACGCCGGTCGACCCGCGCGCGGCTCGAGAAGCCCTCGCCCGGCGCCTCCGGGGCGCCACCGCCAAGCCTCCCCCTCGCTCGCCGATGTCGGTAGCTCCCACCGGCGCCACGCAGGATGCGATGGATGCCCTGAAGCGCCGCTACGACGACCGGCTCGCCGACGCCGCCAAGGCGCAGGCGCAGAAGTACAAGCAAGCCGGCGACCTGGCACGCGGGGCCAAGGACATGGTCAGCGCGGCCAACGCGTACCGTGTAGCCGTCAGCTTCGACGGCGAGGACCCTGAGCTCCAGCGCCTCTTTGCCATGACGCAGGAAGCCGCGGACATGGCGCTCGCCGAGAACTACATGAAGCAGGCGACCTACGAGGAGCGCAACGGTCGATGGGCCGAGGCTTCGCGCTCGTGGGCCCGCGTCGCCAAGGCCAAGCCCGACAACGCGGGGGTCCAAGACAAGCTCGCCAACGCCATCCTCCAGGCCCAGGGCAACCTTCACGAGGCCGCCGACGCCTCGAAACGGGCCATCGAGTACGGGTCGGCGATCGTTTCCTACCGGCTGACGCTCATCAACATCTACCTGGCGGCCGGCCTCACGATCGCCGCAAAACGCGAGCTTGAGCAGGCCGCGCGCATGGATCCGGGCAGTACCGCCGTCATCGCGCTGCAAAAGAGGCTCGAAAAGACAGGGTGAGGTACCCTGAGACAACGTCGCCAGACACAAGCGATTTTTCCAAAACGCCGCGGGCCTTCTAGAATCAACGGGACACGGCCAGGACGACCAACCAATTTTCGCGGTGGACGGCCCTCCAGCGCGGAGACCACCGAGTACGACGGGAGACGACCTTGGAGAAGGTGATCGGAATCGACCTGGGAACGACGAACTCGTGCGTCGCCATCGTGGAGAATGGAACGCCGAGCGTCATCCCCAACCGGGGCGGGTACAAGACGACGCCGTCGATGGTCGCCGTGACCGAGGCCGGCAAGCGTCTCGTCGGCCACATCGCGAAGCGTCAGGCGATCACGAACGCCGAGAACACGGTGTACGCCGCCAAGCGTCTCATAGGGCGCAAGTGGAACTCGCCGCAGGTGAAGAACGCGGTAGCGACGTCGAGCTACCGCATCGTCGAGGGCCCGCACCACGACGTTCGCATCGTGCTCCGGGACAAGGAGTACTCCGTCCCCGAGATCAGCGCGATGGTGCTGCAAGAGATGAAGATCATCGCGGAGGACTACCTCGGCGAGACGGTGAGCAAGGCCGTCGTCACCGTCCCCGCGTACTTCAACGACAACCAGCGCCAGGCCACCAAGGACGCCGGTGAGATCGCGGGGCTCGACGTCATCCGCATCATCAACGAGCCGACGGCGGCTGCGCTCTCCTACGGCTTCGGCCGCAACATGGAGAAGGTCGTGGCCGTATACGACTTCGGCGGCGGCACGTTCGACATCTCGATCCTCGAGATCGGTGCCCACGGCGTCTTCAAGGTCATCGCGACCGCCGGCGACACGTTCCTCGGCGGCGAGGACGTCGACGCGCGCATCATCGACTGGCTCGTGCAGGGCTTCAAGGAGGAGCACAACCTGGATCTCCGCCAGGACCGCATGGCCCTGCAGCGCCTGAAGGACGCTGCCGAGAAGGCCAAGTGCGAGCTCTCTAGCGTGAAAGAGACGGAGGTGAACCTCCCCTTCATCATCTCGAGCGGCCGAAACGAAGCGCTCCACCTGCAAAAGACGCTGACGCGCCAGACGCTCGAGGAGCTGAGTGACGATCTCATCGAGCGCACCGTCGACATCTGCCGGCAGACGCTCGAAGACGCCAAGCTCGAGAAGGACGAGATCGAAGAGGTCGTGCTCGTCGGCGGCATGACGCGTATGCCGAAGATCCAGTCGGCCGTCGCGACGTTCTTCGAGCGCGAGCCGTGCAAGGGCGTGCATCCCGACGAGGTCGTCGCCCTCGGCGCCGCGATCCAGGGCGCCGCGCTCATGGACGACAAGCAGGAGATGGTCCTCCTCGATGTCACGCCTCACGCGCTCGGCATCATGACGTTCGGGAGCATCTTCGAGGAGCTCATCCCCCAGAACACGACGGTGCCGACGCACCGCACCAAGATCTTCACGACGAGCCGCGACAACCAGACCGCGGTGAAGATCCTCGTCATGCAAGGCGAGAGCACCAACGCCGAGGAGAACGAGCTTCTCGGCGAGTTCATCCTGACCGGCCTCCGCCGCGCGCCAAAGGGCACCGTCGAGATCGAGGTCACCTTCGAGATCAACGCGGACGGCATCGTCAGCGTGCGCGCAAAGGACCTCGAGACCGGCCTCGAGCAGTCGATCCAGGTCACCGCGACGAGCGGCCTGACACGCGACGAGATCAAGGGAATGATCGAGAACGCGAAGGACGACGTCGTCGACCGCCGCTCCAGCGAGGAGTTCGAGGCCGCCAAGCAGGAGGCCGAGAAGATCGTCGGTGAGATCGAGAAGCTCTTCCCTCAGGTCGAGCAGATCGTCGCCTCCAGCGACTTCGGCCGCGACGCGATCGAGAAGGCGCGCGCCATCGTGGAGCGCGCACGGCAGGCCATCGTGAAGAAGGACGTGGCGGCGATCAAGGAACAGATCGACGGGCTCACGCGGACGCACCGCATGTTCAAAGGGGTCGTCGCCAAGACGTAGCGCGGAGCCGTGGGAAAAGAGCCCAAAGACAAGAAGAAAAAGTCGCCGGACCCAGAGCCGGAGGAGCGGCCGACGATTGTCCCCGACTTCGACCCTGCCGAGCTCGCGCGCGAGACGGCGTCGAGCTCGAAGGGTCCCTCCACGCCGGCGCGGGGTGCCGTGGTTGGCGTGGCGGACGTGCCGCGCGATGCGCACAACGAGCGGACGCTGATGCGAAAGGTGACGCTGGGGCCGGACAGCGCGTCGCCAGAGACGACGCAGATGCCCGACTCGATGCGCTCGAGCCTCTTGTCGATGGCGGACTCGCGGGTGCCGTCGGTGAAGCCGGCCCCGCAGCGTATCCCGTCGGTGAGCGGATTGCCGGTCTCGGAGCTCGATCGGGGCTGGGAGGATCTCGGCCTCGGCGATCCCATCTCGGACCAGCCGAACACGAAGCCCTCGCCCAGCGACGGGCCGTCCCGCCGCGAGACGAGTCGTCTCCGTGCGCCGTCGGGCTCACGGACGGCTGCCGATGACGAATCGGAGCAACCGACGAAGGAGCATGCGGTCATCGGCGGCGGCGGGCCAGCCACCTCGTTGCGCGGGGTGCCGCGCGACGAGCCAGGGGCCGAGACGCGCCACGAGACGCCCGAGAACACCGTCTTCGCGCCGGCGCGGGCCGCGGCGGCGCTCACGGCCCCGTCGAACAGACCGAGGGCCCTCAGCGAACACCCGCCCGCCGTCGCCGTCGCCGACGCGGCGCCTGCCCCGATGTCCGCCGCGGACACCGTCCGCGAGATGCGCGACCGCTTCTCGCTCGGCGACTACACCGGCGCGCTCGTGCTCGCGGACGGTCTCCTCGATGACGACCCCAACAACCCGGAAGTGAAGGAGTGCGCGGAGAACTGCCGGCAGGTCCTGCGCCAGATGTACACGGCGCGGATCGGCCCGCTCGATCGCGTCCCGGTCGTGACCGTCGCGCGCGATCAGCTGCGGTGGCTTTCCATCGACCACCGCGCGGGCTTCGTGCTCTCGCACATCGACGGCGTCTCGACCCTCGAGCTGATCCTCGACGTGAGCGGGATGCCGCTCCTCGACGCGCTCCGCATCCTCTGCGAGCTCGCCCAGCAGCGCATAATCTCGTTTCGTTAGTTCGCGATGCGTCG